>NZ_AQWS01000025.1 GCF_000375405.1 Bacteroides propionicifaciens DSM 19291 = JCM 14649 | reverse complement strand
TACATGTCTAAGTTTTTTATTATAAAACAACGGCTCAGGTAAAGTTGTTACCCAAGCCGATCATTTTAACTTACACACTTTATGAGAGGGTGTCAGCATCCAATCCAATTATTATAACATAGTACAGTTCTTCAACAACCGTTCTACAAATGCATCAGCTGAAAGCTTCAATGCTAAAATAAAATCTTTTAGAGCTAGTTTAAGAGGAGTAAGAGATGTAAACTTCTTTATTTATCGCTTGACTAAAATCTATGCTTGATATGCAAATCCCACAGGTAGAAAGCTACTGAATGCAAGAAGAGCTTCTGATATTATATCAGAAGCTCTTCTTATGTGCGGATGAAAGGACTCGAACCTTCACGTCTCTCAACACTAGATCCTAAGTCTAGCGCGGCTACCAATTACGCCACATCCGCAGATATTGCTTGATTGCGATGCAAATGTACTATGTTTCTTTTTATCTGACAAATATTTAGCTCTCTTTTTTTAATAAATTTCTAGCTGTTTCTATTATTGTATCTTTACCCTGCATTTTATCTAGGTTGTTCATGTCTACTTTTATGTCTGGATCAATACCGAATTCTATGTGTTCTTTATTTGCATCTAAATGTGGACTAGCTGAATACCTAAGTGTCCATCCATTGGGGAGCTCTGAGGTAAATGGAAGACCTCCACCACCGCCCGTTCGGTCACCTATAAGAGTGACATTATCGAGTAAGCTCATATTATTGGTAAAGTCGTTTGCAGCACTATAGGTATGCCTGTTAATAAGTAGAGCAACACCCTCTTGCCACCTAATTCCTTTTGCAGGACTTAACTTGATAGGATATGGGTTGGAAAAGCTATCGTGTGAAGGCCCTTTTTTATGCATTGTATAGCCTGTAATGAGTTCCTCTTCTATAAAATGTGAGGCTAATTTTGATGAGTTTGTTATATTTCCACCTCCGTTATTTCTGATGTCAATAATAATGCCATCGCAAAGCTCTAAATGCTTTAATATGTGATTTATATTTCCATCACCTATTGGGCTTGCAAAGTTTTCATAATAGATGTACCCTATATTATCTTCAAGTATTTTATATTTAATTCCTCCGGCAATACGGTAGTCTTTTCCTAAGTAATTATCTTGTATTGTTTCGTCAAAATTGCGCGGATAATCTTGATACCACTCCCAATATCTAGCTAGGTTCCACGAAGATGCTAGATTTACATGACCATCACGAAGCTCTCTAGTCATTTCTCCAAGTACATCGAAAAGTTCTTCAGATGACATGTTGGATGATATTTGTTGTTTGTATTTATAATAAACCTCATCCCAATCGATGTTTTTATAGGTAAAGTAGCAATATCCTTCGTCGAGAATTTTCCAAAGAGCTTCAAAGTTGCCCATGGGTGAATTGTCAACTGTCTCCTCTCTATAACAGCTACTAGTAGTCGTTATACAGATTGCAAGAGCTAGTACTTTCCAATATTTGTTTATAGTCGATTTAACCATTTTCTTAAGTTCTGATTGTTTAGTAAGCCTCTAGATTGTCAGGAATTTGCTTAGTTGTCTTAGGGCGTATTTTGATAAGATCTGTAACGAACCCTACCATAAATACATGGCCATAGTTATGTGACTTAATATTATTAAGTTTAGCTTGTTGTATATCCATGATATAGCTTAGGCGAAGCTTTACTCGATTGATTGGTATGTCCATGCTGATGAACTGCCTTATTGAAGGTTGATTATGAAGTGAGGTAAACTTTAAAAGTCCTTTATCGTTGCCAACAGAGAACATCTCATAATAAGATTGCCCGTAGTGTGGAGAGAACATAACTCCCATAATTGGGATGTTTACTTGGTACCTCAGAGTGATGGGCAGTGATTTTATTTTAGTCTTCCAAATAGCCATACCCGAGGGAGCTAAATTTAGATATAGCTTGGCATTCGCAGGATTATTACCATTTCTTAGGTTGTAAATAAATCCTATGTTAGCATCAATTAAGGCACCAGCTAGAATTTTGAAATTAGGGCTAATCCTGAATTGGTAGTGTAGACCAATGTTCCAATTGAGTAGTCCCGAAAATGAGTTGTTATTATCCACATGGTTGTGTGTATAAGATATATCGGCTTGCAAGAAGTTATGGAGCGATACGTTGCCATCCCAAAGACGAGTCATTCGGTTGGTCTCTCTAGCAATTCTAAAATCGATTCCTTTGTACTCTTGAGGCGAGAGGTAGGTGTCAAAAATATTGCTGTACCCCACGCCATAGGATACAGCTCTATTTATAATTTTGGGGGCATCGACATCTTCTAAATTCTGTGCATTAATATCACTGAAGAAAGGTGCTAGGATTAGTAAACACCCAAATATTGTTTTTTCCATAAGCCTTTTAGAGACGCATTAGAAAAGATCCATCTGACCATCATTTCTGTCTTTCTTTTTTAGTTCGTTTTCGGGTTCAGGTTCACTTGATTCCTTATCGGGTTTGGTGGATATGTTTTTGTCCCCGCTTTCTTTAGTTTCTTTTGTTTGTTCGGAGTGCGGGTTTATATCCTTTACTGATTCAACTTGATAGGTAGTCAGACGTTTACCCTTTGCTCCAAAACCTTTTTGATCAATAAACTTAACTGCATCCACAGTTAGCGTATCTCTATGTTTGTCAGGTCCACCAAATGTGACTTTAAGTAGTGGTTCAGCATTATCAGTTAATAACAACTCTACGCTCTTGTTGTTTCCGCCTAAGTAACTTTCAGGTTTGTTGACATCTTCGAAACAGAATCGTTTGAGGTAAGTTTGATTTTTATTATTTGCGTCTATTAGAGCTGCAGTCCATACTTTCTTTTCGTCTAGCTTCTCAATATGCTTTATATTGCCTTCAAAATGGGTTGTTATGTCATACGAGCAGGTGTAAAACAGATGCTTATCAGTGATTACAAGAATTCTATCTTCTTCAGTAAATTCACCAAGGTATAGTCCTCTCTCATCGTGATTTAGTTTTTTAACATCTGGATCAAACCACACATCAACTCCACCTAATGTCGATTTACCGTGTTCTTTTAGTGCTATTTTTCTAATGCTTCGCTTGGTTAGAATATTACCTTTTGCTTGTCGGCCTCTGATAGCGACTAAACTGAAATCTTCATCGAACTCAACCTTACGTACTCGGCTGCGTTCACCTCGCTTAATTCTATGTGTAACATGAATAACTTCGGCTTCACCATTGGGGTTTGCGCTAAAGTAGATTACTTCGGAGCCTGGAGTGCCTTGGGTAATATCGTATTCTCTATCTCGAATTACAGAGGTGACAAAGAATCTTTTTATATAATATATGCCACCCTCTTTACCGTCTCTATACACGACATTATAGATAGTACGTTCATCGTCTTTTTGGAATATGTCAATGTGAATTACATTCTTACCAATAAACTTTTTATCGATAACGGGAGTAATCATATACTTACCATCACTATAAAAAACGATTACATCATCAAACTTTGAACAGTTATTGATAAACGTACTGTTCTTTAGGTCAGTTCCCATGAACCCTTCTTCGGCATTGAAGTAGAGTTTTTCATTGGCTTCGGCTACTTTAGTTATTTCGATTGTATCGAAGTTTCTGATCTCGGTCATGCGCTGGTGCTCTTTCCCGTACTTTTGTTTTAGCATCGAGAACCAACGTGTAGTGAAGCCTATCATATTTGACAACTCCTTATCGATTTCAGCAATTTCAGCTTTCATCTTAGCCATGATCTCATCGGCTTTCTCGGAATTGAATTTTAGGATTCTACCCATTTTAATTTCCATGAGCCTTAGGATGTCCTCTTTGGTGACTTCACGGATAAATTGTGGATAGAATGGTGTTAATCGCTTGTCGATATGCTTGCATGCAGCATCCATATCTTTAGACGATTCAAATTCTTTGTCTTTATATATTCGCTCTTCAATAAATATCTTTTCTAAGGAAGCCATGTGAAAGCTCTCCTCAAGTTCTCCTTTACGGATTTCTAACTCCAGTTTGAGAAGTTTAAGCGTGTTATCGACAGCTTGTTTCAATACATGACTAATAGTAAGAAAATGCGGTCTGTTGTCTTCAATTACGCAGCAATTGGGAGAAATGCTAATTTCACAGTCTGTAAAGGCATATAGGGCATCAATCGTGCGATCCGAAGATACACCAGAAGGTAGGTGCACGATAATTTCAACTTCAGCTGAAGTGTTGTCGTCAACCTTACGTATTTTTATCTTCCCTTTGTCAACAGCTTTCAATATCGAATCAATGACCGAGGTTGTAGTTTTACCAAAGGGAATTTCACTTATTGAAAGTGTCCTATTGTCAATTTTATTGATCTTTGCGCGTACCTTAACGTTTCCGCCTCTTTCTCCATCATTGTATCTTGATACATCTATGTAACCTCCAGTTTGGAAGTCTGGATAGAGTGTGAATGGCTTGTCATTTAGATAATTAATAGCAGCATCACAAATTTCGTTGAAGTTGTGAGGTAATATTTTGGATGAGAGTCCTACAGCGATCCCCTCAGCTCCTTGAGCTAGAATAAGTGGGTATTTAAGAGGGAGGGTAATAGGCTCTTTGTTTCTGCCGTCATACGACTTTTGCCACTCGGTAGTTTTAGGATTAAAAACCACTTCAAGCGCAAATTTAGAAAGTCTAGCCTCAATGTAACGAGGAGCAGCAGCACGGTCTCCTGTCAGAATATTACCCCAGTTCCCTTGGCAATCTATCAGGAAGTCTTTTTGTCCAAGTTGAATCAGTGCATCACCAATAGAAGCGTCACCGTGTGGGTGAAACTGCATTGTATGACCAACAATATTGGCAACCTTATTGTATCTCCCATCGTCCATTCGTTTCATTGAATGCAAGATTCGTCTCTGAACAGGTTTAAGGCCATCGTTTATATGGGGTACGGCACGCTCTAAGATTACGTATGAAGCGTAGTCTAAGAACCAATTCTCGTACATACCCGACAGATGGTGTTTTACATGCTCTGGAGAGGATGCTGTAGGTTTGTCAAATTGATTATTTTCTGATTTATAATGGATATCATCACTCATAAAGTTTGTTTCCCTCCTGATTTAACAACATTTTATCATTTTAACATCAATATTAGCATGATGTACAGACAAAAATACGAATTTAATTGAAAAATTCACTTACTTTGCATTTAATTTATAGGCTGTTAGGCTGCCTAGACATTGATATTGAATGTAAATTATTAATGATAATTGATTATTGAAGATGGCACAAGAAGATGTTTTTAAAAAATTAGTTTCACATTGTAAAGAATATGGATTTGTTTTCCCCTCAAGTGATATTTATGATGGGTTGGGAGCAGTTTATGATTATGGGCAGATGGGGGTGGAACTCAAAAACAATATTAAAAAATACTGGTGGGACAGCATGGTCTTACTTCACGATAATATTGTAGGCATTGATTCGGCTATCTTTATGCATCCTACTATCTGGAAAGCTTCAGGTCACGTAGATGCTTTTAATGATCCGTTAATTGACAACAAAGATTCTAAAAAACGTTACCGTGCCGATGTTCTTGTTGAAGACCAATTGGCTAAGTACGACGACAAAATAAATAAAGAAGTTGCTAAGGCAGCTAAGCGATTTGGTGAGGCGTTTGATGAGCAAGAGTTTAGATCCACCAATGCTAGAGTCCTCAAATACCAAGAACAAAGAGATGCTGTCCATGAGCGTTTTGCAAAAGCTCTAAATGACAACGACTTGACAGAGTTAAGACAAATCATAGTTGATGAAGAGATCGTTTGTCCAATATCAGGTACTCGTGAGTGGACTGAAGTTCGTCAATTTAACTTGATGTTTGCTACAGAGATGGGTTCAACATCGGATAGTGCAATGAAGGTTTACCTTCGTCCTGAAACAGCACAAGGTATCTTTGTAAACTACATGAACGTTCAGAAGAGTGGCCGTATGAGAGTTCCTTTTGGTATTGCTCAAATTGGTAAAGCTTTCCGTAACGAGATTGTAGCTCGTCAGTTTATCTTCCGTATGCGTGAGTTTGAACAAATGGAGATGCAATTCTTCGTTCGCCCTGGTACCGAATTAGATTGGTTTAGAAGTTGGAAAGAGCAACGCTTAAAATGGCATGAGAACTTAGGATTTGGTTCTGAAAACTATCGCTTCCACGATCACGATAAATTAGCGCATTATGCTAATGCTGCTACAGATATCGAATTCCTTATGCCTTTTGGATTTAAAGAGGTAGAGGGTATTCATTCGCGTACTGACTTCGATTTGGCTCAGCACGAGAAATTCTCTGGTAAAAACATTAAGTATTTTGACCCTGAATTAAATCAATCTTATGTACCTTACGTTGTTGAAACTTCAATTGGAGTTGACCGTATGTTCTTAAGCATTATGGCTGGTTCATATTGTGAAGAAGAATTAGAAAATGGTACTCGTGTGGTATTAAAACTTCCTGCAGCTTTGGCTCCAGTAAAACTTGCTGTATTGCCACTTGTTAAGAAAGACGGATTAGCAGAAAAAGCAATGGATATCATTAATGACTTGAAATTCCATTTCAATTGTCAATACGATGAGAAAGACTCTATAGGTAAGAGATACCGTCGTCAAGATGCTATTGGTACTCCATACTGTATTACTGTAGATCACGATACGTTAAACGACAACTGTGTAACACTTCGTAACAGAGATACCATGGAACAAGAACGTGTTGCAATTGCTGACCTGAATAATATAATCGCAGATAGAGTAAGTATTACCTCTCTATTAAAGAAATTACAATAACGAATAATATGAGTATAAAACATTTACTTTCATTTGCCATCTTGTTGGGGTTATTCATTACCTCGTGTAGTGAAACCAAAACAGAAAGCAAGTATGCGAATTGGAAAGAGCGTAACGAACACTTCATAGATTCTGTATCCTCAGTTTATGAAGACAATACCGACCCTGATTTATTTAGAGTACAAGACCAACGTAATTTGGATCAATACATCTACTATAAAATTCTTAAATCGGGTGATCAAACCTCAGATGTTCCTAATTTAACAAGCAAAGTAAATGTTTTTTATAGAGGAATGTTGATTAATGAGGCTGTGATGGGTAACCTTGATAAACCCCGTTATTTAACTAGAGCATATCGTCACTTAGATATTTTTGATGAGAATTTTACGGGTGATAATCCGCAGCCAGATTTTGATTTGCCGACTAATTTCACTGTAAATAGTTTAATCAACGGTTTTACTGAGATCTTGCAGCATATGCATGTTGGTGATCGTTGGGAGGTTTATATCCCCTATCAATCAGGATATGGCATTCAAGATTCAGGTATGATTAGAGCTTATTCATCGTTAGTATTTGATATCACTTTATTTGATATTACCGATCTATAAAAACTCTTTGTTTTATGATATAAAAAAGGATTGCTAAACTTATGGTTTAGCAATCCTTTTTTTATTGATTTAGTATCAGTGCTTATTTGTGGGCTGTAGCAGTTTCTGCTTTCTTAGCCCCTTTAGCAGTTGTGTGCTTGTCAACTAAATACACAATAGAGGCGTAGGGAACGCCTGAATTTGTAGTTAGTCCGATTTCACAGGTTCTACTATTGGAGTAACCCATCTTAACGCCGCGCTTTTCAATTTGAGGTTTTAATTTGCGCAGTGCGTACTCATTGACCTCTGGATTAGTAAATCCTTTATCTCCAGCAAATCCACAACAGCCTACTTCTTCGGGTACCAAGACATCAGAAGAGCAAAGTTTAGCAAGACCAATGATTTGGTCGGCTAGTCCCATCTTCTTCATAGAGCAAGTAACGTGTACTGCAACTGGTGTGTTTCCTTGGTGGAATTCAAGCTTATCTTTTAAGAATGTATCAATAAACTCAGCTGGTTCATATAGCTTCATTCTAGAAATACAGTGTCTCATACGATATAAACAAGGACTTTGGTCACAAAGCACAGGGTATTCTCCGTGGTTACTAGCTTCCCATAGTGAGTCTTCAAGCTCTTTGACTTTTCGATCTGCAATGTCGGGCATACCTTTGCTTTCCCAGATTGTTCCACAACAGAGCTTGTCCATTCCTTCGGGGAAGATAATTTCATAGCCACCTTTTTGGAGCAGTGAAGCCATCTTATTGATTAGTGGCAACTCTTCAGGGGATTTCTTTTCGAGTCCCATAGTTTGGTTCAAACAACTTGGAAAGTAGACAACTTTCTTAACCGAATTGAATGCTGGGATTTCTTTTTTCTTCTTCAAGTAATAAGGACGTGGCATCGCTGGGGTCCATAATGGGATTTTAAGCGCTTTGTGCATACCTTCAGTCATCGCTGACATAATCTTAGTACCTAAAACGGTGTGAGCAGCATTGGCTAGTGTGAGTGTTGGTCTTAATACACCCTTGATTCCAGCAAAATGATTAGCAGCATAGTTACCGATTTTGTAACCTGTGCTACCTTTAGGAAATTCCATTTCACGAAGTACGTGAGTTAAATCACCCACATTAATATGCATAGGACAAGAGGTCGCACATAGGCCATCACCAGCACATGTTGCTTCACCAAGATAGCGGAATTGATCACGTAGTGTTTTTACACGTTCCGAATCTGTTCCTTCACGTTCTAGTCTTGAAATCTCGCGTTGAATGATAATTCGTTGACGAGAAGAAAGTGTGAATCCACAAGTCAAACAATTTACCTCACAGAATCCACATTCGATACATTTATCAACAATCTCGTTGGTAAGTGGTAGTGGTTTGAAGTTCTTGATAAAACATTTAGGATCGTCGTTGAAGATTACTCCTGGGTTTAACAAGTAGTTAGGATCAAATAGTTCTTTGATTTGACGCATAACCTTAAATGCAGGTGTACCCCATTCGTGCTCAACAAAAGGAGCCATGTTACGACCTGTTCCGTGTTCAGCTTTTAGTGAGCCGTTATATTTATCAGCAACAAGTACTTTTACATCTTCCATCAACGACTCGTAGCGATCGACCTCTTCTTGGGTGTCGAACGATTGGTTGATAATAAAGTGGAAGTTACCCTCAAGAGCATGTCCATAAATACAAGCATCGTCGTAATGGTGCTCTTTAAGAAGTTCTTGAAGTTCGAAAGTTGCTTCGGGTAAGTTTTCGATATGGAAAGCTACATCTTCAATCAAGCATGTAGTACCTAATTTACGAGTACCCCCAACTGATGGGAATATGCCTGAACGAATAGCCCAATATTTTGAATATTCAGCAGGATTATCTGTAAAATAAACAGGGACAAAAGTCTTGAATGAGTCAAGCTCTTTTGTTATCTGTTTGATATTGGCTTCTAGCTCTTCTTTGGTTGTTGCCATGGTTTCAGTTAGCACAGCAGTAAGCCCAGAGCCAGTTGGGTCGTTAACCGATGATAGTGATTTCTCATCTAACAACTCGGCACCTTTTACTGTTGTTTCGCCATCTTTAGTTGTAAGCTTTTTCATCGCTACAACAGCTCTACAGGCCTCTTTAATATCACTAAAGTAGAGCATAGCACTCGCTTTATGTGGATAATCGTAGCCTGTTTTCATTGTAAATTCAGAAGCGAAGGCTAAAGTTCCTTCCGAGCCTACCATGAGGTGGGTAATAATATCAAACGGATCGTCGTAGGCAATCATTGGTCTGATGTTTAGACCAGTTACATTTTTAATCGAGTATTTGAAACGAATGCGTTCTGTCAATTCTTTATCAGCACGTACCTCGTCACGGATTTGCTCAATTCGAGCGATAAACTCGGGATGGGTCTTAGCAAAGTTTTCACGACTCTGTTTATCACCAGTGTCGAGTACTGTACCATCAATAAGGACAATTCTTGCTGATTTAAGTACGCTGTCACTGTTGGCGTGTGTGCCACAGTTCATACCCGAGGCATTGTTCATAACAATACCACCAACCATAGCACTTTTAAGTGAAGCTGGGTCGGGCGAAAATATACGACCAAATGGTTTAAGAATCTGATTTACACATTCTCCGATGATCCCTGGTTGAAGGGTTATCTCTTTGTGGTCGGGCGATATAGAATATTTCTCCCAACTTTTGCCGGCTACGATCAAAATCGAGTCACTAATAGCTTGTCCAGACAAACTTGTGCCAGCTGCTCTAAAAGTGGCGGGCAGCTGATATTTGTTGGCCAAGGCGAGTAATTTAGATACTTCTTCTTCAGAAGAAGAACGGATGACGATCTGAGGAATTAAACGATAAAAGCCTGCATCTGTACCCCAGGCTAATCGACGGAGATCGTCGGTGTAAATATGGTCTTTGGGTATAAAACCTCTAGCATCTTTCAAAAAGGCGCTATAGTCTTTTGGTGCTGTCATAGTGTATTCTTAAATAAATAGTGTTTTCTTATTATTATAAAGGTAGTATTTTTTAAATAGTATCATAAAATATGCCGAATTATTCTATAGATAATTATCCTCAATTAAGGCTTCTTGCACTCTGTTTAAAGTTCATTATCAGGGTAAAGTAAATAGGGTTTACGTTTTGTCTTGAACGATTCTACGTCTGAAGCCCACATGGCTTGAATCTCTTTGGCAGGTTGGGAGAAGGTGCTATAGGGAGTTGGTACATAGTTTGATGTGTATAGTGTTCGCAAGGTATAACCGTTAATTTGCACGATTTTTTGGAAGGCAACCAATCTTCACCCAAGCACATTTGCGCTAACTCACCTAAGGTCATGCCGTGGACAATGGGTATGGGTAGTCCACCAACTCCTGATTTATATTTAGACTCTAAGATAGGACCATCTACATAGTATCCGTTCGGGTTGGGACGATCAAAAATAACCACCTCCCTATTATTGGTAGCACATGCATCCATGAGTTGAACCATCGTGATATAGTAGGTATAGAAGCGTAAGCCGACATCTTGGATGTCAATAACGAGCACATCGAATTTATCCATAGAACTTTTACTGGGCCTTTTCTCCTTGCCATCGTAGAGTGAGAGAATTGGGATTCCTGTCTTACTGTCTTTGGTATTGCTTACTTGTTCCCCGGCATCGGCATTTCCACGGAAACCATGTTCGGGAGAAAATATGGCTTTAACATTGAGTCCTTTGGAGAGTAAAATATCTAATATGTGTTGCTCTCCAACCATACCCGTGTGATTTGAATATAGTGCTATGCGTTTTCCTTCTAAAAGTGGAACATAAAGAGCTGTACGCTCGGCTCCTATACGAAGTTCTCTCGTAGATGAAAAGAGACTCAGTGGATAGAGAATAATGGTGAGTATATAGATTAGTTTGAGCATAGTCAGATGTACTACATTTAAGATTATCTCTAAATATATAGATTATATGTAAATAACCCTTAATATTAGCACTAAAAAAGCCGCTTTGTCTAAATCGACAAAACGGCTTCTATATATTAATCTGATTACCCCTTGGGTATTAAATCTCTTTTTCTAAAATCAGGTATTCTGCAATTTGTACTGCATTAAGGGCTGCGCCTTTACGGATTTGATCACTAACTGTCCAGAAGGCAAGTCCATTGGGATTAGTCAAATCTTTGCGGATTCTTCCAACATAGACAGGGTCTTTGCCTGTAAGAAACAGCGGCATAGGATATTCTCTTTTGCTTGGATTATCTTGCAGAACTACCCCATTAGCTTTGGAGAAAGCTTCTTTTGCCTCTTCGACCGATATAGGTCTTTCGGTCTCTACCCAAATGCTTTCAGAGTGTGCACGTAGGGCAGGTACACGTACGCAAGTAGCGCTTACCTCTATGTCTTCGTGCATTATCTTCTTGGTTTCGTTATACATCTTCATCTCTTCCTTAGTGTATCCGTTTTCAGTAAAATCGTCTACTTGAGGAATTAGGTTGAAAGCCAATTGGTAGGCAAATTTGTCTACTGTCGCCTCTTTACCTGCGAGTACTTCTCTATACTGCTCAATAAGTTCATCCATTGCAGCAGCGCCAGCTCCACTAGCAGCTTGATAAGTTGACACATGGACAGTTTTAATCTTAGAGAGGTCATTGATTGCTTTAAGTGCTACAACCATTTGAGTCGTTGTGCAGTTTGGATTGGCAATAATACCTTTTGTTCTAAGCTTAGCATCCTGAGCATTGACTTCTGGTACAACTAAAGGTACGTCTTTGTCCATACGAAACGCACTAGAGTTGTCAATCATAATCGCTCCATGTTTTGTCATGGTCTCGGCAAATTCAATTGAAGTACCACCTCCAGCCGAAGCAAAGACAATATCAATGCCTTTAAAGTCGTCATTATGTTGAAGTAGTTTAACCTCTATTTGTTTACCCTTGTATTCATACTTATTTCCGACACTACGGTGAGAGCCGAATAATAGAAGTTCTTCTACAGGGAAATTTCTTTCATCTAGTACGCGTAAGAGTTCTTGTCCTACAGCACCACTAGCTCCAACAATTGCTACTTTCATTTTTTCTATGATTTAATGATTCTTTGTGGTTATGTGTCACAATATCTATCCGAAAGTGGATATAAAGATATAGTTGTTAGCAAAGATAAAGTAAATATGTCAAAATATGCTTATTAAGAGCATATTTCATAGAAACAAACCTATTGTTGTGGATATAATAATTGTTTTAAGTTTCTTTGTGGTAACATTCAAAACTAAGAAATTATGAGTTGGCTAACTATAAGTGAGCATTTGCCAATTACCGATCCTACTTGGATTTTTTTACTAGTCTTATTGGTTATTCTTTTTGCCCCAATGCTACTTGGAAAGCTGCGTATTCCGCATATCATAGGTATGATTTTGGCTGGTGTTGTTATCGGACAATACGGTTTTAATATTTTAGAACGCGACAGTAGCTTTGAGTTGTTTGGTAAGGTCGGGCTCTATTATATTATGTTTTTGGCAGGACTAGAGATGGATATGGAAGACTTTAAGGCTAATCGGGCTAAAGTCTTGGTCTTTGGATTACTAACCTTCTCAATTCCTATGGCCTTGGGTGTTGTAAGCAGCGTTTATATACTTAATTACTCCATTATAACCTCGGTTTTGCTAGCCAGTATGTATGCCTCTCACACGTTAATCTCATACCCCATTATTAGCAGATATGGTTTATCCAGGCTTCGAAGTGTTGGGATTACCATTGGCGGAACAGCCATCACCGACACCTTTGCTCTAATAATATTAGCTGTTATTGCAGGGATGTATAAGGGTGGAATCAGTGAGTATTTTTGGTACCTGATGACACTAAAGGTTTTAGTTGTTGTTGTGCTAATTATTCTGCTAATTCCTCGCATTGCTCGTTGGTTTTTCAGAAAATACGAAGACAATATTATGCAGTTTGTCTTTGTCCTCTCTATTGTGTTTTTTGGTGGAGGCTTGCTCGAACTGGCAGGTCTTGAAGGTATATTAGGTGCTTTCTTGGTTGGGCTTGTGCTCAACAGATTGATACCCAAATTATCTCCTTTAATGAATCGTTTGGAGTTTGTGGGCAATGCGCTATTTATACCTTACTTTCTTATTGGTGTAGGTATGATTATCGATGTTCGTGCCATGTTCAAAGGTGGTGAAGCGCTTAAGGTGGCTGTTGTGATGACTGTGATTGCTACACTCTCGAAGTGGTTGGCAGCACTCGCTACCCAGAAGATTTATAAGCTAAAAAAATCCGAACGTTCCATAATCTTTGGTTTAAGTAATGCCCAAGCTGCTGCTACGCTGGCTGCAGTGTTGGTGGGTAACAAAATAGAGGTTTCACCTGGAGTTCCTTTGCTAAGCGATGATGTACTTAACGGTACGGTAGTTATGATTCTGTTTACCTGTCTGATAAGCTCGATCGTGACCGAACGTGCTGCTCGAAAGATTGCACTATCCTCTGATAGCTTCGATTCGAAAGATGATAAGAAAAAGGAGGAGGAGCGTATCCTTATTCCTGTAGCTAACCCCAATACCATTGAAGACCTAATCAATATGGCTTTGCTCATTAGAGACGAAAAAGTCAAAGATTCTTTAGTGGCTATCCATATTATTAACGATGAACTTGTTTCAGACAAGGTTGAGGCTCGAGGTCAGCAATGCCTAAAGCATGCCTCTTCAATTGGGGCAGCTGGTGATGTGGATATTCAGACCATTATGCGATTCGATGTTAGTGTTGTTTCAGGAGTGTTACACACCATTAAGGAGCAGGGTATTACAGATGTTGTTATTGGCTTGCACAAGAAGGCCAATATTGTTGACTCCTTCTTTGGAGTTAAATCAATAAACCTTCTGAATTCGACCAATAAGCAGATCTTTATTGTTCGTGCACTCATGCCTGTCAATACCCTACGTAAAATTATTGTAGCGGTTCCTCCTCGCGCTGAGAAAGAGTCGGGTTTCACCAAATGGATAACTCGCTTGTGTCGTATGGGTGGACAACTGGGGTGTAGGGTACATTTTTTTGCCGATCAAAATACGCTAGGTTATATCAAAGGATATATAGATCATCACTATAAAGCCTTGCGTGTAGGGTATAGTGAGCTCGAACACTGGGACGACCTGTTGTTGCTAACCCAGCAAGTACATTACGACCATCTTTTTGTGGTAGTGAGTGCCCGTAGAGGTTCAATCTCTTATCGTAACTCTTTTGAAGAGTTACCGAACCTACTTTCTAAATACTTTTCTAATAATAGTTTAGCAATTCTTTACCCCGATCAGTTCGGAGATTCACATGAGGTTATTACATTTGCAGCACCAATAAGACAAACCAACGTGGGTATTTGTCAGCAGGTGGTACAGTGGTTTACTAATTTATTTCAGAAGTAATATATATTTGATGGAGCAATGGAAAGAAAGAACTTCACTACTCTTTGGTGAAGACAAAATGAAAAGACTCTCAGCGGCACATGTGTTGATTGTTGGTGTTGGTGGAGTTGGATCATATACTGCAGAACTCTTGTGTAGAGCAGGAGTTGGTCGGTTGACCCTAGTTGATGGAGATACTATCCAACCCAGTAATATTAACCGACAATTGCCTGCATTACACTCTACTGTAGGTCGTGAGAAAGTTGAAGTTGTGGGTGAGCGATTAAAACAAATTAACCCCGATGTGGAGCTCAATCTACTGCCCCTTTTTATCAAAGATGAGGCCATAGCAGAACTGTTCGATCGTTCAGCCTACGATTTTGTAGTCGATGCTATCGATACATTATCTCCCAAGTGCTTCCTAATTATTGAGGCTTTCAAACGAGATATACCAATAGTCTCGAGTATGGGAGCAGGTGCTAAGTCGGATATAACACAAGTAGGATTTAACGATATATGGAAATGTGTCAACTGTAAGTTGAGCAGAGCTGTACGTAAAAGACTTTTTAAGATCATGGGTGAGCGTAAAAAACTGCCTGTTGTTTACAGTAAAGAGATGCCCAACCCTGAGGCAATTATACTGATCGAAAACGAACAAAACAAGAAATCGACTTGTGGGACAGTTAGCTATATGCCAGCTGTGTTTGGTTGTTTCTTAGCGGAGTATGTAATAAAACAGATTTAATAGGTCTGAACTAAAACCAAGTGATGTGATTGAAATTAAAAATATAACCAAGAGTTTTGGCGCTTTGCAAGTGCTCAAAGGAATTGACCTTACAATTGATAAAAACGAAGTGGTCAGCATTGTTGGTCCTAGTGGTTCGGGAAAGACTACATTATTGCAGATTCTAGGGACGCTAGATAAACCCGACTCTGGTTCTATTGTGATTAATGGCCAGCGAATCAGTGGACTAAAAGATAAAGAGCTTGCTAGATTTAGGAATCAAGAGATTGGTTTTATATTTCAATTCCATCAGTTACTTCCCGAGTTTACCGCTTTGGAGAACGTGATGATGCCTGCTCTGATTGGTGGTATGTCAAAGCCTGAGGCTCAAGACAAAGCACTCGACTTAATTACAATGTTGGGGTTATCTGATCGGGCTGAGCATAAGCCCAATGAGCTTTCGGGTGGTGAAAAACAGCGTATAGCTGTAGCTCGTGCTTTGGTTAATGACCCAGCGGTAGTGTTGGCCGATGAACCCTCGGGGAGTCTGGATACTCAAAACAAAGAAGACTTACACCAGCTTTTTTTTGACTTGCGTGACCGATTGGGGCAAACCTTTGTAATCGTAACTCACGATGAGAAATTAGCAGAACTTACCGATAGAACTATTCACCTTGTTGATGGTCAGTTAAAAGACAGATAAGGTGTTAATTGGTTGATTGTATGGGCATCAAACTCTTCAAGTAATTGGAGCTGTTTGATGCTTTTTATTTTGCCATGTTTACGTTTGAAGTTGAATACAGCTTTAACCTGTTCATAACTTAGGTAGGGATGGCGTACCAATGTCTGAAAGCTACTCTCGTTGAGTTTAAGTTTTTGTATTCTTGTACTATCAATTGTAAACCAACTGTCCAGCTCTTGGCTCAACCCAATTTCGTGTAGCTGAGTTGTGGTGTAGAATCCTCCTAGGCGTTGTCGGTATCTGCAAATTTTTTGAGCTGTGTAAGAGCCTATACCTGGTACTTTCTTGAGTTCTACTGTGTCACAATCGTTTAAAGCCAGTTGAGTACCAAGAGAAAGTTTCTGGGTGATGATAAACTTTTGTGTAGGCTTTTGTTTTTTAGCTTGAGTTTTCACCTTGCTACTGGCTTTTGTGCTTTTTATCTCAACATAGTCGGCTAGGATAGCATAGGTTGTTTGGTCTATATTGTAGAGCTTGAGTAGATCTTCTTTTTTATGGTATACACCGCCTGCTTTTCTGTAGCTAACGATATTCTTAGCTACTTTTAGTGGTATTCCCAGCTCAATTAGCTGGTTAAGTGAGCAGATGTTTGGATCGAAGGTGGATTTTATTTGAGTGGGTTTTGGTTTTAGCCCTTTCTGCCAACTCAGATATTCCTGAAACTTATGTTGAGTCTCCTCGGGCAGATCAGCTGTATTCTGATTTTGCTTTGTCAGCTTATTGGCTATTTCAATGCCAACGCTTATTATAGCGATTAGGAATAGTAGAATAAGTATGCCTTTTCGTTCTCGTTTGCTAAAATAAAGGAAGTCTTTCCATTGCATGGGGCTTAACTAAGGTTGATAGAGGAGTCTAATTTAAATAAATTCAACTATATTCGGCTCTACAAATTAAGATTTTATGCAAAAAATAGTATCAAAATTTCCCCTCTCACTTCTTGTCCTACTCGTAATCTGTTACTTGTCGTTCTTTAAACCTTCAGGATCGTTAGGGATTAGTACCATTCCTCATTTAGATAAACTTGTGCATGGGAGTATGTATTTTGGACTATCCGTAACACTTTGGTTTGACCTGTTTAGATTTAAAATAGTCCAACCTTGTTGGGGCTGGACTATTGCTTTTATTCTTCCATGCTTCATTGGTGGTCTCTTTGAGCTTATCCAAGCCCACTATACAACTTACCGTGGTGGCGATTGGTTCGACTTTTTAGCCAATTGCGCAGGTGCGTTGCTTGCCTCGCTACTTATGTTTTTCTTTTTTAGGACTTGGTTTGAGAAACGCAATTTATAAGAATTCAACTATTTTAGATAAGTTGATTCCGTTTGATCCCTTAATCAAGATCGTATGATCTTCAATAGGATTTGCTTTTAGGTCTTCAATGAGTTTATCAACATCTTCGAAGTTATTGTATTTTGAATCTAGCTTGCCAAACTCCTGCCCAACGAGGTAAACCTGATTAATATCTGGGGTTGAGTTAAGGTAATTGAGCACGTTTTGATGCTCCACATCACTGTCTTGTCCTAACTCTCTCATATCACCAAGGATTGCCAATTTATGTTTAGCTTTGATTTGGCTGAAGTTTTTTAGGGCAGCATGCATACTTGTAGGGTTTGCATTGTAGGCATCAATAATTAGCTTGTTTTTTGCAGTAGACTTGAGTTGTGACCTGTTGTTCGAAGGGCTATATTCGCTCAACGCTTGATTTATATCTTGCGAAGGAACCTTATAGTATAATCCTATTGTAATGGCCGAAAGTACATTATATAAATTATAATCACCTACCAATTGCGTGTTTACGGTGTATTTGTTTTCGGGACGTTTTGATTCATTCCAATCTACGGTTAGCGTGATCGAGTCGGAAGATTTCTTGCCGCAAACGTCAGCCTCTTGAGTAACACCGTAAGTTAGACGATGATTTATCCCCTCGGCTTTGTCTTTGAGCAGCTTGTCGTCGTTGTTCAAAAACACGGTACTATCTCTGCTGAGTCGGAGGTAATCGTAAAGTTCGGCCTTAGCGCTAACTACACCCTCAAAAGAACCAAACCCTTCCAAGTGAGCCTTACCAACATTTGTAATAATTCCACAACTGGGTTGTACGATTCGAGCTAAATCCTTAATCTCTCCTGGGTGGTTTGCACCCATCTCAATAACTCCAATTTCGTGCCAAGCTTTTAGTCCAAGAAGTGTCAAGGGTACACCAATATGGTTGTTGAGGTTTCCCTTGGTATAATGCACCTTATAAGTCTTTTCAAGTACTGCAGCAATTAACTCCTTGGTTGTTGTTTTACCATTTGTGCCCGTAATAGCGATAAGAGGGATATCCAAGAGCTGTCTGTGGTAATTGGCCATAAGTTGTAGAGCCAATAATGTGTCGTGTACCAATATATAGCGATCCGTATGCGAAGGGATCACCTCAGGGTTATCGACTACTGCATAAGCAGCACCGTTTTCGAGTGCTGAAGCAGCGTATTTGTTGCCATCAAAATTATCTCCTTTTAGTGCAAAAAACAAAGCACCCTTAGGGCAATTTCGGCTGTCTGTGGTTACATTGTAATCGCAGGTTCTGAAATATTCGTAAAGTGACTTTATATACATTCTTCTGTGTTTTATATTCTTAACTAGTCGTCTACAAAAGTAGGCTATATATCCGAGAGCTGTTTTGTGAGGCTTCATCAATATTTGAATAAATATAAACGATTTTATGGACAACTAGTTTATTCTATGGCTTATTTTTATCCGTGGTGGTATGTTATTTCCTACTTACTCGCTTTGATGCTCCGAGCTACTGGTTTACTAGTTACCACTAGCTCATTTTGGTTTATTGCCTTACTTGCTTTTCGGGCTAAATCTAAATGCTTAGCCAATTTATTTATTTACATTTGTAAGAGGTCATTTAAAATATAGAGTTATGAACAGTGTTTGTCCCCGATATATCAATCTTAAAGGAGAGCTTGTAGACTTATCCTGCCCTCAGGTAATGGGAATTCTTAATCTTACGCCCGACTCTTTTTATGCGGCAAGTAGGACACAGACTAGTCAAGCTATTGCTGATCGTACCCTTGAGATTTTAAATCAGGGAGGAAGTATCATTGATGTTGGGGCTTATTCGTCACGCTCTGGTGCTGCCGATGTATCTCAAGAAGAGGAGATGGATCGGTTACGCTTTGGTTTGAAGAGTATCTATCAGGTAGCACCTGATGCTGTGATTTCAGTAGATACTTTTCGAGCAGATGTTGCACGAATGTGTGTTGAAGAGTATGGCGTAGGCCTAATTAACGATATTTCGGCTGGGCAGATGGATGAGAATATGTTCAAAACTATGGCTAGGCTTCATGTGCCTTATATTATTATGCATATGCGTGGTACGCCACAGACAATGCAGGCCTCTTTGGGTTACGAGAATTTCCTGAAAGAGGTCTTTGAATATTTTTCTCATAAAGTCGGGTTGCTTCAAGAGCTGGGTGTTAATGATATTATACTCGATCCTGGTTTCGGCTTTGCTAAAACACTGACACAGAATTATGAATTATTAGCAGCACTTGACGAGTTTGCTATATTTGATTTACCTATATTGGTGGGTGTTTCGCGTAAGTCTATGATTTACAAGTTGCTTGGTACTACTCCCGAGGAGGCTTTAAACGGTACTTCTGTCTTACATACGTTGGCCTTAGAGCGTGGGGCCAATATTTTGCGAGTCCACGATGTTGCCCAAGCAGTAGAAGTTGTTGAGATCATTAATAAGATTAAAGAGTCTGACTCCCTAGAGCGTTAGGCCAAATCTAAAAAATATAACTATCGTGTTTTTTGATTTTAGTGTCAAGGATTTTATTGATATCCTACTGGTAGCAGCGCTACTTTACTATACCTATAAGTTGATGAAATCTACGGGTTCAATCAACTTGTTTACTGGCATATTGGTGTTTGTCATTATTTGGCTATTGGTAACTCAGATTTTCGAGATGCGTTTACTTGGCTCTATTTTTGACAAGCTAGTCAGTGTGGGTGTAGTGGCCCTGATTATCTTGTTTCAAGATGAAATTCGTCGGTTCTTATTCAATCTAGGTTCACATCGAAACGTCAGGCGGCTGGTTCGCTTTTTTACGGGTCATGTTGAGAAAAAAGTGGAGCACGACACGATACTCCCTATTGTCATGGCTTGCCTAAATATGAGTAAACAAAAGGTGGGTGCATTAATTGTGATCGAACATACTTTCCCCCTAGATGAAGTTGTTGCTACGGGTGAAGAGATTAATGCAGACATTAAGCAACGTTTGATTGAGAATATATTCTTTAAAAACAGTCCCTTGCACGATGGAGCAATGGTTGTTAACAAACGAAAGATTCGGGCTGCTGGATGTATCTTACCAGTATCGCACGATATGAATATTCCAAAAGAACTTGGCTTAAGGCATCGTGCAGCCATGGGAATCTCTCAGCAGACAGATGCACATGCTATTATTGTTTCGGAAGAGACTGGTGGAATTAGTGTTGCTTATCAGGGTCAGTTTTACCTAAATTTGAGTGCAGAAGAGCTTGAAACCCTCCTCTCAAAAGAGGAGTAGTCTCAGTAACTCATACTTAGTTAATCGAGCATTAAGCTCATATAGGGGTTTAAGTTTTCGAAAAGTTCTAGTGTCAACTCGTTAATGCTGAGTTTTCTGGCCTTTTTGCTAGTCGTCCGTCTTGGACTAAAATCTACTTTACCATCTTGAATTTTATAGGTTCCCTTATTCTCCTTAACAATAGTGTCTTCAATGATAAGTAGCTCTTTCCATTCAGGATTAGCTTTTGCAAACACCTCAAGAAGGGGTAGAGCGAGTACTATTCTTAGCATTCCAAAGGGTTGTTTGGGGAGGTGGTGTGCTGGAGAAACCACCTTAATAATAGAAGATCCAAAGTATTTGGCTGCCCCTTTGAACAGCTCTTGCTTGATGGTGCAGTTGTTGGCTAACACCTCATTGATGTAAACTGTTTTCTGTTTTGTATCGTAAAAAGCAAAGATTAAACCCACTATTTCTTTATGCTGGCGAGCAATAAAAAGCTTCCCCTGAGCCATAAGCAAGTCTTCCATTACGACATCCATATCTTGGGGGGTGTGAAGTAAAACTGCTTTACGGTCACGTGTTTTTTGGTCGAAGTAGACAAAGGTTTGCTCGTCTAACTCGTCATTAAAACTCACTACGATCTCGTCTTTTGTGGTTAAATCGGCTAGGTGAAGTTCTGGGGTAGAGTTATAAAACACGGTCTCAAATCCAGTCTTTTGATAATACCCAAATAGCCAATCTTCGGCAGGGATAAGTGTACAAATAGGGATATTGGTCTGAGCCAAGTGGGTTAAACTCTTTACTAAGAGTTCGTGCATAGCACCCTTTTTTCGATATTCGACATGGGTGCATGCTCCCGATATATAGGCAGAATCTACTGTTTGATTTAGAAAATGAAAAGGGTAAGGTAATAGCTGTAGAACAGAAATCATCTCCTTATCGTGATAAACAGCAATGGTGTTATCGTCGGTATAACGCTTTCTAAAATACAACTCCGTAAAACCTGGGAAATCGTCAAAGCACATCTCCCAAAGCTTTCTAGCTTCCTCTTTCTTTGTCATTTTTGTTACCAATTAATAAGTTCAACAGGTTCGTCTTGAAGTAGGTTTACCATACTCTTTTCAAGCAAAATCGCAGGGTTATAAGAGAGTTTGGCTTTGCGAAGACCTGGTACTCCTAAATCTTCTTCACGGTTAATATACGTATACTCCTCTGGTATGCGGTTGGCAAACTCCATATTAATCATGGCATAAGCCCCTTCAATTTCTGTGTCAGCCTTTTCGACGTGTACACCAAAAGTATCGTGGTTGATCGGCATGCCATAGGTGAATGCAATAATCTCCCCGTCTAAGCGAAGAAGGCCTCCCGTAAGACCAATTGCTTCAAAGTTTTTAAGCGCAAAAGTCAATGCTTTTCTCTCGTTATCGGTATCTTCAAACTCGTCGCAGTCGTTGGTTTTACACCATTTTTCTTCGAGGATTAGGCACTCGTCTATATTCTGAGGTGTAATTGGTGCATACTCGTAGTTAGGGTTTGCTCTCCTGAATCGATTGGTGAAGTTTCGTTTAGATTGAAACTTTTTTCCTTTGAGGGTTGCCAAATCTGTTCTCAGGTAAATATAGTCGGCCAAGTCACGGGTGGTAGTGTACACAAACTTGTCGGGCAGAATATTTTCCAAATCTGCCTGCATACCTTTGCAAACACCAAGCATTCGGAAGGGTTGTCCTTGTGCTCTAGCATCAAGAATCAGAAGCTTGATGGTTTCCTTTAGATTGCCATTTCCAACAGGCATCATGTAGGCTAGTTCTCCATCTCTCCAAAATCTTAAAACTAGAAAATTATTAACTATTGCGTATTGCGTATTGTATAAGAATCGCCAGCTACAAAGGTTCGAAAATGACAAATCACAATTTCGTCTGTCACTAGTCATCGTATATTTAGTAATGGCTTCTTTATCAGATATTTCGATATCTTTAAATGCGATCATAAAATTAGTGTTACGTTTTGTAAGTACTTTAATAACAAAGTAAGCCTCATTTTGTTACAAAACGTTCATTAATCTCAGAATTGAAGGTGTTAAAATAGAAGTTAAAATTCCGTTTAGTGTTAAACCTAAGCTTGCATAGGCTCCATATTTACGACTAATTTCCATTGCTGTCGAAGTTCCTACAGCATGCGCTGCAGCTCCGATGGCTAAGCCTTGAGCTATTGGGCTATGGACTTTCATGAGCTTCATGGTTTTAAAGCCTAGAATCGCCCCTAATAGCCCTACACAAACGACAACAGCTGCGGTAAGTGAAGGGATTCCACCTATCGATTGTGTCACTTCCATTGCAATTGGTGTAGTTACCGATTTGGGAGCTAACGAAAGGATTACTTCTTGATCGGCTCCCATTAATTTAGCGATTAGGACTACCGATATTACACCAATAGTACAACCTGCAAACTGTGAGAGGAAAATAGGGATAAATTGTTTCTTAATTGTTTCGAGCTGCAAGTATAAAGGTACGCCCAATGCAACTACAGCTGGCTTTAGCCAAAACTCGATGAGCTTTCCCGATTGACTGTAGGTGCTATAGCTGATGTCGAAACATTTCAGAAAAATAATAAGGATCGCTATAGTGATAAGAATGGGGTTAAGCAGAAGGATTTGTGTTTTCTTTTGAAGCAACTTGGCAAAGAAAAATAAGATAAATGTGGCCGCAATTAAGAAAAACTGATTTTCAAAGAAACTTGTCATTTGATTTTACGTATTAATTGGTGAACCCATCCTGTAACTACAAGCACGATGATTGTACTTATTAAAGTAGAGATAACTATGGGCCAAAATTGTGCTTTGATAATGTCTAAATAACACATTAACGCTACACCTGGTGGGATAAAAAAGAAACCTAGATTTTCAACTAGAAAGTCCGACATCCCTTGTACCCAATGGAGTTTGACCCAACCTAAACGTAACAAAAGAGTAAGTAGAAGCATTCCAATAATGCTTGAGGGGAGCTTTACTCCCGTAAGGTAAACAATTAGTTCGCCTAAGGCTAAACAGCCGAAAAGAATGGCACTTTGCCGTATCATAATATACCTATTTTAAAAACAGCACAAAGGTATATAAAATTGAAACCAATGAATTTAATTAATTAAATTATTTTATTATGGGTTGTTATTTGTCTAAGATGTTCTATCTTTAAAAGATAACATTGCATTTCTTGAAAAATGAATGCAAGGCTATAAATCTCCGCATATTGTAATGTAGATATTGCAATATTATGTATTTTTGTAGTCCAGACTTAAGAATAACATTTTAAATAATAGTATAAATACAATAATCATGAGTTTAATAAATGAGATCGTAAAGCGTGCGCAAGACAATCGTCAGCGTATTGTGTTACCCGAAGGCACTGAAGAACGTACATTAAAAGCAGCTAATCAGTTGATAACCGACGGCGTGGCCGATCTAATCCTTTTAGGTAATCCTAGTGAAATCAAGTCTTTGGCTAAAGAATGGGGCTTGGGTAATATTGAGAAAGCAACAATTATTGACCCAGCTACTTCAGCTCAAAAAGAAAAGTATGCAAACCTACTTTTCGACTTAAGAAAGAGCAAAGGAATGACTCCTGAAGAGGCTTTGAAAAAGGTTGAAGATCCTTTATTCTTTGGTTGTCTTATGATTAAAAATGGTGATGCCGATGGCCAGTTAGCTGGTGCTCGTAATACAACAGGAAATGTATTGCGTCCAGCTTTACAAATTATCAAAACAGCTCCAGGTATTAGCTGTGTGTCGGGTGCTATGCTACTCTTGACTAAGGCTCCTGATTGTGGACAAAACGGATTACTATTTATGAGTGATGTAGCTGTAACTCCAGATCCTACAGCTGAGCAATTGGCTGAAATAGCAATTTCAACTGCTGACACAGCTCAATGTGTTGGTGGTATTAAAGAACCAAAAGTAGCTCTATTAAGCTTCTCAACTAAAGGTTCTGCTTCAAGTCCTGCTGTTGATAAGGTTGTTGAGGCTCTTAAATTGGCTAAAGCTAAAGCTCCTCATCTTTTGATTGATGGTGAGCTTCAGGCTGATGCAGCGTTGGTTACTTCGGTGGGTGAAACAAAAGCTCCAGGTTCTGCAATTGCAGGTCACGCTAATGTTCTGATTGTTCCAAACCTTGAGGTTGGTAATATCTCATACAAATTGGTGCAACGTTTAGGACATGCTGAAGCAGTTGGCCCAATCCTACAAGGTATTGCTTCTCCTGTTAATGACTTGTCGCGTGGTTGCTCTATTAGTGATATTTACACTATGGTTGCAATTACAGCTAATCAAGCGATAGCATCAAAAAACAAATAATAACATCAAATTAAATAACATGAAGATTTTAGTATTAAACTGTGGAAGTTCTTCAATTAAATATCAGCTTTTTGATATGGAGAATTCTACAATTATTGGGCAGGGAGGAATAGAAAAGATAGGGCTACCAGGCTCTTTCTTAAAGTTCACCTTACCATCGGGCGAAAAGGTAGTACTGACTAAACAAATTCCCGAACATACAGTAGGTGTAGAATTCATCCTAGATACTTTAGTTAGTAAAGAGTATGGTTGTATTAAATCACTTGATGAAATCACTGCTGTAGGTCACCGTGTTGTACATGGTGGTGAAAAGTTTAACCACTCGGTTGTTATTACCGATGAAGTTATCCAAGAAGTGAAAAATTGTATTGATTTGGCACCTCTTCATAACCCTGCAAACCTTAAGGGTATTGACACCATCAAAAGCTTATTGCCAAGTGTACCTCAAGTAGGTGTCTTTGATACTGCTTTCCACCAAACGATGCCAGACTATGCATACATGTATGCATTGCCTTACGAATACTATACAAAATATGGTGTTCGTCGTTACGGCTTCCACGGAACTAGCCATCGCTATGTAAGCATAAAGGCTATTGAAATGCTAAAACTTGATCCCAAAAACAATAAAATTATAACTTGTCATATTGGTAACGGTGGTTCTATTACTGCTGTTGTTAACGGCGAGTCTGTTGATACTTCTATGGGGCTTACACCAGTAGAGGGCTTGATGATGGGTACTCGTGCGGGGGATGTTGACTCTGGCGCATTGACCTTCTTAATGGAAAAAGAGAATTTGGATGCTCAAGGAGTATCTAATATGGTTAATAAACAGAGTGGTCTTCTAGGTCTTTCTGGCGTGTCTTCGGATATGCGTGAGATTAATGAAGCTATTGCTTCTGGCAACGAAAAAGCTTTATTGGCTAGATCGGTTTACTTCTATCGCCTTAAGAAATATATTGGTGCTTATGCAGCAGCTATGGGTGGTGTTGATGCCATCGTATTTACAGGTGGTGTGGGTGAAAATTCCGACATTTGTAGAGCAGCAGCTTGTAAAGGACTCGAGTTTATGGGTGTAGAGTTGGATCAAGCTAAAAATTTGGCTTGCAGAGGTACTGAAGTCATTAGTACTGACAATTCGAAAGTAACTGTTGTAGTTATACCAACCGATGAGGAGTATATGATTGCTCTTGATACAAAAACCTTGCTTAATCTTTAAGACTGAGCTTGTTGATTAGAATAAATTGAAAGAGAGTCACTGAATAATATTTTCAGTGACTCTCTTTTTTATGCTTTATATCTTCTTGATTTTCCTTTATTTAGTTGAGTTTTGATTTGTTCGCTAAATTTTAGTCAACTCGATTTTGTAAACTATACTTTGTGATTAAGTTGTAAAGCTCTAACTTTGAGTTTTTAAATTGAAAACTCAAACTAGACTTGCTCCTTAAATTCTAAAATAACTATATATGAGGAATATCACTCAAAGACACCAATATATTTTAAATCACCTCAAGAAAGAAGGCATTGTCAGGGTTCAAGAGCTGAGTCATAATCTAGGGGTTTCAGAAGTTACCATACGAAAGGACTTACGTATATTGGAGGATAAGAAACTCTTAATCCGAAACCATGGGAGTGCAAGCCCATTAAATTCACTTATTTCGGATAAGCATGTTGATGAAAAAGAGAAGTTTTATATTCTTGAAAAGAAAAAAATAGCGTTGGCAGCTGCAAAGCTTCTCAATCCTGATGATAAAATTATTGTAGCCTCGGGTAGTACCCTTCTTTCTTTTGCTCAGTGCATAGATATTCAACAGCATCTTACCGTAATTACCTCATCGGTTAAGGTTTCGTTATCTCTATGCCGACATCCTCATATTGAACTGGTTCAGCTTGGTGGAACCCTACGCAAGAACTCTGTATCTATCATAGGACATTATGCTGAATTGATGTTGAATAACCTGGCTTGTAATAAACTTTTTATAGGAGTAGATGGAATTGACCTAAACTCAGGTCTGACGGCTAGTGATATGAATGAGGCCTATATCAATCAAAAGATGATAGAGGTTTCAGATAAGGTTATAGTCCTTACAGACTCGTCTAAATTTGGGCAGCGTGGTTTTTGTAAAATATGTGAGATTAATCAAATACACCAAATTATTACCGACTCCAATGCACCGATGCATATCGTAGAGCAAATTAGAGAATTGGGGATTGAAGTGACGCTTGTGTAAGGATTAATTATTCAAATATAATTTTAGAGTAAACTAGCTATGTCAATAAACTAATGTTAATTTTTGATTTCTGCTTTATGTGATTCTGCGTCTTCTTGATGCTTATTTATTATTGTTTACCTGTCCTTTTTTAGTGTAAAATAGACTAAATACGAGGTCTAACTCTTATAGAAAATAAATAATGGTCTATTCTGAACTTTTATCTGATAAAATATGTTATCTTATTATCTCCTAGTTAGGTGGTTGGGTGTGAACTACTATGCTTATAGCTTGTGTTAAGATTTGATTAAATATTAGTCTGAATCTTTGGAAAAACCAAAAGGATTGTTATATTTGTTGTAGTGAATGTCTATTTTATATAATAGCTCCGTTATGGAGGTATTTGCTTCTATTAACTGTTTAAAGAACTGAATTATGTCTAAGATTTGCGAGATGAAAATTCAAGAGGATACAAAAGCTTATACTCTTGATGTTGAAGGAATGAGAAGAATACAAGATGAGCAAATGGAGTCAACTACTTATGTGGAGGTGCTCTCTTTTTTGAAAGATATGTTCAATTTAGTAGACTTTTCGGGAATAATTAAAAATTCTAATAAAACTATTTTCTAGATGATGGAAGAAGAATTAACTATTTTGAATTTTAGAACTTCTAAGATCAATCGCATATAAAAGAATTAAATTCTTTGTATGCGATTTTTTTTATCTGCTTTTGTATATTTGTTATCTATCATAAATAACTATTTCAGTATGAAAAAGACACTCTATCTTTTTATTTTGCTTTGTCTTCCACTCTCAATCTTTGCAGGGGGTAAGGCTAAGTATGTATTCTTTTTTATTGGTGATGGTATGGGCGTTGATCATGTCAACGGAACAGAAATGTACCTTGCCGAAAAAGAGGGTATTATTGGAACTGAGGCTTTATTGTTCTCTAAGTTTCCTGTAATGAGCGTAGCTACGACATATTCTATGACCAACTCCGTCACTGATTCTTCTGCGGGGGGTACGGCACTCTCTACAGGTGAGAAAACCTATAATGGGGCCATCGGTGTTGATTTTGATAAAAAACCACTAAAAACTGTAGCTGAGCGAGCAAAATCGGCTGGTAATAAGGTCGGGATTATTACAAGTGTGAGCATTGATCACGCTACACCTGCTGCTTTTTATGCGCATCAACCCGATCGAGATATGTACTATGAGATTGCGCATGATTTAGTTCTTGCCGACTTTGACTTCTATGGTGGGTCAGGCTTTCTGAAAGCAGACGAAACTTTTGAAGGAGAGAAAGCTCCTAGTATTTATCAAGCTTTTGATAACGCAGGTTATAAGTTTTATAAGGGTTTAAACGACTATACTAACTCTAAGCGTGGAGAAAAGGTAATTCTTATGCAAGAAGAGGGTAGGGATGTCTATTCACTCCCTTATGCAATTGATCGCAAAGAGGGTGATTTGAGTTTGGAGCAAATAACTAAGGCAGCAATTGATCACCTATCCTACAAGAATAAAAAAGGATTCTTCTTGATGGTTGAGGGTGGAAAGATTGATTGGTCTTCGCATGATAACGATGCTGCTACAACTTTTGCTGAGGTTGTAGATTTCGATAATGCGGTAGCTCACGCATTGGACTTCTATAAAAAGCACCCAAAGGAGACATTAATTGTTATTACAGCCGATCATGAAACAGGAGGTCTAGCTCTAGGTACTGGTAAGTATGAGCTCAACTTGAAAGCTTTGGAACATCAAGAGGTTTCGGCAGGTGAGTTGTCTAACTTGATGAGTGTGCTTCGTAAAACCAAAAACAATAATGTGACTTGGGATGACATGAAAGAGTTTTTATCTGAATATATGGGTTTTTGGGATGAACTGCAGTTGACTTGGGCTCAAGAGCGTAAGCTTAGAGATGAATTCGAAAGTAGTTTTGTTAGTAAGAAACATAGCTTTGAAGAGAGTATGTACACCAAAACAGAACCACTAGCTTCTCGTGCAAAAGAGGTTATGAATGAAATTGCTATGGTGGCTTGGGCGAGTCACTCACACTCTGCCAACTATGTGCCTGTTTATGCTATAGGTGTAGGCGCAGAGATGTTCAGTGCTAAGCAAAACAACATCGATATTCCTAGAAAGATAGCTAAAGCTGCTGGTTATAAGTGGTAAGAACTGTGAGCATAAAGTGAAAACAAAATCGCCGCTACAATTTAGTTTGTAGTGGCGATTTTTGTTTATAGTTGTGTATCTCCTTCAAGGTATTGCTCTAAAAACAGATGTTCTCCATCAAAAACAGCATAAGAGAAATAATTAATCCAATCACCTAATATGATTGCTCGGGTATCCCGCGATAGCATAAGATCGAGCATGATGTGGCGATGTCCGTAAATAAAGAAGTTAATATCGGGATGCTCCTTTAAGTAATCTTTACTGTAACGGATTAAAAACTCCTTGTTCTCGCCCAAATAGTCGGGGTCTTTGCCATTTACTCTCTTTTCGCGGCTGTGCTTAGCCCAGCTTAGTCCGAAGTCTATTCCCCAGCGTGGGTGTAAGTTGGAGTAGCACCATTTAAGGAATCGACTGTGAAACATTTTTCTAAGTATTTTGAATGTTTTACTTGGGTCTCCCAGTCCGTCCCCATGTGCTAAATAGAATACTTTGCCATTGATCTCTGTGGTAAAAGGGCTTCTATGCATAATTACTCCACACTCCTTCTCTAGATAGTCATCGCACCAAATGTCGTGATTACCGATAAAAAAATGTACTTCGACACCATTATCGGTTAGCTCAGATAGCTTACCTAAAAAGCGCGTATAACCCTTTGGGACGACTTCTTTGTATTCGTACCAAAAGTCAAAAATGTCACCTAATAAATAAACTGCTGAAGCCTTATCTTTGATCTCATCCAAAAAACGCACAAGTTTGCGCTCTTGTGTTCGCTTATGTTTAATGGCTCTTGATCCTAGATGGGCATCAGAAAGAAAGTATATGTTTTTCATTTATCACTTTTTATAGGGTTATAGAAATCCTAACTCTAAAAGTGCCTCTTCGCTCATCATATCGCGGTTCCACTCGGGTTCAAAAGTCAAGTTGATAGTTACCGACTTTATTTCCTCGATGGATTCTACTTTTTGACGTACATCTTCAAGTATGAAGTCTGCTGCCGGACAATTAGGCGCAGTGAGGGTCATTGTTATTGTGGTATTAAAGTCGTCAGCAACATCTATCTCGTAGATTAAGCCTAAGTCTAAAATATTAACAGGTATCTCGGGATCGTAGACCGTTTTGATCATCTCAACGATCTTCTGTTCTATATCAAATTTACTAGTCATAACTTTTAAATCTATAATTATCGATTAGACAAAGCTAAAGCTTTTCTTTTTAATGAACACTTTTGTTGAAAAAAAGTTTCCTTAGTTTGCTCATTCAAAATAGAGTAAATTAATCTATTTTGTTTGTATTAGATCAATCCGTGGTCTGCAAAACTATAATAGCTTCCGTCAGTAATAATTAGGTGTTCTACGAGCAATATATTCATTATTTTACTTGCTTCCTTGATGCGCTGTGTAAGTTGCTTATCGTTAACGCTTGGTTGAGTGTTACCCGAGGGGTGGTTATGTATCAGTACAAGCTGTGTTGCTCGATTTAAAATAGCTTCTCTAAGGATGAGTCGGACGTCGGCGTAGGTGCCGTCTATGCCTCCCGTACTGATTTGTGTGTACTTAATGATTCGGCAGGCCTGATTGAGTAGTAGAATCCAGAACTCCTCATGTGTAGCATCGCGAAGGATTGGATGAAACAACCTGTAGATGTCAGATGAATATTGGTAGGTGTTTCGCTCTTTAGTGTCCTGCATTTGTCTACGCTTGCCTAGTTCTAGGGCTGCTTTGAGAGTTGCGTATTTGGCTATCCCTATTCCTTTGAAGTTTAGAAATTCAGCTTCATTCCACTTTGAGAGTTGACTTAAGTCGTTGGAGCAATACTTCATAAGGTTTCTGGCTAGATCAATAACGCTTTCTTCTCGGCTACCTGAGCCAAGTAAAAGAGCGATAAGTTCTACTGTCGATAACTGTTCAACTCCTTTACTTATTAGTTTTTCTCGTGGTTTGTCTTCTTCAGCCCATTGAGACATCGAAAGTTTGTTCGAACTGTTCATTAGTATTTGATAGGTTAATAAAACTATAGGTTGATTATAAGGTGTTTATTTGTAAAAGGTTTTGTTGAAAGCCGCAAATTCATCCTTTTTGAGAATACAGCGTTTCCACCATGCCAATAGAAATCCCGAACCGTACCCCAGGAGCTGGACAAAAGATGCCAAAACTGATAAGGCTCCTATTTTAAAACTCTTGTTCTGTATACTCGAATCTATAAAAACGAGTAAACTGTAAATTGCTAAAGGAAGCAATAGCCAAGGTGAGACAAGGCTTCCAAGTAGAAGCACTATTGTGCCCAGCGTAAAGAGGGTAGGTAATAGGTGTACTAGTTTCAATGATGAAGGGTATTTCTTAAATAGGTTGATTCGGGCAATTCCTGAATTATGGACTTGCTTGAAGAACTGTCTGAAATTAGATCTCCTTTTGTGGTAAACCCAAGCTTGTGGGAGGTAGGTACAGTTGTAATTGTTCTGATAGATTCGGATGCTGAAATCGATGTCTTCGCCAAATCGCATATCAGATGAAAATCCATTGAGTTGCTCAAAGGCTTCTTTCTTAATGCCCAAGTTAAAACTTCGTGGATAAAACTTATCCATTTTTTTCTTTCCTCCACGTATTCCACCGGTAGTAAAGAACGATGTCATGGCATAGTTGATGGCTTTTTGTATCGGTGTGAATGAATCGTGAGCGGCATCGGGTCCGCCATAGGCTTCAATGCTGTTGGTTGTGATTGCTCTATCAACCTCTTCTAGATAGGTTGAAGGTGCAATGCAATCGGAGTCTAAAATGATTAAGAACTCCCCTTTGCTTTGTTTTGCTCCAAAATTTCTAGAGTCGGCAGGTCCGCTATTTGGTTTGAAAAAGTAGTGAAGGTCGAGCTGATCGGTGTATTTCTTAAGAATGTGTTCACACCGCTCTTTTGAGCCATCCTCAACAATAAGCACCTCAAAGTTCTTTAGAGTCTGATGAGTTAAACTTTCGAGTAATTCGTCAACCTCTTCTGGGCGGTTATAAACGGGGATGATAAAAGAATAGAGCATCTGTACTTGATTTTGAGTTAATGTACAAAAAAGGTGGTAAACTCAGCTTGAGTTACCACCTTTTTATGTCACTATAAAGTGTTTTATGCTTTTACACGACCAGTATATTCGCTGGTACGTGTGTCGATTTCAATAATTTCTCCTTCGTTGATAAACAAAGGAACTCTTACTTCAGCCCCAGTTTCTAAAGTAGCAGGTTTGCTAGCGTTAGTTGCTGTGTCACCTTTAAGACCTGGCTCAGTATAAGTAACCTTAAGTTGAACTTTTGCAGGAACTTCTGCATAAAGAACTGTTTCAGTATCTGCGTGACTTACTACGTCAACAACGTCAGCTTCTTTAAGGAACTGTACACCAGTAATTACATTTTTGTCAATTGTGATTTGGTCAAATGTTTCTTGGTTCATAAACACATAGCCCATATCGTCTTGGTATAAGTATTGAAAAGGACGACGCTCAATACGAACCTCTTCTAACTTCACCCCAGCATTGAAAGTCTTATCAATTACTCTACCTGTAGTTACACTTTTAAGTTTTGTGCGAACAAAAGCAGCGCCTTTGCCTGGTTTGACATGAAGGAATTCGCTGATGAAGTAAAAATGTCCATCAAGGTCTATACACATTCCGTTTTTAATATCTGCTGTAGTAGCCATGCTATTGTTTTTTAATTTATATAAATTGTATTAACTTGTAAAGAATGATAATGAACTTCTGTGCTCAATGATTTATACCCTCTCATACCTTGCAAAAATAAGCTAAATAGACAAAAAACACAAAATGTTTGACTAAAAAGAATTATTTCTTGCTTTTTACATAGGAAGTTCCTATTTTTGCACCCCGAATACATGTAGGAAATAACATCATAACAATATATTACAATGAAAAGAACATATCAGCCCTCTAATAGAAAGAGAAAGAATAAACACGGTTTCCGTGAGAGAATGGCTTCAGCAAACGGTCGTAGAGTTTTAGCTTCACGTCGTGCTAAGGGTAGAAAAAGATTAACTGTATCAGACGAATACAACGGAAGATAATTAGGATGTATTTCCTAAGTATTGATGAAATTAAGAAGTAAAGGAGTTTTAAGCCTTTGCTTCTTTTTGTTTATATCTAATTGTGTCTGGCTAGTAAAGCTATAGGCTTTACTAGGGTGGAGAAGGTATAAAATCTAAGTATGGATAGCGAGTCTATCGTCTAAATATATTATATTTACAACTTGAATTAATCTTTATCGTAAATCGGTTGAGAGTTAAATAATTAGCCATGAAAAAGAAATTACTAGCTTTAGTAATCAATATCATAGTAATGGGAGTTGTGCTTGTTTTGATAGTCTATGGTGTATTCCAGGGTATTGACAAGTTTACTCGCCATGGAGAAGCGATTATTGTTCCTGATGTTAAAGGTTTATCTGTGGCCGAAGCTGAGTCTGTATTCAAAAGGTATGGGCTTAATTGTTTGGTTTCAGATTCGACCTATGTTAGAGATGAAGTCCCTGGTCGAGTATTGGACTATATACCTTCAGTGGGTAAGCAAGTCAAGAAAGGTCGAACTATATATTTAAATATCAATACGAAGAGTGTTCCCTTGCTTCCTGTTCCTGATGTTGCAGACAATAGCTCAGCTAGACAGGCTAGAGCTCGTATTCTTTCTGTAGGTTTCAAGCTCACAGAGGATGAGTATATCAGTGGTCAAAAAGACTGGGTATATGAGGTTAAGTATAGAGGGCAAATTCTCCCGATTAGTGCAAGTGCCCCCGTAGGTGCTACTTTGACATTGGTTGTGGGTGATGGTACTACAGAATCTGATGTAGATTCCTTGGAGGTTGATCTGGAAAATACGGATGGATTAACTGAAAAATCAACAGTTGATGAAAGCTGGTTTAATTGATAGTAATTATATGATAAATGAAGATTCTGTGTTAACGTTAGATGACTTCGACGAAGAAATTGACGGCTCGTCATCTGATGAATTATTATATGAAAGACATCGGATTGTCGTAGATAAAGGACAAACACTGATTCGTATAGATAAGTTTTTATGTGACCGTTTAGAGAGGGTCTCTCGTAATCAGGTCCAAAAAGCCGCTGATGCAGGCTTTGTTAAGGTAAACGATGTTTCAGTAAAGAGTAGTTATAAGGTTAAACCCTTTGATGTAATTACTATATTCATGACAACTCCTCCTGTGGAGTTTAAAGTGATTCCCGAAGATATTCCCCTTGATATAGTGTATGAAGATGATCAATTGATGATTGTTAATAAGCCTGCCGGGCTGGTGGTTCATCCTGGTCATGGAAATTACAGCGGAACCTTGGTCAATGCATTGGCTTGGTATCTTCAGAGCGACCCTAATTACGATCCCAACGATGCTCGTGTGGGATTAGTTCATCGAATAGATAAAGATACCTCTGGGCTTTTAGTAGTCGCTAAAACTCCAGAAGCTAAAACCGATTTGGCTTTGCAGTTTTTTAATAAAACTACTAAACGAGAATATAGAGCTTTGGTTTGGGGTGATCTTACCGAGGATGAGGGAACTATAATAGGTAATCTTGCAAGAAATCCTAAAAATAGGTTGCAGATGGCCGTATTTGATGATCCAGAAATAGGTAAACATGCTGTAACACACTATAAAGTTTTGGAACGTTTCGGATACGTAAGCTTAGTTGCTTGTCGATTGGAAACAGGAAGGACACATCAGATCCGTGTTCATATGAAACATATTGGTCATGTTTTATTTAATGACACTCGTTATGGCGGAAATGAGGTTCTGCGAGGTACGAGTTATGCTAAGTATAAACAGTTTGTGGAAAATTGCTTCAAAATTTGCCCCCGTCAAGCACTCCATGCCTTGAGTTTAGGCTTTATACATCCCACGACAAAAGAAGAACTATACTTCACTTCTGAGATGCCGGCAGATATGTCCGAGTTATTGGATAAGTGGAGGAACTATATAAGTAATAGAAATATATGAAAAAACGCAGAATAGCTATTGTGGCAGGAGGTGATAGTTCAGAACTTCCTGTCTCACTAAAGAGCTCTGAGGGTATTTACTCTTTTATGGATAAATCTCGTTATGAGCTTTTTGTTGTTATTGTTCAAAAAGACAATTGGCGAGTTATGTTGGGTGATGATTCTTTCACTCCTGTTAATCGACACGATTTTAGTTTTGACCTTGAAGGTAAAACCTGTAAGTTTGACTTTGCCTATATTACTATTCATGGTACGCCAGGTGAAAATGGTGTTCTACAAGGATATTTTGACCTTATCGGTTTACCGTATTCTTCGTGTGGAGTTTTAGCTTCGGCTTTAACTTTTAATAAGTTTGTTTGTAACCAATTTTTAAAGAGTTTTGGTGTTCGTATTGCAGACTCGTTACTGTTGCGTTCAGGACAAATAATATCTGAGACTGATGTAATTGATAAGATTGGGTTACCTTGCTTTATTAAACCCAATGCTGGTGGATCTAGTTTTGGCGTGTCAAAAGTTAAAACACCTGAAGATATTCAGCCAGCTATTGCTCGTGCTTTTAAGGAGTCAAGTGAAGTATTAGTTGAGGCCTTAGTGTCTGGTACTGAGGTGACTTGTGGCTGTTATAAAACAAAAGATAAATCTGTGGTGTTCCCTATTACAGAAGTAGTAACGCATAATGAGTTCTTTGATTTTGATGCAAAGTATAACGGGCAAGTGGATGAGATAACTCCTGCTCGTATTGACTCAGATTTGTCAGATAGAGTACAAAAAATAACCTCTGCTATCTATGATATTATTGGTTGTTCTGGAATAATACGTGCAGACTATATTATAACAGAAAATAAAGTGATAAATTTGATTGAAGTCAACACAACTCCTGGAATGACAGCAACTAGTTTTATACCTCAACAGGTAAGGGCTGCTGGTTTAGACATCAAGGATGTTATGACAGATATAATCGAAAATAAATTTCAATGATCATGCCATATATGGATATTACAGAATTTGACGAAATACGTCCCTATCATGACGATGAACTCCCTCAGATATTTGAGGAACTAATAGCTGACCCAGCTTTTCAACGTGCTGCTAGTTTAACTGTTCCAAATGTTCCATTTGAAGTGGTAGCTGATAAAATGCGCGATTGTAAAACCAAGCGAGACTTTCAGGTTGCTTTTTGTTATGGTATACTTAAAAAAATAGCGAACGATTACACCGATGGCTTAACTTTAAACTCAGATGTCGATCTGGAGGGAGAAAAAGCTTACACCTATATTTCGAATCACAGAGATATTATTCTTGATGCAGGCTTTCTTTCAATATTATTGGTTGAGCGTGGATTGGATACTGTAGAGATTGCCATTGGTGATAACCTTCTCATTTACCCTTGGATCAAAAAGCTAGTTCGTGTCAATAAATCGTTCATTGTTCAGCGTGCGCTTACAATGCGACAGATGCTTGAGTCTTCTAAACGAATGTCTCGCTACATGCACTATACAATTAATGACAAGAAACAGTCTATCTGGATTGCTCAACGTGAAGGAAGAGCTAAAGACTCGGATGATCGTACGCAAGATAGCGTTCTTAAGATGCTTGCGATGGGTGGTGATGGTACAGCTCAAGAGCGCTTGGCTAAAATGAATATTGTTCCTCTAACACTCTCTTATGAATATGACCCTTGTGACTACTTAAAAGCACAAGAGTTTCAACTCAAACGCGACTTCCCTGAGTACAAAAAAACAACACAAGATGACCTACGTAATATGGAGGTTGGTATGTTTGGGTACAAGGGGCATGTGCATTTTCATGTAGGTAAATGTATCAGCGATGATATCCTTGCTATGGATTTCGATAAAAAAGCTAGTCGCACCGAGTTGTTTGCACGTGTTTCTCAACTTATAGACCGTACAGTTCATCTAAACTACCGATTCTACCCTGGCAACTACGTTGCTTATGATTTGTTGTTAGATACCGATGAGATGTCTGATAAGTATTCGGCGCAAGAGAAAGAGACATTCTTGAAGTATGTAGAGAAACAAATAGCTAAAATTGAAATGGAAAATAAGGATGAGACTTACCTTCACGATAAAATGTTGTTGATGTACGCTAATCCACTAATAAATAACCTCAGGCTTAAAAAATGAAACCTAGAATAATTCATATTCTATCAAGTTTAATATACATAACCCTTTTTATTACTTCTTGTAGTGATGAGTCGGGGTTGCGATATCCCAGTGTCACCACGCATATGGTTGTTGCTGATGTTGATTCTGATGGTAATGTGAATAACATTCTAGTTGATAACGGAAACAACTTCTTTGTATCTAAAAACAATCGTGGTCCTTTTTCTGCTATTAAAGATACTCGTGTCAGAGCAATTGCTAAATATGAGCCTTTTTACGAACAGATGGAAGCTATAATCTATGATATAGCCCCGACACAGGTTGTTTTTCCGTATGGGCCGCATCAAATCGGTTTTTATGAGCAAGATCCTGCTGAGCTTGTACGAATTTGGAAAGGTGGAGAATTCTTGAATATTGAGTTAGCTATTCCTGCTATCAATCTAGCTAAACATAGACTAGCCTTTGTTGATAACTCATTAGATATATACTCTAACATTGTTAAGTTAGAATTCTATCATCGTAATGAAGAAGGTCCTTTAGCTATAATGAAGAACTTAATTGTATCGATTCCGTTATCTATTTATTATGACCGCTTTCAGGGTGAATCCTTTAAGCTTGTTTTTAAGCTTAAAACTAAAGATGGATTTAAGGATTACGAAGTTAATATAGGTGCATTATGAAAAAGATTCTATACATAGTTGGACTGTTTGTTATGATTTCTGCTTGTTCAGGAAATTCCAAGTCTTACACTTCACAGAGTAATGAGCAATTACTAGAACTTCTAGAGGATTCTACTGTTCAGCTTCTAGATGTACGTTCTCAAGAAGAGTTTGAGGAGTTTCACATTAGGCAAGCAATACTAATTGATCTTGGTGATTCGCTATTTACTGAGAAAGCTCTTGATATCCTAGATAAAGAGCGTCCTGTAGCTATTTATTGCCGTACTGGACGACGAAGCAAGAAGGCGTCTACAATTCTTTCTGAAAAGGGCTTTAAAGTATATGAACTTGCTGGTGGAATAACTTCGTGGATGGAGCATGATTTTCCTGTAGAGAAGTAATTACTCTCTAAACTATATCGGAAAGAGGGAAGACCAAGCGGTCTTCCCTCTTTCCGATATAGTGTGTAATAATATGTGGCGAGTTATTGTCTAGAAAATAGAAAGGCACGTAGATTTGATTACTGACTATTGTTTAGCTCCTCTAATAAGTTGTTGGTATGTGAAAATAATTTTTGCGGTAATGCTTTATTAGTCATAGTTTTATAACAAACATATCTTTTTGTGGTAAATTATTTGCGCTAAAACTTTGCATGTTTGAAAATAAGCCCTATCTTTGCATCGCTTTCAGAAACAAACACTGTTACTGATTAGCAACGGGGTGTAGCGCAGCCCGGTTAGCGCACCTGCTTTGGGAGCAGGGGGTCCCAGGTTCGAATCCTGGTACCCCGACACAATAAAAAAGGTTCTAGATTTTCTAGGACCTTTTTTATTGTGTTTTATGTCATTAGCTTATCTAGGGATCATACCGAAAAGCTGTGGGATTTGCATATCAAGCATAGATTTTAGTCAAGCGATAAATAAAGAAGTTTACATCTCTTACTCCTCTTAAACTAGCTCTAAAAGATTTTATTTTAGCATTGAAGCTTTCAGCTGATGCATTTGTAGAACGGTT
>NZ_AQWS01000024.1 GCF_000375405.1 Bacteroides propionicifaciens DSM 19291 = JCM 14649 | reverse complement strand
AGTACTAATTGCCCGTCAACTTATATTAACGCTTTTAAGGTCTGTATTTACTTTTAGTTGTAACTAGAATACTAGTTACTATTCTTGTTGATTTATGTTTATAACCAAAAGATATTTTAGGTGGTTATAGCACAAGGGTTCCACCTCTTCCCATTCCGAACAGAGAAGTTAAGCCTTGTCACGCCGATGGTACTGCATACCCGTGGGAGAGTAGGTAGCCGCCTTTTTAAGAAGAGAGAGTCATAGGATTAGTCCTAATGACTCTCTCTTTTATTGTTGATATAGGTCTGTGGGTCCGGCCCAACCATTCTTGCTAAATATCGCTTTAATTATTAGTTAGTTTTAATTATAAACTAAGAGTAAGTACGTAACTTGACAGTTTCAGTTGTTTAATAGATTAATTAATCCTGATACTATGAAAAAATCTATCTGTCTTGCCTTATGTCTACTTTTTATTAATAACTTATTTGCTCAAAAAATTAGTTCTCCAGATAGTTGTCTAGAGCTGAACTTCAAGCTTAATACGAGTGGTGAACCTATTTATAACCTTTCTTATAAAGATCAGGTGATAATAAAGGATAGTGGCATGGGGTTTCTGATTAATTCTCCAGATCCTTTTAATCAAGCCTTTACCATAACTAATATTACTGATCTCTCTTTTGATCAGACCTGGGAACCTGTTTGGGGTGAAAATGCTCAAATTCGGAATCAGTATAATGAGATGTTGGTTTCATTAACGCAGGCTAATACAGATCGACAATTGGATATTCGTTTTCGCCTTTTTGACGATGGTTTGGGCTTTCGATATGAATTTCCTATCCAAAAAAACCTGCGTCATTTTATAATAAAGGAAGAGCTAACACAGTTTAACATGGTTGCTGACTCTAAGGCTTTTTGGATACCAGCCGATTACGATACCAATGAATTCCCTATAACTACGTCAAAACTTTCTGAAATCGCCTCTTTAATTGATGGTGTCAGACAAGAGCCATTGGCTGCTAAAGCACCATCGTCAACATTGGCAGTTCAAACTCCATTGATGCTTAAAACTAATGATGGTATTTATATCAATATACATGAAGCTGCATTAATCAATTATCCAGCTATGTTTTTGAATGTCGGTGCTGACTTGCCTTCACTAGATTCTCACTTAGCACCCGATAAAAATGGTAATCGTGGATATATCCAGACTGGATCAGTTACCCCTTGGCGTACGGTTGTTCTTAGTGATGATGCACGTGATATTCTATCATCAAATCTTATTTTAAATCTCAATACTCCTAGTGAAATAGAAGATACCTCATGGATTAAACCAATGAAGTATGTAGGAGTGTGGTGGGAATATTTCACAGGTGGTGGATCTACTTGGGCGTATACTGATTATCAAGATATCAAATTGGGTCAAACAGATTATTCATCTCTTACTCCCAATGGCCGACACGGTGCAAATACTCAACATGTAAAAGACTATATTGATTTTGCTTCTGAGCACGGTTTTAATGCTGTTTTAGTAGAAGGTTGGAATGAGGGTTGGGAAGATAATACTGCTTATGTAAAAGAGCAGATATACAGTTTTACCCAGGCATATCCTGATTTTGATGTTAAGGAACTTCAAGAATATGCAGAATCAAAAGGAGTAAAGTTGATGATGCATCACGAAACTACATCTTCTGTTGTGGACTATGAGAGGCAGCTACACGATGCTTTCGAGTTTATGGTAGATAATGGTTATGATGCTGTTAAGACTGGTTACGTAGGTCCCATAACACCTCGTAGTGAATTTCACGATGGACAGTGGATGGTAAATCACTATAACTACGTTGCTAAAACTGCAGCTGATTATAAAATTATGATTAATTCGCATGAAGCTGTTCGGCCTACAGGACTGAGCAGAACTTATCCCAATTGGTTGGCTCAAGAGTCTGCTCGTGGGACGGAGTTTGAGTCTTTCAACGGTAATAATCCTGATCATACAACTATTCTTCCTTTCACTCGGCTGATGGGTGGCCCTATGGATTATACTCCAGGTATATTCCAAGGAGATTTGTCGGTTTATGGACCTAATAAGGCAAAATTAAGCACAACTCTTGTTAAGCAGTTAGCTTTGTACGTGACTATGTATAGTCCTTTGCAAATGGCTGCCGACTTAAAAGAAAATTACGAGCGTTTTCCTGATGCCTTCCAATTTATAAAAGATGTAGCTGTTGATTGGGATAATTCTTATATTCTAGAGGCTGAGCCAGGTGACTATATCACTATTGCTCGAAAGGCTAAGGGTAAGAATGAGTGGTATATTGGGAGCATTACTGATGAAAATCCACGCGAAGCAGTTCTTGATTTAAGTTTTCTGCCTGTTGGTAAGAAATATGAAGCGACAATTTATTCCGACGGGAAGGATGCTCATTGGATTAGTAATCCTCAAAGCTATGTTGTTTCTAAGAAAAGGGTGTCAAGCAAAACTAAATTGAAACTTCAATTAGTTCCAAGTGGAGGTGTAGCGGTCAGTATAAAAGAGTTATGATTTAGATTTTAATGCAATAGTATATTTGTCATGTTCTTCGAGAAAATTATTTGTAATAAGACTACCAAAGGCAGGATTATTAACTAGACTCAGATCGATATGGGTAAAGGCCAGTAGCTCTTCGTTGCTGGCTTTTATTATGGTATGACCATCGGGATCTACTATTTGGCTTTCACCTCTATAGTCTTCTGCCTGACCTTCAAATAACTCTGTGCCGATTCGGTTACAGCTAATGACGTAATATTGATTTTCTAAGGCTCTAATAGGTATGATCTTTGGGGTTACATCGCCACCAAAGCAGGACGAATGGCAGATAATTTGAGCTCCGAGCTGTTTAAGTTTAGAGCTTAATGGGGCAAACCAAATGTCAAAGCAAATTACAGTTCCCACTTTTGCATCTCAACATTGGTAGACATCGATATTTTCGCCAGGGGTAAATATACGTTTTTCGTAATCGGTCAGATGTATCTTTCTGAAGCTGTAGATTAATCCTTCAGGACCAACCATTATTGCAGTATTATAAATCTTATTATTATCGATTTCGGGAATTGTTCCTGTAATGTAACCCTTAGAGTTTTGGGCAATCTCTTTGAGTCGATTTACAGTGTAGCTATGTTTAATATTTTCCACGTATGGTTCTATATCTGAGCTATGATCAAAAGCATAGCCACTAGTAAACAATTCAGGAAGTACAAGTAAATCGAACTGCGTAGATTGCAGTTTAGTTTCAAGGTAGTCTAAATTGGCTTTAACATCTCTTTGGAATACTGCATATTGAAAAAAGCCGACTTTCATATCTAATCTAGGTTAGGATTCTGCTGTTAGTAATAATAAAAAAGGGAAACATATTTCTATGTTTCCCTTACTAGTTGCGGAGACCCGACTCGAACGGATGACCTTTGGGTTATGAGCCCAACGAGCTACCAACTGCTCCACTCCGCGATCATTCTGAGTGCAAATATAAAGCAAATAAATATGACCTCCAAATTATATCGGAGGTTATTTTTAGTACAAACGAGTAAGGTACTGATATGTTGCAATATAAAGTTTTAAAAAGATTATTACTTATAATATCTCCTAAAGATTAAATTTCTATTAGGGCATTATTTGTATGCTTATTAGAAAAAAGGTAATTTTGCTCAGATTATTAATGTTTGTGCAATAATTAATATATGAGAGTTCGTAAAACTAGAGATCAACTTGTCGATGTTGCTCGGCTTCAGTTTGCTAAAAACGGAGTTGAGAATACTACAATGAATGATATTGCTAAAGCTTCTAAGAAAGGTCGCAGGACTCTTTATACTTATTTTAAGAACAAAGAAGATGTTTACTTAGCTGTAGTTCAATCAGAACTGGATAAACTTTGGCAGCATTTAAAGACTGTATCCGAAAAGAATATTCCACCTGATGAGAAGATGTTGGAAATTATTTACACACGTCTTGAAGCAGTAAAAGAGATTGTCTTCAGAAACGGTACCCTTAAAGCAAGCTTCTTCCGTGACATTTGGAAAGTCGAAAACGTGAGAAAACGTTTTGATTGTAAAGAAATCAATTTGTTTAAGAAAGTGCTTGCCGATGGTATAGAGCAGGGAGTTTTTAAGGTTCAAGATGTTGAGATGACTGCTTCTTTAGTACATTATTGTTTAAAAGGTATTGAGGTACCATTTATTAGGGGACAGATTGGTGCAGATATTGATTACGAGAAAAGAAAAGTATATATAGCCAATATCGTATTTGGCGCTTTAGGTAAAGAATATAAATTAAATCAATAAACTTATGGGATTATTAAGTGGGAAAACAGCCCTTGTTTCAGGAGCTGCTCGAGGTATTGGAAAGGCGATAGCACTTAAACTAGCTTCTGAAGGAGCTAATATTGCTTTCACAGATTTAAGAATGGACGAAAACGGTTTTGCAACCGAAAAAGAAATCGAAGCTTACGGTGTTAAGGCTAAAGGATATGTTTCTAATGCTGCTGACTTTGAAGATACTGCTGCAGTAGTTAAAGCGATTCACAAAGACTTTGGTTCGATTGATATTTTAGTAAATAATGCTGGAATTACCAGAGATGGTTTGATGATGCGTATGACTGAAGACCAATGGGATTCTGTTATAACGGTTAATCTTAAATCAGCATTCAATTTTATCCATGCCTGTACCCCAATTATGATGCGTCAAAAATCGGGTAGCATTATTAATATGGCTTCTGTTGTAGGTGTTTCGGGTAATGCAGGTCAGTGTAACTACTCAGCTTCTAAGGCGGGTATGATTGGTCTAGCAAAATCTATTGCCAAAGAGATTGGTTCTAGAGGTATTCGTGCTAATGCTATTGCTCCAGGGTTTATTGAAACAGACATGACTGGTGCTCTCTCAGAAGAGGTACGTGAAGAATGGGCTAAACAAATACCTCTTCGTCGTGGTGGTACTCCCGATGATGTTGCGAATGTTGCTTTATTTTTGGCTTCAGACCTTTCTTCTTATGTAACAGGTCAGGTTATTCACTGTTGTGGTGGAATGAATATGTAATTTATGCAAGTACTTTACGAAGACAATCATATTATTGTAGTAAATAAGGCTAGCTCTGAAATTGTTCAAGGAGATAAAACGGGCGATTCCCCACTTTCTGATACTATTAAAGAGTATCTAATTCAGAAGTATAATAAGCCAGGTAATTGCTTTATTGGCGTTGTGCATCGGTTAGATCGCCCAACAAGTGGAGTTGTCTTGTTTGCTAAAACAAGCAAGGCTTTACCTCGGTTGAATAAATTATTCAAGGATGGTGAGGTAGAGAAACACTATTGGGCTATCGTTAAAAATAAACCAAAGGAAGATGAAGGGGTGCTTACGCATTATTTGGTTCGTAATACGCGCCAAAATAAGAGTTACGCTTACGATGAACCCCAGCCAGATAGCAAGAAGGCTGTCTTAGAGTATAAAGTAATAGGGAAGTCCGATAACTATTACCTGTTGGAGATTAACCTCTTGACAGGTAGGCATCATCAGATTCGTTCGCAGCTCTCTAAAATTGGATGTCCTATTAAAGGAGATTTAAAGTATGGCTTCAATCGATCAAATCCTGATGCAAGTATTAGTTTACATGCTCGTTATCTTTCCTTGGTACATCCTGTATCTAAAGAGAAGATTGAGGTCATTGCACCCGTTCCAGAGGATGTGCTTTGGCATAGTTTTACACTTTAGGTATAATTTACTACAAATGATATCATACAAACAAAAGGCGTGAGAATTCAGTTTCTCACGCCTTTTGCTTTATGTGTCTAATCCGTAAAGCTTGATCTTATTATATAAGGTTTTTCGATCTACTTTAAGGAGTTTAGCTGCTTGAGTTTTATTGTTTTTTGTATGCTTGAGAGCAGCAACTATTTTTTCTTTCTCAGACTGCTCATCGTAAAGCTCAATGTTTGGCCCAGTCGAGAGCTGAGCAACTAATAAAGGCTCTGTGAAGTTGGTAGCTTGTGAGAGTTGATCTATTTCTAGGTTTTCGAAGCTTATTAGATCAGTTTGAGTCAACAAGGTAGCCTTGCGTATGGTGTTTCGAAGTTGACGGATGTTTCCAGGCCAAGGGTGCTGTAGTATTCCTAGTTTTGCTTGAGGAGTGAAGTCCGATACCGACTTATCAAATTCCTTATTAGATTCTGCTAAAAAGAAATCCATAAATAGTGGAATATCTTCTGTACGCTCTCTAAGATCTGGCACGCGAATGCTAAACTCATTGATTCGATGGTAAAGATCTTCCCTAAAAGCTCCCGCTTCAATGGCTTTTGGCAAATTTTCATTGGTTGCAGCAATAATCCTGATATCAATATTAACCTCTGAGTTTGATCCTATCGGGGTAATCACTCTTTCTTGTAGTGCTCTTAAAAGCTGAATTTGTGTATTGTAGTTTAGGTTGCCTATTTCATCTAAGAAAACAGTACCTCCCTTTGCTTCGACTAAAGCTCCAACCTTATCTGTAACTGCTCCTGTAAAAGCACCTTTTATGTGTCCAAAAAACTCAGATGCTGCTAGCTCTTTGGGGATTGCTCCACAGTCTATAGCGATGAAAGGTTTGTCTGCACGCTTACTTTTTTTATGTATTAAATGGGCTATATGTTCTTTCCCTGTTCCACTTGAACCCTCAATAAGCACTGATAGATTTGTAGGACCAACTAAATCTACGTGCTGATAAAGCTGGTCAGATGCAGGGCTATTGCCTTGTATGTAATTTTCGGAAGGCTCAAGAGGTTTCGATTCGCATCTCTCTTGATTAGGCTTTGCTGAACCTTTAGTGCTGAGTGATGTACTTAAAGCTTCGTCCATTTTTCCGAGTAAATCTTCGGGGTGAAAAGGTTTGGTGATGTAATCAAAAGCCCCCAGCTTTATAACTCTTACTGCCGACTGAACATCGGCATAGCTGGTCATGATAATAAATGGCGTATTTAGATTGATGCTGTGCATCCATTTAAGTAAATCTTCTCCTTGTTGGTCTGGAAGACGCATATCAGAAAGGATTAGGTCATAATGATGCTCTTTGATCGCTTTCTTAGCATTTAAAATGTTACTTGCCGTGTCGACTTTATATCCTTTTTTTATCAAAACGGTTTTTATCATCAGGCTAAATGTTATATCATCTTCAACAATTAAAATAGAATTCATTTTATAAGCTTAGTTAGTCTTTACACAAAGGTATGCTGTTTTTTCAAATCTTTAAATCTCTGAGTTGATATTATATTAACTCAAGTTAGATATTCCTACATAATCTCTGTTAAAATAAATAGCTTATTGGAAAAAGTAGAGAATTAGGGTATTTATTGAATGCTTATATAGTTGATTAATTGTATTTTTGCTCAACTTAAGAATCGAGTCTATGAATAAGAATTTTAATATACTTGTAATAGCGAGTTTACTGTTAGTCAGTTGCAGCTTGAAATCAAATAAGAATGATATGGATACCCAACAAAAAGTAAAAGTAGAAACCACCTTAGGTGATGTTGTAATCAAACTCTATAATGAAACTCCCAACCATAGAGATAATTTCTTGAAACTTGTTAAAGATGGAACTTACGAAGGAACTCTGTTTCATCGTGTTATTAAAGACTTTATGATTCAAGCTGGTGATCCTGATTCAAAAGGTGCTCCTGCAGGAAAGTCTTTAGGTTCTGGAGATCTAGGCTATACTATTCCTGCTGAGATTGTTTATCCTGAGTTGTTTCATAAAAAAGGAGCTTTGTCTGCTGCACGCCAAGGAGATCAAGTTAATCCAGAAAAAGCATCTTCGGGATGTCAGTTTTATATCGTGACGGGCAATGTCTATACAGAAGAATCAATCATAGGTCTGGAAAATCAGATGAACGAATCAAAAGTTCATGAGATATTCGAGGAGTTGGCTCGTAAGCACATGAAAGATATCTATAAGCTTCGAAAAGAACAAAATGAAGAGGCTCTTCTTAACCTGCAAGAAGAACTAATTGAGAAAGCAGAAGCAGAGGCTGCTTTGCAACCTCAGTTTACCTTTACTCCTGAGCAGATTCAGGCTTATACTACAGTTGGTGGAACTCCTCATTTAGATCAAGAATATACTGTGTTTGGCGAAGTTGTCGAAGGTCTTGAGATCGTTGATTTGATTCAAGAAGTAGAAACTGATCGCAACGACCGCCCATGTGCAGATGTGAAAATCATTAAGATGTCGATTATAGACTGATTTATGTTGAAAATTAATCGTAAAATACTTTCAAACGGATTACGTTTAGTACACTTTGAAGATAAGGCTACCCAAATGGTAGCCTTAAATCTCTTATATGATGTTGGTGCAAAAGACGAAAATCCCTATAAAACAGGTTTTGCTCATCTCTTTGAGCATCTTATGTTTTCTGGCTCGGAGAATGCTCCAAGCTACGATGAACCTTTGCAGAATGCTGGAGGTGAGAACAATGCTTGGACAAATAATGACATTACCAATTTTTATCTCACAGTCCCTCGTCAGAATGTAGAAGTTGGGTTTTGGTTGGAGTCTGATCGTATGTTTAATCTCTCGATTAACGAACGAAGTGTTACTGTTCAAAAAGACGTGGTAACAGAAGAATTCAAGCAACGTTATCTAAATCAACCCTATGGTGATGTTGGTCACTTAATTCGTGAATTAGCCTACAAAGTACATCCATACAGATGGCCAACGGTTGGTCGCGATATCTCGCATATTAAAAATGCAAATATTGAAGATGTACAGCAGTTTTACGATAAGTTTTATACGCCCAATAATGCAATTTTAGCTGTGACTGGTGGCATTGACTTCGAAACAGCAGTTGGTTTGACCGAAAAATGGTTCGGCTCTATCGAAAGGTTTAGTGACTTTAAAAAGCCTTTAATCATAGAGCCTGCCCAACAAGAGAAGCGCTTTTTAGAGGTGAGGCGCTCTGTTCCAGTTGATATGTTAGTTATGGCTTTTCATATGTGTGATCGAAGGAGCCGTAACTATTATGCTTTTGATATTCTTTCGGATATATTATCTAATGGGGCTTCAAGCCGACTATATCAGCGATTGGTTTTAGATCGGAAGGTGTTTTCGTCAATTGATGCTTATGTGTCGGGTTCGGTCGATGCTGGACTTTTTCATATTGGCGGTAAACCCCATGAGCGTGTGAGTCTATCGGAAGCGGAGGCAGCTATTTGGGAAGAATTGGCTTTGCTCAAAGAAGAGAAAATTGCAGATTATGAATTGGACAAAGTGAAAAACAAGTTTGAGTCCAATTACATATTTAATAATATTAGCTATTTGAACGTGGCAACTAACATAGCTTGGTTCGAGCTTTTAGGAGATGTCGAAGAGATTAATCGAGTAGTCTCAGATTATAAATCAATTTCAGCTGAGCTCTTGCAAGAAATAGCTAAATCAACATTTATACCCGAGAATAGTTCGGTTCTTTATTATAGAAAGGATAACACACAATTATGAGATTTTACGAAAAATATAAGTCGGATTACAAAGCACTACTTTACCTGGGGATACCCATAATTATTGGGCAACTAGGTATTATAGTGATGGGTTTTGCTGATACTTTGATGATCTCGTGGCACAGCAAAAATGAGTTGGCCGCAGTAGGTTTTGTTAATAATGTATTTAACCTACCCATTATCTTTGGTACAGGTTTTAGTTATGGTTTGACACCTATTGTTGGGCGATTATTTGGTATGAAACGGTTCTCTCAGGTAGGACAATCACTTAAGGGGAGCTTGCTTTCAAACCTTATGTTAGGTGCAATACTTACATTAATTATGTATATCGTTTACCTAAATGTTGAGCACTTGGGGCAGCCTCAAAACTTGATGTATCTTATCAAGCCCTATTTTTTAATCTTAATTTGTTCTATTCCTTTCGTAGTACTATTTAATGCGTTTAAGCAGTTTTCTGACGGAATTACCGACACGCGTCTTCCAATGTGGTTGCTTGTTGGTGGTAATGCGATGAATATCGTAGGTAATTATGCTCTGATTTATGGGAAGTTTGGCTTCCCTGAGCTTGGTTTAGTGGGTGCTGGAATGAGCACTTTGTTCTCGCGTATCTTGATTGTTATTGTTTTTGCCTGTATTTTCTTTTTCTCTACGCGTTATACCCAATACCGTGAAGGATTTATGCGCTTGCCATTAACCAAAACACTAGTTGGTCAGATCAATAAAATGGGGTGGCCTGTGGGTGTACAGATGGGATTGGAGAGTGCAAGCTTTAGCCTTAGTGCAATCATGGTCGGTTGGCTAGGTAGTGAGGCTTTGGCTTCGCATCAGATTGTGATTACTGTTTCGACAGCTACCTTTATGATTTATACGGGTATGGGTGCAGCAGTAGCCATACGTGTGAGTAATTTTAAGAGTAATAATAACTTGAAAAGTATTCGAAAGACCTCTACAGCAGGTTTTCACTTGATTTTAGTTTTAGCTGTTATACTATCAACCGTAGTTTTCTCCTTGAAATCACATTTTGCTGGTTGGTTTGGTCAGGCCGATAATCCTGAGATTGGGGCTATGATATTAATGTTGATGTTGCCGATGATTTTATATCAATTTGGCGATGCTTTGCAAATTAACTATGCAAACTCATTACGTGGTATTGGTGATGTTAAGCCGATGATGTACATTGCTATATTCTCCTATTTTTTGGTTTCACTACCATTGGGTTATGCTTTGGGATTTGTATTTGATTGGGGGATTGTAGGGATTTGGATGGCTTTACCTGTAGGGTTAACATCTGCAGGAATTCTTTTATGGTTACGTTTTAGACAAAAGACCAGATAGGATAATGGAGGCTCCTTCTAAACATATTAAAGTTAAATTAATCTTAGGGTTTAGCTCTTTGTTGGTAGTTTTACTCCTTACGTTGTGGTTTTTATATGCCAATGTGAGGGTATTGACTCAGCTTGATGATGATTCAGTTCTTAATACGGATAGTATATCCTTACTGATACAGCAGAAGGATTCTAAGACGACAGAATTGATTCACTCGTTTAGCCAGTTGAATACCAATTTAAAAGTTTCTTCGATTAATCTAGATAAGCTTTTACTTTCTAAGGAGCCTGTTCCCATTGTCAAAACTAGCATTAAGTTAAAAGCTGATACGGTGCTTACAAAGCCCAAGAAGAAACGATTTTTTCGTCGCTTAGCTGAAGCATTTTCTCCTAGCAAAATGGATAGTACCGTTAAGGTTCGGACTTACGAAGAGATAGCGGTTGATACTTTTTATCAGTCGTCTATTCGTCAAGATACAGCAGATACAAAGCTAATAGTAGAAATCAAAGAATCACTTGAAGCTGAAAGGCGGTTAGTTCAAAAAAGGACATACCAGACAAATCAACTCAAAAAGATAAGCAAGCAGTTAAGTTTGCAAATTGACTCGATCCTCTCGAACTATGATAAAGCTCGTGTGGATGATCTGCTCAATCGAATTCGGTCAAGTAATGAAAGTAGGCAGACAGCAGTGCAATGGGTAGGTATAATTGCTTTGGTTGCTATTCTACTAACAATAGTGTTTAGTATACTTTTGGTTCGTGATATAAATAAGAGAAATAAATATCGTATAGCTCTTGAACGAGCCAATAGGCGGGCAGAAGATTTACTTCAAGCTCGTGAGAAGCTTATGTTGACAATTACTCATGATATTAAAGCTCCGATAGGGACTATTATGGGATATTCTGAACTCCTGAATGATACAGCTTTAACACAAGAACAAAAAAGCTTTTTGCTCAATATTGATAAAGCTACTAATCATGCTTATCGCTTAATCTATGACCTATTAGACTATCACTCTTTAGACTTAAATAAAGCCAACATCAACACAACCGTATTTAATATCTACGACTTGCTTCTTGAAATTGAAGGGTTCTTTATTCCTCAATTTAAAGCTAAGGGGCTTGAGTTTATCACAGACTTTAACTCCTCTAAGCTTAATCAATGGATAGAGTCAGATCGGATGCGTTTAGCACAAATTCTAACCAATTTACTTTCAAATGCTAAGAAGTTTACTAATGTTGGTCGTGTAGAATTATTCGCTAGTATGAGTAATGGACAACTTGTTTTCAGAGTAACCGATACGGGAGTTGGGATGTCTGAGTATGAGAAAAACAAGGCATTTAAGGAATTTACGCGATTACCAAATGCTCAAGGTCAAGAAGGAGTTGGATTAGGTCTTTCTATTGTAAGTAAAATTGTCGAATGTCTGAATGGATTTGTTTCGATTGAATCTACGCTGGGTAAAGGCTCTCGGTTTACAGTACAGATTCCAGTCAGACAGCTTAACTCCAGAGAGATAGGTGATAAAGATTCGCTGAAGGTTGAATTTCCAGAGGGTACCCGTATTCTGCTTCTGGATGACGACAAAATACAATTAAAGCTAACAGCTTTGATACTTCGAAAATACGGTGCTGAAGTTCTTACTTGTAACACGACGGATGAAGTGTTTTTGGCTTTAAAATCTAAGACCTATTCACTTCTGATTACCGATATCCAGATGCCTGAAATGGATGGATTTAAATTCCTAAACTTGCTTCGTTCCTGTAATATAGATACCTTTAAAACAATTCCAGTCTTGGCTATGTCTGCACGAACCTTTATGGATGAAACTAAGTTTGTAAAGGCTGGTTTTATAGGGGTGTTGAAAAAACCTTTTCAGGCGATTGATGTTATTAATAAACTTGAGGTAGTCGAAAACAGAGTACTTCAGCAAGAGGTTGAGCCCGAGTTTAGCCTGAACACTCTTCAAGAGTTTGTAGGAGATGATAAACTGGCATTAGACTCTATTTTACAGAGCTTTGTTGCTGATGGAACTGCACAAGCTGAGGCCCTTAATCTTGCTATTAAAGATGGTAACTGGCAAGAAGTAGTGAGAACAGCTCATAAACTGTTACCTCTGGTAAAGATGTTAGGGCAACCCAAGCTTAGTGAATTACTCTCAATGCTTGACTCTGATCGGACAGACTTTGATAAGCACGAGATAGTGAATCTAGCTTTGATAAAGCTTCAAGACTTGACTGGAGCGATAGCAAAATATCTTAAGACAAAATAACGATTACCCCAACCTTATAAGGTTGAGGCGTTAAATAAAAAGAATCTTTTATGAAAAGAAAATGGGTCAGACGCATTGTATTGGTGTTATTGATTCCTATAATCATATTTGCTCTGTTGATTGTTAGTTTATACATTCCTTCAGTTCAGAATTTTATACAGAAGAAGGCTACTTCTTATGTGTCTGAAGCTACAGGTATGGATATTAGCATAGGTAGGGTTGACTTGCGCTTTCCCTTGAACTTACTTGTGCGCGATGTTACGGTCCTTCAAGAAAAAGATACGATGCTATCTTTCAGCGAGCTTAATGTAAGCGTACAAGTTTTACCCTTGCTCAAAAAGAAGGTGATGCTTAATACACTGATGTTAAATCAGGCAAAGGTTAATACTCGTTCATTAATTGATGGGGTTAAGGTTAAGGGAACTTTAGGGGATATTAAGGTAGGTACTCGTTTGGTTGACTTGGATACAAGTATTGCCGATTTTACGGATATCTATTTAGATCAAATTAATTTGTTGGTTGTTTTGGCCGATACGACAGAAACTAAATCCGACGAAGAGCCTCTTGATTGGACCATTCTACTTGATAACATCAATTTGACCAACAGTAGTGTCGATCTGCAAATGCCTCTTGATTCTATGACTCTTGGTGCGCATCTTCCTTCACTGAATGTTCGAGGAGTTAACATAGATTTGGGTGCAGGCAATTATGGAGTATCTCGAATTGACCTTTCCGAAGCTGCATTAACATATCAAAGTGGAAGTATTGTTCGTCAGCTTGGGGTTGATCCTAATAATTTAGATTTTAAAACACTTTCTCTCTCCTTCGACTCGGTATTCTATGGTGAAAAGCTCATTCAGGCAAATATCGAAACGTTTAGCTTCCTCGAAAAATCGGGAATTCAAGTTAACTCTTTAGAGGGTAGATTGAAAATGACTGACGAGTACTTTAGTTGTTCTAACTTATCACTCCGTACTCCTCTATCTCTGTTTACTCTTGGGGTTGATGCCCCTCTAAACTGGTGTAATGATACTGTTCCAACACAAATAGATGCCTCGGTTCATTTGAGTTTGAAAGAATTGGCTATGGCGCTAGGAGTTAAAGATGAGGATGTTGATATCTCAACTTGGGGCCCGATAATAGCCAAAGTAAAAGCAAGTGGTACAGCTGATAATCTTCGACTAGACGAGGTTTATGCTGAACTCTCAGACTCTTTTATCTTTACGATTCAAGGAGCCGCTAAAAAGGCTTGTGATGAAAACAAGCGTGTAGGTCAGGTCGATCTACTAGGTGATTTTTATGATTTATCTAGGTTTGAGAGTTGGATTGCCGATGATGGCTCAATAAGAATACCTAAGCAAATGTTGCTAAAAGGTATCGCAAGTATAAACGGTAGTAAAATTCATACACAGCTCTCGCTTAATCAAGGTAAAGGAGTTGTCAATTTAGAAGCTGATTATGATACAGCTAATGAGTCTTATCGTGTAAGTGGAGATATTGATTCTCTTAATATTAATCATTTCATACCTAATCAGCCTCTTTATAACCTGTCGCTAGGTTTGCAGGCAAAAGGTTCGGGTATAGATTTTATGTCGAATAAGTCCCAAGGAGAATTTGATCTACACCTAAATGAATTGAGATATGATCATTTGGCTTTTAGGAAATTTAACTTAAGTGCCCTTTTGAACTCTGGCAAACTGCAAACTAAAATAAGTAGTGATAATCCTATTGTAAAAGGAACTATAGATGGCTACTATATCTTGACTGCACCTATGCTGAATTTGAATTATCAAGTTAGTATTGAAGATATAGACCTCTATAAATTGGGCCTTTCTAAGCAACGAATTAAGGACCCTGTAAATATAACAGCTGATCTGATAACCGATAATGACTCTGTATGTTTGACTATAAATTCTGGTGACTTTGCATTCCATTTTGATGCTCACCAGTCGTTTAATGAGCTTTTGGATCAGTCCACTTTGCTGATGAAAACCTTTATGGCTCAGCTTAAGAAAAAAGATATTGATTATAACGACCTTCAAAAGCATTTGCCCGAAGCTCATTTGGCTTGGGAGGTTGGACAAAAAAATGTAATCTCGTCTCTTCTATCTCAAAATAAGATAAACTACACCAACTCAACTGCCAAATTCGAAGTCAATCCTTTAAGGGGTATGCACGGTTGGATGGGAGTGGGTGGCTTTAAAGTGGACTCATTGAAACTAGACTCGATTATCTTTACCCTAGATCAAGATACCACAGGTATTCGTGTAGAAACTGGGGTGGTGAAGGGTAAGAAAAATCAAGAGACAGCCTTCCGTAGTTTTGTTCGTGGATTCTTAAGTAAGAGTAGTGCTAGTATTGATCTTGATTTTGAAACAGGTAATAATATGAAGGGACTTTTGTTCGGCGTTAATATAATGCCTGTGGGCAAAGGTACTTATGTTACCCTAACTCCTGATGAACCCATTATAGCATTTAGGAAGTTTAAGTTTAAGGACAAGAAGAACTGGTTAGTCTTACGCGATGACTTTCGGGTTTTTGCCGACATTGATATGGAAGAAACTCGTCAGATTGGTTTTAAGATGACCTCCAACCTCAAAGATACAACCTCTCTACAAAATATGAATATTGATATTCGGGAGATTCAGCTCAATGACATCACTCGCTTATTCCCATTCTTGCCACAACTCGATGGGGTATTCTCTGCCGAAACACATTATGTGCAAACCGACTCCACATTGCAAGTTTCTACTGAGCTTTTTATAGATAGCCTGCAATACGAGAAAAAGCTTATTGGAGATTTAAGTCTTGGAGCCACATGGTTACCCGATGGCAAAAACTCGGATCTTATCAATATGTACCTTACACATAATCACGATGAAGTCCTGATGGTTGATGGTGTTATCAACAGGGCAGGAGAACAAGATGTGGTTGATGTCAATGCAGTGTTTGAACATTTCCCCTTGAAGGTGGCCAATGTTCTCTTTCCCGAAGGAGAACTTGCTTTAGATGGTGATATTGATGGGCACTTGCATATTACGGGGTCTGCCGATGCACCTAAGATCAACGGAGAGCTTATTTTGGATAGTGTAACGATCTTCTCAAAACAAGCTGGGGCTAAATTTACCCTTGACAGTAGACCAGTGGTAGTCAAAGATAGTAAGATTGTTTTCAATGATTTTGCAATTTATAGTACCGATCAAAACCCATTCAAGATTAATGGAACAGTCGATATTACTAATCTATCCGAACCAGTTATAGACTTAAAACTTACGGCAAGCAACTATACACTAATTAATGCTAAGCGTACTAAGGAGAGTATTCTCTACGGAAAGCTTTTTGTCGGGGTTAATGCGACCGTTAGAGGAACACTCGATGCTTTGAAAATGCGAGGAAACATGTCGGTGTTGGATAATACCGATTTAACCTATGTTCTTACGGAATCTCCTCTTACTGTTCAAGATAGGCTGGGTGATTTGGTTCAGTTTACATCATTTAGGGATACCACTGAGGTGCATACCGATACGATACCTCGAGAACTTGGTGGAATTGATATGGTGATGGCTATTCACATTGATCCATCGGTTCAGTTTAAAGTCGATTTAAGTGCTGATAGGAGTAGTAGAATAGCCTTGCAAGGAGGTGGAGATCTATCGATGCAATACACGCCTCAGGGTGAGTTCTTCCTAAATGGTCGTTATGCCTTAAGTGGGGGTATTATAAAGTATTCATTGCCTGTAATCCCGTCTAAAGAGTTCCAAATATCCAACGATAGTTATATCGAATGGACGGGTAAGGTTGACAATCCTAAGCTCAATTTGCTTGCTTCCGATAGGGTGCGAGCCTCCGTTTCCGAGGCTGATGGGTCTTCTCATATGGTTAACTTTGATGTCATTATTGGGGCTAAAAACAGGTTGGATAATCTTCAACTCGTATTTGATGTCAATGCACCAGATAACTCTACGGTTCAGAATCAGTTGGCTTCTATGGGTCAAGAAGAGCGTAGTAAACAGGCTATAGCATTGCTTGCTACTGGTGTTTATTTGGCAAGCTCTGGTAGTGGAGGAAAGGGTGGTCTTGATATGGGAGCAGCTCTGAATAGTGTGTTGCAAAGTCAAATTAACGCTATTGCTGGTTCATCACTTAAAAATGCAAGCTTGTCGGTAGGTGTTGAAGAGTATGATATGTCTGAAGCAGGTGGAAAACGTACCGATTATAGCTTCAGGTATTCACAGCGATTTTTGAATAACCGATTCCAAATTAGTTTAGGTGGACGAATCAAGACTGGAGTACAAGCCGAAAATGATTTCGACTCCTTTATCGACAACGTTTCGCTAGAATATAGGCTTGATGCTTCGGGCACTCGCTTTGTAAGAATCTTCCATAACAAAAACTACGAAAGTGTGTTGGAGGGAGAGATTACCGAAACTGGTGTAGGTCTTATCCTACGTAAGAAGCTAAATCGTTTGGGTGAGCTGTTTATCTTTAAAAAGAAGAAAAAACAAGAGAAATGAAAAAACACAATACAATAAAAATATTGCAGCAGGTCTTAGGACTATTCTTAGTGAGCTTGATTGTTTTGTCTTCTTGCTCCACCACTAAGAACCTGCCAAAAGGTGAGGTCTTATATACCGGGACTACTAAAACAGATTATGACAAAAAGCCTGCTAATAAAACAGACAATACAGCTCTAGACGAACTTGAGGCTGCTTTATCTAAAGCACCCAATAATAGTTTGTTTGGTAGCTCTAGTCATAGAATCCCCTTTCCTTTCGGTTTGTGGGTGTATAATAGTTTTGTACGTTATGAAAAAGGTTTTGGCAAGTGGATCTTTAATGCTTTCGCCGCTAAGCCTGTATTTATCTCAACCGTTAACCCAGATATTCGGGTTAAGATTGGAACTAATATTCTACATGACTTTGGCTACTTTAATGGCTTGGTAACTTATGATATAGTTCCCAATAAAAAGAACGACCGCAAAGCTAAAATTCATTATACTGTAAACATGGGGCATCCTTATATGGTGGATACCCTGACCTACTATAAGTTTGAGCCCTCTATTCAGAACATTGTTAACTATGCTTCGCGCTGGTCTAAAGTAAAACCTGGAGATCAGTTTAATGTTCTTGACCTTGATGCTGAACGCACACGTGTTAATACGATACTCAGAAACCTTGGTTATTACTATTTTCGCCCCGATTTATTGACCTTTCAAGCAGACACGACACTCGTTGAGGGGGAAGTTAGTTTACGGATGCGTCCGCTACCAGGCTTACCTCCTGAGGCACAGCGTAAGTATTATGTAGCTAAGACTTCTGTAGCCATCTTAGGTAAAAATGGAGAAGAACCTAACGATACGTTGCTTTATAGAGACTTGGATATCTATTATTATAATAAACTCCCCGTACGTCCGAATATGCTTTATCGTTGGGTCAATGCCGATCAATATTCTTCCGATGTCTCTGCCCGTCGTAGAGGTAAGAAAAAACTTTATAGCCAGACTCGTCATATGCGTATGCAAGAGAGGCTGGGGGAAGTCGGTATATTCAAACATATTGAGAGTGAATATGTACCAGTAGGTCCAAAACTTACTAGTGATTCCCTAGATTTGAATATTCGTGCTGCCTTAGAGTTGCCCATGGATGCCGAAATGGATCTTAACGTAACCTCCAAAAGTAATGATCAACTAGGTCCTGGAGCTGTTTTTACCTTAGGTAGAAGAAACGTGTTTGGTGGAGGTGAGAAATGGAATGTTCAACTCAAAGGGTCGTATGAATGGCAGACAGGTACCAATAAGAGTTCTCTGATGAATAGTTATGAGCTGGGGATATCTACTTCTTTGACTTTCCCACGACTCTATTTCCCTAAGTTGCATCGTCGGGAGTTTACGTTCCCTGCGTCAACAACTTTCCAGCTCTATGCCGATCAGCTTAATCGAGCAAAATATTATCGAATCCTCTCGTTTGGAGGAAAGGCTACTTATGATCTGCAACCCAAAAGGACCGTTAGGCACTCGTTTTCTCCGTTGAGGCTAACCTTTAATGTGCTTAAAAGTAGTACTGCTGCGTTCGACTCTATAGCCGAACTCAACCCAGCTCTTTATGTGAGCTTGCAGAATCAGTTTATCCCCGCGATGGAATATGTGTTTACTTACGACAATGCTCCACTTAAAAAGAGAAATAGTCGTCTGTGGTGGCAAAACACCATTGTTTCTTCGGGTAACTTAACCTCACTTGCTTATGCTGCCTTTGGGCAAAGCATCTCTAAAAAAGAAAAGGCACTTTTCGGTTCTCCTTTTGCCCAATTCCTTAAAGTTAACTCCGAGGTCAGGTATCAATGGATACTGAATCGTAATCAATCTATTGCGACTCGTCTTGGTGCAGGTGTGATTTGGTCTTATGGAAACTCGCGAGTAGCTCCTTATAGCGAACAGTTCTATATTGGAGGAGCCAACAGTATCCGTGCTTTTACTGTGCGTAGTGTTGGCCCTGGAGGGTATGTACCCGATAAAAGTAACCGATATTCATTCATTGATCAAACGGGTGATATACGTTTAGAAGCTAATATTGAGTACCGTTTCCGTATTGCTGGTGATCTTCATGGGGCTACCTTTCTTGATGCAGGTAACGTATGGTTGTTAAGAGATGACCCAGGTGTCGATTCCAATGATGCAAGCAGTCGAAACCGTCGAGAAGGTAAATTTAAATTGGCCAATGTACCTAGGCAAATAGCTTTAGGTACAGGGCTTGGCCTGCGTTATGATTTTGGGTTTCTGGTTTTGAGATTCGACTGGGGTGTCGCCCTACACGACCCTTACAAGACGAAAAAGAAAGGTTATTACAATATTGAGAAATTTAAAGATGGGCTGGGATACCACTTCGCTATAGGTTATCCCTTCTAGTTTGTAGTAAAGATTTAATCAAAAAATAAAGACTCTATAATACAATATTTTGTATCTTTGTCTTAATAAAAACTAATCATAAAAACACGATAAATATGAAACCTACATTATTTGTTCTAGCTGCTGGTATGGGAAGCCGATATGGTGGACTTAAACAGTTGGACGGGCTTGGTCCTAACGGAGAAACTATCATGGATTACTCAATTTTCGATGCTATTCGCGGAGGATTTGGTAAGGTGGTTTTTGTTATCCGTAAAGATTTTGAAGCAGATTTCCGTGATATTATTCTTAAGAAATATGCAAACCATATTCCTGTTGAAGTGGTTTTTCAAGACTTAAACGCTTTACCACAGGGCTTTACCTGTCCTGAAGGTAGAACAAAGCCATGGGGTACTAACCATGCTGTACTTATGGGTAAGGATGTTATTCATGAGCCTTTCGCAGTTATCAATGCCGACGATTTTTATGGTAAAGATAGTTTTGAGGTGCTAGGCAAAGAGCTTTCTACTATGACGGGTAAGAAAAACGATTACTGCATGGTTGGTTACCGTGTTGGTAATACGCTTTCTGAAAGTGGTTCTGTTGCGCGTGGTGTGTGCCAGACTAATCCTGAAGGTTATTTGACTTCGGTTGTTGAGCGTACGGCTATTGAGCGTGTTAATGGTAAGGTAACCTTTAACGACGAAAATGGTAAGCCTGTTGTGATTGATGATCACACGCCGGTATCTATGAATATGTGGGGTTTTACACCTGATTATTTTGAGCATTCAGAAGCTTCTTTTGCTGAGTTCTTAAGAGAAAATATGGACAATCCTAAAGCGGAATACTTTATCCCTCTTGTGGTAAATCGTTTGATCACTGAAGGTACTGCTCGTGTGAAGGTTTTGGATACAACAAGCAAATGGTTTGGTGTTACTTATGCTGCCGACCGTCAAGGTGTGGTTGATAAAATTAACGCACTTATCAAATCTGGTGAATATCCAGAAAAACTATTCTAGAGTTTTTCTAAAATAAACTTCTAAGCAGAAAGCATTTTTAAGCAGAGTGTAGCGAATTAGCTGACAGAGCGTTCGTTACACTCTGTTTTGCATTGTATTGCAACAAGCGAAAAAACAGAATTAAGCAGAACACAGCAGTAGTTCCGTTACCATCTCGTTACTTGGTAATAAACGAATATTTCTTGCTAATCGGTTTTATTCAGTGATTTGCGTGATTTTTCATACCGTCAGATAACTCAATGATAACTAATTTTGTAACCAGTAAAAGCATTGAGTTATGAGGTCAACATTCAAAGTATTATTTTACGTAAAGAAAGGCAGCGAGAAACCAAACGGAAACCTGCCTTTGATGTGCCGAATCACAGTGGACGGCGAAGTTAAACAGTTCAGCTGCAAAATGGACGTTCCTCTCCACTTATGGGATGTGAAGAACAACCGGGCATCGGGAAAGAGTGCCGAAGCGCACAAAATCAATCACGCTATCGACAGAATCCGTGTGGACGTAAACCGCCGTTATCAGGAGCTGATGCAGACGGACGGATACGTTACCGCCGAAAAGCTAAAAAACGCCTATCTCGGTATCGGCATCAAGCAGGAAACGTTATTGAAGTTATTTGAGCAGCACAACGCCGAGTTCGAGAAGAAAGTAGGTTATAGCCGGGCGCAGGGTACTTTCGCCCGATACCGCACCGTATGCAAGCATATACGGGAGTTTCTCCCCTTTACCTACCACAGGGAGGATATACCGCTAAAGGAGCTCAACCTTACCTTTATCAACGATTTCGAATACTACCTGCGGGAGGAGAAGAAATGCCGTACCAATACCGTGTGGGGATATATGATTGTATTGAAGCATATAATCTCTATTGCCCGGAATACAGGCTTATTGCCGTTCAACCCCTTTGCGGGCTATATCAATAGCTCCGAAAGTGTAGATAGGGGTTATCTTACAGAAGAAGAAATACAAACGCTTATAGAGGCTCCGATGAAAAACCAAACATACGAACTGGTGCGCGACCTCTTCGTTTTTTCTGTTTTCACCGGATTGTCGTATGCGGATGTGAAAAAACTTACCACCGACAACCTGCAAACGTTTTTCGACGGTAACCTGTGGATCATCACCCGCAGGCGCAAGACCAACACCGATTCCAATATCCGTCTGTTGGACGTTCCCAAGCGGATAATAGAGAAATACAAAGGTTTAACCGGGGATAACCGTGTATTTCCTGTTCCGAGCAACAGCAGTTGTAACGAGAAGCTGAAAAAGATAGGCAAACAGTGCGGCATCAAGACTCGCCTGACCTATCACGTTGCAAGACATTCCGCGGCAACGACTATCCTGTTATCGCACGGAGTACCCATTGAAACCGTGAGCCGTATTCTTGGACACACGAATATTAAGACCACGCAGATATACGCCCGGATAACCAATCAGAAGATAAGCCGGGATATGGAAACCCTTTCTCAAAAGTTGGAGGGCATGGAGAAGAATATCTGTGAAGCTATCTAAACCTGTCGACACACTGCACCCGCTATATTTAGTGTAGCAGGTGCGGTCACCAAAGGAAGTACCAATGCTGCTATCAGAGTTTAACCGCAGCGACCACAATGGGCTTTTTCAAAAAGCCATAGCTTATTAGGGCATTTTCTTAACGCATCCGTTTCACTCCTGCTAAAAATGCCCCAATAAGCCAAAGGGTAAACCCCTCTGGACACCCCGAAGCGGTCAGAGACCGCAACCGCACAAGGCGGTAATTACGGCAAATTATCAAACTTAAAATTTACCTTAATATGGGCTTTGCAGTCTTACATATACAGAAGCCGAAAGGGAACGACAGCGGAACGACCGCTCACATTGAGCGGACGGTTAATCCTGCCAACGCCGATCCTGAACGCACACATCTTAACCGGGAGTTTGTCGATTTTCCGGACGGAGTAGAGAACCGCACGCAAGCTATACAACACCGTATCGAGAACGCAGGGATAAAGCGCAAGATAAGCCATAACCAAGTCCGAGCGTTACAGGTTATGCTCTCCGGCACACCCGAAGATATGCGGCGCATACAGTCAGAGGGCAAGCTCGATGAGTGGTGCAACGACAATATTAAATGGTTGCAGGATGCCTTCGGCAGGGATAATCTCGTTTCCGCCGTCCTGCACATGGATGAAAAGACACCCCATATTCACGCAACGGTAGTTCCTATCGTAACCGGTGAAAGAAGAAAAGCGGAAGCCGAGAAGAACAACGGTAAGAAGAAATGCCAGAAAAAGCCCAAAGATACTGTCCGACTCTGCGCCGATCATGTGATGACACGCGATAATCTGGAACGGTTTCAGGACACATATGCCGAGAAAATGCAGAAATATGACTTGAAGCGAGGTATCAAAGGCTCGAATGCAAGACATATCTCCACGCCTCAATATTACAGGGAGTTATTCGCCCAAAATGAAGACTTGAAAGAGAGCATCGGTTATCTCGAAGAAGAAAAGCAGGAAGTTTACGAGAAAGTAGGGGATATGTACGACCGTAAGGATGAAGCGCGGGAGAAGTTCCTCGATATGCACGATTACGCCCAGAATAAGGAAAAAGAAATCGCAGAAATGGAATCCCGCCTGAACCAACTCAAACGGGAGTATGAGCCATACGAGGCACAGGAAGATATAAACCTGCTGTTTAGCGTATTTCCGCATTTAAGCGAACGTTTGCGGATAGCGCAGCTATGCAAGGGTATTGGATTAACAATAGACGTCATTAAGCAGCTATTTAAGGGTGAAGCGGTATCGGTCACGGACAAACTCCATTCACCTGAACACAACCAATCATTCAGCGTACAGGATGCCAAATTACAGCTATTTAAGGAGAGCAAGGATTCTGACAGACTGAAACTATCTATTAACGGACAAAATATAATCGACTGGTTTAAACAAAAATATCAAGAAGTCCGGCAGGCGGTTAGACCGCATATTAAGCCCGCCGAACCCAAGCAAAAGAAAGGACAAGGAATATAAGCCCCCTGCAAAGCCAGAAGTAAGTAAAAGCAAAGGTTTTAAAAGATAATTATGGCTGGTTTACAGATATTTGCTAAATTTGGCTGAAAATAATGAGTTATAATATTGTTGAAGAATAAAGTAACCCACAGCATGGACAAGCACACTATTCATAATAACAGCAATACTTCTTTAGAACTATTGAGTATTCCTCGCGGATGCACATATCTTAATATTACAGGGCACTTGCCTGATGTAGGCTGGAAATCTCCATATACCTATTATCAGAAGCTATATCTATTTATGGATTTTTTTGATTCCATAAGAAAAGTCGAGATTGAAATCTTAGATATGAGCCGATACGAAAATGTGGAGGTTTTCAGTGACTCTTTTAAAAATTTACCAGATTTAAAGGTGATTATATTGCCTACTTCACTAAAAATGATGCCTAAGTTTGAGAATTGTCCTAATTTAATTAGAGTGTCCGGGGCGAACATAGAATTTATAGATGAGTATTGCTTTGTAAAATGTAGAAATTTGATTCATATAGATTTCGGGGCAAATATCAAACATATAAGAGCATTCGCTTTTGCAGGATCCGGAATAACTCACATAACTATTCCCGACAATAATGTCCATATCTACGAGCACGCATTTCAAAACTGCCACTATCTACGTACTATAACTCTACCTAACGATATAGACACACTAAAATCATATGTCTTTTTTAATTGCTTCAACTTATTAACTATTAATGGGGGCAAAAGCATAAACAAGATATATCCCACTACATTTCAAGGTTGCTCCAATTTAAGGCATCTCGAACTATTTTCGGATGAGATCAATGAATCTCATTTCAGATTACAAGATCATGAATTATCTTCTATAGGGATAGTTATTGTTTCTACCAATGAATTTGTTATTATTTGGGATATATGTAGTTACAGGTTCTATTATTCAGATATAGACTCCAATGCTTATAATGACAAGATTGTACGGTTTCAGATTGTTGAGGAGATAAATATGCACAGTAATGAGAATAAGGAAATTACGTTGTCTCACCGATATAAAGCCAAAGACATTACTATTGTCAATACAGAGGAAGAACTGCCTTATCTTGAAGATAACAAGAAATGCGCTATGCTTTATTATCTAAAACAATTACACATGCATAATATTCCTATTCAAGAAACAATTTTCAATACTACTAATTATGTGGATAGTTTAGATATACAGGAGGTTATAAATAATTACAGAACATCCATCCATGAGAATATAATAACTAAAGTCGGGGGAGATGATAGATATTATCAAGAAATAGATCGCAGAACAATAATAAGTGATGCATATATTGATTCATTACTCCCTCCTTTACATAGTACCTTTAGAGATAGTGGATATACCACATTCTCTTATATGTCGTCTGAAGAACGAAATCGTATTGAGGAAGAAGATGAAAACACGAAACAAAATGCATCAAAAACGTATGATAGAGTGAAACATATTGATACAATTGTTGATGATTATATCTCTACATTGATTAAGGCCAATATATATATCGAGACTTATCTTCACTTAAGAGAAGCGAGGCAAATAGCTAAGCATAATTGTTTTTCTAAAAATGCAGAAAAGGTAGTTATTAACTTAAATGAGATTTATAGATTTCGGTCTGGCTCTTAATTAAGAACCCATTGTCAGTTGTTCGCAAAAGTTTCATATTTCTCAAAAGTAAATAAAATAAAACAATTCAGCATACCGAAACAAATATTGGCACGAGAGAATAATCATTTTTATCTGAACACAAAGATATATTCCAAGAATAAAACGTCAAGGCTAAAATGAATTTTATCAAAAATCCTCCTTTCTCGTTCCTCGAAAGAGTATTTCCGATAAAAGCCTTGCCTTATTCATTCTTTCCATAGGAGAGGTGTTTATCAAATAAAAAATATATGTATTGGTTTCAAAAATAATGCGTACTTTTGGCGTGAGTTATTTGACTGTATAGCACCACAATTCGCTGAAATACGCACGGTTACTAAATCGTTACTTTTGAAATTCAAAAACTCTGCGAAAGGTTTATTCTTCAATCGGTTAAGTCAAACTGATGAAAATCTAAAATATAATAAATTGAAGAGGGGAGCTAAAGCTCCTCTCTTTTTATATGCATATACACCATTAAAACGAGTAGCAGCTTTGCCCCTTGCGAGTAGGTTAGAGCAAGCAAACGAGTAGCTTATTTTGTTGAATTAGAAATTAAGGTAAATTTAATTTCAGTTGTTTAGAATTGACTACCTTTGTAATTATATAAAACTGTCGTAAAAGAGTAATAACGTGATATCTGTAGAAAACTTAAAAGTCGAATTTAATGCCATACCTCTCTTTGAGGATGTATCTTTTGTTGTCAATAACAAAGAAAGAATAGCCCTAGTGGGAAAGAATGGAGCTGGAAAATCAACCATGCTCAAAATTATCGCTGGTCAACAAACCCCCACTGGAGGTTCTGTGGCTAGCCCTAAGGAGGTCACTATTGGCTATCTTCCACAGGTTATGGTTTTGGCTGAAGACAAAACTGTGCGTCAGGAGGCTGAAATGGCTTTTGAACAGATGTCTTATCTACAAGATCTACTAGCCAAAATGACTATTGAAATGACCGAGCGTACCGACTACGAGTCGGAGTCATACCATGACCTAATCGATCGGTTTACCCGTGAGAACGACCGCTTCTTAATGCTTGGCGGAACAAACTACCATGCTGAAGTCGAGCGTACGTTGCTTGGTCTTGGATTTTCTCGTGAAGACTTCGGGCGTCCCACAAAAGAGTTTAGTGGAGGTTGGCGAATGCGTATTGAGTTGGCAAAGCTTTTACTTCAAAAGCCAGACGTATTATTACTCGATGAGCCTACCAATCACCTTGACATAGAGTCTATCCAGTGGCTCGAAAACTTTTTGAGAACTCAAGCTAATGCTGTTATTTTAGTAAGTCACGACCGTGCCTTTATAAATAATGTAACCAATCGTACCATTGAGATTAGCTGTGGACATATATATGACTATAAGGTGAAGTACGACGAATTTATGGTACTTCGTAAGGATAGACGAGAGCAACAGCTTCGAGCCTACGAGAACCAACAAAAACAAATTCAAGAAACCGAAGACTTTATTGAGCGTTTTCGCTATCAAGCCACAAAGGCGATACAGGTTCAAAGTAGAATCAAACAATTAGAAAAAGTTAATCGCATCGAGATTGACGATGAAGATACGGCTATGTTGCGTTTGAAGTTTCCACCAGCTCCGCGGAGTGGGAGTTACCCCGTAATTAGCAAAGATGTAAAGAAGGCATATGGCAATCATCTCGTGTTTGATCATGTTGATTTGGTTATTGAGCGTGGCGATAAAGTGGCTTTTGTAGGAAAAAATGGCGAAGGGAAATCCACCCTTGTCAAATGTATATTAGAGCAAATTGATTTTGAAGGCGAATTAAAGTTAGGACATAATGTTCAGATTGGATATTTTGCTCAAAATCAGGCACAGCTTCTAGCAGACGACTTAACCGTATTCGACACCATTGATCGGGTAGCTGTAGGTGATATTCGGACTAAAATTCGTGACCTGCTTGGTGCCTTTATGTTTGGAGGAGAAGCAAGTGATAAAAAAGTCAAGGTGTTGTCGGGTGGTGAGAGAAGCCGTTTGGCTATGATAAAACTGCTCCTAGAGCCAGTTAACTTCTTAATTCTGGATGAGCCTACCAATCACTTAGACATGCGTTCAAAAGATGTTCTTAAAGAGGCCATACTCGACTTTGATGGCACCGTTGTAGTTGTGAGTCACGACCGTGATTTTCTCGATGGCTTGGTAACTAAGGTCTACGAGTTTGGTGGAGGAAAAGTTAGAGAGCATTTGGGTGGTATTTACGATTTTCTACAAAAGAAAAATATTGATAACTTAAACGATCTACAAGCCGTTCGTCTATCGGCCTCACCAACAAAGTCTGCAGATGGCGAAACTACTCAAGAGCTAAGTGAGACAAAACTCTCTTACGAAGCTCAAAAAGAACTCAACCGCAGACTCCGAAAGATTGAGCGTGACATCAAGGAGTGTGAGAAGAAAATCGAAAAACTTGAAGTCAAAAAAGCTGAGATTGAAACCGTTTTGGCTACACCTCAGGGTGCTTCCGATGTCTCGGTCTATGAGAAATACGAAAAGAATAAACAAGATATTAATGAGATTATGGCTCAGTGGGAAACCTTACTAATGGAACACGAAGAGCTTGAGGCCCAAAAATATTAATCACTAATAACTCAATAATATGAAGTTCAAAAACTGTATCCCCCTTTTTGCTGCATGCTTTATGGCAGCCAGTTGTGGTTCGAACTCTGGTCAAAAAAGCTTGACTTCTGGTGTTCACCCTGAGAATCTTGATACCACGGTTCCTGCTGGAACAAGTTTTTATGATTACGCTTGTGGTGGTTGGATGGCTAGTAATCCGTTGCCTCCAGAATATTCTCGCTTTGGTTCATTCGATCTTTTGGCCGAGAATAACCGTGAGCAGGTCAAGGGTTTGATTGAAAAACTTGCTGCTACTCCGCACGCACAGGGTTCAATAGAGCAAAAAATCGGTGATCTTTATAGTATTGCTATGGATAGTGTGGCTCTGAATGCTGGAGGTGCCAATCCAATTAAAGCAGATCTAGAGCGTATCGCTCAAATCAAAAACAATCAGGAGTTGACTGCTGAATTGGCTCGCTTGAACCAATACGGTCTGTTCCCTTATTTCGCATTATACGTTGGTGCCGATGATAAAAATAGTGTGATGAATATTGTTCACTCTTATCAATCGGGTTTAGGTATGGGTCAACGCGACTACTATCTTGCTTCTGATGAGGCTACAAAGACTATTCGTGAAGCTTATAAAAAGCATATTGCATCCATGTTCGAATTAGCCGGTTTTAGTGCTGAGCAAGCTAAGAAATCTGCTGCAGATGTATATGAGGTAGAGCATCAATTGGCCGAATCATTCTTATCTCCAGTTGAGCTAAGAGATCCTCATGCCAACTATAACATTACCACGATTGATGAGTTACAAACTAAATACGATGCCATTTCTTGGGAAACCTTGTTGACCGATAGTGGTTTTGAAGGCATTGAAACTATTGACGTTGGTCAACCTAAGGCTTTAGAAGCTGCTAATGCATTATTGAAAAAACTCCCTCTAGATAAGCATAAAGCTTATTTGGAATGGAATGTCATCAATTCGGCTGCTTCGTTCTTAAGTGATGATTTCAATAATCAAAACTTCGAATTTTATGGCAAAATAATGTCAGGTACAGAGAAGATGCAACCTCGCTGGAAGCGTGCTGTTAGTACAGTTAACGGTTCTTTGGGTGAAGCTGTAGGACAAATGTATGTTGAGGCCTACTTCCCACCAGCAGCCAAACAACGTATGGTTGACTTGGTTTCTAACCTACAGACAGCTTTAGGAGAGCGTATCAACGGACTCGACTGGATGGGTGAAGAGACTAAGGTTAAAGCCTTAGAAAAATTAAATACTTTCCACGTAAAGATTGGATACCCCGACAAATGGAAAGATTTCTCTACTTTGCCTATCGAAAAAGATAGCTATTGGGATAATATAAAACGTGCAAATGCTTGGGAACATAAAGAGATGGTTGCTAAAGCGGGTAAGCCTGTTGATAAAGACGAATGGTTTATGAGCCCACAAACAGTCAATGCTTATTACAACCCAACTACAAACGAAATTTGTTTTCCTGCAGGAATTTTGCAATACCCATTCTTCGATATGGAAGCTGATGATGCATTCAACTATGGAGCTATTGGTGTTGTTATTGGTCATGAAATGACACACGGATTTGATGACCAAGGACGTCAATATGACAAAGATGGTAACCTGAAAGATTGGTGGACCGAGGAAGACGGAAAAAACTTCGAAGCTCGTGCTAAGGTAATGGCCGACTTCTTCGATAACATCGAGGTTGCTCCAGGTGTATTTGCTAATGGTGAGTTCACTCTTGGTGAAAATATTGCCGATCATGGAGGTCTTCAGGTTTCGTACCAAGCTTTTAAAGAAGCTACCAAAAATCAGCCATTAGAAAGCAAAGATGGATTTACTCCAGAACAGCGATTCTTCTTGGCCTACGCCAATGTTTGGGCTGGTAATATCCGTCCTGAAGAGATTTTAAATCGTACCAAAACCGACCCACACTCATTGGGTAGATGGCGAGTAGACGGTGCACTGCCTCATATTGACAATTGGTATACAGCTTTTGGTATAACTGAAACAGATTCACTTTTTGTGCCAAAGGACAAACGAGTGTCTATTTGGTAATTAAGTATCCAATAATTTATAAAAAGACTCTTTTTTAAAATAGAAAAAGAGTCTTTTTTGTCAGTAAATCGTAAGCCCTTTATTACTCGTCATAAACAAATTTTCGTAACTTTGTAATTCAATCACCTAATTTGTAATTCTGATGTCTACGAACAAGAAAATTAAGAAAGCACTTATCTCGGTTTTTAATAAAAATGGACTCGACGTAATTTTGTCTCGACTTAATGATGAGGGAGTTAAATTTGTTTCAACTGGTGGTACTCGCCAATTTATTGAATCTTTAGGCTACAACTGCCAAGCGGTAGAGGACTTAACGCAGTACCCTTCAATTTTGGGAGGACGAGTGAAAACTTTGCACCCTAAAATATTTGGAGGAATCTTATCTCGAAGAGATTTCGAAAGTGATCAAGCTGAGTTGGCTCGCTACGAAATTGATGAGATAGATTTAGTTATAGTTGATCTTTACCCCTTTGAAGATACCGTTAAGTCTGGTGCTGATGAGGTTAGTTGTATTGAGAAAATTGACATAGGTGGAATTTCTTTAATTAGAGCTGCAGCAAAAAATTACAAAGATGTTGTTATTATCCCTTCTCAAGAACAGTATATGCCATTCTTGGATATGCTTACTGAGCATGGAGCAGTAACCTCATTGGAAGAGCGTCGTTGGTTGGCAAAACAAGCTTTTAAAGTTTCGTCATATTACGACTCCTCTATCTTCAACTATTTTGATGGTGAAGATAGTTCAGCCTTCCGTTGCGCTGCCGACACAATGAAGACTTTAAGATACGGTGAAAATCCGCACCAAAAAGCGGCTTTTTATGGTGATTTAGAATCAATGTTTGACCAAATTCATGGTAAGGAAATTAGTTATAATAACTTGCTCGACATCAATGCTGCTGTTGAGTTAATCGATGAATTCGAAGACTTAACTTTTGCAGTCTTAAAACATAATAATGCTTGTGGCATAGCTTCTCGATCTTCAGTGGTCGAAGCTTGGCAAACTGCATTGGCTTGTGATCCAGTTTCTGCCTTTGGTGGTGTACTGGTAACTAATGGTGTTGTTGATAAAGCTACGGCTTTAGAGATTGATAAAATATTTTTCGAGGTCATTATTGCTCCCGACTACGATGTGGATGCTCTTGAGATTCTAGGTCATAAAAAGAATCGTATAATTCTTGTTCGAAAAGATATAAGCCTGCCCAAAAAACAATTTCGTTCCGTACTCAATGGAGTATTGGTTCAAGAAAAAGATTTGAAGGTTGAGGTTCTAGATGATTTAAAAGTGGTGACTGAAGCTGAGCCTACGGATTCTCAGCTATTGGATTTGCTCTTTGCCAATAAAGTGGTAAAAAACAGTAAATCAAATGCTATTGTTTTAGCTAAAGATCAACAGTTATTTGCTAGTGGGGTTGGTCAAACCTCACGTGTTGATGCCTTAAAGCAGGCAATTGAAAAAGCTAAAGCTTTTGGCTTTGACCTAAATGGTGCTGTAATGGCTTCTGATGCATTCTTCCCTTTTGCCGACTGTGTCGAGCTTGCTGGAGATGAAGGAATAAAAGCGGTAATCCAACCGGGAGGCTCTATACGTGACCAAGAGTCTTTTGACTATTGCAATGCAAATGGAATGTCTATGGTGATAACTGGTTTTAGACATTTCAAGCATTAATATTTTTACTAATTAAGGATTAAAGAATTTTTATGGGAATATTTTCTTTTACTCAAGAAATAGCTATGGATCTTGGAACAGCAAATACCATTATTATAAGTAATGGTAAGGTTGTTGTTGATGAGCCCTCTGTAGTAGCCCTTGACCGCAGAACAAACAAGATGATTGCGGTTGGGAACAAGGCGAAGATGATGCATGAAAAGACGCATGACAATATTCGAACAGTCCGCCCTCTTAAAGATGGTGTGATTGCCGACTTTGATGCTTGCGAAAAGATGATAAGTGGAATGATGGCTATGGTAAACCCTGGTCGCCGCTTGTTTCGTCCGAGCTTGAGAATGGTTATTGGTGTTCCTTCAGGTAGTACTGATGTGGAGCTAAGAGCTGTGCACGATTCTGCTGAAAGAGCCAACGGTCGTGAAGTATATCTACTTTTTGAACCTATGGCAGCTGCTATAGGTGTGGGTATTGATGTTGAGTTGCCCGAAGGTAACATGATTGTTGATATAGGTGGTGGTTCTACAGAAATTGCTGTAATCTCACTTGGTGGTATTGTCTCGAACAGCTCCATTCGTGTTGCTGGCGATGACCTGACTACCGATATTCAAGAATACATGAATAGACAACACAATGTTAAGGTGAGTGAGCGTATGGCCGAACGTATTAAAATTCATGTGGGTGCTGCTTTGCCTGATCTAGGCGAGAATGCTCCTGTAGATTATATCGTACACGGTCCAAACCGTATTACTGCTTTACCTATGGAGGTACCCGTTAGTTACCAGGAGGTTGCACACTGTCTAGATAAAACAATTTCTAAGATTGAAGCGGCTATTCTTAATGCACTCGAGAACACTCCTCCTGAGCTTTATGCAGATATCGTTCAGAATGGTATTTATCTTACGGGTGGTGGAGCTTTGCTTAGAGGTTTAGATAAGAGGTTGAACGACAAGTTTAATATACCTTTTCAAGTTGCTGAAGATCCCCTACACTCTGTAGCTATGGGAACTGGTATAGCACTTAAGAATGTTGATAAATTCTCGTTCTTGTTTTAAAACGAGTTTCTAACCAAGAATTTTAGTAGAGTTCAAAACCTATACTACATAAGTGTAAATGCGCAAACTATTACAGTTTCTACATCAATATAATTACTGGTTCCTCTTTATTATTTTAGAGGTAACCAGTTTTATTTTGATTTTTAAGTACAATAACTACCAACACAGTGTTTATCTGACTTCAGCCAACACTGCAACAGGCAAAATGTACGAATGGAAATCAACAGTGACTTCTTATTTTCACCTTAAATCTATAAATGAAGATTTACTTGATAGGAATATTGAGCTCGAAAAGAAAATAGCCAATTTACAGGCAACTATTCGTGAGGAATATTCTCTTGAAGAGGATCATCGTTTGCTTGATGATGTAGTAACTTCCAAGTATAAGTTTTTTAAAGCCCATGTGGTTCAAAATAGCTTGAACAGCGCTAATAACTTTATAACCTTAGACAAAGGCTCCTTAGATGGCATTCGTCCAGAAATGGGAGTCATTGACGGTAATGGGGTAGTTGGCATTGTTTATAAAACATCACCACACTATTCGTGGGTGATGTCACTTCTAAACACTAAGAGTAACATAAGCTGTAAGATCGCAGGCAATAACTATTTTGGAAATCTAACTTGGGAGTATGGAGATGTGGGCTATGCCTATCTTCGAGATTTACCCCGCCATGCCACCTTTAGCTTAGGAGATACTATCGTAACTAGTGGATTCTCTGCTATTTTCCCTGAAGGCATATTGGTAGGGACCATAGATGATATGAGTGATATTGATGATGGATTTTCGTTTTATCTCAAAGTGAAGTTATCGGTTGACTTTGGTAAACTCGATGGTGTGAGAGTGATTGAGAATGAAGATTTGATGGAACGTAAACAATTAGGAGAAGACTAAAATGGCCGCACGATATATAAATTACATCCTTTGGTTTTTTGGGCTATTGATTGTTCAAGTATTGCTTTTGAATAATGTTTTGGTTTTTGGCTATGCTACCCCTTATCTTTATATTTACTTGCTGTTTTTTATGGATTCCTCTTTGGTATCTAGGAATCAGCTGATGGTTTGGGCATTCTTTTTGGGATTAGGTGTCGATATAGGTTCAAATACGTTGGGTATGAATGCAGCTGCAGCCGTACTATTGGCTTTTTCAAGACCAATGCTTATTAGTATGTTTTGTCAAGTCAACGACGACGCTAATAACTTCAGACCATCAATTCGTAATATGGGAGTTGCAGGTTATCTGAAATATTTATCACTAGGAGTGTTAATTCATCATATAGCTCTTCTTTCAATAGAGTTTTTTAAAATTAGTTCATTATCCATGCTTTCGCTGCGCATCATAGGTAGTGCTATACTTACCACTATTTGTATCTTTGCAATCGAAAGAATACGCAATAATTAATGTCAAAGCACCAATACCAAAATAGAAAATTCGTGATAGCAGGTATCGCGATAGGTATTGTTCTTGTTTTTATCATTCAACTTTTTTCACTTCAAGTAGCTACAGATCGTTATAAAAAGAATGCTGACAGTAATGCCTTCCTTAAAAAAACGATTTATCCCTCTAGAGGTGCAATATATGATAGAAACGGAGAACTACTTGTCTTCAATGAGCCCTCCTATGATGTTGCTATTATTCCTCGTGAGATTGTAGATCTAGACACGCTGGATTTGTGCAGTACCTTGTCAATTACTAAAGAGTACTTTGATGAACGTGTAGCTAAAATGAAAGATAGAAGGTTGAATCCTGGGTATTCTGTTTTTACCCCACAACTATTTATGACTCAGCTAACGGTCGAAGAGTCGGCTGTTTTTCAAGAAAAACTATTTAAATTTCCTGGCTTTTACATCCAACGACGAGATACTCGTAAATATGCCCATAATTCAGCAGCTCATGCACTAGGGGATATTGGAGAGGTTTCTAAGCGTGATATTGCTAACGATGATTATTATACTCGAGGTGATTATATAGGTCGTCAAGGTGTAGAGCGATCTTATGAAAAGCAGTTACGGGGGACCAAAGGTTTAGAGGTGTTACTTCGTGATGCTCACGGACGTATTCAAGGAAAATATAAAGGAGGAGAGCTTGATATTAAGGCTGCTCCAGGAAAAGACTTAACCTTGAGTCTTGATATAGAATTGCAAATGTTTGGAGAGAAGCTGATGCAAGGTAAGTTGGGGAGTATTGTTGCAATAGAACCCTCGACTGGTGAAATTTTATGTCTGGTTTCGTCTCCTTCTTTTGATCCTTCATCAATGGTGGGCCGTAAGCGTGGAATAAGCCATCGTGATCTTCAGCGTGACCCAACCAAGCCACTTTTTAATCGTTCAATAATGGCGACTTATCCTCCAGCATCTGTTTTTAAGGTGGCACAAGGGGCTATATTTTTACAAGAAAACATTGTAGATGTCAATACAACTTTTCCTTGCTATCATGGCTTTGTAGTGCCAGGCTTGCGTGTTGGTTGCCATACTCATCCATCTCCTGTAGCTTTTAAAGGTGCAATATCGACCTCTTGTAACTCTTACTTTTGTTGGGGTCTCTATAAAATGATAGATAATCGAAAATATAAATCTCCAGCTGAAGCGCTTACCGTTTGGAAAGACCATATGGTCACAATGGGTTTTGGTTACGCTCTTGGTGTGGACTTACCTGGTGAGAAGAGAGGCTTAATTCCTAATGCTCAATTTTACGATAAAATATACGGTGAAGGTAAGTGGAACGGACTCCGTATTATTCATACAGCTATAGGACAGGGGGAAATCTTATTGACACCTATTCAAATAGCTAATTTAAGTGCTACCATAGCCAATCGCGGTCACTACTATGTACCCCATATTGTTAAGTCGGTCAAAAATGATACGATTAGCCAGCTATACCGCACACCAAAACAGACAAGCATTGATCCACACTACTACGATTATATTGTCGAGGGGATGCGTGGAGCTGTAATTGGTAGTCCCTATGGTAGTACTGCTCGAAGAGCAAATATTCCAGGCATTGAGGTTTGTGGTAAAACAGGTACTGCTCAAAATCGAGGTCGTGACCACTCCGTTTTTATGGGTTTTGCACCCATGAAGAATGCGGAAATAGCAATCTCGGTTTACGTCGAGCATGGAGGTTTTGGAGCTACTTCTGCTGTACCTATTGCAGCCTTAATGATAGAGAAATATTTAAACGGAACCATTGCTCAGGAACGCGACTATTTGGTTGACGAAATTAGTAAAACTAACTTAATCCCCTATGATCTCAAAAAGTACTAGTATTTGGAAAGCACTAGACTGGTGGACAGTTTTATTATATGTCCTATTGGTTGTATGTGGTTGGCTCAGTGTTTGTGGTGCTAGCTATGAATATGGAAACCCCGATTTTATCGATTATTCTACTCGTGCTGGTAAGCAACTTCTGTGGATAACTTGTTCTTTTGGATTGGCTTTTGTCCTTCTGATGCTTGATGATTCATTCTATCGGAACTTCTCCTATGTCTTTTACATTGGGATGATTCTGCTGATGATAGTCACCATCTTCGTGGCTCCTGATGTCAAAGGGTCGAGGTCCTGGCTTGTATTTGGTCCTATAAGTTTGCAGCCTGCCGAGTTTGGTAAGTTTGCTACAGCCTTGGCTTTAGCTAGGTTTATGAATAGTCGGACTTTCTCAATGAAGAAACTTGCCGATGTACTGATTTTAGCCTTGATTATTATTTTACCCATTGCTTTAATTATACTTCAAAAAGAGACGGGTTCAGCTTTAGTCTATTTTACCTTCTTTCTGATGTTATATCGTGAGGGGATGCCTGGCGTAGTCCTGTTTTTAGCAATAGCTTCCGTGCTCTACTTTATTGTTGGTATTCGGTTTGATGAAGAGTATTTTGCCAACTCAACCGTTTCGATAGGGGAGTTTAGTGTATTGGTTCTTTCACTGTTTTTTACGAGTTGTCTAGCTTGGGTCTTTCGTCGAAAGAAGTCAGTCTCACTTTTTATTCTTCTTGTTTCTACTTTTATTATAGGAGTTAGTTACTTGATTTCGAAATATCTTATTCCATTTAATTTTATATATTCCGTTTATCTATGTTGCTTGATTGCGATAACCTACTTGATTATCATCTCTATTAAGAGCCGTAAGTGGGGGTATAGTTTGATAGCCTTATTTTTGGTTGGTTCTATTAGTTTTTTATACTCGATAGATTACGTATTCGACAATGTGCTCGAATCTCATCAGCGTGTGCGTATTGAAATTGTTTTGGGTATGGATGAAGATCTATCGGGTGCGGGATATAACGTAAATCAATCTAAGATTGCAATTGGTTCAGGTGGGCTTACAGGTAAGGGCTTCCTTAATGGAACTCAGACGAAACTGAAGTATGTGCCCGAGCAAGATACTGACTTTATTTTCTGTACTGTGGGTGAGGAGCTTGGTTTTGTAGGCTCATCATTGATACTGCTCCTGTACTTGCTTTTGATCTTGCGTCTGATTGTTTTAGCCGAAAGACAGACTTCTACATTCTGTAGGGTCTATGGTTATTGTGTGTTGAGTATTTTCCTTTTCCATCTATTTATCAATATTGGGATGGTTTTAGGGCTAACTCCAGTAATTGGAATACCACTGCCATTTTTGAGTTATGGTGGGTCTTCTCTTTGGGGGTTTACTATTCTTCTGTTTGTTTTTCTTCGTTTGGATGCGGGTCGTGCGCATCGTCTGCATGGGTAACTCGTATACCAACATCCTCTATGCCTACAAGGGTTGAGTCATTCATCAGGTGATAAATATAAATTTGATTTGACTTGGCTTTCTGAGGTGTATTAATGGTTTTATAGCTCTTAGAGGTTTGATAGAGTTTACCCAACGTACTGCCTTTTGAGCGCCCATCAGAATGGGTAAGTGATAGCTTTAGTGTATCAACCTTATAATATGTAGAGTCGGATAGATTCTCTCTTATGGCTAGGTATAAATCACTGTATGGATATTCTGATGTAAATCTTACTTCAACCTGTAGAGCTGCATGCTCTGGAATATTTTGAATCTCATAAACTAAAGAATCAGTCTTACTCCAACTGCCTTGGCTTATGGAGTAAAACTGATGATAAGTTTTATAATCGCTACATGCTGAAATTAAGAATATAATTACAGATAGCAGGGTAAATTTACTTTTGCTCACTACTATTGTTGCTTCCTTCGTTTGTGTTTCGACCTCTTCGGTTATTTGGTCTTCTATATTTTCTTTTATGATTAGGAGCTTGAGCCTCTTTAGATGGATTGCTGTCTGCTTCTCTTTTAACAGGACGAGGTCTGTTGGGTCTGCGACGTTCTGTGTTTTGAGGTGCTACTTGCGCCTGATCTTTGCCTGATTCTTCTGTTTGTTTAGCTTCTCCTCTGCTGTTATTCTTTTGAATAACCTTTTTGTTGTTGCTCTTGCGTTTTCCTGCAGGCTTTTCTTTTTTACTTGGATCGAAGCGAGTTAAGCTCTCTTGGTCAAGTAAGTCTTTGGATTTGGATGTTGACTCCTCTTCCACAGGATCAATATTTAGAGCTGGTTTACGGCCTTTTTTGTTCTGATATATAATATCGAAAGCTTGTTGACCAGTTATGGTCACTAAGTTTTCAGGAGCATACTTGTGTGTAGAATAGCTAATCATTCCATTTAGAATATCGGCTTTGAAAAAGAAGTAATCCGCATCTTTAGTCTCAAGTACAACCTCGCGTGAAGGCATTTTACGTTGTGCTTCTACATAGGCATCTACCTCGTAGTTTAAACAGCACTTTAGCTTAGCACATTGGCCCGCTAGTTTTTGTGGGTTTAGTGAAATGTCTTGAATTCGTGCTGCATTGGTAGATACAGATATGAAGTTTCGCATCCACGAAGCACAGCAAAGTTCTCTACCACACGGGCCGATACCACCAATTCTACCTGCTTCTTGGCGTGCACCAATCTGCTTCATTTCAATTCGTATTCTGAATTCGCCAGCTAAGTCTTTTATCAGTTGTCTAAAATCGACACGGCCATCTGCAATATAGTAGAAAATAGCTTTGTTTCCATCTCCTTGATATTCGACATCACCAATTTTCATATCTAGGTTAAGTCGGGCAGCGATTTCTCTCGACTTGATCATGGTATTGTGTTCTTTAGCTTTTGCCTCTTCGTACTTTTCTAAATCTACAGGTTTAGCTATTCTGTAAATTCGCTTAACCTCTGCATTTGGATGTCCGTTAGCTTTTTTCATTTGTAGCTGAACAAGTTTTCCGGTCAGGGTAACAACGCCTATGTCGTGCCCAGGACTAGCTTCTACAGCCACGATGTCGCCTTTTCGAAGATCTATCTTATTACTGTTTTTATAATAATCCTTTCGGGTGTTTTTAAACTGAACTTCGACCATGTCTGAGTTTTCCGTATTTCCCGGAACGTCAGCCAGCCAATCGTAGGTATTAAGTTTGTTTGTAGGACGGGATACTCCTTTGTATGAGAGAGCTCCACTTCCATTATATAGCTTGAAATCCATAAATTAATTTTATTATTGTTTGATTTGAACAATCAATTTCAATGCTAAGTCAAAAAAGACCATCTTAGCATTGGCATTTTGTTCTATATGTTGTTGAGCCCGATTAAACTCTTTCATGATGTTGATGATGTTTCTTTCATTAATAAACGGAGAAAAGTTTTTAGAAAATCGCTTCTCTTCGTCGTTCATGTAGTTTAGCTCTGGCTTTTGTATATTATATATAAAGTTTTCTCGAATCATGTATTGACAATAGGTCAATAATTGTTTCTGCTTTTCGCGACCTAATGCAGCTACTTGCTCACTCCAAGCCTTAATTTCTTTGACCTTTTTGGCATAAGCATTTCGCATGATATTAATAAACAGCTCTAAAAATAAGCTTTTATCTTCATTCAATTGAATTTCAGCCAGTGCTTTATTTAAACTGCCCTCAGAAATATGTGCGATAGATTTACTAAGAGTTGGGTCGATACCGTAATTTTGTTGCAGGTAGCCTGCTATTTCCTCACTTTTTAGTTTCGGAATATCAATGCGTTGGGTTCTACTTAGTATAGTGGGGAGTAGTAGCTCAGGTTCTTGAGATACTAAAATAAAGATTGTATTCTTCGGAGGCTCTTCAAAAAGCTTGAGAAGCTTATTGGCACAAACCGTATGCATTTTTTCGGGTAGCCAGATAATGGTTGTTTTATATTTACCCTGGCTCGACTTGAAGGATAGCTTCTCCAGTAGCGATTCACTCTCTTTGGCATAAATTATTCCCTGAGCATTTTCGGCTTGAATATAATTCAACCATTGCTCTAACGTAAAATATGGGGTGCTTAAGACAAAGCGTCTCCAGTCTGCAAGATAATCATCGCATATTTTAGCTTTAATCACAGGAAATATAAAGTGTAAGTCGGGATGAATTAGTTTGTTGAATTTGATACAAGAGGGGCAAACTCTACAACTATCACTAGCGCCTGGATGTTCGCAATTGAGGTAGCGTGCGTAAGCGAGTGCTAACTCAAATGCACCGACCCCTTTGGCTGAGCAAAACAATTGGGTGTGTGCTACTCTTCCTTCCTTGTATTGGAGGAGAAGTTCTTGTTTAATTCTATCTTGACCTAAAATATCTTTGAAATACATAATTCTTGCGGGTGTGAGTCTGGATAAATTTGGTATGCTTAATGATCCAAATCTCAACAAAAATACTAAAATCCGTGAAGCTTCATAGGCAACTTAGTACTTAAATTATAATCTAAGCGGCTTTAAAGTGATTATTTATCAGTTCTAATTTTCTTTTGATCTTGTATTAGGTCAACATTCGAGTATCCTTTTGAGTTTTATTGTGACGATTTGGTTTTATCAAGTAGCATGTGCTAAATTCTTAATCAGGGTTTACAGTAAATTAAAATGAGCTACTGGTTTGTCCACTTCGACCTACTCGGAGCCCTCAAGGGAGTAGCTCATTTTAGATTTCCACCGTAGTGGTTTTACTGCACCAGTACAGTAATAAAATAAACTGTATATAATAAGGAGTAGTAAAAGAGCACCAGTAACTAGTCTGCAAACCATGTAAATTTATTTCACGTGTTAACGTGCGGGTTAATAGAGCTTTACTAAATAATAAACCAAAAGTCTTGTAAATTATGTTCTATATTACTTGCATTTGGCAATCCTATGCTATACTTTTGCACTCGCTTTGTAAGAGACAAGGCCTCGAGGTTAAGGCCACGAGAAAATGACATACTGGCAGAAAAGAAGTTTTTCGAATTTTAGGTTAGAAGCTTGCTAAAGCGAGTTTTATTTACTATATTAGTAAGCTGATCCGAAACGAAAAGAGTCAAGAAAAACTTTTTCAATTATTCTACTAAAACATTTGGATGATAAAAAGAAAAGGTTTACTTTTGCACTCGCTTCTGAAAAGTCAGGAGGTTTAAAAAGATAAGCGATCTTTGAAGA
>NZ_AQWS01000023.1 GCF_000375405.1 Bacteroides propionicifaciens DSM 19291 = JCM 14649 | reverse complement strand
GTCAACTTATATTAACGCTTTTAAGGTCTGTATTTACTTTTAGTTGTAACTAGAATACTAGTTACTATTCTTGTTGATTTATGTTTATAACCAAAAGATATTTTAGGTGGTTATAGCACAAGGGTTCCACCTCTTCCCATTCCGAACAGAGAAGTTAAGCCTTGTCACGCCGATGGTACTGCATACCCGTGGGAGAGTAGGTAGCCGCCTTTTTAAGAAGAGAGAGTCATAGGATTAGTCCTAATGACTCTCTCTTTTATTGTTTATATGGGTCTTACTTGTAGAGTTATATATTTCGGATCTATATTAATACATTAAAGACTCAGTTTGAAGCGTACTTTTGCATCTTGTAGAAGTGCGCTTTGTTATTTAAGACTTTAACTTAAATTTAATTGTTATGTATAGCTTTTAGATAAATTAATTCTTAAATTTAGCCGTAGATCTTTATAAGTTTTATTTGATTAAAGCTTTGAAGACTATTTTAAATCATTAAATTTGAGGAAACAAGGTTTCAATATTAAAAATAATATAGTCTCTACATATGGAAAACAAGATTCAAGAATTAACAGATAAAATCTATCGTGAAGGAGTAGATAAGGCTAAATCTGAAGCTGAAGAAATTATTGGCAAAGCAAATCAAGAGAAAGACACTATTCTCAAAGCTGCTCAAGATAAAGCTGATCTTATTGTGGAAAATGCTAAAAAACAGGCGTCAGAACTTATTGAAAATGCTAAATCGGAAATAAAATTGTTCGGTGGACAAGCTGTAAATGCTTTGAAATCTGAAGTAACAGATCTTATTACAAACCAGACTATAACTGAAACTGTAAAGAAAGCAACTGCCGATCAAGCATTCTTAAATCAATTTATTCTTCAAATTGCTCAAGCATGGACCCAAAATGAACCTATGTTGATTTCAACAGCTGATGCGAAATCACTAACAGAGTATTTTAGTATTCATGCAAAAGATATACTAGATAAGGGTGTTTCTATTGAGCAGGTTAATGATATGAAAGCTCACTTCTCTATTTCTCCCGCAAATGGATCTTATAAAATGAATTTTGGTGATGAAGAGTTTATTAACTACTTTAAAACATTTTTACGTCCTAAACTAATCACTATGCTTTTTGGAGAATAGTATTAAAGGAATAATTCAATTATGAGTAAATATTATTATTTAATTGCGGGACTTCCTGAGCTTTCTTTAGACGATAACAAGTTGAGTTATACTGTCTCTACCTTTCGAGAAGAATTATATCCTCAACTCTCTACTAAAGATCAGAAATTAATTGATCTTTTTTATCTCAAATATGATAATGAGAATCTCATCACATTATTAGCTAATCCCGATCAAGACATCGAATCAATAGGTCTTTACACTAAAGATCAGTTACTAGATCTCATCGCATCTGTCAAATATGCTGATGAAATGGAGGCGCCTAAGGGAGCACTATCTTACATGTTGAGGTTTTTAACTAATTATTTTTCTGATGCATATGCTGATGAAGTGGTATTACCTGAGAATATATTAACGAGCTTATATTACGAGTATGCACTTAATACTAAAAATAAGTTTGTTAGGTCATGGTTTGGTTTTAATCAAAACATAAATAATCTTTTTATAGCTTTATCTGCTCGCAAGCATGATTTTAAGTTTCGTGATCAGATTATAGGATCTGATTATGTTGCTGACCAAATCAAAAACTCTAATGCTAGAGATTTTGGACTATCAAGCTCTTTAGATTACTTCAATACTGTTGTTCGCTTTATCGATGAAGAAGATTTATCCAACCGTGAAAAGATGATCGATCAGATGCGTTGGGCTTGGATGGAGGAGATAACGTTCTTTAATTATTTCACCATCGAACGAATCTTTGTTTTTTTACTGCAAATTGACATGATTCAAAGATGGTTGAAGCTAGATAAAGAAGAAGGTAATAAGTATTTCAGGAAGATTATTTCATCTTTAAAAGATGAGGTGCAACTTCCTTTAGAATTTAGACAAAAATAAAAATATATAATATGGCGACAAAAGGAACTGTTAATGGAATTATAGCCAATATGGTAACCATCGATGTCGATGGACCTGTTGCTCAAAATGAGATCTGCTATATTACCACTGGTGGTGACAGACTTATGGCTGAGGTAATTAAAGTTGAAAACTCTAGAGCTTATGTTCAGGTTTTTGAGAGTACCCGTGGTTTAAAAGTTGGTTCACCTGCAGAGTTTGAAGGACATATGCTTGAGGTTACCTTAGGTCCTGGTATGCTTTCTAAGAATTACGATGGCCTTCAAAATGATTTAGATAAAATGGAGGGTACTTTCCTTAAACGAGGAGATTATACTTATCCGTTAAATAAAGAGGGTACTTGGTTATTCAAACCCTTAATGGCTGTTGGTGATAAAGTTATTGCTGCAGCGTGGTTAGGTGAAGTTGAAGAAAATTTTCAACCCCTTAAAATTATGGCTCCTTTTACCCTTAAAGGCGAATATACGTTGAAGTCTATTGTTGCTGAAGGGGAGTATAAGATTGAAGATACCATTGCAGTTATTTCTAATTCCGCTGGTGATGAAATAGAAATCTCAATGATACAGCGTTGGCCAGTTAAAATTCCGATGCTTAATTACAAAAACAAACCACGTCCCTATAAAATATTAGAAACTGGTGTTCGTGTAATCGATACTTTAAATCCTATTGTAGAGGGTGGAACTGGTTTTATACCTGGTCCTTTTGGTACAGGAAAAACAGTACTACAACATGCGATTTCTAAGCAAGCTGAAGCAGATATTGTTATTATTGCAGCTTGCGGTGAACGTGCCAATGAGGTGGTGGAAATCTTTACCGAGTTCCCTGAGTTGGTCGACCCACATACAGGTCGAAAATTAATGGAGCGTACAATTATTATTGCTAACACCTCTAATATGCCAGTTGCTGCTCGTGAAGCATCTGTTTATACTGCGATGACTATAGCTGAATATTATAGAGCTATGGGTCTGAAAGTTCTTCTTATGGCCGACTCTACTTCACGTTGGGCACAAGCACTTCGAGAGATGTCAAACAGAATGGAAGAACTACCTGGCCCTGATGCTTTCCCTATGGATATTTCGGCTATTATTTCTAACTTCTACGGACGTGCAGGTTATGTGCATTTAAATAACGATGAAACTGGTTCTATTACTTTTATTGGTACTGTATCTCCTGCAGGAGGTAACCTTAAAGAGCCAGTTACCGAAAACACGAAGAAGGTAGCTCGTTGCTTCTATGCATTGGAACAAGAACGTGCCGATAAGAAGCGCTATCCTGCGGTAAATCCGATTGATTCGTATTCGAAGTATATAGAGTATCCTGAGTTTAAAGAATATATTTCTGAATTGATAAATCCTGAGTGGCTTGAAAAAGTTCACGAGTTGAAGAATAGACTTCAACGTGGAAAAGAAATTGCTGAGCAGATCAATATTCTTGGAGATGATGGTGTTTCTACTGAGTACCACGTTGTATTCTGGAAGTCAGAACTAATTGACTTTGTAATTCTTCAGCAAGATGCTTTTGACTCAGTTGATGCTGTAACTCCAATGGAGAGACAAGAGGCAATTTTAAATCAAGTTATTGATATTTGTCATACAGAGTTTGAATTTGACACTTTTACAGAGGTTATGGATTATTTTAAATCTGTAATTAATATATGTAAGCAAATTAACTACAGTGAGTATAAATCCGACGATTATAATAAATATAAGAAAGAGCTAGACGAGTTGATTGCCCAACGTACGGTGGCATAACTCCTAAAGATGAAATGATATGGAAACACAAGCTTTTCAAAAGATATACACTCAGATTACCCAAATAACTAAGGCTACTTGCTCACTTAAAGCTACTGGAGTTGGTTACGATGAGTTGGCTACAGTGAATGGTAGATTAGCACAGGTGGTGAAAATTGCTGGTGACGAAGTGACGCTTCAAATTTTTGAAGGAACAGAAGGAATTCCCAATAATGCTGAAGTAGTATTTATGGGTAAAGCTCCATCATTGAAAGTTGGTGATCAACTTGCTGGGCGTTTCTTTAATGCTTTCGGAGAACCTATTGATGGTGGTCCTAAAGTAGAAGGAACTGAAGTTGAGATTGGTGGCCCATCGGTAAACCCTGTAAGAAGAAAACAACCTTCTGAGCTAATTGCAACAGGTATTGCGGGTATTGACTTAAATAATACCTTAGTTTCGGGACAAAAGATACCGTTCTTTGCAGATCCTGATCAGCCCTTCAATGAGGTAATGGCCAATGTTGCTCTACGTGCCGATACAGATAAGATTATCCTGGGTGGTATGGGGATGACAAATGACGATTACCTATACTTTAAACATGTATTCTCAAATGCAGGTGTACTTGATCGTATTATCTGTTTTATGAACACTACAGAGAATCCTGCTGTTGAGCGATTACTAATCCCCGATATGGCTTTGACTTCTGCAGAATATTTTGCTGTCGAAAAAGATGAGAAGGTTTTAGTACTTCTAACTGATATGACTTCATATGCTGATGCTTTAGCTATCGTATCGAATCGTATGGACCAAATTCCTTCAAAAGACTCTATGCCAGGTTCATTATATTCTGACTTGGCTCGAATTTATGAGAAGGCGGTTCAATTCCCTTCTGGTGGTTCGATTACTATTATTGCAGTAACAACACTTTCGGGTGGTGATATTACAAGTGCGGTACCTGATAACACAGGTTACATCACGGAGGGGCAATTATTCCTTCGTAGAGATAGTGATGTGGGTAAGATTATAGTCGATCCATTCCGTTCTTTATCGCGTTTGAAGCAACTCGTTATTGGTAAGAAAACCCGTAAGGATCATCCACAGGTTATGAATGCTGCAGTACGTCTTTATGCTGATGCTGCTAATGCTAAAACAAAGCGTGAAAACGGTTTTGACTTGACCAATTATGATGAAAGAACAATTTCTTTTGCAGATAAATACTCTACTGAGCTTCTAGCCATTGATGTTAACTTAAACATAACTGAGATGTTAGATACTGCTTGGTCTTTGTTTGGCGAATATTTCCGTCCTGAAGAGGTAAATATCCGTCAAGACTTAGTAGAAGAGTTCTGGAAAAAGAAATAGTATCTGATTTAAATAAAATATATAATGGCAATTAAGTTTCAATACAATAAAACTTCTCATCAGCAATTGGAGAAACAACTCCATATGCGTGAGCGTATGCTTCCTATCATTAAGAGTAAGGAGAGTGCATTACGTATGGAAGTGAAACGTTGTAGAGATGATGCGAAAATCTTAGCTCAAAAGCTGGAGGATCAAATTCTTAATTATGAAGCCATGTTTGCACTTTGGAATGAGTTTGATGCATCCTTAGTTAAAATTAAAGATGTAAAAATAGGAATCAAAAAGATTGCAGGTGTTCGTACCCCAATCTTAGATCATATTGACTTTGAAATTCAGCCGTATAGTTTTTTTAATTCACCCAAATGGTTTTTTGATGGGATTGAGCTACTCAAAAAGTTAGCACAACTTGCCATAGAACAAGAATTCGTTCTTGCCAAATTAAATCAGCTGGAGTATGCACGTAAAAAGACTACTCAAAAAGTGAATCTCTTTGAGAAGGTTCAAATTCCTGGGTATGAAGATGCTTTATTAAAGATTAAACGTTTCATGGAAGATGAGGAAAACTTATCTAAGTCTTCACAGAAGATTTTGAAATCCATACAACATAAAAGGAGAGAGGAGGTAGCAAATCAATGATTGCAAAAATGAAAAAACTAACCTTTTTGGTTTATCATAAAGAGTATGATGACTTTGTTAAGTCGTTACGAGACCTTGGTCTTGTGCATATTCAAGAATTCCAAAAAGGAACTGTTGACGACTCTGAGCTCCATGAACAATTGCTTTTAGCTAAGCAGGTATCTGACGCTATAAAACGTTTGGAGCGTTTCGAGGTAAAAGAGGAACCTTCAGCTGATTCAACGGATGGAAAATTAGTCTTAGAAAACTTAGAGATACTCGAAAAGAAGCTTGCTGATCTTAAGCAAGAAATATCTGCGCTTGATAAGACCATAGAGCATTTAAGCCCTTGGGGTGACTTTAAGTATGAAGATGTTCGAGGATTAAAAGATCTTAATCTGGAGATGAACTTCTTTGTTTGTAGTGAGAGTGCTTTTAATTCAGAATGGGTTGATAAATTCAATGCTACATTGATAAATAGGCAAAACTCAAGACTATACTTTATCACTACAACCGAAGCTGGATCACCACTCTATCTCGAGGCGGAGTCAATAAAACTCCCCTCTGAGTCTTTATCCTCCTTGATAGCCAAGCATGATGAATTTCTTCTTAAAGCTCAAAAAGCTGAAGAGGCTATTTCTGTTCTTGCTTCAACTAAATTAATTAGCCTTAAGGAATATCTTAAAGAAGTTGAGGGAGCTATTGAGTTTGATCAAGTGTTACTAAATACACAATCCGCTCTTGAAGATAAATTAATGGTTTTGCAAGGTTGGATTCCCGCAGTTGAAGCTGAACAAATTGCTTCTGAGCTTGACAAGGCCTCAATTTATTACGAGATCACCAATCCCACTCCCGATGATAATGTCCCTATTAAATTTGCTAATAAAGGATTTTTCTCGTGGTTTGAACCAATTGGTAAACTTTATATGTTACCTCGATATAACGAGATCGACCTAACGCCTTATTTTGCTCCATTCTTTATGGTGTTCTTTGGCCTATGTTTGGGAGACTCTGGTTATGGTTTATTCTTATTATTGGTAGCGACTCTCTATAAAATGTTTGCAAAGAAATTGTCTCCCAGCATGCGGAGTGTTATGTCTTTGGTGCAAGTCTTGGGAACTTCAACGTTCTTTTGTGGTTTGCTTACAGGAGGTTTTTTTGGAGTAAGTCTCTATGATATTGATAACCCGTTTATCCAATGGGTGAAATCGTTTGCATATAAAGACAATAACGAGATGTTTGCTTTGGCTTTGATCTTAGGAGTAATCCAAATTTTGTTTGGAATGTGTCTTAAAATTGCTAATCAAATTATTCAGTTTGGCTTTAAATATGCAGTAGCAACTATAGGTTGGTTTGTATTTTTAACTTACACTTGTCTTGTAACTGCTTTCCCTTCGATTGGATCAATAGGTGATACTGTTTATTTATCTATTAGCGGTGTTTGTGCTGCTATGGTATTCCTCTTTAACAGTCCCGATAAGAATATATTTACCAATATTGGTCTAGGTCTTTGGGATACTTATAATATGGCTACTGGTTTGCTAGGTGACGTACTCTCTTATGTCCGTCTGTTTGCCCTAGGTCTTTCTGGTGGTATATTGGCTAGTGTTTTCAACAGTTTGGCTACAGGTATGAGTCCTGACAATATAATATTAGGACCGATTGTTATGGTCTTGATTTTTGTAGTTGGTCACGGAATTAATATATTTATGAATGTTCTTGGTGCAATGGTTCACCCTATGCGTCTAACCTTTGTGGAATTCTTTAAGAATGCTGGCTACGAAGGCGGAGGACAAGAATACAAACCATTTAAAAACAAATAAACTAGAAATTATATAATAACAAAAAATTAAAAATCTATTATGGAAATAAATTTATTAATTGCCTATTTAGGCGTGACTATCATGTTGTCATTGTCAGGTATTGGAAGTGCTTATGGTGTTACTATTGCTGGTAATGCATCGATTGGTGCTCTTAAAAAAGACGACAGTGCGTTTGGTAACTTCCTTGTTCTTACAGCTCTTCCTGGTACACAGGGTTTATATGGTTTTGCTGGTTACTTTATGTTTGATAAGATTTTTAATATCTTGACACCTGATATTTCATCTTTCCAAGCTGCTGCTGTTTTAGGTGCTGGTTTAACTCTAGGTTTTATTGGTCTATTCTCAGCTTTACGTCAAGGACAGATTTGTGCTAATGGTATTGCTGCTATTGGACAAGGACATAAGGTGTTTGGTAATACTTTGATTTTAGCTGTATTCCCAGAGCTTTACGCGATCGTTGCCCTTGCTGCGACATTCTTAATCGCAAGTGCTGTAGCTTAATTTTCAATATAGATATCAACTCTATTAATGTATATTTAATCGAGGTTATGCTTTGGCGTAATCTCGATTTTTTTGTTCATGAAAATATCTTGTAACGGTTTATCTAGAAGGGTAATAAAAGTTAAAGAACTAATTTTAAAATGTAGACTTTAGTCAATTAATTGTTTATAAAGTATTATATTTAATAACGTACTTAAACATGAACTTAACCTTGTTATGAGAAAAAAAAATCTTAAACCTGATTTTCTTTTTAATGTAAGTTGGGAGGTTTGCAACAAAGTTGGTGGAATTTACACCGTTTTATCTACTCAAGCTAAAACCCTGCAAACTACGCTTAAAGACAATTTGTTTTTTATTGGGCCTGATCTAACTAAAGATGATTCAAACCCATTATTTGTTGAAGACCCTACGCTATTTAAGAGTTGGACTAAAAGTCTAGCCGATCAACCAGATAGTTTCATACGCATTCGTATAGGGCGTTGGATGATTCCTGGTAACCCTATTGTCATCTTAGTTGATTTTGAACCTTATTATGCTATTAAAGATAAAATCTATGGATTTATCTGGGAACACTATCAAGTGGACTCTCTTCATGGCTATGGCGACTACGACGAAGCTTCTATGTTTTCAATTGCCGCAGCTAAAGTAGTGGAGTCTTTTTATGTTTTTCATAAACTTGAACATAAGAATGTAGCTTATCATGCACATGAATGGATGTGTGGAATGGGTGCTTTGTATATTCAGCAGATGCTTCCTCAGGTGGCTACGTTATTTACAACACACGCAACAACAGTTGGACGTTCGATTGCGGGCAATTATAAACCACTATATGATAATTTAACTAATTATTGTGGTGATCAGATGGCTCGTGAGCTCAATGTCGAATCTAAACATTCCATTGAGAAGCAAACTGCACATGCTGTTGATTGTTTCACAACCGTAAGTGATATAACAGCAAAAGAAGCTGAACAACTACTTGAGAAACCAATCGATGTGGTTCTTAAGAATGGCTTTGAGAATGACTTTGTTCCCAAAGGTGCCAAATTTACGTCTACTCGGAATGCTGCACGGAAGCAATTAATCGCTGTAGCTCAGAAAGTCTTAGGTAAAACTTTGGCTGATGATACTTTGATCGTGGGTACTAGCGGAAGATACGAGCTTAAGAACAAAGGTCTTGATGCTTTTGTCGATGCAATGAACTCTTTGAATCAGCTTGGTGATGCACTAGCCAAAGACATCTTAGCTTACATCTTTGTACCTGCTTGGGTGGGTGAGGCTCGTCAAGATTTAGCCTATCGCATGCAAAACTTAGATAAGCCTGAAATAACCCCCTTAGAGTTTCCTTATATCACGCATTGGTTGCATCAGATGGATCACGACCCTATCTTGAGTATGATGCGTGAGCGTGGATTAATCAACCAACCCGATAGTCGTGTGAAGTTGATCTTTGTTCCTTGCTATCTTAATGAGTCCGACGGGATATTTAATATGTCGTACTACGATGTCTTAATCGGTCAGGACATTACCATTTACCCTTCTTATTACGAACCTTGGGGCTACACACCACTTGAAAGCATTGCCTTTAAAGTACCTACAGTTACTACTAACCTCTCAGGGTTTGGTGCTTGGGTCGAAACTGTTGATAACTATAACAGAGGCTTGTCGGATGGTGTTGCTGTTTTAGAGCGCACAGATCATAATTACAGTGAGATTGTAGAGAATATTTCTAAAACAATTTCTGATTATGCAGCTCTAGATACCAAAGAAATTAATCGTACTCGTAATAGAGCCAGTCAGTTATCTGATCGTGCTTTATGGAGTAAGTTTATAGAGGCTTATTATGAGGCCTATGCTCTCGCTTTTACAAATAGAGATTCTAGAATAGATACAAATTAATAATTATAAAATGATACAAATTAGTAAATCAAATTCTCCTAATTGGAAGCTTGTGAGTGTTAAATCTGACATTCCAAAAGAACTTTCAAAATTATCAGAATTGGCACGAAATATTTGGTGGTCTTGGAATAACGAGGCTACCGAATTATTTGAGTCTTTAAACCCTACGCTTTGGCAAGAAGTTGAACAAAACCCTGTGCTTTTGCTCGAGCGTATGAGTTACGACTCTCTTCAAGAGCTGTCAAACGATAAAGAGGTATTAGAGAAGATAGATGCTGTTTATACTAAATTCAAAAACTATATCGATGTAAAGCCTAATCCTAAAAGAGCTTCTGTAGCTTATTTTAGTATGGAGTATGGCTTAAACAGTGTGCTAAAGATTTACTCTGGTGGTCTTGGTGTATTAGCGGGTGATTATTTGAAAGAGGCTTCGGATAGTAATGTCGATCTATGTGCGGTAGGATTACTCTATCGTTATGGCTACTTTACGCAAAGTTTGGCTATGGATGGTCAGCAGATTGCTAATTACGAAGCTCAAGACTTTAATACACTTCCACTAGATCGTGTAGTAGATAAAAAAGGTTATCCTGTAGTGATTGACATTCCTTATATGGATTATGTTGTTCATGCCTATTTATGGCGAGTAAATGTGGGTAGAGTTCCTCTTTATCTATTGGATACCGATCACGAATTAAATAGTGAGTTCGATCGTGCAATTACACACCAACTCTATGGAGGTGATTGGGAAAATCGCTTGAAGCAAGAGATTCTGCTTGGTATTGGTGGCATGATTGCTCTTAAAGCTTTAGGAATAACAAAAGAGATTTATCATTGTAATGAAGGTCATGCAGCCTTAATTAACATTAAGCGTATTGCTGATCATATTAAAGAAGGTTTTAGCTTCGACGAGTCGTTAGAACTTGTAAAGGCATCTTCTCTCTACACAGTACATACTCCAGTTCCTGCAGGTCACGATTATTTTGACGAAGGACTTTTTGGTAAGTATATGGGTGGTTACCCTGAGCAATTAAAAATCTCTTGGGATGAACTTATGGATATGGGTAGAACCAATCCTGGTGATAAGAGCGAGCGCTTCTGTATGTCAACCTTTGCTTGTAAAACTTGCCAAGAGATTAATGGAGTAAGTAAACTTCATGGAACCGTATCTCAACACATGTTCTCAACACTATGGAAAGGGTATTTCCCAGAAGAAAATCATGTGGGGTATGTAACCAATGGAGTGCATTTCCCAACTTGGTGTTCATCACAGTGGAAGGAATTCTATAAAAAGTATTTTGATAAGAATTTTCTCAACGATCAGTCTAATCCTGAAATTTGGGATGCTATTTATAAAGTTTCTGATGAAGCTATCTGGGAGGTTCGTAAACAATCTAAAGTCCGACTTACCGATTACATTAAAGAGAAGTTCAATGCATCATGGCTTAAAAACCAAGGTGACCCTTCTCGTATTGTATCTTTAATGGAGAAAATTGATCCCAATGCCTTATTGATTGGCTTTGGTCGTCGATTTGCTACTTATAAACGTGCTCACCTTCTATTTACTGACCTAGACAGATTGGCTAAACTAGTCAATGACGAAGAACGTCCTGTTCAATTCTTATTTACTGGTAAAGCTCACCCTCACGATGGTGCAGGACAAGGTTTGATCAAGAGAATCTACGAGATATCTAATCGCCCTGAGTTCCTAGGTAAGATTATATTCCTAGAAAATTATGACATGCTACTGGCTCGTCGTTTGATTGCTGGTGTTGATGTATGGTTGAATACCCCTACACGTCCCTTAGAGGCTTCTGGTACTTCGGGAGAGAAGGCTTTGATGAATGGCGTGCTGAACTTCTCAGTTCTTGATGGTTGGTGGTATGAAGGCTATAGACCGAGAGCTGGTTGGTCGTTGACTGATAAGCGTACGTTCGAAAACCAAGAACATCAAGATCAACTTGATGCTGCTACGATATACTCTACTTTTGAAAATGAGATTGTTCCTTTATACTTTGCTCATAATGACAAAGGCTACTCTTCTGAGTGGATTGAATATATCCGTAACTCTATGGCACAAGTAGCTCCACACTACACTATGAAACGTATGTTGGATGATTATTATACTAAGTTCTATTCCAACTTAGCTACTCGTTATAAAACACTAGCAAAAGACAATTATGCTCCTGTAAAAGCATTGGTTGCTTGGAAAGAAGATGTAATTGCTAAGTGGGATAGTATTGAGGTGCTTGAGGCAACTCACGATGATATTATTGGTGATCGCATTGAGAGTGGTCGTCAGTATCTAGTGAAAATTGTAGTAGATGAAAAAGGTCTTAAAGATGCTGTAGCTATTGATTGCGTTATTCTCCACTCAGACAGTAATGGAGTAGATCAGGTTTATGCTGTTAAGACTTTCGAAGTAACTGGCAATAAAGGCGATTTATACACCTTTGAGGGTAAGATAAATATTGCCAATGCTGGAACCTTTAAAGTGAGCTACCGTATGTATCCTAAACATGAACATTTGCCAAATAAGCAAGACTTCAGCTTAGTAACATGGTTTAATCTGCCAGCGCAGAACTAATCAACCCCAAGTTGTTATAAATAAGAAAGGCTTTACTATTACTAGTAAAGCCTTTTCTATCTGTTTGTTTGAAATAAGTGTCGAATGTAATTAATTACTCAGCAGCTGCTTCAGTATTTTCTTCTGTTGCTTCTTCTGCTTTAGCTTCTTCTTTAGCAGCTTCTTCAGCCGCAGCACGTTCTGCTGCTTCTTTTTCTGCTAGAGCTTTAGCTTTTTCTTCGTTTGCTTTGATTTCAGCATCTAAGCGAGCTTTATCTGCAGCTTTTTGAGCCTCAATGTCTTTAGCTTTAATAGCTTGAAGACCTGATTGTTTGTTGCTCTTCCATGCTTCAAATTTAGTTTCTGCTTCTGCTTCACCAAATGCGCCTTTCGCAACACCGCCAAGAAGGTGTTTCTTCATGTAGATACCTTCGCGAGATAGAATGTTACGAACTGTGTCTGAAGGTTGTGCTCCGTTAAGAACCCATTTAAGTGCTCCTTCGAAATTCAAATCTACTGTAGCAGGATTGGTGTTTGGGTTGTATGTACCAATCTTCTCAATAAATTTACCATCACGTGGTGATCTGCTGTCTGCAATAACGATAGAGTAAAATGCGTAGCCTTTACGACCGTTTCTTTGCAATCTAATTCTTGTTGCCATTTTTAAAAATGTTTTTTATTATAATGATTTGAATTAAGCTATTAACTCGTAATAGCGGTTGCAAAGATATGTGATTTGTTTTTATTGGCAAACTAATAAGGCTCTTTTGTTCTTATATAAGGTATTGGTACACTCTATTTTGTGTGAGATTCCCCTCTAAATAAATCTGTATGATATTAAATGTTTTTGAATATCACTTTATGAATACTTTTTGGGGTATCGAAAGAATATTGCCAATAGTGCGATTATCCCCATAGTAAAGGGATAGTATAGGTTTGCAATGATGCTAATGGGTGATATCCCGGCCAATCCTGCAGCCATAAGCAGTTGAGCACCGTAGGGGATAATTCCCTGTACGAAACAAGAAAATGTATCTAGGATACTCGCGCTTTTTCTTTTATCTAAATTAAACTTGATTGCAATGTCTTTGGCGATAGGACCTACCGTTATTATGGCTATTGTGTTGTTGGCTGTACATAAATTGGCAATACTAACCAGTCCTGCAATACTCAACTCAGCAGCTCGTTTAGAATTAACTCTCTTGGTAAGGGATCGAATGATAAAATCGATTCCTCCGTTATAGCGGATGAGTTCTAGCATTCCTCCTGCTAGTAGTGTAATAATAATGAGTTCCCCCATGCCTATGATACCCCCACCCATAGCTCCAAACCAATCGAAGAAACTCATCTCACTTGCCAATAGACCAATTATACCAGTCGAGAGTATACCTAAAGTCAACACCACTACAACATGTACGCCCATGATGGCCGTAACCAAAACTATCAAATAGGGGATAACTTTGACCCATTCGATTTTGTCTATATGAATAGGCGCTTCTATAGAAAAGCCTAGATAGATGTAAAGGCCCAAAACAAGTATGGCTGCAGGAACAACAATCAATGAGTTGACCTTGAATTTATCTCTCATAGTGCATCCTTGTGTTCGAGTAGAAGCTATTGTTGTGTCGGATATAAAAGAGAGGTTATCGCCAAAAAAAGAACCACCGACCACAATAGCAACAATAAAAGGCAAAGATACATCGACCTTGTCTGCAAGCCCGATAGCGACAGGAGTAAGTGCTACAATCGTTCCTACGCTTGTCCCTATCGATAGTGAAATAAAACATGCGGCTAAGAAAATACCCGCAAATAATAAATTGCTAGGGAGAATATGTAGCGTAAGGTTTACGGTCTCATTGATGGCTCCCATCTCTTTAGCACTTTGAGCAAAAGCCCCAGCTAAGATAAAAATCCAGATCATCAGCATTATGTTTCGATTGGCTGCACCTTTTGAAAACTGTAGTAAGCGTTGTTCTAGTGGAATACCCCTAGTTATAGCTATAGCGTAGCCTGCAGAGATTGTAAAAGCCACCGTAATGGGAACCTTATAAAAATCGTTTACTAGTATTGAAGTGATCAGATAGGTGCATAAAAAGACTAAAAGTGGGCTTAATGCTAACCATCCTGGTAGAGGTTGTTTGCAATTTCTGGTGTTCATTAGCTCGAAATATAAATTATTTTGCGATATTTGCCGACTAGGTTGGCTTTTGCTGATCAAATAGCAGGCTTAAATCTGTTTAAGAAAGACAAAGTTATGATTTTCTTTCATAATTGAAGCATTTAGTAAGCACAGAAACCAGTATAATTTGGCTCAAGCTACTTCTAAATAATATAGATGTTACAACGATTTAAATACCTTATTCGTTATTTCCTCCTAATCCTATTCTTAGGCTATACGGCAGGAATTACTTTATTTACTCACTTACATGTGGTAAATGGTATTTCTATTGTTCACTCTCACCCCTTTAAAAAAGACATTCAGCATACCCATACTGCGCTAGAGTTTGAGTTGATTCAGATGTTAAATCATTTTGTTTCAACCAACCCACCTGCTGCGGTTGTAGTATTTGTCTTTATCGTCCTTTTTACTTTTATTCTTGTTACTAAGCCGATCTCAAGGACGTATCAGACGCCTTACTATGGTTTGGCTGGTTTAAGAGCTCCCCCTTTTCAATTCTAAATATCTTTCCTTTTTTTTAATTCTTTGTCGACACGGATTGAATAATTCTTTGTTGACCATTTATTATGTCTTATAATTTAGAACTGAAAACATCAACTTTACATGAAGAATAAATATTTATTACTAATCCTATGTTTAGGATGTAGCTGGGTAGTTCGTGCAAATAATGCTGACCCTATCGAACAGAAAAAAGGCTCGGATGCCAATATTATAGGTCATGTTATCGACCGCAAAACAAAGGAGCATTTGTCTTATATGACAGTGGCTCTTAAAGGTACAACCATCGGTACTGTGACCGACAATACAGGTCACTACTTCCTTAAAAATCTACCCGAAGGAACTTTTACACTACAGGTTTCATCGGTGGGTTATAAAACAGTTGAAAAGAAAGTTACTACCAAAAAAGGAGTAACACTTGAGGTTGATTTTGAAATCGAAGAGGATGCTATTGCACTTGATGGTGTGGTTGTGTCGGCCAATAGAGCCGAAACCAAACGTAGAATGGCTCCGACATTAGTCAATGTTGTCGATCTGAAAATGTTTGAAAACACTAACTCAAGTACGCTTTCTCAAGGGCTTAACTTTCAGCCTGGTGTGCGTGTTGAAACCAACTGTCAAAACTGTGGTTTTCAACAGGTAAGGATCAATGGTCTTGATGGCCCTTATACACAAATTTTGATTGACTCTCGTCCTATATTCAGTGCTTTAACAGGAGTCTATGGTTTGGAGCAAATTCCTGCCAATATGATCGAACGTGTAGAGGTTATGCGTGGAGGTGGTTCGGCATTATTTGGCGCTTCTGCCATTGCAGGTACTATCAATATTATTACCAAAGAACCCCTTAGAAACTCGGGTGAGGTTGCACATACCACCACCGGTTTGGGTGGTTTCGGTAGTTTTGATAATAACACTACGCTGAATGCATCTTTAGTAACCGATGATTATAAAGCTGGTTTATATGTATTCGGACAAAATCGTCACCGCTCGGCTTACGATCACGATGGCGATGGCTTCTCTGAAATGCCAAAACTTAAAAATCAGACCGTGGGTTTCCGATCATATCTTAAAACAAGTACATACACCAAAATCTCTTTAGAATATCACCATATTGAAGAGTTCCGTAGAGGAGGTGATAAGCTTAACCGTCCACCACATGAGGCTGATATTGCTGAGCAACTGGAGCACTCCATTGATGGAGGAGGTCTTCAATTCGATTACTTTAGCCCCAATGAGAAGAGCAAGTTAAGTGTATTTACTTCCAGTCAATTCACGCACCGTGATAGTTATTACGGTCCAGGTGAAGACCCGATGAAAGCTTATGGTAAGACAACCGATTTGACCTATATGGCAGGTTCTCAGTTTTCGCACTCTTTTGAGAAAGCCTTCTTTATGCCTTCTGACCTAACAGCAGGGATTGAGTATAATTTCGATCGCTTAGAAGATGACTTGTGGGGATATGAGCGTTATACCAAGCAAATTGTAAATATTGGTAGCGCTTACTTACAAAACGAGTGGAAAAATGAGATGTGGGGCATCTTAATTGGTGGTCGTATCGACAAGCATAGTTTGCTAAGCAATCCGATATTTAGTCCCCGTGCTAATATTCGCTTTAACCCATCCGAGAATATCAATTTCCGTTTGAGTTATTCAGGCGGTTTTAGAGCCCCTCAAACCTTTGATGAAGACTTACATGTTGATAACGTAGGTGGAACCGTGTCAATGGTTGAAGTGGATCCTCACCTAAAAGCTGAAAAATCGCATAGTTTGAGTTCTTCGGTTGATTTTTATCATCGTGTGGGTGCCTTCCAATTGAACTTTTTAGTGGAAGGTTTCTTCAACAAGTTATCGAACACTTTTATTCTTGAGAGTAAAGGGGTAAATGCTGAGAATATCTGGGTAAAAGAGCGTCGTAATGGTAGCGGCTCTAAAGTCTATGGACTTACTTTAGAGGGAAAGTTGGCTTACCTAAACTATTTCCAAATCCAAGGAGGATTTACTCTTCAACACAGTCGATTTGATAAGCCAGAGGTATGGAGCGAAAATCAACCTGCTCAGCGCCGTATCTTTAAGTCACCAAATACTTACGGCTACTTCTCTGCAACTTATACGCCAATAAAGCCTCTTAACCTGTCTCTTTCGGGTACTTATACAGGACCAATGTATGTACAGCATCTTGCGGGGTACATTCCTGAAGACCGTATCGACAAAACAAAGAAATTTTATGATTTGGGTTTCAAGGCATCTTATGATTTTTCTTTAATCGGTTCGACTACCCTACAGCTTAATGCGGGTGTTACAAACATCTTTAACTCTTACCAAAACGATTTTGATAAAGGGAAAGAGCGTGACTCCAATTATATCTATGGACCAGCAAGTCCTCGTAGTTATTTTGCAGGAGTGAAAATTAGCTATTAATTTTCCACCATATAATGAAGACTCTCACAAATTAAAACTTAGATTTGTGGGAGTCTTTTCATTTAAATAAGCCTTGTTTATGTCTCTATCAAAAAAAGAATATTGGGAAAAAGCACATAACCGTGCTCTGGAATATATCGGTCGGGGAGGAAGTGATGGTTATAAAGAGTTGCTTGCTTTGTCCAATTCACAGCCAGCTGAGGCCTTAGGGTATGGTTTTGATGCAAAATTGCGTATTCATAGAACGCTGAAGAGTGATCGTATCGTTTCAGACTTTACTGTATCTTATACGACCTACTCGTTTTACTGGTGCGACCTACTCATTGCCTCCACACCAAAGGGTATTTGCTTCTTAGGCTTTATCTCATCCGATATGGATGTCGAGTCTATTCTAAAAAAGAATTTTCCCAGGTGTAAACTTGTCAATTGCTTGCAGCCTATTCATTTGCAACTCATAGCAGGGTTGGAGCAGGAGGGTGCGTTTTTTTTGGATGTTCACCTCATCGGTACCTCTTTTCAGCTTGCCGTTTGGGATAAACTTTTGACTTTAGCCTCCAAACAGTATATTACCTATAAAGAGCTAGCCGAGAGTCTGCACTTTGGTAAGGCTTATCAGGCTATTGGTTCAGCTGTGGGTATGAATCCTATATCTTTACTTATTCCTTGCCATCAGGTGCTTAGTAGTGCTAAGAAGCTCACAGGTTACCGTTGGGGAGTTGATCTTAAGCTAACACTATTAATAGGACAATCCGAAATCTAAATGAATAAGTCTATCCGTAATCTGTTCTTCTTTATTGGTATAGCTGCTGTAGTTTTTATGATGGTGGGCTTAAATCTCTCTTTAGCTTCGCTGCATAATTTACTCAAGCAAGCCGGGGTTTATTTTCCACTTGTTTTAATCTTGTGGGTGGTTATATATGGTATTAATACACTCTCATGGAAGCAGCTACTCCATGGACTGGATAGTCCTGCTATTCCTTTTAGGGTCCTATATAAAATCACAGTTTCAGGTTTTGCCTTAAACTACGTCACACCTGGGGGACTTAATGGAGGGGAGGCCTATCGTATCTTGGCACTAAAACCTTATGTAGGTGTTGCTCGAGCCAGCTCATCGACTCTGCTTTATTCCATTCTGCATATGGCATCACATCTACTGTTTTGGTTTTTCGGTGCAATGCTACTTTTGTTTTATACACTGCCGTGGACTTATTATCTAATAATTGGTATAGTTCTAGTTTGTTGTCTTCTTCTATTGTGGCTTTTTACGTTTGTAATGAAAAAAGGAACTATTCATCTGGTAAGTGTTTTACTCCTTAAGATACCTCGTTTAGGAACCCATGTTGGTCGCTTCGAACTTAAATACAGAGATATCTTAGTTCGGATTGATGATGAGGTGCGTGAGGTCTATCTACATCGGCCTAAGGCTTTTCGTAATACGCTAGCTTTGGAGTTTCTGGCTCGTCTGGTGGGGTGTCTGGAGATTAGTTTGCTCATGGTGCCATTAATTGGGATTCAGAGCTTTTTGGTGGCCTATCTGGTAATGGCTATTGCTTCGCTAATGGCAAATCTACTGTTCTTTATGCCAATGCAACTTGGGGGTAGGGAAGGTGGTTTTACACTGGCTTTTAGCATTTTGGGCTATTCTGCTCAATACGGTCTATTTGTCGGCCTACTTGTCCGTCTACGTGAGCTAATCTGGATTGCCATAGGGGTATTATTAATTCATAAAGAGAGAGACTAAAAAACAAAAAGGGTGTGTTAGAATTTCTTCTTACACACCCTTTGTTTGTTTTAAATTTTGGTTTCAATTTCTTCTTTCATATCAAGTTCTTCGCCATTGCTATCGTAGAATAAGTATTCTAAATAGGCTAGTTTCTGACTTGGTATTACTTTGATTCCTAATCCGTACTTCATTTGCCACTTTCTCTTTAGAGAAATGACACCTTGGTTTATGTAGGCCGCTACATACGGATGAACGTGTAATGAAAAACGTTTCTTCTTTAATTTATGGACTAGATAGTCAATTTTATTCTCTAGTGTATCTGTAAAGAGTATAGAAGACTTAATGCTTCCTTTACCAAAACAGGTAGGACATATCTCAAGTGTATTCACATCCATAGCTGGACGAACACGTTGACGGGTGATTTGCATCAATCCAAACTTGCTAAGGGGTAGAATATTATGTCGTGCTCTATCTTTTTGCATATTGGCACACATGCGTTCATATACCTTTTGTCTGTTGGAAGCTTCACCCATATCGATGAAGTCGATGACAATAATCCCTCCCATGTCTCTTAATCGTAATTGACGAGCTATTTCGTCAGCTGCACCCATGTTGACCTCAGTTGCGTTGGCTTCTTGGCCATTTGCATTTTTAGTTCGGTTACCGCTGTTAACATCAACTACATGTAAAGCTTCTGTATGCTCTATAATTAGGTAAGCACCTTTCTTGTAAGATACAGTTTTGCCAAATGAAGATTTGACTTGCTTTGTAATATCAAAATTGTCAAATATGGGTAGTTGTCCCTTGTAATTCTTTACAATGTTAGCTCTATCAGGGGCGATGAGTGTAACATAGTCTTTAATTTCCTTGAAAACAGTTTCGTCGTTGACGTAAATGTTTTTGAATGAGGGATTAAATAAATCTCTCAAAAGTGCAACCGCTCTACCGGTCTCCTCAAAAATAAGTGATGGGAACTTTGTGGCACGTTGGACCTTTTTAATGGCGTCATCCCAACGACCTAGAAGAACTTTCAATTCCGCATCTAGTTCGGCAACTCGTTTGTCTTCAGCGACAGTTCGTACGATAACCCCAAAGTTTCGAGGTGTAATACTGCGTAAAAGCTGTTTAAGACGTGCTCGCTCTTTGCTAGATTTGATTTTTTGTGAGACTGATATCTTGTCATTAAAGGGTATTAAGACAAGGTAACGACCTGCAAATGATAATTCAGAAGTAAGCCTTGGACCTTTTGTTGAAATGGGTTCCTTAGCTATTTGAACAACTACTTCTTGACCAACCTTAAGAATATCTGAAACGCTACCATCTTTGTCGATATCAGGTAAAGCACCTGGTTTGAACATGGGTGGAAGCTTCTTTCGATTGCTTAAAGTTTGTTTGACATATTTTTCTAGAGAATTAAACTGAGGACCTAGATCCAAATAATGTAAGAATGCATCTTTTTCATAACCGACATCGACGAAGCAGGCATTAAGGCCTGGCATCACCTTTTTTACGCGACCTAAGTACATATTCCCAACTGAAAAAGATAAATTTACCCCTTCACTCTGAAACTCAACTAAGCTCTTGTCCTCTAATAGAGCTAGCGAGACCTCTTTGGGCTGTACATCAATTACTAATTCGCTTGTCACAGTTATTTATTCTATTATTTGTAAATTATATCTACTGTAAACGTTTTAGGATAACCTTATGTTCACAATATTTACTAAACAAAGAACAAACCAGAAAGAAGAATCTTCGCTAGTTTGTTCTCTATTTTGAAATTGGTCAGATAAAACTATTTTTTAGTTTTATGTCTGTTCTTTCTTAGACGTTTTTTACGCTTGTGGGTAGACATTTTATGTCTTTTTTTCTTCTTTCCGCTTGGCATAGCTTCAAAATTTTATGGTTAATACTTTATTTATTTAATTTTTTTTACGGCCTCAGTAAAAGTTTTTGAAGGCTTAAAAGCTGGTATATTATGCTCAGGAATAATAATTGTAGTATTCTTTGAGATATTTCTAGCTGTTTTTTGAGCTCTCTTTTTAACAATAAAGCTTCCGAAACCACGAAGATAAACATTTTCATCGTTAACTAACGAGTTTTTCACTACATCCATAAACGCTTCAATGGTGTTTAGTGCGGTAACTTTATCAATACCGGTCTTTTTTGTAATCTCGTTTACAATATCTGCTTTTGTCATTGCTATAAAAATAATATTACTATGTGATTCTAATTTTTTGGTTTGCAAATATATAGGTTTTTAGCCGTGCAAAAAAATAATTTAAACCTAATTTTCCGTAAAAACGACATTGGCATGCTTTTAGTTGAGTACATTTGGAGCTAATAGACTATTAAACTCATAATCAAACCACTTAAAGCGAATTAGAATTGTTTACTAAAGTAATCAGAGACTGGTATTTAGCGTTTGGACGAGATTTACCCTGGCGCCAAACCAAAGATCCTTATTTAATTTGGATATCCGAAATTATTCTTCAACAAACTCGTGTGAATCAAGGGTATGAATATTATTTAAGATTTGCCGAACGTTTTCCTACTGTTCAAGCTTTAGCTGAAGCTGATGAAGAAGAAGTTCTTAAGTTTTGGCAGGGTTTGGGTTATTATTCTCGAGCCAGAAATTTACATACTGCAGCTCGATCTATAGGAAATATTTTTCCTACTACTTACTCCGATGTTATAAATCTAAAGGGGGTAGGAGAGTATACAGCCGCGGCAATTTGTTCTTTTGCCTATGATCTACCCTATGCTGTTGTTGATGGAAATGTTTTTCGTGTTTTGTCTAGATATTTCGGTATAGAAACACCTATTGATACAGGACAAGGTAAGAGAGAGTTTACAAGTTTAGCTCAGGAACTGTTGGATAAGAAAAATCCAGCTCAACACAATCATGCTATAATGGATTTTGGGGCTCTTCAATGTACTCCTAAGTCACCAAACTGTAGTATATGTCCATTAGTAGAGTCTTGCTTTGCATTTCAGAACCATAAAATTGCTGTCTTACCTCTCAAAAAGGGTAAGGTAAAAGTAACTAACCGTTACCTGAACTATTTTTATATTCAGCAGGGTGAGTTTACTTACTTAGTAAAACGAACAGATAAAGATATTTGGAGAAACTTGTATCAGTTTCCTTTAGTTGAGAGTGATGGGTCTTTGAGTTTAAATGATCTGCTGGGTCTTGACGGATCATCTTTTCTGCGAAATGTTGAAGGTCAATTAGGTTTTGAACTGCTTGTCGAAGATTATAAACATGTACTATCTCATCAGAGACTTTATGCAACTCTATATAAGGTTATGGTTCCTGATGACTTTAGTCTTGATTTACCTTATCTCAAAATTAAGCAGTCTGACATCGATTTTTATGCTGTACCTCGATTAATTCATCTATTTATAGAAAAAATCTTTTAATGGGATAAAATTGAATATACATTTTTGTATTCTAATCATTTTCTATTTAAATTTGAGAGTATATAATCTTTAAACTATTATTTATGTCAGTTAATAAAGTTATTTTGCTTGGCAACGTTGGAAAAGATCCTGATGTTCGCTATTTAGATACAGGAATTGCCGTTGCAACTTTTTCTATAGCAACCTCAGAACGTGCTTATACTTTGGCTAATGGAACACAAGTTCCTGAACGTACCGAGTGGCATAACTTAGTGTTGTGGAGAGGATTGGCTGAAATAGCCGAGAAGTTTGTTCGCAAAGGCGATAAACTTTATATTGAGGGTAAAATGAAGACTCGTTCGTACGATGATGCTAATGGCATTAAGCGCTATGTAACCGAAGTTTTCGTTGATCAAATGGAAATGCTTACTCCAAGAAACTCTTCACCTGCTGCTCAACAGGTTGAGTCTGCAAAACCTGAATCGGCTAAGCCTGCTGAGGTTGAAAATCAGACTAGTTCTGTAGAGCCCGACGAAGACTCTTTAGATGACTTACCGTTCTAAGAAAGGATCAACATCTCTGTTGACCCTTTATGTTTAATTAAAATAAAAACCTTTGGAATCAGACACGTTTTTGTATCAGATAGCTTCCGCATTCGATGGCATTGTTATTAGCCATCCTTCAGCTCCTGCAATCATATCTATCGTCCTAGCAGGATTGCTATTGTTAGTATCAGGATTTGCATCAGCCTCTGAGATTGCATTTTTCTCTTTAGGGCCTACTGACCTGAATACAATCAAAGAAGAAGAGCATCCTTCGGATAAGATAATATCTTCTCTCTTAAATCAATCAGAGCAACTCTTAGCCACTATACTAATTACAAACAACTTTGTCAATGTGACAATTATCGTGCTTTGTAATTTCTTTTTTATGAGCACTTTTGAATTTGGTTCACCTATTCTTGAGTTCCTCTGTATCACGGTTATTTTAACTTTCCTTTTGCTCCTTTTTGGAGAGATTATGCCAAAGATATACTCAGCTCAGAACGTGTTGAGTTTCTGTCGTTTTGCTGCTCCTGGTATTGCATTTTTTAAGAAAGTTTTTAAACCGTTCTCTACAGTGTTAGTAAAGTCCTCTTCTTTTATGAATACGAGATTGGGAAATAAAGGTAATTATTCTATTTCTGTCGACGAGCTTTCGCATGCATTAGAACTTACTGATAAGGCTGATATATTTGAAGAAAATACGATACTAGAAGGTATTATTCGATTTGGCGGCGAAACAGCCAAAGAGGTTATGACCTCTCGTCTTGATATGGTCGATCTTGATATCAAAAGCTCATTCGACGATGTGTTAAAGTCTATTATTGAAAATGTGTATTCTAGAATTCCTATATATAGTGAGAACCGAGATAATATTGTTGGAGTTCTCTATATAAAAGATCTTTTACCTCACTTGGCTAAAAGTGAGAATTTTAGGTGGCAATCGATTGTAAGACCTGCCTACTTTGTACCCGAAACAAAGATGATTGATGATCTTTTACGAGATTTTCAAGCAAATCGTGTGCACATTGCTATTGTAGTTGATGAGTTTGGTGGTACTTCTGGTCTAATTACTATGGAGGATATTATCGAAGAAATCGTTGGTGAAATTCAAGATGAGTATGATGAAGATGATAGTTCTTACCGCAAAGTCGATGATAATACGTGGATTTTTGAGGCTAAAACTCAGCTCTCAGATTTCTATAAAATCACCCAAGTAGATGACGATGAGTTTGAGAAGATTGTTGGAGGCGCCGATACCATTGGAGGTCTTCTACTTGAAATTAAGGGGGAGTTTCTCGAATTAAACGAAAAGGTGATTTACAACCAATATGAATTTGAGGTACTGGCCAAAGATAACAGAAGAATTTTAAAAGTAAAATTTACTATTCATCCCGATGAAACGCTTGTAGATGACTAAACCCCCTATTAGCTATGCCACTACTATTTCAATCTAAAGGTGAAACATATGCGTTTGGTGTATGGGAAATGACGGAGTCGTTGGACTTAATTATGAGCCTTCCTTCAGTTGAATCTTCTATTGTTGAGGCTTTGAAGCTCAGTTCTCTTTCGCGTCGTCAAGAATGGCTTACAGTTCGTGTTCTCTTGCATGAGCTGGTGGGGGAGATTAAAGAAATAGCCTATACTCCGGTAGGTAAGCCTTATCTTGTAGATGGTAGCTATCAGATTAGCATAAGTCATACAAAGGGTTATGTGGCTGTTATTATTTCACCTAGCTCTGTGGTTAGTATTGATATTGAAGCATATGGTGATAGGATTAAACGGGTTGCTCATCGAGTTTTTCACCCCGATGAATTCTTTTATCCACTTAATGAGGAGTCTACTTTTTACGAATTGCTTATTTGGTCTGCTAAAGAGGTTATTGTAAAGACTAACAAATTATCAAATATAAACTTTAGAGAGGATCTCTGCGTTCAACCCTTTGTGTTGGGAGCAGCGGGTTCTTTTAGTGTTATAGAAAATCAAACGGCATCCAAAGAGCATTTTAAAATAAACTACATTGCCAACAAGTCTTTTGTTCTAACTTTTAACTACAGATAAACTTTATATTAAATAGCTTCGCTTGTCTAGTGAAGTGGCATATAAAAAATGTCCAGACGAATTCACATCGGCTGGACATTCTTAAATAAACTTGGCATGCTTATTTTTTTACTTTTCGTGAATAAAATCTGGATTAATCAAATAGACTTACTACTATATTTGATCCAAGATTCAGAACTTTTTCCTCGAAAGCAATGAAAAAAGAGTGCAAATAGCAGGTATTCTGACTTATCTCAATAATAGGCGCCTTCCCAGATTTATTATAATCCAGTGGCATGAAAGATGTTTTGCCCATTACTTTTAAGAATTACAGCAGCGGGACTGTCTAGGATTTCCACCTAATTCCCTATTCATACTTCTCTAGTGGCATTTAGAAAAAGTATACTATTGCCTTACAAATATAGCAAAAAAATAGTTAGAACCAATTAGTTGCTAGCTTATTATAGCTTTACCAATATTTCCATAATATTAGCCAGTGGTTTGTCTTTGAGCACTACTTCTTTATTTTTGTCCAGGAGGTAAAAACTTGGAATAGCTCTTAGATCATAACTGTTATTATTGACAATATTCATATTTCCATCGTAGCCATTAATCCATGTCTTGGGCCATCTACTTACTTTTTTCTTCCAGGCCGTAAAATCATCATCCATATTTATGGTTACTATTTTGAGCCTGCCTTTTTTTTCTAGTGAAGTTATTAGTTCAGAATTTCTTAATTCTTCGGTTGCATTTGCACACAGGTTACAATCTAAATCGTTAAAGAATAATATAGTGTAGTCAGTTTCGATTTTGTAGAGTTGCTCGGTTTTACCAGTTGAAGTAGTGAAGCTTATATTTTCAGCCTTTGATCCTACATTATTTTTACTACAAATGTCTATCTTATATTTTATCTGCTCTTTCTCTGTGTCGGTTATATTCTCGTCTTGTAGTCTTACTTTGAGTACTGCGACATACATAGGGTCATTTCGAAAAGGCGAATCTGCTTCATAGAGGTATTTGTCTGCTAGTTGATTAAAGCCTAAATAAGCAGTTGGGTTTGACTTAAATCTGGTGATGAGTTGCTCTATAAGCTGTGGAGACTCATCTGCCTGGAATTTGGCTAGTATATCTAGATAGTTTACCCATTTCTGCTCTATAATTTCTTTATTGTTGATAATGGCTGTATCATTTGGATTTAGCTTATCCCAGAAATGAATCGAAAGATACGCTCCTCTATCCTGTACATTGGTAAGCATGATTGGGATTTCTGGTGCAGGGAAATCAACTACTTGAGTTTGTTCTGTCTTGTTTCGGTCGTTGGACGAATCTTGAGATGAGTTTTTACAACTGCTTGCACCGACTAAAAGGCCTGTGACTAAAATTATATTAAAATATTTCATTATTTCGGGTTTATGTAGTTTCTAGGAAGCATAAATATGAACTCTACTCCTTTATTTACTTCACTTTTTACGATGATGTTACCACCATGAATATGGACTGCGTTTTTAACTATTGATAGTCCTAAACCTGTACCTCCATGCTTTCTGGTTCTTCCCTCATCGACTCTGTAGAAGCGTTCAAATAGTCGGTTGAGATGCTCAGTAGGAATACCTACTCCCGTATCTTTATAACTAAAGTAAAGTTCGTCTTCAGTCTCTTTGTAGCAATTTATAAATATTTCTATATCTTCTCCAGCGTAGCTGATTGAATTGTCTAAAAGATTTCTGAATATTGAGTATACCAGTGATTGGCTTCCTTCAATGTTTAGCGGATGCTTCAACATGTTGTGGACTTTTATATTCTTCTTCTTTAGATCAAGCTCAATGTCATCGAGAATCGTTTTAACAAGCGAGTAAATCTCTATGGTTTGCTTTTCGTATAAGTCATCTAGCTCTTCCATTCGTGTTAAGAGTGACAGATCTTGAAGCAGTTTTGCTAGCCTATTACTTTGTGCATAGCACTTATTTAAGAAGTTGATTCTTGTTTTATCAGGTAGAGTAGGGCGCTCAACAATAGTTTCAAGATATCCTTGAATGCTGCTTACAGGAGTTTTAAGCTCGTGAGCTATATTTTGGGTCAGTTGCTTTTTAAGTTGCTTCTTTTCCTCTTCGTATGTAATGTCATTGATTGATAATTCAAAGCCCATGTCTTCGAAAATCATGCACTCAAGAATAAACTCTTTACCATTTTTATTTATCAGTATACTTTTTCTTTTGTTATGATAGGCTGAAGGAGTATACTGTACCTCTTCTATGAAGGCCATAATGGGTTTCATCTCATGATAATGGAGTATGTCTTCATTGTTCTTTATGTTGAAGTCTGAGATTTGGCTGCTATAATGGATGAAAAGTTTGTTGACCAATATTGCAGTGCGGTTCGCTGAGAAAAACCCTAAGCCTTCTCTGGAGTATTGTAAGTGAAGAAATATCTTATCTTTCTCAATACTTAATGCCTCTTTCGTATCGTGTAGGTTTCTATAGACCCGAATAATTTGTTGAGTGACTTCGCCAAGTTCCCCTTTAAATGTTGGGGCTTCATTCTCCCATTGTATAAACTTATCCTCTTCTGCTTTTTGAGCGAACTTCCTTAGTTTACTGATTGCATAGCCTAGTTTTGTAGTGTAGCTATAAAAAAACGCGATAAGTAGCATTGCAATGATAAAACTAAACGTTAAATAAGTGTTATCACTCTTGAGCGTACTTTGTAATAGGCTGTCGTAAGGCACGGCAGACCTAATTACATAGTGCGGATATACAATTGCTGAGAAGTAATAATATGTAGATGAAATGTGATCCTTTCGAATTTCATACCCACTTCCATCTTTAAGTGCTGCTTTTATTTCATTGTTTTGCCAGTAATCCTTTTGCACCATAGGTGAATCAGGGGCAAAGGAGTCGTATACAACTTCTTTACCATTCTTAATTATTGTAAGTTTTATGTTTGGTAAATCAACAAGGTATTTATCAATGTAATATTGTATGTGCTCCTTCTCATCAATTTTGGGAAGGAGTATAAACATCCTATTGTTTATACCCTGAAGCTTAGCATTAAATAATTCAATACGATATATCTTCTCTCTCTGATATTGGTAGGCTATAAAGCTACCAGCAAAGATGAAAAACAGTAAAACAACAATTATAAATATACTAACATGGAATGGTATGAAAAACTCCTTTTTTTTCATTCATCTTATTCTGTTTCAAAACAGTAGCCATAGCCTAGTCTAGTCACTAAATTCTTGTCATAATAACCGATTTTCTTACGAATTCTAGTGATATTCACATCTACAGTTCTATCCGAAATGTTTTCTTCATCAACCCAAACCTTGTCTAGAATCTCTTGTCTAGAGAAAACGCGATCTGTTTGTTCTAGTAGAAGTTGAAGAATTTCGAATTCTCGTTTTGTAAGTGATACCGTCTTGATTGTCAATAGTAACTTTCTTTTGTTCAGAGTCTATAACTAGCGTGTTGTAAACCAGTTTGGATGCTGATTTTGTTTTGCTACTGTCATTAGCTCTTTTTAGTACAGCTCTAATTCTTAATAATACTTCGCGTAGTGAAAAGGGCTTGGAGATATAGTCGTCACAACCTAGATTAAAACCTGTGACCATGTCGTTTTCTGTGTCTTTTGCAGTAAGGAATATTATTGGAGTCTTCTCTGTCTCCTTATTCTCTCTGATGATTGAGGCTAGTTTGTAGCCTGAGATTTCTCCCATCATCACGTCTAGTAGGAATAAATCAAACTTTGTTAGATCCATTTAAAGAACTTCTTCGGCTGAATTTGCTGTTTCAACCATATAGCCTGCATCCTCTAAGTTAAATAAAAGAATGTCGCATAAATCCTCTTCGTCGTCTACTACAAGTATGTTAAAATGATTCATAATTTATTCGTGTAAAAAGTTTAAGTTAAAAATACTAATATTAAATATAAGTATATGTTTCTAATAAAGTTGATTCTATTAGTTGAAATCTATCTTTCTCCTATCTAAATCGTCGGACATATCGAGTTTAGCTCTTAAAACTCGTATGCCAGTCCAATGCTTATTTCGTTTCAACATCAAAGAAAGTGGGACAGGTTCTATTATAACCTTGCCCTTGGTTGATGAAGCATGTAAAAGATGTAATTTATTTTCTTTATAAACTGCTATTCCGATATGACTTATGTCTAAACCATAAATACCAACAGTCAAAGCTACGACATCTCCGTTTCTTAACCAACTAAACCCCTCTTCAGGGATGCTATCTTTGGGAATCCACTTTATTATTTGGCCTGAAAGTTTCTTTTCTGTGTCAGCTATGGCTTTTGTGTTACTCTTTGAGCTATATAGGTGTTTATAGTATTGTGGGTGTCTTGACATATACGATAATGCAACATACATACTATCAATACCATAAGTCTGGGTTAAGTCGATGATGAAATTGTTCTTTTGGCCTTCTATAATCCACTCAGTAATGTAATGAAGTCGTGAGGTATAGCCCTTTATAACTCCATTTCTATAGCGAATCTTCTGTAGATAGCCTGTTTCGCTGAGTTTTTGGGTTGTATCGCATTGAGAAAGACTTTCGGCTAAAACATATTCGACAAATGTGGTACAATCTACTTGTTTTTTGTTGATAACAAGTTGTTCTTCGTCATTGAACTCCAGTGTATGGGCTAGATAGGGGGTTTCTATATATTTCAAAGCATTAGTTAGTATTACAGAATCGGGTTTCAAATTACAGGCTTTTGATGAGACTGTAAATGAAGTTAGCCAACAGATACTAAATAAATACAAGATTCCCTTTATCATTCTTTAAACTTTAAAAAACCGGGAAAGAAGTAGAGTTCTCTCCCGGTCAGTTATAATATTTTATCTCTTTACTTTACTTTTAGTTGCTAAGATGAAGTAAATAATTAATCCTGCATAAACGAGTAATGCGGCATATTGTGATAAGTTGTTTTCCAACCATGCAGTGTTAAGCACGTTGATGTCAGCAAATCTTAGTCCAGCACTCACAACTCCCATTAAAGCTCCTCCAGCAATAAAGCCTGAAGCTAGTAGTGTTCCTTTTTCACCTCTAGCTTCGTTTACTGTAGCATCCGAACTTCTAGTGGTTACATACCAATTAATTGCACCACCTACAAGTAGGGGAATATTGAGTTCGATTGGTATAAACATTCCTAGAGCGAAAGGCAATGCTGGAATTTTAAATAAGGTCAATACTACAGCAAGTACTGCTCCAATACCATAAAGCATCCAAGGAGCTCCTACACCACTCATTAGAGGTTCAATTACTGCTGCCATAGCATTCGCTTGTGGAGCAGCTAGTTCTCCACTCGTAAAGCCGTATGTTTTATTTAGAATAATCATTACTCCACCCACTGTTGCAGCAGATACGATAGTTCCTAAGAACTTCCATACCTCTTGTTTGATTGGGGTAGTACCTAGCCAATAACCAATCTTAAGGTCAGTGATAAAACCTCCTGCCATTGATAGTGCTGTACAAACTACACTACCCATGATAAGTGCTGCTACCATACCTGTAGTTCCCTTAAGGCCTACAGCTACCATTACCACGGAAGCCAAGATTAAAGTCATCAAGGTCATTCCCGATACGGGATTGCTACCAACAATGGCAATAGCATTTGCTGCTACTGTAGTAAATAAGAAGGTTATGATTGTAACAAGTAAAATTGCTATAATGGTATGCAATAAATTGCCTTGCATAACATCGAAGTAGAAAAATAGAGCAGTAATAATAAGAGTCAAGATAGAACCCAAAGCAATAGCTTTCATTGGAATATCTCTTTGTGTTCTGATGACATTTGCTTCGGCATTTTTGTCTTTACCTGTAAGCTCTTTGGCAGCCAAACCTACAGCACTTTTTACTATGCCCCAAGATTTAATGATACCAATTACACCGGCCATAGCGATGGCACCTATACCTAAACTTTTACCGTAGTGGGTAAATATCTGTTCAGGACTCATCTGCGTAAGAGATAGCGTGATGTCTGGATTCCACATATTCAGCACTGTGTCGCCAAAGATAATAGACATTCCAGGTATTACTAACCACCAGATAGCGATTGAACCTGCACAAATAATGATTGCATATTTAAGGCCGATGATATAACCAAGCCCTAAAACTGCAGCACCAGTGTTGATTTTGAATACAACTTTAGCTTTGTCGGCAAGCATCTCTCCAAAGGAGAACATTCTTGTGCTAACTACCTCACTCCACCATCCGAATGTAGCAACGATAAAATCGTATAGACCACCTACGATAGCAGCAATTAAAAGAGGTTTAGCCTGGCTACCGCCTTTAGCTCCCGAAACTAGCACTTGTGTTGTAGCTGTAGCCTCAGGGAAAGGGTATTCACCGTGCATATCCTGCACAAAATATCTTCTAAAAGGGATAAGAAATAGGATACCTAAAACTCCACCTAATAGTGAGCTGATAAATATCTGAGTAAAATGTATCGTGATTTCATCGGGATGTTTGTCTTGAAGTATGTAGAGAGCGGGTAGTGTGAAAATAGCACCTGCCACAATAACACCCGAGCTTGCACCAATAGATTGGATAATCACATTTTCACCTAGTGCATGTTTTCTTTTGGTAGCACTAGATATACCAACAGCAATAATAGCAATTGGAATAGCAGCTTCAAAAACTTGTCCTACTTTTAATCCTAGATAAGCTGCTGCTGCAGAAAAAAGGATTGCCATCAATATCCCCCAAGTTACTGACCAAACGTTTACTTCTGGGTATGTTTTGTTAGGGCTCATTATGGGATTGTAAATTTCTCCAGGTCTGAGCTTCCGAAAAGCATTTTCGGGCAGAGTAATTGTCTTCTGCTCTTGTTCTTTCATTTTACTAGTAGTTTAAAATGGTAGTTTATAAAATAGTGTATTCGTACTGTAATCAAAGAAACTAAATTAAACGGAGATTCTAAAGCAGAATCTCCGTTTAATATAAGAATTTGATGTAGATGGGTGTTGAAGGGCTATTCCTTCATTGTTCCCTCTATGAAAAGTCTTGTTGTAGGGGTTTTAGCATTGGTACGAACTATGATGGATTTCTTGAAAAAACCAAGAGGTTTACCTGTACCATCATAAGCAACTTTGATGGTACCCGATTTTCCCGGAAGAACTGGTTCTTTCGAATAAGCTGGTACTGTGCAACCGCATGATGCTACTACTTGATGAATTACAAGTGGTGCATCTCCTACATTTGTAAACGTAAATGTTGTATTAACCGTAGGTTTGCTTGCTGAAAACTCTCCTAGATTTTGAGTTGTTTTTTCAAATTTAATATCTGAGCTTTTTGATTGAGCATTTGCTAAACCTATGCTAAACAACATTATAAATGATAGTAAAACTAATTTCTTCATACTCATTGATTTTAATTAAAGCGTTCTATTGGCCTTGAAATTAATGATTTATTTTGTAAGATAGGGGATTAGTTTATCTTTTCTAACTGAATTCCCACTTTCATACCGTCGTATTTTTCAGCTAGGCTACTAATAGCCTTAAGTGTGGAGTGATCAATTTTTTTACTGATATAGCTTACCACGTCGATCAACTTGTCTGCTTCGAAAAGAAATGACATGGTATTAAGCGAATGCTTTAAGTTTGCATTAACACCCAGCTTGTCCATCACAGAGAGTTTAATAGACTTCTTATCTTCAGTTAATTGGTATTGAGCTGGTATGCTTTTGTTTAGTGCCTTAATTGTCAAGTCGCCTTCATTATTAAATTCGAACACTACAGATTCTAAATCTACTCCCAATGAACCTAGTTGTTGATTTATCTTCTCTTCGGCTGCTACTGCTGCTAAGCTTGCTGCTGCTCTCTTAAATGTGTCTTCAGTTTCTAGTTCTATGGCTGTACCGGCATATTTCCATTCACCCTCTATCTCTAGTGGAGTTTCGAGTCCGATAGTTGAAGCAACTTTTGCTACATTTTTTTTAGAAAAAAAGTCCCTGAAAGATTGTGCATAGCCAATTTGGTTACCCACAAATAGGCAACAGCAGATCATAAATATTTTTTTCATTCAGTAAGTGATTTATTGATCTCGTCGATATAGTTTAGTACTTCGTCTCTGCCGATCTTTTTTTCTGACGAAGTGATGAAGTAGGGAGGAAGTTCTTCCCACTCTTCTTTCAGCTTTTCGAGGAAATCATTCGTGTTTGTATCGAGTTTGTTTCTTTGCATTTTGTCGGCTTTAGTAAATATTATAGAGAATGGTATATTGCTTTCACCCAACCACTGAATAAACTCTAGGTCTATTAGCTGTGGTGGAACTCTCGAATCTATCAAAACAAATAGATTTGTCAGAGCTTTACGCTCTAGTATATAGTCTTCAATAATTTTAGTGATTTCAGCTCGGCCTTTCATACTTCTTTTAGCGAAGCCATAACCAGGTAGATCGACCAAATACCAGTCGTCATTAATCATGAAATGATTGATAAGCATTGTCTTACCAGGCTTAGATGATGTCATGGCCAAGTTCTTGTGATTGGTAAGCATATTAATCAAAGATGATTTTCCAACATTTGATCTTCCGATAAAGGCGTATTCTGGTTTCCCGTCGTCTGGACACTTCGTAATATCGGTATTGCTAATTAAGAATTGAGCTTTATTTATTTTCATAATGTAATAGTCTTTGTGAGGCTTTTATTTGAGCCAATATATAATCCTAAGAAAGTTATTAATCCGTTTATCATTAGTAATTCGTACCCCATTGTATAGCTCCAGTAGCTAGATGTAAAGATACCAAGCAGATAGCATAAAATGGGTGAAGCTATAGCTATATAGGGGATAGTATTATCGTTTGCTATTCGTTTAGTTAGTAGCCCAAAGGCAAACATCCCGAGTAAAGGCCCATAGGTATATGATGCAATAACATAAATGGCATCAATAACTGTAGGGCTATTCATTATATCTACTAGGCTAATACAAATCACTAGCAAAACTGATAAGCCAATATGTGTAATATTTCTTTTTCGAATGGCTACTTTGGTTTCTTGCTCTTCTGTTTTTAGAAGATCCACGCAAACGCTTGTAGTCATCGAGGTTAAAGCTGAATCAGAATTACTAAATGCAGCAGCTATAATTCCTATCGTAAATAGAATGGTAACGCCCTCACCAAGGTATCCCTGTGTTGCGAGCATTGGTAAAATATCGTCGGACTTAGTTGGTAACTCTATATTAAGCTTTGCTGAAAGCATGATCAGTAAGATGCCTAGCCCTAGGAATAGAAGATTTAGGGGGATAAAGGCGAAACCATAGCTGTACATATTTTTTTGTGCATCGCGTAGGTTTCGACAGGTTAAGTTCTTTTGCATCATATCTTGGTCGAGACCAGTCATGACGATTACAATAAATATCCCACTGATAAACTGTTTGAAGAAATTTTGCTTGCTCATCCAATCGTCGAATATAAATATTCTGCTATGGCTACTTTCTCGTATCGTTTGATAGGCCTCTGTTGGCGAAAGGTTGAGTTGCTGCATTACCGAAAACACGATGGCTATTAATGCCAAAACCAAACACGCAGTTTGCAGGGCATCGGTCCAAACTATAGTTTTGATTCCGCTTTGGTGTGTATATACCCAAACGAGTGCTACGGCAACAGCGGCAATTAGCCATAGTGGTATGTCGAGGTTGTTGAAAACGAAATGTTGTAGGATTAGACAAACCAAATAGAGTTTAGCTGCTGTCCCCAGCATTCTGGAGAGTAGAAAGAATAGAGATCCTGTCTTGTAAGCTTTTGGACCTATCCTCTGTTCTAGATAGGTATAGATGCTTGTAAGGCCAAGTCGATAGTAGAGTGGTAGTAATAGTTTGGCTACAAAAATATAACCGAAGAAAAAACCGATGACTAGCTGCATGTAGGTCATATCTATTGCCCTAGGCATACCCGGTACTGAAACAAAAGTCACCCCCGAAATAGTAGCTCCAATCATACCGAAGGCTACAATAAACCAAGGCGATTTATTTTCAGCTTTAAAGAAAGCATGATTAGAATTCGATTGCTCGCCTCTACCCACAATTTTAGAAATACCAAAAAGTAGTGCGAAATAGATGATAATTGTGACTATTACTAGCATATAAGATGCAAAGATAGTACATTTTAGAATGTGATATTCGTTGGTTTAAAAAAATAATTACTTGTTATTAACCATTTATGGTTAGTACTTATATTATTAAATCAGCTTATCCTCCTTATATTTGTATTTAAACTTAAGATTAAAGATGAATCAAGAATACCCTTCTATATTACTCGAAAAAGCAGTAGATGAATTCTCTAAACTTCCTGGTATCGGGCGTAAAACTGCAATGCGCTTGGTTTTACACCTTTTGCGTCAGGATAAATCAGATGTTGAGGCTTTTGGTAATTCTATTATAACCCTTAAAAATGAGGTAAAGTATTGCGTTTCTTGCCATAATATATCAGATACCCAGACCTGTCAGATTTGTGCCAACCCACAGCGGGACCATAGGATTGTTTGTGTGGTAGAAAATATTCGTGACGTTATGGCTATTGAGAGTACGCAGCAGTTTAGAGGAGTCTATCATGTCTTGGGAGGTATCATTTCTCCTATGGATGGTATTGGACCAAGTGACTTAGAGATACCTAGCCTGATTGATAGGGTCGAATCGGGTGCTATTAAAGAGGTGATTTTTGCACTAAGTACAACTATGGAGGGTGACACGACCAATTTCTACATTTATCGTAAGCTCGAAAAAACGGGAGTGGAAATGAGTGTTCTCTCTAGAGGAGTATCGGTGGGTGATGAGCTTGCTTATGCTGATGAGATAACACTAGGAAGAAGTATCGTAAACCGAACAAAATTTTCAACAAACATTTAGATCTATCTTATATGAAAACACAAATAAACATTCCACTTTTTGAAAAGCGACTCAAACTTAGTTACTACATGTTCTGGATATACTTGATATTACTTGTTGTTGTTTTTGAGCTTCTGACTTCTATACATGGGTTTTTTGCTGATAATGGACAGCTAGTTTATGGGTTAGAAACAATTACGATCCTTATTACTGCGGGTGCTATACCCTTAGCGCTAAAATTATTTGGTAAGAATACAGCTGGCCTTCGTGAGCACGAATCCGTTACTTTTGTACTGGCTGAATATCAAAAATGGTCAAGCATTAGGCTTCTCATTTTAGGGGCAGTTTTGACTCTAGCTCTAGCAACTCATTATCTATGTATGAGTTCTGCCGGATCACTTTGTGCTATTTTAATTGGTTTTGCGGCTTTGTTTTGTATCCCAACCAAAAGTAAATTACTCTACCTACTAGAAATTCATCTTGAAGGTGATAAAGATAATGACGATGCATAAATTTAGTTTTCTAGTTTCTGATCGTATTCGGCTTCGTGCTTTAGAACCTGAAGATTTAGACTTGCTTTACAGTTTGGAGAATGATCCAGCGAGTTGGAATATGAGTAATTCGACTATGCCTTATTCTAAGTTTTTTCTTCATCAATATCTAGAGCATCAGCAAGGAGATATTTTTGCGGATAAACAGTTGCGGTTGGTTATAGAGTCGATAGATAAAGAGGTAATTGGTCTGGTTGACCTTTTTGAATTTCAGCCCTTGCACCAACGAGCTGAACTTGGTATAATTATCTTAAAAGAATATCGTAAGCAGGGTTATGCCGTAGATGCAATTAATCTACTCTTAGATTACGCATTTAATCACCTGATGTTACACCAAGTTTATGCTCAAGTCGGAGAACTAAATCAGGACAGTATTAAGCTGTTTCAAGCTTGTGGCTTTACGCACGAGTCAACCCTGAAGCAGTGGTTGTTCACACCCGATGGTTTTAAAGATGCATTTGTTTTTCAGAAGATCAAATCCATTTAGTTGCTTGACGGATCTAAGGGGTATTTCGCCCAGATTTTATACTTATAACCCATATTGTTTAGAACATTATCCCACATATGTTCTGGTCTCTGATGCAAGATAAAATCGGAGGGCTCCTCGGTTACTAACCAGGAGTCTCCTTGTAATTCGTAATGGAGCTGGTTGGGTCCCCATCCTGCATAACCAAGAAAAAACTTAAAATCTGAAGCGTTTAGCTTGCCTGCAATTATTGCACTCTTAACAAACTCAAAGTCGCCATTGAGATACAAACCTTTCTTGATGGGTAGGGCTTTGGGGATATGCTCAAAGCTATGGATAAAAAATAGAATATCTTCCCCTAAAGGGCCTCCTCGATAGAGTGGAATAGGGTCTAAATCTTCAAACTCCAATATAACTTCATTTAAAGCATCGAGTATCGGCCTATTTAGAATAATGCCCATGCTACTTTCCATAGCATGCTCTATTAGCAACACAATTGAGCGACTAAATGGATAGCCGGTCATAAAGGGTTCCGCAACTAATAGTTTTCCTGCTTCAGGAAGTTCTTGGTTATACTTTACGGTGAATAGATCTTCAGGTTTTATCATACTACTAATATAAAAAATAGTTTCATCCTATAATAGTTTCAGACTTAATAAAATTATTCTTATTGATATTCAGTTGATTACCGTTTAGGGTGGTAAATATTTTTACGATGCTATTGCAAATAAGAAATTAATGCCTATATTTGCATCGCAATTGAGAGAAATTGTAACACAAAAAGAAACGGTGTGGTAGTTCAGTTGGTTAGAATACCTGCCTGTCACGCAGGGGGTCGCGGGTTCGAGTCCCGTCCATACCGCTAGAGGCTAAGACAACAAAAGCCAAAACTAAGACAAACCCTACAATATCAGCATATTGTAGGGTTTTTTTATGCTTTGTGGCGTACCACAAAAGACATTCCAAAGACAAAAATAGACTCTATATATTTCCTAATTCGTACCCCCTTTTGATTTTTCAAAAAAGGGGTACGAATTGGCTGAATTTGGCACCCAGTTGTCGTGATTTGGCGTAGTGCATAATTCTCATTTTTAATTGTTTATGTTCAACTTTGCATTCAAGTGCAATTAACAAAATGAGTTTATGAAAAGTACATTTAGAGTGCTCTTTTTCCTCAAAAGAGACAAGCAAAAGAAAGATGGTCGTACCCCTTTAATGTGCCGTATTACAGTTGATGGTAAAGAATCGCGCTTCAACATGAAAATGGACATCCTACCAGAGCATTGGGATGTGAAAGCAAGCAAGGCAATGGGACGAGCCAAAGAAGTGGATGAGATAAATTCTCTCATTGATAATGTGAAAGCCTCCCTCTATCAAATCTATCGTGATCTTCAAGAACGTGGCAAACAAGTTACGTCTGAAATAATCAAGAACTCCTTTCTTGGTTTAGATGATAGTTTTGAAACCCTCCTCAATTTATTTGACAAACATAATGAAGATGCACGCAATTTAATTGGAAATGGCTTAGTAGCCGATACTGTGGAAAAATACGAACTCACTCGCAGACGACTGCATGAGTTTATGACCTTCAAGTATAAAATTTCGGATATTAATATCAAGGAGGTGAACAATATGTTTATTCTCGACTTCGAAACCTATATGCGAACTATTGGTAAATGTAGTGCTAACACAGCTGCCAAATACATGCGACTCTTCAAGAAAATTATTCTCCTTGCTAAAAACAATGGATTGTTGAATGCTGACCCATTTGCAAGCTATAAGATTCAATTTAAGAAGACAGACAGAGGTTATCTTACTCAATATGAATTAGAGGCTATAATGGACAAAGAATTTGAGATTGAGCGACTAGAACACGTGAGAGATATCTTCATTTTTGCGTGTTTTACGGGATTGGCATATATAGATGTTCAGAAACTTCGCAAAGAACATATCCGAGAATCTTTCGATGGCAAACCTTGGATAATGACTAAGCGACAAAAGACAAACATTAGCACCAATGTGCCCTTGCTGGATGTGCCTTTAGCCATACTGAAGAAGTATGAAGACAAGCTAACTGGCGACAAGCTCCTACCCGTTCCAAGTAATCAGAAACTAAATTCGTACCTCAAGGAAATTGCTGATTTGTGTAACGTAAAAAAGAATTTAACATTTCACATGGCGAGGCATACATTCTCGACCACTATTACCCTATCGCAAGGAGTTCCTATTGAATCTGTATCTAAGATGCTTGGACACACAAACATTAGAACGACACAAATTTATGCTCGTATTACTAATGAGAAAGTGAGTAATGATATGGATATTCTTTCGGAAAAACTTAAAGGAATGGGAATTAATCAAGCTGTAAATCAATAATTATATGGAGTTACAAATAATACAAAATAGAATTTATGAGATAAGAGGAATGCGAGTTATGTTGGATTATGACTTAGCTAAGCTCTACAACGTTGAGAACAGAGCTTTGAAACAAGCAGTTAAGCGTAATATTGATAGATTTCCAGCACCTGACTTCATGTTTGAATTGACTCGTGAAGAGAGCGATGCTGCGATAGAATTAGGGGTATCACAAAATGTGATACCTCCTGGCTATAATGTTGGCTCCTCTTTCATTATGGCTTTTCCTGAACTAGGAGTAGCCATGTTATCTTCAGTGTTGAAAAGTAAAAAAGCGATACAAGTGAACATATCTATAATGAGAGCATTCGTTACTTTGCGTCAATATTCTTTAGGATATGCTGAACTTAATCGCAAATTGGACGAATTTATGATTGAAACCAATGTCCAGTTTAGTGATATTTATGAAGCTCTCACTGAATTAGCTTCTCAAAAAGAATTGGATAACAAGCCTCGAAAAAGAGTTGGATATGTACAAGATGAAGAAAAGGAGCAATAGCTCCTTTTCCTTTTATGGGACTATCTTATAACGACTATTATTCCCAAATTCTAGATATGAATACCATGCATTAATAAGCTTCTTTGAAGGATCTTTCAGTATCTCGATTTGTCTATTCAGCCAATTCTCATAAAAGGTGAGAATATCTACATTTAGAGAATAAAAACCTGTTCCATTAATAACTCCACTATCTACCCAAATTTGTCCAGCACACTGACCTGATACAACCAATCTTAGATAATCTCCACAACCATACTCACAAACAAAGAGAGAACCAGCTAAAACCGAAGTATTATTGTATTCTTCAACGACACTCTGAACTTTTAATTGATATTCTTTATCGTTTTCAAATCGATAAATATGTTTGTCTAAGTCTTGCTCTGCATCATACAGATCCCCTAGTTCTAAATCGGTAGTAAATTGAAAGTCTTGTTTCATATCAATTTCCCATTCACTATTCTTCTCAATAGCCTCTGCTATAGAGTAAATACCATAATATGGTCCCTTATTATTTAATAAGTCTGAAGCACCACCATTCTGAATTTTAGTCAAATAAACTTTGTAGGAGTCTGGAAGTGAGATTTGTTGTGTAATCTCAATATCTTGTAATATAGATGATTCAATAATTGGATTCAAATTAATATTTAACAACTCTACTTTCTCTAAGATTCTATCTACTTGATGTTGATACATGACATTTTCATTATTTTTATTCATCCTCTCACCTCTATTATATCCCTCATATTCGTACTAGGACACTTCGACAAAAAATCTCTTCGCAAATTCCAATCTGCCTTGCCAACACCTTGAGCAGCAAGTTTAATGCAATTTGTACCATTCTTCTGATTAATGGAATCTATCATTTGCGAAATACATTTTTGCTTTTCCCTATCTCGTGGATCAAAAAGATCGTGCATATAATTCGTTTCGCTGATGATGTGTGTAAGTATAACTCCAGCTTTTTTGTACTCATAACCCTCTCTGTAAATCTCTTTCAAAGCAGAACTAGCGTGCTTGATAATTTCCATTGTATCAGCAGTAGGAAAAGAAAACTGTATCGCTTTGGATGGAAAATATTGTTGCAAATCTTCTCTATGGCGATTGGTATAAGCAAAAACAATCATGCCCTGTGCTAATGAATTTTGTTTTCTAAGCTTGACAGCACAAGCAGATGCAAAGTTTGCTACCGACTCACGTAAAGAGTCAAAGTCTGTAACCATTTCGCCAAAGCTACGAGAAGTACAAATCTGTTGTTTTTCCACTACCGAATCAGAGGTGATACAAGGTTCTCCATGAAGTTCCAGCCAAGTACGCTCTCCTACAACAGTCATTTTGCTACGCACCCACGAACGAGATTTTTGTGTTAAATCGTAAGCCGTTTTGATTCCATAATATTCTAAAGTCTTGGTTGTTTGCCTCCCTATGCCCCAAATATATCCTACTGGAGTTTTCTGTAAAGCTTTTATTCTCTTTTCATCAGAATCCATTATACAAACTTTGTTGTAGGCTGGATATCGTTTGGCGAAGCTATTAGCCAATTTGGCTAAAGTGCGTGTTGGAGCAACACCTAATGAAACAGGTATGCCCGAACTTCTAGAAGTCGTTTTTACCAATTTCTGTCCGAAATCAGACAGATTATCTATACCAGCTAAGTCCAAAAATGCTTCATCAATAGAATATACATCAATTTCGGGAACTTGGTCTGCCAAAATGGACATCACTCGCCTCGATAAATCTCCATAAAGTGTATAATTTGAAGAGAATACATTGATATTATGTTGCCTTATTAAATCTTTAATTTGGTAAAATGGGGCACCCATTTTCACAGCTAACCTCTTAGCCTCTTCACTTCTTGCAATTATTGCTCCATCATTATTCGAAAGCACAACAATAGGTTTTCCATCCAAATTTGGATTGAAAACTCGCTCGCAGGATGCGAAGAAATTATTGCAGTCGATGAGTCCTATCATACTTCTAATCTATTATTTAAATTTGGCTAAACTTTTTTGTGCAACCTTCTGAATAAAAGGATTGCTATTTTTCAATAACATTTCAATCTTAGGTATTGCTTTTTGTGCTTTATACCTACTCAAAGTGTACAATGTTTGCAATATGACAGCTTCATCGTCGAGTAAGTCAATAAGAGAGTCTTCAGCCTCCATCTTTCGTTTTGGCAATTTTGCTAAAGCCATTATAAACATTTGTCGACTAATTCCATTCTGTTTATCTTGAATAATTTCCAATATATCTTCAAAATCATTATTCTGAATTATAACTGTAAAAGCATTCCCTATAGCCCAACAATAACTTTCTATCTGAGGGCTAAAAGATTTATTGTATTTATTATATTCTTTTAGAAGAGTATAATTTGCTTTGCCTTTTGCTTCTTTTACTGTTAAAGCTCTAACAATTCCTTGTTTTATGTTGAAATCGTTAATCTCTTCTATCAATCCAATTAACACATGTATAGCTTCGGGATATGCTTCTTTTGTATTTACTAAATCATATATATTATTTACAATAATATTAGCATCTTGCAACAATTTGCTATTCACAATTTCTGAATCTGTCATAATTAATTTAAAGATTTGATTGGTGAATTTATCATTTGAAAATACGCTTTTGCTTTTCTATATCATGTGGTCAAAAGGTAGTGTAAATAATGGTTTCTCTGACGATAGGCATAAGAATTATTCCAACCTTTTTATATTCATAGCCCTTTCTATAAATCTCTTTTCATCTCCTCCTCTTATTTTGAATACAATATGTTACAATTCCCCAAATTAAGAAATCATTTTCGATTGTTACTTTTATTGGCTCATAATTCTCGTTGGCTGGTTCTAGCCAAATTACATCCTTTTCTAGTCTGATGTATTTGATAGTGAACTCACCATCAATAAAGCAAACAGCCATATCTCCATTTTGAGGCTCTAGCGATTTGTCAATCACAAGGATATCACCATCGTGTACATTGGCATCTATCATGCTATCACCTTTTACGCGTCCATAGAAAGTGGATGCAGGATGCTTTATCAACTCCTTATTCAAGTCGATAGCACTTTCCATATAGTCCTGCGCTGGACTAGGAAACCCAGCCTTGATTCCTCCATCAGCATAGGGCAAAGAGAGTTTTAGGCTTTGGACGGATGGATGTATTTTGAGGTTTGTTTTATTCATGGGGTAAAGGTAGGAAAGAATATTTTCATTCTGAATCAACTATCGCATGTGTTTTGGTTTCATGTTCTGCCCTGCACTTTTTGCTATTTCATCAATACGTTTTTGTCTGGTTTCTGGTCTTTTAGCAAGGACAATCGAGCTTAATATCATTTTCTTTACTGATTTGCTTTGACTTAGAAAATAATCTTTAGAGCCTTCATACTCTAGGAAAGCATTTTTCAAATCTTTGGGAATTATCAGTTCTTCTACTTCGTCCAAAATTGTCCAAGAGCCATTCTTCTTTGTCACTTCAACACTTTCAAAACCCGCTTTTGTCATTTTGTTGTGGTCAATCAGTTCTTGTACCTTGTCTTTGTTTATTTTTGACCAAATGCTTTTCGGCTTTCGTTTGCTAAAGAATTGCATAAACGAAAATTCGTCAATCTTCTTCTGTGTACTATCAATCCAACTAAAACATAGTGCTTCATCAACAGCCTCACGCCAAGTTAGTGAAGGATTATCTGATTTTTTTGTATAATAAATGAGCCAAATAGATTGTTTAGACTGATGGTTTTCTTCTAACCACTTTCGCCAATCTTCTTGGCTTGTAGGAGTATATGTTTCTAGTTCAAGATTGTTCATTTTGTAGTTCTAAGCATTTAAGAATTGATTGGGTCGTTTTCTTTGGTTTTTCTTATTGAATCCAATGACCACAATCCAAAGTAATCATTCTTCAGTTTGGTGTTTAGTTCAGCAGGCAAAGGTAGGCATTTGATAGACTATCTAAGATAACGCGATAAAGAATAGTTGATTTTGAAATTTATTTTCTACCTTTGTACCACTATGCGGCAGTAAATAATATAATTAGAAATACAAATTCGGGTTCTTGTGGTCATTTTACCATCAAGGATGTATTTTTTATGCGATGCATTTCTACAAAGCATCCATTATATTATTTACAAAATCAAATGAGAACTATAAATATAGGTATTCTTGCACATATTGATGCAGGAAAGACCTCCATTACAGAGAACTTGCTATTTGCGAGTGGAGCAACCATAGTACGTGGAAGTGTGGACAAAGGAAACACTACAACCGATTCGATGGATATCGAAAAACGAAGAGGTATCACAGTTAGAGCGTCTACAACATCTATTCAATGGAATGATACAAAGATTAATATCATCGACACTCCTGGACACATGGACTTTCTGGCAGAGGTAGAACGCACTTTTAGGATGCTAGATGGTGCTATACTTGTGGTGTCTGCCAAAGAGGGCATTCAAGCTCAAACAAGGTTGTTGTTCAATGTCCTGCAACAACTAGAAATACCTACAATTCTATTCGTCAACAAAATAGACAGAGAGGGAGTCAATCTAAATCAGCTTTATTTAGAGATACAAAATAGCCTTTCTAAAGATATTATCTTTATGCAATCCGTTGAAGGCAAGGAATTAACATCTAGCTGTACAATACACTACATATCAGAAAAGAACAGAGAAACAATTTTAGAGAAAGATGATCTCTTGCTTGAAAAATACTTGAGTGATACACAGCTTTCTAATTTAGATTATTGGAATTCAATGGTTCGTCTTGTTCAAGCTGCTAAATTACATCCTATCTATCATGGTTCAGCAATGTATGGCATTGGTATTGAAGATTTGCTAAACTCAATCACTACTTTTATCGAAACATCTCTACCTCAAGAGAACGCTTTGTCTGCCTATGTTTATAAAATTGAGCATAATAAGAAGGAACAGAAACGAGCCTATCTAAAGATTATAGGTGGAACCCTTAAATCTCGAAAATTATATAGCCTCAATGGCTCAGATGAGAATCTGAAGATAAGAGGTTTAAAGACCTTTTACTCAGGAGACGAAATAGATGTAGACGAAGTTTTTACAAATGATATTGCAATTGCAGATCATGCTGATAACTTAATGGTAGGAGATTATCTAGGAATAATGCCAAACTTATTCGACAAATTGAATATTCCTAGTCCTGCTCTCAAATCGTCTATACATCCTGCAAAAGTAGAGAATAGGAGTAAATTGATTTCTGCTATGAATGTATTATCAGTAGAAGATCCATCTTTGGCCTTTAGCATTAATGCTGATAATAATGAATTGGAGGTTTCGCTTTATGGAGCAACTCAACGGGAGGTGATTTTGACTTTATTGGAAGAGAGATTTTCGGTAGATGCTTACTTTGAAGAGGTGAAAACTATCTATAAAGAACGTCTTAAAACAAAATCGGAATACACCATTCATATCGAAGTGCCACCTAATCCGTATTGGGCATCTATTGGCTTGATTATAGAGCCTTTGCCAATTGGGGCGGGACTTGTAATGGAGAGTGAAATATCATTGGGATATTTGAATCGATCCTTTCAGAATGCAGTATTCGATGGAGTCAAGAAAGCCTGTGAATCGGGTTTGTACGGTTGGGAAGTAACTGACCTTAAAGTCACTTTTTCTCACGGAATCTATTATAGCCCAGTGAGTACACCTGCCGACTTTAGAAGTTTAGCACCTTATGTTTTTCGATTAGCTTTGCAACAAGCTGATGTTGAGTTATTGGAGCCAATCTTAGATTTTAAATTGCAAATTCCACTAGCTGTGAATGCTAGAGCTATTACAGACATCAACAAGATGCAAGGCGAAATTTATACTATTACTTCAGATGGTGATTGGACTACTATTTTGGGTAAAATTCCTTTAGATACTAGTAAAGAATATTCGGCAGAAGTCAGTTCGTACTCTCAAGGTTTAGGCATTTTTATTACTCGATTTTCAGGATATCAAGCTGCCAATAAAAAGATAAGCAGAAGTGTAGAACTTAATGAAAAGAATAAGCTGATGTATATGTTTGAGAAGGAAAGTATCAAATAATAGCAAATATATTATTAAAAAACTTAGCGATTAATCCAATGTATTTAGGGTTAATCGCTTTTTTATATCCCCCCCTTTCTTCCCCATCCCACCTCCACCAATACTTATGTCTGTGGATAATGAAATCAATAGACTTTTATTCAGAATTTTCATTGTTAAATAGAATTATATATGAAGAGATGTAAATATGTAGTTTGGAAAGACAAAAAACAGTTTACTGCCGATATGAAGAATATCTATAATGCACCCAACAAAGAGGCTGCGGCAGCTGCTCTAGAGGATTTTGCTGCCAAGTGGGATTCCAAGTACTCATATGCTGTACAAAGCTGGAGAAACAACTGGGAGGAGCTTACAGTCTTCTTCGAGTATCCTGTAGAAATCAGAAAAGTCATCTATACAACTAACTTAATCGAAAATCTTAATGGCAAGATTAGAAAGTACACCAAGAACAAATTATCGTTCCCAACCGATGATTCT
>NZ_AQWS01000022.1 GCF_000375405.1 Bacteroides propionicifaciens DSM 19291 = JCM 14649 | reverse complement strand
CATCATATCACAAGGATGTAGCTAGAGTAAAGTTAGCGTTGTGGTTTAATAAGGTTGAGCATAAAGAGTCTCCACACTTTAAAACTGTAATAAACACCTTTAAGAATCACTACGAAAGAATACTAAACTTCTTTGAGTCTCGATTCACTAATGCATCTGCAGAGTCTTTCAACGCAAAGCTTAAACAGCTAAGAGCTACTTTCAGAGGAATTACAGACACTAAGTTCTTCCTCTTTAGAGCAACAGAGCTATTTGCTTAATATGTTAAATCCCCAAGAATATGATATGATCCATATTAAATCCCCAAGAATATGATGTGAGCCGGTATGAGCCTTGGGGAGCCCTTTTATTGTATGAGATAAACATATAAAAAGAGAGAACCTAAGTAATTAACTTAGATTCTCTCTATAGAGCGGAAGACGGGGCTCAAACCCGCGACCCTCAGCTTGGAAGGCTAATGCTCTATCAACTGAGCTACTTCCGCAATTTTTAGTGGGCAAAGATGGATTCGAACCACCGTAGGCGTAAGCCAGCAGATTTACAGTCTGCCCCATTTGGCCACTCTGGTATTTGCCCCACTCAATTATTTTTGTAAGGTTTTATTCCTTAATTGCGTTGCAAAGATAACTGCTATTTTTTAAACCTCCAAACAAAATCAATCATTTTTATTGCAGTAATTGCACATTCGTCTCCTTTGTTGCCGTGTTTACCTCCAGCGCGATCTAGTGCTTGCTCCATGTTATTAGTAGTTACTAAGCCGTAAATAACTGGTACATTGCCAGTTTCGTTAAGCGTAGTGATGCCTTGAGTTACTCCAGCACATACATAATCAAAATGTGGAGTTTCTCCTTTAATTACGCATCCTAGAATGATTACAGAATCGACTTCAGTATTATTAATGAACTGGTTTGCTCCAAAAGTTAGTTCAAAACTACCTGGAACAGTTTCTATATGGATGTTCTCGTCAGTGGCACCATGTTTTTTTAGGGTCTCAACGGCTCCTTGTAAAAGTGGTCCTGTTATGTTTTCATTCCATTCAGATACTACGATTCCAAATTTCATATTCTTAGCACTAGGTACTGTTGTAGGATCGTAAGATGATAAGTTGTGAAATGCTGTTGCCATGTCAATTATTATTTAAATTAATCTAAACTAAAAAGCCACCCCTTTTGTCATAAACAATTGAGGTAGCTTTATATAATTATGAAAGATATTTATCAATTCAGTTGAGTTGTAGCTCTTTCGATGTATTTGTCGATATCAAAAGAGATAGGAGAATCAAAATAGTTATTCTTGATTATTGTATATTGCTCAATAGCTTCTTTGTATTTACCATTGCTTTCCAATAGGATACCTGCTTGGCGAAGAGCTACAGGGCTAATTGTTGAATTGTTAGCTAGTGAAGCAGACTTTTTAAGCGTTTCAATCGCTTTGTCCACTTGATTCACTTCAACATAACAGTTGCCTAATGCCATAAGGCTAGCAGGATATACCATTAAGTCTTTAGCACTAAATTTTTCTAGGTAATTGATTGCATTCTCGTACTGACCAAGTTTTTGGAATGAAATACCAATATAGTAGTTTGCTAAATTACCAGCTTTAGTACCACTGTATTCTTTTTCAAAACCTATTAAGCCATCAAAAGTAATACTGTCACCATTAAGAGCCAATTCATATTGACCATTATTGAAATATTCTTCACCTAGAAAAATTGCTACCTGAGCTTTTTCTTCTTTAGGCGTAGCATAAGCATTTTTGTAGATCAAAAACACAGCTATAATAACTAAAATACCAATGAAGCCACCGATGAGACTTTTCTTGTTTTTAGAAAGAAATACTTCTGATGTACCAAGAGCTTCTTCTACATTTATATTGCTCTCTTCGTTTTTGTGCTTTGTCATTTTATATGTCTATTTTATTAATTTCAACTTAGTGTATTTTGGATAACAAAAGTACTTTTTTTATAGATATAAATAAAATTTAGTTCTATCTTTTTTCTAGTTCCTCAGCGAATGCATATTATTCTTTGTATTTTTGCAGCCAAACACGGAATCAAAATGGTTATTACGCATATATCGGTCTTGAATTATAAGAATTTAGCTGAAGCTGAATTGGATTTGTCTTCAAAATTGAATTGCTTTTTGGGCGAAAATGGCATGGGTAAAACAAATATCCTTGATGCGATATATTATCTCTCTTTTTGCAAAAGCTCAATCAATTCAGTTGACTCTCAAAATATCCGTCATGGTGAAGATTTCTTTGTTATTCAAGGCTTTTATGACTCTGTTGAGGGAATTACTGATGAGGTTTACTGTGGTCTTAAGCGCAGGAAGAAAAAGCAATTTAAGCGTAATAAGAAGGAATATTCAAGACTTTCTGACCATATTGGATTGATCCCCCTTGTTATGGTTTCTCCCGACGATTCTCAGTTAATCCAAGGTGGGAGTGAGGAGCGGAGACGTTTTTTGGATGTGGTTATCTCTCAATACGATAAGGAATATTTAAATTCTCTAATTCAATATAATAAGGCTATGCTTCAACGGAATAGTTTGCTGAAAAGCGAAAATCCCGTTGATCATCAGTTGTTTGAGGTGCTTGAAGAGTTGATGGCTGAGGCAGGTACTCGTGTCTTCCAAAAAAGGAGTGAGTTTATATCCTCTTTTATTCCAATGTTTCAAAGTTATTACTCAATTATATCGCAAGACAAAGAAACGGTATCCTTAGAGTATAAATCGGATAGTTTTGAACAAAACCTGTTAGAAACTTTGCGTGAGAGTAGATCTCGAGATTTAATTGTGGGTTACTCTCTTAAAGGTATTCACAAAGATGATTTGATTATGTCTTTGGGCGACTTCCCCATCAAGCGCGAAGGTTCTCAAGGACAGAACAAAACTTATCTTGTAGCTTTGAAGTTGGCTCAATTTTCTTTCCTCAGAAAGATAAGTAATAAGGTACCTTTGTTGTTACTTGACGATATTTTTGATAAATTGGATGCGCTGCGTGTTGAGCAGATTATGCACTTGGTTTCGGGTGATGAGTTTGGGCAAATCTTTATAACTGATACCAATCGAAGTCACTTAGATCAGATCTTACACAAAGTGCAGAGTGATTATAAGTTGTTTACCGTAAGAGATGGAGCAATTAAACTCGAAGAAGAAAATCATTATGAGAAGAAATAACGCCGAGCAAATAGGTTCGATATTAAGACGTTACTTACGTCAAGAAAGTTTGGAGTCTCCTCTTAATGAGCAGCGACTGCTTGACTTATGGCCACAAATGTTAGGCCCTTCAATGGCTAAATACACCCGTCAAATCTATATTCGTAATCAGATTCTTTTTGTCAGCCTATCTTCTGCTGCTCTTCGTCAAGAATTAATGATGGGGCGTGAACTTCTTGTAAGGAAGCTCAATGAAAAAGTTGGGGCCAATGTGATCACAAACATCATCTTTCGCTGATATTTTCTATTCTATTTCTTGCTTAATATTACTTTACCTTTTTATTGGTGATGACCTTATTCATTGGGATATCTGTTGATTCTGTAGGGATAGTTTGTTCTCCTTGGTATTGAAAACCAAAGCATAACCCAATTTTAGGAGCGCTAATATTGGGCAGTAACTTGTCGTAATACCCTTTTCCGCGACCCAGTCTGTTTCCATGCTCATCGAAAGCCATTCCAGGAACTACTACTAAGTCTATTTGCTCGTAGGTGGTGAATAACTCTCCACATGGTTCCAAAATCCCATATGCTCCTTTTTTAAGATCTTGAAGGCTTGCATACTTTCTTAACTCTAGAATATCACCCACGACTACTGGCAATATAATCTGCTTTTGTTTGCTAAATTCTTGAACGAGCTTATGCGTGTTAACCTCATCGGGTAGGGAGTAGTATAACAAAACAACTTGTGCTTTGACCCACAAGGGGGCAAGCACAAGTTGTTGGATAATATCTTCAGAGAGAGCTATAAGCTCACTCTTACTGTATGTGGCTTTACGACTATTTACTAACTGTCGTAGAGCCTTTTTTTGTTGTCTCATCGGTTGTAGCAAGTTTTTCTGCAGGTGGTTTAGGGAATGATTCTCCTTTTTCAAGTACTTCCAATGCTTTTTGGAAAGTTGAATCCGCTTTGTTAATATACTTGATATGTGCCTCTATACCTAGAATGTTATATATAATGTTTGAGAACAGTGTTCTTTCAATAAAGTCTTTAGACTTATTGATCAGAAGATTTCTTCTCTGCACACCTTTTGAATCGGCAAACTGAACAAAGCGATCAAATATATGCTGTTTGAGCAGATACTTTTCAAGCTCTTCTTCATTGGTGTATTGGCTTAGCTTTTCTCTGTTTTTGTCGGTGTATTGGAAACTAAACTGCAAGATGAGTCTGCGCTTCAATACTTCGTTTAGATATGTATTGGTTTCAATCATATCTTGAGGGACAAATATATCGGGCATTACACCACCTCCACCATATACCTCACGGCCATTTAGTGTGTGGTAGAGTAAGCTGTCGTCTAGTTTAATGCTATCTTTAGAGTAGAGCTCTCCGTGCTCAATGCGGTGTAGTAAGTCCATTTGGTACTCTTGCTTGTCTCCTTTGGTATAAGGGCGTTGAATTGAGCGTCCAGATGGAGTATAATAGCGAGCAATCGTAAGACGCAGTAAAGAGCTATCGTTAAATGCAATTTCTTGTTGAACCAGTCCTTTGCCGAAAGATCTTCTGCCAATGATTGTTCCTCTATCGTTGTCTTGAATAGCAGCTGCAAATATTTCACTTGATGAGGCTGATGCTTCATCGATAAGAATTACAACTGGTATATTTTGGAATCCTCCCGACCCATTTGAATAAATGTTTTGACGACCCATTTTACGGCCTTCTGTAAAAACAATTAATCTTTCTTTGGGTAAGAATTCATTCACGATTTTGGCTACAATATCTAGATAACCACCAGTATTACCTCTTAAATCTATGATAACACCTTCACAATTTTGGTAGAGTAGAAGTGCCATAGAGTTGATTAGCTCGACATAAGTTGTACGGCCAAACTTGCTCAATTGTATGTATCCAATTTTATCATTAACCATGTAGGTAGCATCAATCGTATTCTGAGGGATATCGCCACGCGTAACTACAAAGTTGAGTAAGTCGGGTTCTCCGCTACGTTGGATTCCCAATTTGACTTGTGTGCCTTTAGGGCCTTTAAGAGTGCGTAGGGCTACTCGGTTATTGATCTTGCTTCCTACAAATAGGCTATCATCAACAGTAATTATTCGGTCCCCTGCAATAATTCCGACCTCTTCGGATGGACCTTGCTTAACCACACTATTGACGTAGATCGTATCTTCTTGGATCGTAAATTGAATACCAACTCCACTAAAGCTACTGTCTAGTTCCGATCCTACCTCTTCAGCATATATCTTGGGGATGTACACACTATGTGGGTCTAGTTCAGAGATGATATGAGGTAAAGCATCTTCTACCAACTCTGACATGTCTACTGTGTCGACATAATTCTCATCAATGATTCGAATAATGCTATTTAATTTGTTTGTCGGCGTTTGTGTTATAAAAATGCTTTTATTATGTGGTGAAGCATAATACATTCCTATAATTACACCTATAACGATACATATAGCTGCTATGATGGGTGTAAATACAGACCATTTTCTTTTACTCATATTCTCAGAATTCTTTTATGTTTTTAGTATTGCTCGTGATCTAGAAATACGACTTCGATACCTGCTCTATCCAACAGTTCAATTCCGTCATCGAGTCTATAGCTCTCGGAATAGACTATGCGTTTTATTCCCGATTGGATGATTAGTTTAGCACATTCTATACAAGGTGCTGCGGTAACGTATAGTGTAGCTCCATTGCTGCTGTTGTTTGAACGTGCAATTTTTGTAATCGCATTAGCTTCAGCATGAAGAACGTATGGTTTGGTTTTATTGTTTTGGTCTTCACAAATATTTTCAAAGCCTGAGGGAGTACCGTTATAGCCATCAGAAATGATCATTTTGTCTTTTACTATCAAGGCACCGACCTTTCTTCTAATGCAGTATGAGTTTTCAGACCAGATAATTGCCATTCGTAAATAACGAGAATCTAACTCTTTTTGTTTCTTGTTTGTTTCACTATCCACTTCTTCTTAATCTTTAAGAGTAATAAAGCCAATGAATTTTTTTACATTTTTATTTTCCTTGTCGTAGAACACAGAAAGGCTTTGGTCATCTCCTTGGTATTTGTATATTCTAAAGTTACTGTTGCCTTGTAATGCTCTGATAAATTCTTTGGCGAGTCTATCTGTTTCGCTGGCAGGCGTAATGTCGGCATTAAGCATCATTGACATTTCTTGATTTTTACCATTTGCAGACCATTTGCCTTTGAGAATAGTCTTAACCGCTCGACCTTTGAATGTGCCATGTATTCTACCGTTTTCGGGTTCTTCTTCGTAGTCAAATGTGATTTCATAGTTACCCGGTTCGTCTCTAAGCCTGACACTCTCTTCTTTAGCTTTTGCATTGCCATCCCAAAGATCTTGTTCTCTAGGATTGGTTTCTGTAGCTTCAAGTAGCATAGTCATCTTCTTGGTGTCCTTAGTAAATATCTTGACTACATCATCCGTATCGTTACAGCTACTCAGAGCTGTAACGATAAGAACGAGTGTTAATATGCTTGTAAGTCTTTTCATTTAGAAATTCCATTACGTTTTAGTAGTGCATCAATGCTAGGTTCTTGACCTCTAAAGTTTTTGTAAAGTATCATAGGGTGCTTTGTACCACCTTTAGATAGGATCTCTGTTCTGAATAAGTTGGCAGTAGCAGTATCAAATATTCCGTTTTCTTGGAATGCTGCATAAGCGTCTGCATCTAGTACCTCAGCCCATTTATAGCTGTAGTATCCTGCCGCATAACCCCCAGCAAAGATATGTCCAAACTGTGTGCTCATACATGCATTATCTATCACTGGTAAAACTTGTGCTTCACCCCAAGCTTTTTGCTCGAAATCTATAACATCTCCTTCAAAAGGTTCTTCTTGTGTATACCAAGCCATGTCAAGTAGTCCAAAGCTAACCTGTCTCATGCAACCGTAGCCTACGTTAAAGTTAGCAGCATCGACGATTTTTTGAACCATGCTATCAGGCAATACCTCGCCAGTTTCATAATGCTTAGCAAAGGTGTTTAAGTAGTCTTTCTCAGTTAAGAAGTTCTCCATAAGTTGAGAAGGAAGTTCCACGAAATCACGATAAACGCTAGTCCCACTTAGGGACTCGTAAGTTGTGTCGGCAAAGATACCGTGAAGTGCATGTCCAAACTCATGAAGGAAGGTATTTACTTCATCAAAAGTTAGTAGTGCAGGTTTGTTAGCAGTTGGCTTCGTAAAGTTCATCACAATAGAGATATGTGGGCGACTATTTTCACCTGTGGCTTCGTCAATCCATTGATCTTTGTAGCTTGTCATCCATGCACCAGCACGTTTGCCAGCTCTAGGATGGAAATCGGTATAAAGTACTGCTAAGAAACTTCCGTCCTTATCAAATACATCATACGCATGTACATCTGCATGATAAACGGGAATATCTTTATTTTCTTTGAAGGTCACACCATAAAGTTGAGTTGCTAGGCCAAATACTCCTTTTTTTACATTTTCTAGTTCGAAGTAGGGGCGTAATTGTTCCTCATCAAAGTTGAATTTCTGATTTTTAAGTTTCTCAGAGTAGAATGACCAATCCCAAGGCATAAGTGTAAAGTCTGCTCCTTGAGTTATTTTAGCTAGAGCCTCTACTTCTGCTACTTCTTTAAGAGCTGTAGGTTTATAGGCTTCAATTAAATCGTTGAGTAATTTGTAAACATTATCACTATTTTCAGCCATACGCTTTTCAAGAGTAAAATCTGCATACGATTTGTAGCCCAAGAGTTGTGCAATAGCCATCTCCGTATTTACAATTTCTTTTACTACTTCTAAGTTGTTGTACTCGTTGTCATGTGTACATTTCGTATTGTATGCCAAGTAAAGTTCCTTTCTAAGATCTCTGTCTTCTGCATAGCGTAATAAAGGGATATAGCTTGGTGCGTCAAGTGTAAAGACCCAACCTTCAACTCCTTTTTCAGTAGCTGTTTCTTTGGCAGCTTCGATAGCGCTCTCTGGTAACCCAGCAAGTTTAGACTCATCGCTAATTACGAGTTGGTAATTATTAGTCTCTTTGAGGTTGTTTTCACCATAAGTAAGTCCTAGTTGGCTTAATTTTTGAGTCAACTCTCTATATTTTTCTTTTTGAGCACCTTTAAGGTTCGCGCCGCTTCTGATAAAACTATCGTAAACCTTATCTAATAAAACGAGCTGCTCTGGATTTAAGTTGGCCGACTCTTTTTGATCATAAACTACTTTGACACGCTCAAAAAGTGCTTGGTTAAGGCTAATATTATTGCTGTGCTCACTGAGTTGTGGCATAACTTCTTGTGCAATGACTTGGAGCTCATCGTTGGTTTCTGCACTTCTTAGGTTAAAAAACACCGTAAGTGTTCTGCTTAGTAAGTCACCAGATTTTTCGTAAGCAAGAATAGTGTTTTCGAAAGTTGGAGCTTCAGGGTTAGATGTAATTGCATCTACTTCGGCTGTTTGCTGTTTTATGCCCTCTTGGATAGCAGGCTTGTAGTGTTCATTCTTTATTTTATCAAAAGGAACGGTAGCATGTGGGGTGTTATACTTCTCGAAAAAAGGATTCTTTTGTGAGCAAGATATATTCATAAGGCAGCATAAAGTTAGTAATAAGCTTATTTTCTTCATCTTTTGTTTTAAATTTAGACTGGTGGATAGTATTTGTACAAAAATGGGAAAAAGAATTGAGCTTTTAAATAATATAGTCGAACTATTTAATTAAAGAGATAATTATCTCTTTTGTGAGCATAAAAAAAGGGTGTCAACTGACACCCTTTTTTGTATAGTTATTATTTCTAATTACTTGTTAGCAGTAGCCATGTGTGCAACTAGATCTAGTACTTTGTTTGAGTAACCAATTTCGTTATCGTACCAAGATACAACTTTCACGAAAGTATCAGTAAGTGCGATACCAGCTTTAGCATCGAAAATAGAAGTACGAACATCACCTAGGAAGTCAGAAGAAACAACTGCGTCTTCAGTGTAACCAAGGATACCTTTCAATTCATTTTCTGAAGCTCTCTTCATTTCAGCACATATTTCAGCATAAGTAGCTGGTTTTGCTAAGTTAACTGTTAAGTCAACTACAGAAACGTCTAGAGTAGGAACACGCATAGACATACCAGTTAATTTACCGTTAAGTGCAGGGAATACTTTACCTACAGCTTTAGCAGCACCTGTTGATGAAGGGATAATGTTACCAGCAGCAGCACGACCACCTCTCCAGTCTTTCATAGAAGGACCGTCAACTGTTTTTTGAGTAGCAGTAGTAGCGTGAACAGTAGTCATAAGACCATCTGTAATACCCCATTTGTCGTGAAGTACTTTAGCTAGTGGAGCTAAACAGTTAGTAGTACATGAAGCGTTAGAAACGAATTTCTCGCCTTTATAATCTTTTTCGTTTACACCGCAAACGAACATTGGAGTATCATCTTTTGAAGGAGCAGACATAACTACGTATTTAGCACCTGCATCGATGTGGCCTTGAGCTGATTCTTTTGTTAAGAATAAACCAGTTGATTCAACAACGTAGTCAGCACCAACAGCGTCCCATTTCAAATCAGCTGGGTTTCTCTCAGCAGTAACTCTAACAGCTTTGCCGTTAACAATTAGTAGATTTTTTTCTACATCAGCTTCGATAGTACCATCGAATTGACCATGCATTGTATCATATTTTAGCATATATGCTAAGTAATCTACAGGCATAAGATCGTTAATAGCAACAACTTGAATGTCATTTCTCTTTTGAGCAGCACGGAACACAAAGCGTCCAATACGGCCAAATCCATTAATACCTACTTTAATCATTTTGTTTAAACTTTTAAGGATTTAATTAAATATATTAAAAATATAATTCTTAACTTGTATTTTCGTTATTTGTCGAAGTGCAAAAATAGGTAATTGTTTTTATATTCGCACGTTTAATCACTACTAAATATCAAATTTATGAAAAAAGGTAAGTTCATACAAGAGTTTAAAGACTTCGCAATGAAGGGTAACGTAGTCGATATGGCTGTTGGTGTAATCATTGGGGGAGCCTTTGGCAAAATTGTATCTTCTATCGTTGCAGATATCATAATGCCTCCAATTGGGCTGCTTGTTGGTGGGGTCAATTTTACTGATTTAACATGGGTGCTAAAACAAGCTTATGTTAATGCAGCTGGTACAGAGATACCTGCTGTAACGCTCAATTATGGTAGGTTTCTTCAAAATACATTCGACTTTGTTATCATAGCGTTCTCAATTTTCCTTTTCGTTAAATTACTCAATAATCTAACCAAAAAGAAAGAAGCCGAAAAACCTGCAACTCCTCCCGCACCACCAGCTCCAAGTAAAGAGGAAGTTTTATTGACTGAGATTAGAGATTTATTGAAAGAAAAAAAATAAATTCCCTTTTTATTCAGTACTTTTGTGCCAAATTCAATTCAACTACTTCTGGTTATGCAAGAAAAAATTATTATTCTAGACTTTGGTTCACAAACTACTCAGCTTATTGGCAGACGTGTTCGTGAACTCAATATTTATTGTGAAATTGTTCCTTATAACAAATTCCCTAATGATGACCCTACAATTAAAGGTGTTATTCTTTCGGGAAGTCCTTTTTCTGTCTACGATGACAAGGCCTTCAAAATGGACCTTAAAACTATCTGGGGTAAATATCCTATACTAGGCATTTGCTATGGTGCTCAATTCATCGCTTCAGAGTTTGGCGGAAAAGTTGAACCAGCTCCATCTCGTGAGTACGGTCGTTCGAAATTGGCTCATGTAGATGCTGATAATGTTTTATTGAAAGGCATTAAAACAGGCTCTCAAGTTTGGATGAGTCATGGCGATACGATAACAGCTATTCCCGCAGGCTTTAAGAAAATTGCATCAACAGAAGATGTTGAAATGGCTGCTTATCAGGTTAATGACCAATCGGTTTGGGGTGTGCAATTCCATCCTGAAGTTTTTCACACTGAAGACGGTTTAGCACTATTGAAGAACTTTGTCTTTGGCGTGTGTGGCTGTAAAGGTGATTGGTCGCCAGCTTCATTTGTAGAGCATACAGTAGCCGACTTAAAACAGCAACTAGGTAACGATAAAGTAGTTTTAGCTCTGAGTGGTGGAGTCGATTCTTCTGTCGCTGCAGTGCTTTTACACCGTGCAATTGGTGAAAACCTAACTTGTGTCTTTGTTGATCACGGTTTACTTCGTAAAGATGAATACAAAAACGTACTTAACGACTATCAATGCTTAGGTCTTAATGTGATTGGTGTTGATGCTAGTGAAAAGTTTTATAGCGAACTTGCTGGTATAACTGATCCAGAAGAAAAGCGTAAGATTATTGGCAAAGGATTCATCGATGTTTTCGACGTTGAAGCTCATAAAATACAAGATGTTAAATGGTTAGCTCAAGGCACAATCTACCCTGATGTGATTGAGTCACTCTCTATAACAGGAACAGTAATTAAAAGTCATCATAATGTTGGTGGTTTACCCGAAAAGATGAACCTAAAACTTTGTGAACCGTTACGTTTATTGTTTAAAGACGAAGTACGTAAGGTGGGTCGAGAATTGGGCATGCCCGATCATTTGATTATGCGTCATCCTTTTCCAGGTCCAGGGCTTGGTGTACGTATCTTGGGTGATATTACTCCCGAGAAGGTGCATATTCTACAAGAAGCTGATCATATCTACATTCAGGCACTTAGAGATTGGAATTTGTATGATCAGGTTTGGCAAGCAGGTGTAATCTTGCTTCCTGTACAGTCTGTAGGTGTAATGGGAGATGAGCGTACATACGAACGTGCTGTAGCGCTTCGTGCAGTATCTTCAACTGATGCTATGACAGCAGATTGGGTACATTTACCCTACGATTTCTTAGCTAAGGTTTCGAACGATATTATCAATAAGGTAAAAGGTGTAAACCGTGTAACTTATGATATCAGTTCTAAGCCACCTGCTACTATTGAGTGGGAATAAAACATAGATACTTAACTCGAATTAAGTACTTAAAGCTAGTCTCAGAAAATGAGGCTAGCTTTTTTATTAAATGAGTAAGTAATTTACTAAGTCCGAGCTAGTGGCAAGGGCTAAACTACCTACTCATTTTGTGTTTTCTTTAACTCAATCTCCTTTGTGTTGATAACTTTAAGTTTTTTTACGCTCCCTCTTAGCTCGCAAATATTGTGGAGATTATAAAAAATATGCACCTTGTAGGCATCACTTTAAATAATCTCATATCTACATATTAACTCCCAAAAACAGATATTGCGGTCTCTTCTAATATTATAAGACTTCAAAATCCTTCGTTTAGATACCGTCAGACTTAGGCTTTTTATACAAGGCAGTTGAAGCTAAATTAGTTATAGTAGCTCCAGGTTTTTAATTTGAACAATCTTTCGCTTTAAACAGACTTTTGATTGTTCTTCGAGCATGTTCAGCATACGTGATACATTAAGTCGTGTATCATTGAGTTGGAAAGCCAAATCCTTCATAGTGATATGCAGGGTAATTTCTGAGCAAGTAGGCTCAGTTCGTTGTCTGATAAAGCATTTAAACCGATCGGCTAGCTCATTGCAGGTCTTATGATTCCAAAGTAGTTTGTATTGGTTCTGTGAGATGCAACTTAGTATATTAATATAGTTAAGCTCAAAGATGGGATAATTCATTAAGTCTGCCAAAACAAAACGTTTATCGATAGTTATGATGTCAATTGGACTAAGGCTTGTGTAGGAAGATTGATACTCGGTATCTTTACCGAAGAGTGACTGAGGCTCAATGATGCTGGGGGCTTCTAAAACTTGCTCTACGATATAGGTCTTGTCTGAGCTGATTGTTTTTTTAGAGATTTTGCCATCAAGAATGTAGAATAAAGAATTACAATCTTGACCTTGTTGAGCAAGTAATATATCAGCTTGTTTTGAGGCAAACTGAAAAACAACCTTTTCGATAATTTCAGTCAGTTCTTTTTGACTTAAACCTTGAAAAAGCGGTAGCTGAAGAAGTTTTTTGTACATCGGTTGCATGCCTAATTCCTTTTTAACGAGAGGGTTTAAGCAAATGTAATTAAATCTTATCTTTTTTCGATATATTATTAGAGATATATCTCCGTAATTTTTTATCTTGGTAAGGCACATGAGTGCTTAACCTAAATCTTGTTGTTATGCTAGGATCACTGAGTTTGCAGCAGACCTTGAGCGCCTTCTTTATCCTATTTGGGATAATTGATATTACGGGTTCGATTCCTATTATTCTAAACTTAAAGGCTCGAGGTAAAAAAATCTATCCTCTACGGGCTACACTTTTATCTTTTGGTTTGCTTCTTGTCTTTTTCTATGGTGGAGACTTGATGCTCCAGCTCTTTGATATTAATATTCACTCCTTTGCCATTGCTGGTGGGTTAGTCTTATTTATCATGGCCATTGAAATGCTTCTTGATATTGAAATATTCAAGTATAAAGGCCCTTCTGATGAAGCAACTATTATTCCTCTTGTTTTTCCACTTGTTGCAGGACCTGCTGCATTTACGACTTTATTAACTCTTCGATATACCTTTGATAGTATAAATATTATTTCTGGTCTGACCCTAAATATGGTTTATGTTTTTTTGGTGCTAAGTGCTACCACGCTAATACAAAGAATTCTTGGTGATACGGGTATTTATATTGTGCGTAAGTTCTTCGCTATTATTTTGTTAGCCATTTCTGTTGAGATTATAGTATCAAATATTTTTGCGTTAGTTCAAGGCACTTGATTCTCTTAACAATTTCGATAAATTATTGTTATATAAGCATTGAAAAACAATTAGATATTTTTTTACTTAATAAATAAATTATACATACCTTGGAATAGAGATGATTTAGTTCATCCTTAAGAAAACTATGAAAAACAATGATAAATATATAGAATATGAGTTATTTACGATTTGACCGAACTTTAATGATAAATCTCGAGGAATCTCTTCCTCGAGAGGTTCTGCGAAGTAATAAATCTGGAGCTTATCACCTAACGACAATTGTGGACTGTAATACCCGAAAGTATCATGGCCTTCTTGTTGTTCCTATACCTGAGCTTGGACCTGAAAATCATGTATTACTCTCGTCACTTGACGAAACTGTAGTACAGCATGGAGCAGAATTTAATCTGGGTCTGCATGAGTATCACGGAAAATCCTTTAGTCCCAATGGGCATAAGTATATCCGTGAATTCGATTGCGAAACCATTCCTTCCACTACTTATCGTGTGGGAGGTGTTATTCTTAAAAAGGAGAAGATTTTCGTTCATCATGAGAATCGGATCCTGATTCGTTACACTCTTTTGCAAGCACACTCAAAGACAGTCCTAAAGTTTAAACCCTTTTTGGCCTTTCGAAAAGTAACAACTTGTACACGTGAGAACAACGATATCAACAAGAGCTACGACGTAATTCAAAATGGTATCGCTACTAGTCTATATCCTGGTTATCCGATGCTTTCTATGCAGTTTAGTAAGACTACCGATTTTCAATTTACCCCCGACTGGTATCGTAATTTTGAATATAGAAAGGAGCGTGAGCGTGGTTACGACTATACCGAAGACCTGTATGTTCCTGGCACTTTCGAGGTTCCGCTTAAAAAAGGTGAGTCTATCGTGTTTTCGGCAGGACTCTCCGAAATTGACTCCGATACGCTTAATAAGTTATTTGAGGATGAGGTCAAAAATCGAACTCCTCGCAACAGTTTTAAACATTGTTTGATTAATTCGGCTCATCAATTCTATAATAAACAAGGTGATCGAAGTTATCTTCTTGCAGGCTATCCATGGTATAATATCCAACGAGCACGTGATTTGTTTGTTTCCTTACCAGGTTTAACTCTTGGGATTGACAAAATTGATGAATTTGAGGCTGTTATGGATACTGCAATTGAGCGTGTTCAAGCCTTTATGGATTCGCAGACAGATGACATGCAGTTGCATGATATGGAAGACTCGGATGTCTTATTATGGGCTATTTGGGCTATCCAAGAGTACTCTAAAGTGGTTACTCTTAGTGTTGCCAAAAAGAAGTATGTTGAGTTTGTATTAAAGATTATTCATTACATACGATCGCATAAGCATCCAAATTTATTTTTACATGCTAACGGTTTGTTATATACCGAAGGTAAAGAACATCCTGTGACTTGGATGAATTCGATTGTAGATGGAAAACCAGTAACTCCACGAACGGGCTATGTGGTTGAAATTAATGCTTTATGGTATAATGCACTGCGTTTTGCCGACAGTTTTTATGAACTCGATAATGAGGAGGTTCCGTTCTATCTTTCTCAGCTTATCGACTCACTTGAGCATAGTTTTCCAGCTACATTTTATAATGAGCATGGTTATCTATTTGACTATGTTGATGGTAATCATACCGACTGGAGTGTACGCCCCAATATGGTATTGGCAATAGGGCTTGAGTTTTCGCCTTTAAATAAAAAACAGAAGAAAACAATTCTAGATATTGCGACTCGTGAACTACTAACCCCAAAAGGTTTACGTAGTTTGAGTCCTAAGAGTGCTGGTTATAATCCCCTATACGCGGGTTCAGCCCGAGATCGATTCTTGGTTTACCACCAAGGAACAGCTTGGCCTTGGTTCATGGGTTTCTATACCGATGCTTATCTAAAGCTTCATAAACGTGGTGGTGTCTCTTTTATCGAGCGACAACTGATTGGTCTAGAATCTGAAATGACTCATAACTGCATCGGTTCACTATCCGAGATGTATGATGGAAACCCTCCTTACAAAGGTAGAGGAGCAGTATCTTTTGCTATGAATACGGCAGAAGTACTTCGTGTGTTGAAAATATTGTCTAATTACTATTTAGAGTAGGAGGGATTTAATGAAAGTATTAATGTTTGGATGGGAATTTCCCCCACATATATTAGGCGGGCTAGGTACTGCTAGTTACGGCATGACCAAAGGTCTTTCTCAGCTTGAAGATATGGATATCACTTTCTGTCTTCCAAAGCTCACTGGCGATGAGGAGCAAGGCTTTGTTAAGTTGGTTGGTATGAATAATACCCCGGTTGTTTGGAAGGATTTAGATTACGATTATATCAAGAGTCGTCTAGGTCATCTGATGGATCCCCAGCTCTATTTTGATTTACGTAATCATATCTATTCTGATTTCAGTTCTATCTATACCAATGACTTAGGTTGTATATCTTTTTCAGGAAAATACCCTGAGAACATACAAGAGGAGATTAATAACTACTCTATTGCAGCTGGCGTAATTGCTCGAAAAGAGGAGTACGATATTATTCATTCGCACGATTGGGTGACTTATCCTGCTGGGATACATGCCAAGCTAGTTTCGGGTAAACCCTTGGTTGTTCACGTGCATGCAACAGATTTTGATCGTAGTCGTGGCAATGTTAACCCCATGGTCTTTAATATTGAGAAGAACGGAATGGACTATGCCGATCACATACTTTGTGTGAGTGAGCATACTCGTCAAACCGTAATCAATAACTATAATCAGTCGCCCTCTAAGGTATCTGTTTTACACAATGCTGTAATGCCTTTATCTCCAGAGATTGAAGCTATTAAACCTAAGAAGTTTGAAAAAGATAAGCTTGTTACTTTTTTGGGACGAATAACACTTCAGAAAGGCCCTGAATATTTTGTTGAAGCTGCTGCACTCGTGCTTCAGCGGATGAAAAATGTTCGCTTTGTAATGGCTGGTAATGGAGATATGATGAATGACATGATTCTTCTAGCTGCTCAAAAAGGAATTGCTGATCGTTTTCACTTTCCTGGCTTTATGCGTGGTAAAGAGGTTTACGAAGTTTTTAAGGCAAGTGATGTTTACGTCATGCCTTCGGTGTCGGAGCCTTTTGGAATCTCCCCACTCGAAGCTATGCAATGTAACGTGCCTACCATAATATCGAAACAATCAGGTTGTGCTGAGATCTTGTCTAAATGTGTTAAAGTTGATTATTGGGATATTTCAGCCTTGGCAGATGCTATTTATGGCATTTGCTCTTATCCTGCATTCTATGAATACCTCAAAGAGGAGGGCAAAAAAGAAGTCGACGAGATCAAGTGGGAATACGTGGGCGAGATATTAAACAATAAATATAAACAAATAATAAATAGAGGAGCATGAAAACAATTTGTCTGTACTTTGAGATACACCATATAATACATTTAAAGAGATATCGATTTTTAGAAATAGGTTCTGATCATTATTATTACGATGATTATACCAATGAAACTTCTATTAGTGATGTTGTGGAGCGCTCTTATGCGCCAGCACTTTCGGCTATGCTTGAAATGATTCAGAAATCAAATCAGAAGTTCAAAGTTTCTTTTTCTATCTCGGGTGTTGCCTTAGAGCAACTCGAAGAGTATGCTCCATCTATTATTGATCTCCTACAAGAGCTCAGCAATACAGGCTGTGTGGAATTCTTAGCCGAACCATTTTCTCATGGGCTTTCGTCATTAGCTCACGAAAATACATTTAAAGAAGAGGTGATGCGACAAGCTAAAATGATTCAAGATCTTTTTGGTCAGTATCCGAAGGTTTTCCGTAACTCTGGTCTTGTTTATTCTGACGAAATTGGCGAACTAGTTTCTAGCTTAGGATTTGAAGGAATGCTAACTGAAGGAGCTAAACATGTTTTGGGTTGGAAGAGTCCTCACCATGTTTATAATAATGTTTTTAACCCTGACTTTAAGCTATTATTGAGAGATTTCAAACTCTCAGATGATTTGAGTCTGCGTTTTTCAAACAGTTCGTGGTCAGAATATCCTCTATATGCAGATCGTTATGTTGACTGGATTCACCAGTTGCCCGAAGATGAGAAGGTGGTTTGTATCTTTATGGACTTAAAAGCCATTGGTGTGTTCCAACCCTTATACTCTAATATCATAGAGTTTTTCAAAGCTTTACCAGCAAGTGCTGAGGCGCGAGGAATCAAGTTTGCAACTCCCTCAGAGGTTATTCGTGAGCATAAATCTTTTGGCGCCTTGTCTTCACCTTACCCTGTTTCGTGGAATGACGAAGAGCGTGATACGAGTTCTTGGCTTGGTAACGTGATGCAGCGTGAGGCCTTTAAAAAGCTTTATAGTATCGCTGATCGTGTTTTAATATCGAGTGATAGGCGACTCAAGCAAGATTGGAACTACCTGCAGGCTAGTGAAAACTTCAGGTTTATGTCAACCAAAGATACAGGGCTTGGGGTTTATCGAGGAATCTATGACTCGGCTTATGATGCCTTTACTAACTACATGAATATCTTGAGTGATTTCATAGCGCGTGTTGATGCACTCTATCCTGAAGAGTTAGGTACAGAAGAGCTTAATGCACTGATAACAAGCATCCAGAATCAAGGAGAAGAGATTGCTAAGTTACATGAGGAGATTAGTCATTGGGAGGGAAAATATGGAAAGCTCTCTAAGGTCAAATCAAAAGCAGATGCCCGTAGAGTGAAGAAAGAATAGAAAAAAAGAGAGAGAGTATTACAATCGTAATACTCTCTCTGTTTTTGAATATATCGTAAATTAAAATCTTGTGATTTTATATGTTATTCTTCTGTAACAAAGTTTTTGGGGTTCTTGCCTTTAAAGCCTTTAAAAAAGTCTTTGATAATAGGCATATCTTGATCGATATCTCCCGATGGTATAAGCTCTTTACCAACAGTTATCTTTTTTTTATCGTAGTCGATTCCAATTAAGATGATCGGAACATTAGCTCCTTGAGCAATATAATAAAAGCCTTTTTTCCAATTTGGATTAGGCTTTCTGGTACCCTCTGGTGTAATTGCTAAATTGAAATAACTATGATTACTAAATCTTTGGCTCATTTGGTCAACAAGTGAGGTCTTCTTTCCTCTGTTTACAGGGATACCACCCATGCTTCTGAATATATAGCCTAGGGGGAAGAAAAACCACTCTCTCTTCATCATAAACTTAACTCTTCGCCCATAAGCACCGTAAAATATCTTACCATACATAAGGTCCCAGTTGGAAGTGTGCGGAGCAACACATAAAACACATTTGTCAGGGATGTCGACCTTGAATTCAGCTTTCCATCCCAAAACACGCTCGAAAATAAATTTGAGTAATCGTTGTTTCATATTTCAATAAAAGTATATAAAAAATGAGGTTAGAAATATCTTAATATTATTTAATATCTCTAACCTCATTTGTAAGTGCATGCAATATTAGCTTAGATTTGTAAGTCTAGCTATTACGTCACTAACGTCTTTAGAGAATTTTTCGCGGAAATCGCGGTAATATTTTTTCTCGTTACCTGGTTCAGTATAACTAATTCTACTCACATAATGCATTTTCATTTTGAATAGATCTTCGAATATGTCATTAAGCTTTTGTTTGTCTAATTTGGGGTTTATCAACTCCTGAATAACGCATTCAGTAACTAATTCGTCAATAATGTAGTTGACGGTTTTCTTGAGTTTTCTTCTACTAGCCATAATTTTATAGATTGTATTGTGAAACAATAAGTAGCAAATATACTGCTTTATTGGGTCATTAGACTGTTTTGTGAATTTTTATTGAGGTTAGTTTCAATTTAGCAGCCTTAAATTATTGGTAAAGTCGTGATATTTTGGCTTATATAAAAGAAAAATGGGTGTTATAATTGTTATATCTTGTGAATGGCTAATTTCTTATCAGTTCGAAAGCGGGTACTAATTCCCCACTCAATGAGTAGGGATTCCTCAGAATGTTTGCCTGCAAGCTTTTTTAGAGTCGTCTGAGAGGATATACGAGCTCAAACGACTTTGGTTCAATGTTTGCTTTATAATTATTGATTTAAACGTTTAGATATATATTAATTCTTTGCAGTTATGGGTAAAAAGGGAAATAACTTTTTTAAGAAATCTATTTCATATATAATGGCACGAAAGGTTTTAGTGTCATTGATAGTGATTTGTGGTGCTATTATTCTTTATTATGTGATTAATAGTAAACCTAAGATTAAAGAGGTTTATCCCACAGTGAGTGTGCAAAAAGTTCAAAAAGAAGATATCTCTATATATGGTGAATATGTAGGTCGTATCAGAGCGCACCAATTTGTTGAAGTGCGTGCACGTGTTGAAGGCTATTTACAGCAAATGCTCTTTAACGAGGGCAGCTCAGTGGTAAAGGATCAAAATCTTTTTGTTATTGACCAAACCATGTATAAGGCCAAAGCAGAAAAAGCCCGTGCTCTGCTCAAAAAAGATGAAGCTCAGGTTTTAAAAGCTAAGCGTGATTACGAACGTATTAAACCTCTTTACGAGCAAAATGCGGCAAGTAGGCTTGACTTAGATAATGCTGAGGCGGCTTACGAAAGTGCCAAAGCAACACTACTTATGAGTAAGGCCGATTTGACGCAGGCAGAATTAGAACTTAGCTATACCTTAGTTAAGTCTCCCATAACAGGGCAAATAAGCCAGCGTAATGCCGATTTGGGTACGCTAGTTGGCCCTTCGAATAAATCACTTTTGGCTACGGTTGTAAAGAGTGATACGGTGTTGGTTGATTTTAGTTTGACTGATCTTGATTACCTTCGTAGTAAGAAGAGAAATGTAAATTTAGGTCGTGTTGACTCGACTAGATCTTGGCAACCCAACGTTACCATAACTATGGCTGACCAATCTATCTATCCCGAAAGAGGATTTGTTGATTTTGCTGAACCTCAAGTAGACCCTAATACAGGAACTTTTGGTGTTCGTGCCGAAATTCCAAACCCTAATGGTGTACTTCTACCTGGACAGTCCACTCGTGTACAATTACTACTCGATTTGATGGAGAATGTATTAGTTGTTCCTCAGAAGGCTATTATCACCGAGAAGGGTGGGGCTTACATCTTTGTGATTAATAAAGATACTGTTGCCAAAAAACTATTTATAGAACTAGGCCCTGAAGTTGACAACAAGGTTGTTGTGGAGCGAGGGTTAAGAGAGGGTGAATTAATAGTAGCCGAAGGGCAGCATAAATTGACTCCCAACATGAAGGTGAACATTGTTGAGCCTCTAGTTGAAACTCCAAAAGTAGAGCAAAAATGAAAGTAAACTTTTTTATAGATAGACCAGTATTTTCGGCTGTATTATCCATTATTATTGTGATTCTGGGTTTAATTGGGCTGAATATGCTCCCTATTGATCAATATCCTCAAATAGCACCTCCTGTAGTGAGCATTAGTGCTTCTTATCCAGGAGCCAGTGCTACTACGGTATCGCAAGCTGTAGCTTCACCTATAGAACAAGAACTTAACGGTACTCCAGGTATGGTTTACATGAGTTCAAGTAGTTCAAATTCGGGAGGTTTCTCGGCAGCTGTTACGTTTGACATCTCAGTAAATCCTGATATTGCTGCAATTGAAATTCAAAACCGTGTAAAACTGGCCGAATCTCGCTTACCTGCTGAGGTAGTTCAGAATGGTATCTCGGTTGATAAGCAATCGTCAAGTCAGCTAATGACTATAACTTTAAAGTCTGACGACGATAAGTTTGATGAAATTTACTTGAGTAACTTTGCAACACTTAATGTAATCGACCTTTTGCGAAGAATTCCTGGTATCGGTCGAATCTCGAATGTGGGTAGCCGTTACTATGCTATGCAGATATGGGTTCAACCCGATAAATTAGCCAATTTCGGTATTACTGTCAACGACCTTAAAAGTGCGCTTAAAGAGCAAAATACGGAGTCGGCAGCAGGTATATTAGGTGGTCAACCTGTCGAAAATCTTGATATAACAATTCCTATAACTACACAAGGACGTCTTTCATCGGTTGCTGAATTTGAGGAAATTGTACTACGTGCCAATCCTGATGGTTCTATTATCCGTTTACGAGATGTGGCAAGAGTTTCTCTTGAAGCCTCTTCATATTCTACCGAAAGTGGTATTAATGGTGAGAATGCAGCAATTCTAAACGTTTATTTGCTGCCAGGAGCCAATGCTGTTGAAGTATCTCGACTCGTTCGTGAAGAGATGGACAAGATTAGCCACAATTTCCCTGATGGTTTGTCATATGATGTCCCTTTCGATGTGACCGACTATATCTCACAGTCTATTAGAGATGTTTATCAAACACTATTCGAAGCTTTAGGACTGGTTATTTTGGTAGTATTCCTCTCTCTTCAGAGTTGGAGAGCTACTCTAATTCCTGTTGTTGCTGTACCGATTTCGTTGATTGGTACCTTCGGTCTGATGCTTGTATTTGGTTTCTCTCTAAACTTGCTTACTCTACTGGGCTTAATTTTAGCTATTGGTATTGTTGTTGATGATGCCATCGTGGTAGTTGAGAACGTGGAACTTATTATGCGTGAAGAGAAGTTGAGCCCTTACGAAGCCACTAAAAAGGCGATGAGTGGGCTGACTGGTGCTTTGATTGCTACCTCCTTGGTGCTTGTTGCGGTGTTTGTTCCTGTAAGTTTTCTTTCGGGCATTACTGGTCAACTCTATCGTCAGTTTACCATTACGATTGCTGTTTCAGTGATTATATCTACAATTGTAGCCTTGACACTTAGCCCAGTGATGTGTTCGCTTATCTTGAAACCTGATACAGGTAAGAAGAAAAATATTATCTTCCGTAAGATTAACTATTGGTTAAACAAGAGTAACCTCAAGTACATTGGGGTAATTAAGAAATCTGTGAAGTATCCTAAGCGTGTAATGGGTGTGTTTGGGATGATCTTAGTACTTATTTTTGTGCTTAATCGCGTAGTTCCGACCAGCTTTATGCCCAAGGAAGATCAAGGATTTTTTAAAGTGGAATTGGAATTACCTGAAGGTGCTACCCTTGAGCGCACGCGTAAGGTTACCGAAAGAGCTATTAACTTTTTAATGTCACTTCCTTCTGTTGATTATGTTCAGAATGTTACGGGTAGTAGTGCTCGTGTAGGAACTAGTCAGGCAAGAAGCTTGATGACTGTTATTCTTAAACCTTGGGATGAAAGAAACCACGTCACTATTGATGAGGTTATAAGTCAGGTTCGTACTGAGCTTTCAACTTATCCTGAATCTAAGGTTTATATTATGACACCTCCTGTAGTACCTGGTTTGGGATCTTCGGGTGGTTTTGAAATGCAGATTGAAGCTCGTGGTGATGCTACGTTTGAAGACTTAGTCGTAGCTGTTGATACGCTGCTACACTATGCTTCTCAGCGTAAAGAATTAGTTGAGGTTTCATCTTCGCTTCAAGCTGAGATTCCACAACTCTTCTTTAATGTAGATCGAGATCGTGCTAAATTTCTGGGTATCCCGGTACCTGATATTTATTCGGCGATGAAGGCTTATACAGGTTCGGTGTATGTGAATGACTTTAATATGTTTAATCGTATTTATAGGGTTTATATACAGGCTGAGGCTGAGTATCGTCGTAATAAGGGCAATATTAATTATTTCTTTGTTCGTGCTAGCAATGGGGCTATGGTTCCGTTGGCCGCTTTAGGTCAGGCTGAACTTACTGCAGGTCCAGGAAGTATGACACGTTTTAACATGTTTACCTCTACTTTGGTGACTGGGCAGGCTGCTCATGGTTATAGTTCGGGTCAAGCAATGAAGATCATGGAAGAGATTGTTGCTCAACACCTTCCCGAAAACATTGGTGTGGAGTGGAGTGGCCTCTCTTATCAAGAGCAAAAGGCGAGTGGCCAAACAGGACTTGTGCTAGCTTTGGTATTCTTGTTCGTGTTCCTATTCCTTGCGGCACAATACGAAAGTTGGTCTGTGCCTATTGCTGTACTATTGACCCTGCCTGTGGCAGCTTTGGGTTCTTACTTCGGGGTTTGGATTACAGGACTTGAGAATGACATCTATTTCCAAATTGGTCTGGTGATGTTAATGGGACTTGCGGCTAAAAATGCTATTCTTATTGTGGAGTTTGCTAAGGTGCAGGTTGATAAGGGCGAAGATATTGTGCAATCAGCTATCTATGCTGCTCGCTTGAGATTCCGTCCTATCTTGATGACTTCACTAGCCTTTATTTTAGGTATGGTTCCTATGGTTTTGGCTTCTGGTCCTGGCTCTGCAAGTAGAAAAGCGTTGGGTACGGGAGTCTTCTTTGGAATGATTTTTGCAACGGTGCTCGGTATTGTATTTGTACCTTTCTTCTTTATCTTAATATATAAACTGAAAGCTAAGTTACAGAAGCGTAAAAAAGTAGTGAAATGAAAAAATATAGATATATATACTGTTTAGTTGGGGTGCTATGTATGGGCTTCTTACTTTCATCTTGCAAGGTAGGTCGTTCCTATAGTCGACCAGAGATGGCTCTACCCGACAGCTTGTACTTTAAGAAAGATAGCCTGAGTTTGGCTGATTTTGAGTGGTGGCAAGTGTATACTGACCCCCAACTGGTTGCACTTATTGATCAAGCTTTAACTTATAATAAAGACGTTTTAATCGCTGCTGCTCGTGTAAAAGAGTTTGCTGCGCTTAAACGAATTAACACAGCAAACCTATTGCCACAGTTTAATCTGGATATATCTGCTGAAACTAAGTCTCAAAAAGATGACGGAAAACGAACATCCAAGGAGACTTATAAAGCTTATGCGGAATTATCGTGGGAGCTGGATCTTTGGGGGAAACTTCGTTGGTCAAGAGAATCAGGTATTGCCGAATTTCTTTCAACCCTAGAGGCTCAACGAGCCTTGCAACTCACTATAATCTCAGAGGTAGCATCCTCTTATTATGAATTGATTGCGTTAGATGCTGAGATGCATATTCTCTCACAAACTTTGGAAGATAGAAAAGCAAATATTCGTTTGGCTCGTATTCGATTTGAAGGTGGATTAACTTCGGAGATTCCTTATCAACAAGCACAGGTTGAGATGGCTCGTACGGCTACTATGATTCCTGAGCAGGAGTTGGCAATCAAGATTAAAGAGAATGAACTTGCCTTTTTGATTGGTTCTTTCCCTAAGGAAATTCGTCGTACGGAGACACTGAGCTCTTTATTTAATATGGACGATCTTCCTTATGGATTACCTTCCCAACTGCTACAACGTCGCCCTGATATTCGTCAAGCAGAGCAAAGTTTAATTGCAGCTCATGCTAAAGTAGGAGTAGCCTATACTAGTATGTTCCCGAGTTTGAGTTTGACAGCCGAATTTGGTGCTAATAAGTCGGGTCTTTCATCATTTCTAAGAGCTCCTTATAGTCTAATTGAAGGTGCACTTGCTGGTCCATTGTTCAATATGGGTAAGAATAGAGCTGCATGGAAAGCCAAAAAAGCGGCCTTCGAACAATCTTTATACGATTATGAGAAGACCGTATTAAACGCCTTTATGGAGACTCAAAATGCAATTCTTGATTACGATAAACTGCGTGAGGTACATAAGCTTAAAGCCCACTTGGAGCGTGCAGCTCAGAAGTATGTTGAGTTTGCTCATCTACAATATATCAACGGTTCGATTGGTTATTTGGATGTGCTAGATGCCCAACGTGGATACCTAGACGCACAGATAGGTTTAAACAACGCGATACGTGATGAGCTACTAGCAGTCATTCAATTGTATAAATCGCTAGGAGGAGGTTGGAATTTAACATCTCAAACTAAAATTCCTGATTAAACTTTTTATTTCGATAAAAAATAGCGATTTTTGTTATCAAATAGATGAATTTACTAACTCCAATTTAATACAAAGAATTTAGAATGACTAAAAGTGCATTACAAATAGCTAGAGCTGAATATCAGCCTAAGCTTCCGAAAGCTTTAAAGGGTTTTGTTAAAGTGGTTGAGGGTGAAAAGACTCAGTCTGTAGCTGATCAAAAAGAGATTGAAGGTTTATTCCCACACACTTATGGAATGCCTATTCTTAAGCTAGAAGAATCAAGTGAGATACCTCACTTCCCTGCAATTAATGTAGGTGTAATTCTTTCTGGAGGTCAAGCTCCAGGTGGTCACAATGTGATTAGTGGTATTTTCGATGGTGTTAAAAAGCTTAATCCTGATAGCAAAGTTTATGGTTTTATCTTAGGTCCTGGTGGACTTGTAGATCATAACTACAAAGAACTAACTGCAGATATTATTAATGAATACCGTAATACTGGTGGTTTTGATATCATTGGTTCGGGTAGAACTAAACTTGAGCACGAAGATCAATTCGACAAGGGTCTAGAAATCCTTAAAGAACTTGGTATTAAAGCTCTTGTAATGATTGGTGGTGACGACTCAAACACTAACGCTTGTGTTCTTGCTGAATATTATGCAGCAAAAGGTGCAGGTGTACAAGTTGTAGGTTGTCCTAAGACAATTGATGGTGACTTGAAAAACGAGATGATTGAAGCTTCTTTTGGTTTCGATACAGCTTGTAAAGTATATTCTGAAGTTATTGGTAATATTCAAAGAGATTGTAACTCAGCTCAAAAATACTGGCACTTCATCAAGCTAATGGGACGTTCTGCTTCTCATATTGCGCTTGAGTGTGCTCTACAAACTCAACCAAACGTTTGTATCATTTCAGAAGAAGTTGAGCAAAAAGGTCAATCTCTTGATGATATCGTTACATACATTGCTGGGATCGTTGCTAAACGTGCAGCAAAAGGTGACAACTACGGTACAGTACTTATCCCAGAAGGTCTTATTGAGTTCATTCCTGCAATGAAGAAACTTATTGCTGAGCTTAACGACTTCCTAGCTCACGATGACAAATTTGCTACTCTTGATGTTGAAGAAGAGAGAGCTTATGTAACTGCTAATCTTTCAAAAGAAAATGCAGCTATCTTTGCTAGCTTGCCAGCAGGTGTAGCTCGTCAACTTACTCTTGATCGTGACCCACACGGTAACGTTCAGGTATCACTTATCGAAACAGAAAAGCTTCTTTCTGAGATGGTAGCTGATAAACTAGAAGCTTGGAGAGCAGAGGGTAAATACAATGGTAAATTCTCTCGCCAACACCACTTCTTCGGTTACGAAGGTCGTTGTGCAGCTCCTTCAAACTTTGATGCTGACTACTGCTATGCTTTAGGATATACAGCTTCTGCTCTTATCGCTAATGGCAAAACAGGTTACATGTCTTCTGTACGTAACACTACAGCTCCTGCTGCAGAGTGGATTGCTGGAGGTGTGCCAATTACTATGTTGATGAACATGGAACGTCGTCACGGTATGATGAAACCAGTTATCCAAAAAGCGCTTGTTGAATTAGATGGTGCTCCATTTAAAACATTTGCAGCTAACCGTGAAGACTGGGCTCTTAACACTTGCTACGTATATCCAGGTCCTATCCAATACTTTGGTCCAACTCAAGTTTGCGATCAACCTACAAAAACATTGGTATTAGAACAAGGAAAATAAGTTCTAAACCATTTATATATTAAGCCGATAACTAAAACTATGTATTCATAGCTGTTTAGTTATCGGCTATTTATTGTTTACATGGTAAATAAGAAATCCCCCTCTACTGCAAAAGCAAAACCAGTACTCAAGAAAGTGAGTCAGCGTAAAACTACTGCTAAGGCAGTATCCCAAAAAACAAAACCTATCCCAAAGAGGTCTTCCAAAAAGACTTCAAGTAAATCTTTTGTGCTAACCAAAGCTGTTCGCAATCTTATAGCTTTGCTTATCACTGTTGTTGTGTGCATACTTTTTTATCTGTTTTATGTTCGTCCATATGCTTACCGATGGATGCCTTGTTATGGCCTAAAAAGTTATGATGTATGCATGCCTTATGGTTATACTGTTCATGGCATTGATGTTTCGCGATATCAGGGTAAGATTAATTGGGATACGCTCTATACGCATCAAGCAGCGAAAGCTCCTCTTAATTTTGTTTTTATGAAAGGAACGGAAGGTGGCGATTTCAAAGACGTTACCTTTGATGATAATCTTCGAAATTCTCGTAAGTATGGTTTTATATCTGGAGTATATCATTTCTTTTCACCAAGAACCAGTGCTAAAAAGCAAGCTAAATTCTTTATCAATACTGTCAGACTAAAATCGGGAGATCTTCCGCCTGTGCTTGATGTTGAAGTGATTGGTAAATCCTCAAAAGAAGCCTTTAAGGATAGTGTTGCTTTGTGGCTCAGTATCGTAGAGCGCCATTATAAGCAGAAACCAATTATCTACACTTCTTATAAGTTTAAGAATAAGTACCTCAATGATTCTATATTTAATACCTATCCCTTTTGGATTGCTCACTACTATGTTAGTGCTGTTAAATATACAGGGTCATGGCAGTTTTGGCAACATTCCGATGTGGGGTTAGTACCTGGCATCGATAAAGAGGTCGACTTAAATGTCTTTAATGGTTCTCTTGAAGAGCTTAAGGCAATGCGATTGCCTTAAGCTTTAGATTCATTTGATTTATAAAATTATCTTGTAACGGCTAGGCATGCCCAATTGTTGCGAGAGTTAGTACCAACAAACTTGAGTCCTAAACTTTCTGCTTTTTCTTGCAGAATGGCAATGTCTTCGGTATAGAATCCACTCATCAATAGTTTTCCTCCAACATTTAGTCTTTTTACATACGACTCCATATCGGCAAGCAAAATATTTCTATTGATATTAGCAATCACTAAATCATAATTAAGGTCTAGTTTACTCAATAGGTCAGCATCTCCATGGTGGATATCAATGTTGTCTATATTGTTGAGTAGGCAGTTGTCTTTCGAGTTCTCAACGCACCATGTGTCTATATCAATGGCAGTAATGGGATTAGCACCTCGCTTATGTGCCAGAATTGCTAGTATAGAGGTTCCACAACCCATATCGAGTACAGCTTTATCTTTTAGCTCCATGTTTAGCAGCTCGTTGATGATTAGGCTGGTTGTTTCGTGATGTCCTGTTCCAAAAGCCATTTGGGGGTTAATGATAATATCATACTTAACCTTTGGGATGCCTTGGTGGAAAGTGCTATGGATGGCACAGAGGTCGTCGATAATGATGGGTTGGAAAAAGTTCTTTTCCCACTCTTCGTTCCAATCTTTATCTTCAGCCTCAGTATAGCTATATTCTATTTTGTCGATCTCAATAGGGAAATTAGCTAAGGCTTCTTTGAGTGTCGTTTCATCAAAAAGATCAACAGGAATATAGGCTTTAAGTGGTTTTTCTTCGGGTAAGAAGCTATCAAAACCTACTTCACCTAGAATGGCCATCAATACATCGTCTATAATATCAGTCTTTGGGGCGTATTTGAATATGAATTCGTAGTATCTCATTGTATAATAATTGAATGTATGTCCTAGCACTACCAATTGTAGTGTTGGTTTGTTGATTATATACAAAGATAATTTTTATATCATAATTTCTTCTTGAGCGATTGAGATATATTTCAATAAAACGGACGCCGTATTTATTCGAAATATAGTTCCAAGTCGCTCCAAACTAAGAAATAACCTCCCTAAAGCCTGTGGCTTTTGTGAAAATAGGGAAATCCCTAAAACCCTTTGGGGATAATATTTATAATATACACTCAAACAAATATATATTTGCTATCGTTAAGATAACAAGATTAAACAAACGGAGGATATATGAAAAAGCTATTAATTTTTATAGGTATACTGGTAGGGGTTCCGTTTTGTATTCATGCCCAAAATGAGATGTATTTCTTTTCTTCTTCTAAAAATAAAGAAAATTCTGAGAAAAGTACATTAACTAAGAAGCAAAAAGAAACTCCTGAAAAGCCAAGAGTTCAAACTGCTGATGATCAAGTGAGACATTTTTATGTCCCATCTGCAGGCTCAACAAAAGTAGTTCACGAAAGTGAGCTATCTAGAGATGCATTAGATGAATATAATCGTCGTGGTCAGGTGCTGATTGCTGGAGATGATGAATATGGATATATACCACCTACTCAAGATGGGGAGTGGTTAAATCGTGGTTACGAAGGCTCTATGTCTGACTACCAAGATGCTGAACGTATAATAAGTACAAGAGATAGACGTTATGCTATCGATGTAAATAGTCCGTACTATTATGATATGGTTTACGGTGCTAACAGTTGGGATTGGAATGTTTATGTAGACAATAGATATGCCTATGTATTCCCAAGACAAACAAATGTTATGTGGTCTTCATGGAAATTTGGCCGTGGTAGTCGATTCGGAATGAGTTTTGGCTATAGTGGATACTACGATCCTTGGTACTCATCTTATTATCCTGGTTACGGATATGGTGGTGGTTATTATGGTGGTTGGGGCTACCCATCTTACGGCTGGGGTGGATACTCACATTGGGGTGGATGGTACGATCCTTATTACCCATCGTATGGATGGGGTGGTGGATACTACTATGGTTCATCTCGACGAAGAGGATACCGTGATAATCGCAGATATGATTCAAGCTCTTCAGGTAGAAGAGACTCTGGATATAGCTCAAGCAGTAGTTCTAGTTCTGGTTCAAGATACGATAGAGCTAACACTTCTAGTCGCCGAAGAGTCAGTTCAAGTAACTCGGCTACTCAACGTCCCGGTGTAACTACAAGTACAGCAAGGCCAGGTCAATCTAATAATTCATCTGGAACAAGTACAACAAGAAGACGTTTCAATGATTTAAGAACAACTAATAACAGCAGTAGTACATCTACACCATCGAGCAATACTCGTGAAAGAGTGAATAGTGGTTCTTCATTCCGATATACACGTCCAAGTAGTACACGAAATAACACTAGCCGTCCTGCTGGTAGCTCGAGTTCGACTTATCAAAGATCTACTAGTGGAATGAACAGCACTTCAACTAGAAGAGCTCCAAGTAGATCAACTGTTGAGTCAAACTCTTCTAGATCTAGAAGCACTAGCACTTTTAACACTAATAGTAACAGCTCTAGTAGAAGTAACTCTTCTTATAGCAGTGGTGGCGGTAGTAGCTCGAGAAGTAGCGGTGGATCTAGTTCATCTGGAGGTTCTTCACGTAGACGATAATTTAATTTAGATTAGTATGAAAAAATATATAGTTGCAGCAGGATTGGTATTGATGAGCTTTTTGAATCTAAAAGCTCAGTCAATCTACGATGCAGAGCTCTTTGCAAATAAAGAGTTATCTGGTACGGCTCGCTTTGTCGGTATGGGTGGAGCTATGGGTGCTCTTGGAGCCGACATCTCTACTATGGGTGTAAACCCTGCAGGTATCGGTCTATACAGAAGCAATGATTTTAATATCGGCTTTGGCTATACCAATACGGAGATAAAAAGTGATTATTTAGGAGATAAATTCACTCAAGATAAAAACCGTTTTAATATGCCAAACCTAGGTTTTGTAATATCTACCCAAATGGGATATTCAGGCTTAAAATATTTAAACTTCGGTTTTAATTATACCCGTGCAAAAGATTTCAATTCGAACTTGAAAGTTGGTGGACTAGTTAATAGAACAGCTGATGGGCATGTTATTTCTATATCTGATTTTATGGGAAAGCAGGCGGCTGATATGTTCAATGGAGGTAGTGGTCCCAATGTTGCCGATCTTATTAATGATAACGAACCTGTTTATAGATATACCGATATCGGCTGGATGGGTGCTTTAGGTTATGCAGGTGGTTTTATTCAAGCTGTTGATGGTGGAAGTGGTTTCCAATCCTACCTACCACAACCTAGTTCGGATTTTCGATCAAGTGCCCGTGGAGGTATTGACCAATACGATTTTAACGTGTCGGGTAATGTCTCTGATCGTTTCTTTTTTGGATTGACAATTGGAGCTTACGACTTAAACTATCGAAGAAATACATATTATCTTGAGGATTATGGTTATAACCAATATGGTTTGCTAGAAACTAATCGTGAAGTCGATGGTTCAGGAGTGGATTTTAAGTTTGGAGCTATCTTTAGGCCTATTGAATCGTCGCCATTCCGAATTGGGCTAGCTATCCATACCCCAATATTCTATAATCTGAAACAATATACAAACTCCTTCGTAGAGACTCAAATTTCTCTATCAGGACATGACGAGGCTACTTTAGCTGACAGACGTTCAGTAAATCCCAATGAGTTGAATTTGGATGGTTATGACTATCAGTTCAATTATGATTTACAAACGCCTTGGAAGTTCAATTTTAGTTTAGGACACAATATAGGAGATTTTCTAGCAATTGGTGCAGAATATGAACTGCAAGACTTTTCATCTATGAAGTTTAGATATGATGATGGAGGTGGTTCGATAGTCGACTATAAGAATAATGCTTCTGACTTAAAGACAGTACATACAGTACGTCTAGGTTTAGAGTATCGCATAGTACCAGAGTTTGCATTTAGAGCTGGTTACAATTATCAAACAGCTGCATTTAATAAAAATGCATACAATTATGTTCCCACTAATTCTACTCAAACTGACATCCAGTTTGCTAATAATAAAGACCGCAATACCTTTACTATGGGTTTAGGTTATGCAGGAAAGATGTTTTATGCCGATTTAGGCTTTAAATTCGATTGGTACAAGAGTGATTTTAGACCCTTTGACGATACAGAGTTGAACTTTACTAAACTCACCACCAATAGAAGTCAGATATTATTAACTCTAGGAATGAGATTATAATTAATTTGATGTTTTTACAAAATGTTGATTTGATTGAGAGTGTGCTTTTACTTTTGCACACTCTCTTTTTTTGCCTTAATTTTTGTAAGATTAGATATTGGCTTGACTATTGTGAGTAAGTCGCTTTATCCGTCCCGCTAGGTGGTTTGACTCGAGTGACTTACTCGTTTATTATATTAGGAGTAACAGCTGCTATGAGGTATATAAATAAAGGCATTGAACTACTGTTAGTCCAATGCCTTTACTTATTTTATTTTAGAATCAGCTGAATTTAATATTCAGTTTTATCTTCTTTTTTAGCCCAGATATTGAAGGCTTCAAGCGCTTCTTTACCTAAAAGCTCTTCGGATTTAAGCTTTCTATCCTCTTTTTTAAGCTCTAATTCTTCGTAGATAAACGAATCGTCGAAGCCAATCACTTTGGCATCTTCTTTGGTGTTGCCATAATAAAGTTTGTCTAAACGAGCCCAATAGATTGCGCCAAGGCACATGGGGCAGGGTTCGCATGAACTGTATATTTCGTAACCACTCAAATCAAAAGTGCCAAGTTTCTTTGCAGCATTACGTATAGCACTAACCTCAGCGTGAGCTGTAGGGTCGCACGAGTCGGTAACACGGTTAACTCCTGTAGCTAAAATCTCGCCATCTTTTGCAATAACTGCTCCAAATGGGCCACCATCTTGATTGAGGTTCTCAATCGATAGGGCAATTGCTTTACGCATTAACTCTTCTTTCGTCATAATATTTATAATTTACCTAAAATTTTATCCATAACCCAGTTTACGGTGGTTGAGCTGTATTCATCGCATTTGCAGACAGATTTACCAAGTAGATGGTCTACAACCGACTGTATTAGGGGCTGTTGTACATACTGTGGATTATTTATAACAAACTCTTCTCGCCCTTGTTCGTTATGAAGGGCTATGGGTTCAAATGAGAATACTGAAAAGCAGATCTGTCCTTTGTTGCCTATAATTTCAATACGGTCTTCTTTGGCCGATTCGTGGGCCACAAAGCACCAAGAACCACTACCGATTAGGCCCGAGTCAAATCTAAAGCAAGCACTGATCGAGTCTTCAGCTTCATAGAGACCACCAAGGTTGTTTTTAAAGCCTTTAGCATCGAGAATGCACCCAAACATATCCTCGAGTAGATCGATCTGGTGTGGTGCTAAATCGTAGAAATAGCCTCCTCCTGCAATATCTGCTTGTACACGCCAAGGTAGATTGTCTTGATTGTAGTCGAGGTCACGTGGAGGTTGTGCAAAACGAACTTGGACATTGATAACTTTACCAATAGCTCCTTGCTCAATTAACTCTTTTACCTTCATAAAATAGGGCAGATATCTTCTGTAGTAGGCTACAAAACAAGGTACACCTTCTTCCTCAGACACCCGATTGATTCGGCAACACTCTTCATAAGTTGCAGCCATTGGTTTTTCTATATAAACAGGTTTACCAGCTTTGAGAGCCATAACAGCATAAGTTGCATGTGAGGATGGGGGTGTAGCAATATAAACGGCATTTACATCTGGATCGTTAATAAGTTTCATGGCATCATCATACCATTTCGGAATATTATGCTTCTTGGCATAGTTTTCTGCCTTAGCCATATTCCTACTCATAACGGCCACTACCTCTGAGTTTTGCACGTTTTGGAAAGCTGGACCACTTTTATATTCGGTTACTTCTCCGCAACCAATAAATCCCCATTTAATAATCTTATCTGTCATTTTTTTCATCATCGAGTTCAGACAAATATAGCTATATATCTGTTATTTATCGAATTTTAGGGTGTTGATTAATGTGGATAAATGAGTCTGAAGAGTGTTAAACTTTATTTATCAGTTTTGCCCAATTGGATTAGCAGGGCTTTGTTTCTGTAGTATTTAGCATAGATTGTTTGATATGTTTCGCTCTTGGTAAATTGTTCAATCCAAGTATTTAAGCTATCCAAGAGTTGAGGTGTATCTTTATGGACTGCCCACGAATAGAGTTGGGTAAAACCAATGGCTAGTTCTATGTCTAGGTGAGGGATGCTATCTTTGGCTAGGGTAGCTATTCTTTCGTCGCATATTGCATAGTCAATATCACCGTGAGCTACCATAGCGATGAGTTGCTCTTCTCCATAGCGATTTACCTCACGAATATAGATTGTGTCGGCTATTTCGTTACTTAAGTTTTTAAGGCGTAGGATGGCTGGTGAATCCTTGACAACATAAATCTCTTTCTTGCCGAGCTTTACTTGATTATCAATAAAGATATCATCGGTTAGTGTTGTGCTATCTTTGCGTTGAACTAAGACCTGTCTATTTTTGAGAATAGGGTAGGTGAAGTTCACTTGCTCTTTAAGATCACTACTTACTGGCAGACTGCTTGCAATAAGATCTGTTTTACCATCTATAAGGTCGGTTAGTTGAGTAGAAAAGTTTACGATAGGAGTTATAATAGCCTCGATGGGTTTATCCTTAAAAATAGCCTGTATGACTTCGTATTGGAACCCTTGTATGCTATCATCTCTAAAGAAATAATCAATTGCATTGTAGGATGTTGAGATGTGAATAACACCACTCTCTTGAATTTCATCCCAATCTTTTATATCCGATGAGGTTAGTTTGCCCCAGAGGAAATAGATTAACACTCCTATAAATGATAGGAGTCCAATTCGGATTATTTTCTTTTTGCGATTGAGCATAATTGTTTAGTCATAAAAATTCCAAGAAATTCCCAACTTAAAGAGTCTCGGATTGATCGGATAATGTGGGCTAGTGAATGCATTATTATTACCCATACCTTGATTAACGTGATACATCATTGCAAAAATACGTGTCTGCTTGAGTTGTATATTTGCATAAACATTGATCACGGGGTAAGCTCCGATATTAACACTGCCCTCATCTGGCTGCACGTGGAATTGCTGAATACCTGGCATATAAGCAAGAGCTTTATATTTCGTGGTATATCGTACGTCAGCACCCAATTGGACCGATAACACTTTTTTGGCTATCTTGGTTTCGATATAGAGGTTGTGGTATAGCGTAATGCTAGGCAAGGGTATAATATCTCTTTTACTAGACTTCTGCCAAGTTACCTCATTGTCGAGGTGAAAGATTCCCAACTTAAAGTTCTGATTTAGTGTGGCTCCCAAAATCTGAATGTTGTCAGAATACTGTAGTGGCGTGCCTTCAGGCCCTAAGTAAGTATAGTTTTTTAAGTTCTCGGCTGCTACTCTAATCTTAGATTGCCATTTCGGAAAACTGATTTCACCACCAATCTTTTGTGTGAATTCATCCTTAAGTTTTGGCATACCATTTTTCCCTTCATCCCAGTAGTAGTGGTTGGCGTGGTAGTGCCTCATGTAAAAGTGTGGACGATTATTACCAATATTTGCAAAAGCTTTAATGATTAGAGTGTCTTTTCTGAATTTAAGATTTAAATCAGCATCAGCATCAATATTAAAATTACCAGTGTATTTTTCAGACAGCCCAAAGTCGGCCATTGCTCTATAATTAAGTATCTTTCCTTGTCGGCGGGCAAGTTCAGCTCCGACAAACAAAATTCCTTCTGTATATTTTGCTTGACGAGTAATGTCTTTGGTCGGTAAGGTGTATCTATTGGCCTTATAGGTAAAGAATGCTGTAAGTCCTGCTTTAGCATATTTATTAAAGCCTTCGGCTAGGGCTATTCCAAGGGTGTTGTGATAGCCAATGTATGTATTGATGTCATTGCTCGAATTGCCATCTAAATTGATATAGGTGTTCGGAAAATAGCCTTTAGGTTCATCACGAGAGATGAAACGATGCTTATTGCGTTCGACCTTGAAGGTGTGTATGAAGCTGGTTACAGGAACAAACTTTGTAACTACAGAATCTTTTGGTTGCGGAGCAGGCAAGTGCTCGTGTTCATGTTCATGATCAGTTTCATTATGCTCATCATCGTTGTGTTTAGCAAGCAAAGTTGTGTCAAGGGGTGCAGTTACAACCTTAGTTTCTTTGGTAAAACCTATATTATAGCGCTGGTTGTAGTATACATAAAAGTCACTATTACGGTTCCATGCACTGTTTAGGTTGGTCGGAATATTTTGACTTTCGTATTTCTGCTTACCATCGGCCATGTCTTCGGGCTTAGTAATGTATCTATCATCAGTAATCCCTCCATTTTCAGCCATTTTAAGCATGAAGTTGTTGTACATGAAATAGGCTTCATATCGGTCTCCTCGGTAGCTACCAAATATACCCCCATTGAAAAATGCAGTACTTTGATGATTATAATAACCTCTACCATAGAGGTAGTCAATATTAAAACCAAAGGCTAACTTTTCGTTTACATTGACAGAGAAATAGGCCTTAAGGCGATCTTCTCCGTTGATCTTATTTCCCGATTTATAATAAGTTAGGTTAGTGTAAGGTATATTGCTATTGGTAAACTTAAACTCTGAGGGTCTAAAATAAAAATGAGAAAAGGGCTTCATGAAAAAAGGAGTATCCTTATCGTAACTCTGATTGAAAAAAATATGGCTCACTCGGGGTGAACCCATATTGCCTAAGTGATTATAGGTATTGGTATAGCCTTCATCCAAATTACTGTTTTGGAAGTTTAGAAAAATCGTGTCAACAGGTACGCGGGTAGGGATACCCAATCTTTCTGAGATTTGCCACATGAAAAGCTTCGGTTCCATGCTTACTATTTCTCCTTCGGTAGAATCTTTTAGATTTTTTGGCTGAGTTGAAGGGTCAAGAGCATTACCATATCGATCGACAGGGTTACCAAATTCATCGTAACGAGGCTTCGTTGGATCAACCTGCGCAACGGAGGGGAGAACACTTCCCCAGATTAATATCGTAAGGAGGATTAAAATCTTTCTCATAATTAGTAGCAAATATACAATAAAAACATTTTCAGTAAAGATTTTGTCTAATCTTTATTCCCCCAAGAGGGGGAATATGAAAAAGGCAGATTATCTTTTGCGATAGTCTGCCTTAACCTTTTATACTTATTCTTAAATTTTGCTATTTAATAATCTGACCTCCTAAGGTAATGGCTTGTTCATTCACTGGAATTAGGTGGTGGTGTCTTTCTGGTAGGGTTTTGAAAAGTCCTTTTAGAACACCTTCAGTTGAAACCATTGGTTTTAACTTTAATAAGCCTCCTAGTACAATCATGTTAAAGGCCTTGCTGTTGTGCATTTCATTAGCAGCATCTATTGCTGCTATGCTATGTACTTTAATGTCAGTTCGGGTTGGTGGATTGATAATAGTTGACTCTTCATAAATAAGTAGTCCACCTGGTTTAACTTTAGATTCAAATTTTTCTAATGAGGGTTGATTTAGTACCACTACGATATCGAAAGTACTAACTATGGGAGATGATATGCGCTCATCGCTAACAATTACGGTAACATTGGCTGTTCCCCCACGTTGTTCAGGTCCATAAGAAGGCATCCAAGTTACCTCTTTGTCTTCCATCAGACCAGCATACGCCAAGATTTTCCCCATTGAGAGGACACCTTGTCCACCAAAACCTGCAATGATAATTTCTTCTTTCATCTTAATTACTTATTTAGCTCCTTACTCTTATCTTTCAAATCGCCTAATGGGTAATAAGGGAACATGTTCTCTACCATCCATTTATTAGCTTCGACTGGAGTCATTTTCCAGCCAGCCGAACAAGTCGAAACAATTTCAACTAGGTTTGATCCGGCTCCATTCATAGAGTTTTCGAAAGCTTTTTTAATGGCACGCTTGGCTTTTCTAATCGCACCTACGGTATGTACCGATTGGCGGGTTACATAGGCAGTACCCTCTAGTTGAGCTGCAATTTCGGTCATTTTGAGTGGATATCCGTGAAGTTCTACCTGACGTCCTGTAGGACAGGTCGCAGTAGCCATCCCCATAAGTGTGGTTGGCGCCATTTGGCCACCAGTCATACCGTATATCGCATTATTGATAAATATGATGGTGATGTTTTCACCCCTATTGAGTGCGTGGATAGTCTCAGCTGTACCAATACAAGCTAAGTCTCCATCGCCTTGGTAAGTAAATACCAAGCGGCTAGGCCAAAGTCTTTTGATTGCTGAGGCTAGTGCTGGAGCTCTTCCGTGTGCAGCCTCTTGCCAATCAATATCGATATAGTTGTAAATGAAAACAGCACAACCTACTGGAGAGATTCCTACAGCTTTATCGGTTAGTCCCATTTCGTCAATTACCTCTGCAACAAGTTTGTGAACCACACCATGACTGCACCCTGGACAATAATGCATATCATTGTCGTTGAGTAAATCGGGTTTTTTATAGACCAGATTTTCGGGTTTAATTATATCTATTATATCCATAGAAGGTGTATTTTTAATTCGTAAATCGTATTATAAACTCCAATACCTTGAAAAATACTGCTGCTGCACATATATATATGAATGTACGATAATCGGCCACAAAGTAGGTGATTATTGCTGCCGCAGCACCAATTAGGAATAGGATATTTAGAGCTTTTCTTATTTTATCTGTAGTCATATTTAGTTGGAATGATAAAAGAGTTTTTAAATAAAATGCTCTTTAAGTGCTTCTACAATTTCGTCAGGATCGGGCACAATACCTCCCAAACGACCAAAGTGTTCAACTTTCACTCTACCATTTACGGCTAATCTAACGTCCTCTACCATTTGACCAGCATTTAGCTCCACAGAAAGGAAACCTTTTACTTTGTTTGCATAGTCACTGATTATTTGAGTAGGGAAGGGCCATAATGTGATTGGGCGAATTAACCCCACTTTTATGCCCTCTTCACGCGCCATCTCAATGGCTTTTTGACTAATTCTGGCCATTGCTCCAAAAGCAACAATTATTAATTCAGCATCTTCGCAAAATAGCTCTTCGTAGCGTACTTCTGCCTGCTCAATTATTTTGTATTTTTCTTGGAATGAGATATTCTTTTGCTCCATAATATTGGGTTGGAGCTCTAGTGAGGTGATAATATTGGGTTTTCTATCTTTTGTCTTACCTGTTGAGGCCCAAGGGCATCTTGCGACAACCTCTTCGTCGGTAAGTCGCTCTTGTTGTGCTGGGAGTACTAGTTTTTCCATCATTTGACCAACAACACCATCAGCAAGCATCATAACCGGGTTTCTGTATTTGAAAGCCAATTCAAAGCCTAAGCCAACAAAGTCGGCCATTTCTTGAACTGAGGCTGGTGCTAGGGTTATTAGTCTGTAATCTCCGTGTCCACCACCTTTCACGGTTTGGAAGTAATCGGCTTGGCTAGGTTGGATTGTTCCTAAACCTGGGCCTCCACGCATTACGTTAACAATAAGACAAGGTAGTTCAGCTCCTGCAATATACGATATACCCTCTTGTTTGAGGCTGATACCAGGGCTTGATGAAGATGTCATTACTTTTTTGCCAGTTCCTGCACCTCCATAAACCATATTTATAGCAGCCACTTCACTTTCGGCCTGAAGTACAACCATTCCTGTTGTATTCCAAGGTTGAATTTCTGTTAGGGTCTCTAATACTTCAGATTGGGGAGTAATCGGGTAACCAAAGTAACCATCTACTCCATATCTTATGGCTGCATGGGCAATTGCCTCATTTCCTTTCATTAATACTACTTCTTCTTTTGCCATATTAAGTCTATTTAGATTCCGTTTTTACTCTATATACTGTGATGCATCCGTCAGGGCAGACAGTAGCACAAGTGCTACATCCGTTGCAGGTGTCTTTTAAAATTGGTTGGGCATAATTGTAACCTCTTAGATTTACCTCCTTAGCTAGTGAAATAACATCAAGAGGGCATGCAACAACACATAGATTACATCCTTTGCATCGCTCAGTATTTACTACAATAGCCCCTTTCATTTTTGCCATACTTTTGAGAATTAGTGATTGAACATATCTTTGTTATAGAAATTCATAATGTCTATAACCATAGCTCTAGCTTGTTTAGCCGGGCTCATTGGGTTGATATCTATAGCGTATTGATAATTGTTAAGTGCTTCTTTCCAGCTTCCTAATTTTCGATAGGCATTCCCCAAAAGATAATAAACTACGTCTTTTGAAATGTCGTCTGAGAATAAAAATTTATTCAGCTCGATAATAGTCCGATTGACATCACCCTCAGTAATCTGTTTTTGAATTTCTTCTATGAATTTCTTATTCATTTTATTCGACTTCGTATAATTCAAAGATAGGGGTATTTTAGTTACACTTGCAATTAATTTATGCATAAACTGCCTTAAAATCTTATATGTTGGTATGTATTTTAATAATATATGTCCCTTTGTTAATACTCTAATTTCTAAAATATACTAAGTTATTCGTATTAAGCTCAATTGTTTTTGTTTTATACCCAAAGTTAAAGGCATAAAAAAAGGATACTGAAACTCAGTATCCTTTTTGATTTATCCTTAATTTTATAAAGGAATCTTATCGATTCTTTTCTGGTGTCTTCCTCCTTCAAATTCAGTGTTGAGGAATATTTTCATAATCTCATCAGCTTGAACTTCGGTAATGAATCTACCTGGCATGACTAAGATATTTGCATCATTATGTAGGCGTGCAAATTCTGCTATTTCTTCTGTCCAACATAGGGCAGCTCTGATGCCTTGATGTTTGTTTAGTGTCATATTGATTCCATTGCCACTTCCACAAACCGCAAAACCCAACTCACATTCCCCAGCTTCAACTGCTCTTGCTAGTGGATGAGCAAAGTCAGCGTAGTCACAGCTTTCTAGAGAGTGTGTACCAAAATCTTTAACATCATATCCATTTTCCTTTAGCCATTCAGCAGCATAAGTCTTTAAGGGATACCCTGCGTGGTCAGAACATAGTCCTATCAATTTCATAATCTTATCTTAATTATAGCATTTCTTTAACTTGCTTGTATACATTCTCAGCAGTGAAGCCTAACTTCTCGTCGAGAATAGTATAAGGAGCAGAGAAACCAAATGAATTTAAACCAAATACTTTACCATGAGCTCCAACTAAACCTTGAAGAGTTACAGGTAAACCAGCAGTTAAGCCAAATACTTTTGCTTCAGATGGAATGATTGATTCTTGGTAAGATTTAGATTGTGAGCGGAATAGGCCTTCAGAAGGAGCCGAAACTACTCTCACTTTGATATTGTCCTTGCGTAATAATTCTGTTCCAGCTACAAGTGTTGCAACTTCAGAACCTGAAGCAACAAGAATAACATCAGGGTTTTCATCAGAGTCAGCTACAATGTAAGCTCCTTTAGCTGCTTGAGCATAGTCGTTACCTTGAGGAAGATTCTTAATGTTTTGACGAGAGAAAATTAGACCTGTAGGGGTAGAAGTATTCTCCATGGCTAGTCTCCAAGCGTGGGTAGATTCTTCAACATCAGCAGGGCGTAATACTAACATAGAGTTATTACCATTGTGGTTTTGAAGTTTCTCCATAAGTCGGATTTGTGCTTCTTGTTCCACTGGCTCATGTGTAGGTCCATCTTCACCGACACGGAAAGCGTCGTGAGTCCAGATAAACTTAACTGGTTGCTCCATTAATGCAGCCATACGAACAGCTGGTTTCATGTAATCAGAGAATACAAAGAATGTAGCACAAGCTGCAATTACACCACCGTGAAGTGACATACCAATACATAGGCAAGCCATAGTAAGTTCAGATACTCCAGCTTGTAAGAAAGCTCCAGAGAAGTCGTCTTTCTTGAATGCTTTAGTTTTGTTTAAGAATCCGTCTGTTTTGTCTGAGTTCGAAAGGTCGGCTGAAGAGACAATCATATTCTCTACCTTTTGAGCCAATACACCGAGTACGGTTGCTGAAGCTGCACGGGTTGCTCCATTTGCTTTTTGCTCTATACTTTCCCAGTCTATTTCTGGTAGATTACCTTCGAAGAAGCCTTGCATTTTAGCAGCTAATTCTGGGTTAGCAGTAGCCCATTTAGCTTTAGCCTCTAAACGTTTTGCTACGATTTGCTTAAGCTCCTCATCGCGTTTAGCATAAAGCTCAGCTACTTCAGGGAATATAGCGAATGGATTCTTAGGATCTCCATTTAAGTTTTCAATTGTTTTGATATAAGCCTCACCACCTAGAGGTGAACCGTGAGTTGAGCAGTTAGCCTCATTGCTAGTTCCGTCTGCTTTAAGTGCACCTTTACCCATTACGGTCTTACCGATAATAATTACTGGTTGACCCTTTACTGCTTGAGCCTGGGTAAGTGCTTTTCTGATTTCTTCTACATCGTTACCATTAATTGTAATGACTTTCCAACCCCAAGCTTGGTATTTCATTTCAACGTTTTCGCTGGTTACTTCATCTGTATCGGTAGATAATTGAACATCGTTAGAATCATAAAACATGATCAAGTTATCTAATCCCAAGTGGCCAGCAATACGACCAGCTCCTTGCGAAATCTCTTCTTGGATACCGCCGTCCGAGATGTAAATATAGATGTTGTGATTCATAACCTCACCAAAGCGAGCTTTTAGGAACTTAGCAGCGATTGCTGCACCAATACCATAGGCATGACCTTGACCTAGTGGGCCTGATGTGTTTTCAATACCTCTTTGAACATCTACTTCTGGATGGCCTGGTGTTGGGCTATCCCATTGACGGAATTGTTTGAGTTCATCTATAGTGAATTTACCTGTCAAAGCCAATGTTGAATATAACATAGGTGACATATGACCTGGATCTAAGAAGAAGCGATCTCTTCCTTCCCATTTAGGATTCTTAGGGTCGTAAGTAAGAAACTCCGAGAATAGCACATTGATAAAATCTGCACCTCCCATAGCACCACCTGGGTGACCTGAGTTAGCTTTTTCAACCATTGACGCAGCTAAAATTCTGATGTTATCGGCTGCACGGTTCATTAGTTTAACGGTATTCATAATTGATTTTTATTTGATTCTATATACAAAGATAGTTTATTTGTTTCAGATAACTAAGTCTGCTTCTATTTTCAGGAGCAGACTTAGTTATCAAAACTCTATAAAACATCTATTTGTTCATTTTAATATTTTACACTCGAAGTAAAGTTCTTTTAATCGAAGTGTTTACGATATTTTTCACTTTTTTATCGTCTGATCGTGATTAGCACAAAAAAAGAGGAACTTGTGGAAAGTTCCTCTTCTATATTAGTATGTAAATTAAGCCAATCTTCTTGCTCCATCGCCGATAACGACATCATAAACTTTTGGCTCTCTACCAAACTTTTCCTTATAAGCAGCAATAGTTTTTGAAATGAAATTCTCGTAAAGCTCGTCTTTGACTAGGTTGATAGTACAACCGCCAAAGCCACCGCCCATTACACGTGAACCACATACACCCGATTCTTTAGCACAATCGTTTAAGAAGTCGAGTTCGTCACAGCTTACTTCGTAAAGTTTGCTCATGCCGTGGTGCGTTTCATACATTTTTTGTCCCACAGTTTTGTAATCTGCAATCTCTAAAGCATCACAAACATCTAAAACGCGTTGGATTTCTTCAATTACGTACTCCGCACGCATAAAATCTTCTTCGGATATTTTAGTTTTCACATCCTCAAGCATCTCCATTGTAGCATCTCTTAAGAACTCTACATGTGGATGATTTTTTTGGATAGCAGCTACTGCTGTCTCACAGCTCTCTCTTCTCTTATTGTAAGCCGAAGAGGCTAACTCATGTTTTACAACAGAGTCAAGTAGCACTAATTTATATCCTTTAGGATCGAAAGGAAAGTATTCGTATTCAAGAGAACGACAATCAAGACGGATTAAGCTTCCCGCTTTACCGAAAATTGAAGCAAATTGGTCCATGATACCACAGTTGACCCCAACATAGTTGTGTTCAGTAGCTTGACCAACCTTAGCCAATTCAAATTTGTCGATTTTACCATCGGCAAATAATTCATTGATGGCAAAAGCATAGGTACTCTCTAGAGCAGCAGATGAAGACATTCCAGCACCCAAGGGTACATCGCCAGCAAAAGCAGTGTCGAAGCCTTTGACTTCAACTCCTCTCTTGTTCATCTCTCTACAAACTCCAAATATATAACGTGCCCAATTAGCCTTCGGTGCCTCAGCTTCAGTTAAACCAAATTCGGCATGTTCATCTAAATCAATAGCATAGGCTTTTACTCTATCAGTTCCGTTAGGTCTGATTTCAGCAATCATGCCTTTGTCTATTGCTCCAGGAAAAACAAAGCCTCCATTATAGTCGGTGTGTTCTCCAATCAGATTGATACGTCCAGGTGAAGCATAAACTAAACCAGGTTCTTTACCAAATTTATTTTCGAAATGCTTTCTTACGTCCTCTTTTTTCATTTTATCCGTGTGTTTTAAAGGTTAGTTTAAGATAGAATAATTTAGCTGTTATTCAACAGGAATATCTGTGTTAACGTTTTTAGAGCCTATTAGAGCGTAATATAATAAGTACGCTGCTCCAGCAAATGTTAACCAGAAGCTAGCCATAAAGCCAAATCCATCAGCTAATAGTCCTTGAATTAATGGCAAGATACCACCACCACAAACTAGAACCATAAATAGACCTGAAGCTAGTGATGTATATTTACCAAGACCTTCAACTGCAAGGTTGAAAATACCACCCCACATGATTGAAGTACAAAGACCGCAAAGCGTTAAGAACATAATGCCAATAGGTACATTTGTAACACCAAATGAGATATCACTAAAGAAAACAGGCATGCTGATATGTGTATCTGCCGAGCTAAACATAGCTAGAATAACAAATACGGCAGCTAGACTCGAAGTAAAGGTTAACATTGCTTTACTTGAAACTTTAGCTCCAACTGATGCGCCAATTAAACGGCCAATAAGCATAAGGAACCAATATGTTCCAACTACTGACCCAGCGATAGTTGTGTCAATTCCTAAACCACCTTCAGCTATACTTGTAGTCATATATAAGTTACTAAAGTTAGGAATACCTACTTCAATACCTACATATACAAAGATAGCGACAGCACCTAAAATAAAGTGTCTGAATGACAATGGGCTATGTTTATCTTTAAGAGCTTTATCCAATTTTTGAGTAGGAATTGGCTCAGGAATATTCACTAATAACAGAACTAAGAATGCTAGTGCAAATACACCCATAGCAATAAATAATGCGGGGTTTGCATCTTTAATTGTTGCTTGAGAAGCATTACCTATAAGGTAACCAATAAGTACAGGAACAATTGTAGCGTTCAAAGAGTTAAACGAACCACCAACTTGAATTAGTTGGTTCCCTTTCTTACCTGCACCACCAAGTGTATTTAACATAGGATTAACTACTGCATTAAGCATACACATAGAAAAACCTGAAATAAAGGCTCCTGACAAATATACAGCAAAGCTACCCGTAGTTCCAGATAAGAACTGGATACCTACACCACAGAAACCTACTGCTACTGCTAATAGAGCTGTTTTTTTATATCCAATTCTTTGTAGCAAAAGACCTGAGGGTATTCCCATAAATGCATAAGCAATAAAGTTGGAGAAATTACCCAACTGGGACATGAAGTTGGATGCGCCGAACTGGTTTTTTACAATAATCCCCATAGGGTTTTGTAAGCCAGTTACGAATGATACCATACCGAAAAGTGCTATCATCATAATGATAGGGACGATACGATTTTGGCTTTGTTTAGTCATAATTCTTGTAGTTGTTATTGTTGTTGTTAATTTATGAAATATTTATTATTTGAATTTGTAAACGGTGTGTTGCGTGTATTTTTCGCCTGGTTCAAGTTTAGCACTTGGAAAATAGGTTCTATTAGGAGTGTCTGGGAAGCACTGCGCTTCAAAACAGATGGCGCTTCTTGCTGGGAACGTTGCTCCATGAGCACCTTTGATACCAGCAAGCCAATTGCCTGTATACAGCTGTACGCCAAGTTCCGTTGTATATACTTCCATTAGTCTACCTGATTTGGGATCCTGACATGTAGCTGCTAATGTTAGTTCTCCAGGCTCAACTTTGTTGAGGATGTAGCAATGATCATAGCCTGCTCCGTTTTTGAGTTGAACAAAATCGTCGTTAATTCTTTCTGCTACACTGTGAGGAGTTAAGAAATCCATTGGTGTATCTTTTACACTAAGTAATTCTCCCGTCGGAATTGAAACCTGATCAATAGGTACGTAGTGATCCGCATTTATTGTAACAACATGGTCTTCGATACTTGGGGTAGGATTAGCTATACCTGCCAAATTGAAGAAACCGTGACTAGTAAGATTCACTATTGTTGTTTTATCAGTAGTAGCTTGGTAGTTTAAATGAAGTGCATTAGACTCGTTGTCTAGTGTATATGTTAGTTCTACTTCTAAATTGCCAGGATAGCCTTCTTCACCATCTTTTGAACTATAGGTGAGTACTAAAGTATTTTTGTTTTCTTGTTTAGCATTCCAAACGCGTGTATGAAATCCTGTTGGTCCGCCGTGAAGAGCATTTGGCCCATTATTAACTGTTAATGAGTAGGGCTTGCCTTCTAGTGTGAATTTTCCTTTAGCTATACGATTTGCATAACGTCCCACAACTGTATTTAGAAAAGGCTCAGGACATTTTAAAATATCTTTAATACTGCTATGTCCGAGAACAATATTTTCATAATTCTTGTTCTTATCAGGAACCATAATCGAAAGAATCATACATCCGTAGTTTGTTATTGCTACCTCCATACCTTGATCGTTGGTAAGGATGTACAAATCAACGGGTTTGCCTTCAACTGTTGTTTGAAAGTCTTCTCTGCTTAGCTTTGACTTGTTTTCAATGTTCATAGTTGCGTTTTTCATTATGGACCAATTAAGTATATTATTCATGCAAATAAAGAGAATTTAAACCTCTCAAACAAATATATCTATCTAAATAAAAATAAAAATACAAGGTCTATTTAACAAGAAATTTGACTTTTGTAGACTAACACAATCTAAATGTCTTTTAATGTGTTTCTTGATTTAAAAAAATACGTTTAGGTATCAATTATATCTTGATATTTTGTGCTATGTTTGTGTGTATTATTATCATAAATCATCAATTAAAAAGTAAAGGAAAATGTATCCGTTTAAATTCGACCCTCTTTTGAAGCAAACCCTATGGGGTGGTGATAAAATCATTCCATTTAAACACCTTAGTGAGCAACTAGAAAGAGTAGGAGAGAGTTGGGAGATTTCTGGCGTAAAAAACAGTGAATCTGTTGTCGCTGAAGGTCCTGATCGAGGACTCACTTTAACACAACTTGTTCGCAGACATCGTCAGGAGCTTGTGGGTGAGGACAACTATGAAGTGTTTGGTGAAAAGTTCCCTTTGTTGATAAAGTTTATTGACGCTAAACAAGACCTATCAATTCAGGTACATCCTGATGACGAATTAGCTAAGAAACGCCATGATTCTTTTGGTAAAACAGAAATGTGGTATGTTGTTGATGCTGATAGTAACGCTAAGCTTCGCTCAGGTTTCTCTAAAGAGATTACTCCCCAAGAGTATAAAGACCGCGTTTATAATAGCACAATTACTGATGTTCTCCAAGAATACAGTATTAAAGCAGGGGATGTATTCTTTTTGCCTGCTGGTCGAGTACATAGTATTGGTGCAGGTTCTTTTATTGCTGAGATTCAGCAAACCTCCGATATTACTTATCGTATCTATGACTTTAATCGAAAAGATGCCGATGGTAAAACCAGAGAGCTTCATACAGATTTAGCGAAAGATGCGATTGATTATGAGGTTCTTAGTGACTACCGTACAGCCTACGAAAAGTTGAAAGATGAGCCTGTTGAACTAGTGGCTTGCCCTTACTTTACGACTTCTGTGTATGACTTAACTGAGGAGGTAACTTGTGATTATGCTGATTTAGATTCTTTTGTAATCTTTATCTGTGTTGAAGGTGGATGCCAATTGGTTGATAACGAAGGTTACGAATTGTCTTTCGAGGCAGGTGAGACTATTTTATACCCTGCTACAACAGAAGAAATTACTGTAATCCCCAATGAAGGTGGTGTGAAGTTTCTTGAAACTTATGTATAATCAGTAATTAAGTTATTGTCTACATTAAATATGACTAATGGTGAACGCGAAAAAGTTTCGACTTTCTTCGCGTTTGTTATTTTAATATAGTTCCAGATCCCCCCTCTACTCGTCTTTATTGGCTGTCATTCCCCTACCTTAATTTTCATAAAAAAACTTATTGATTAAGGCTTACTCTTATCTACCCCTAAAACGAGTAAGTCCCTGCTTGCTTATGACCCACTAGCTTGGATTGAATGACTAGCTCATTTTGGTTTTATAACTTGGACTTGCTAACTTTACCCGCACAACTAGTTAAGGGATAAAAAACTATCTTTATCCAATGAAACAACGAAAAGTATACAACCGAGAGTTTAAAGAAAATGCAGTCAAGTTGAGTTATGAAAGAGATAACTTAAGTCAGTTTGCTCGTGAGTTAGGAATCTCAGTCAAGCAACTCTATAGTTGGCGAAGCCAATACAAGATTAAAGGATCAGAGAGCTTCCCTGGAAATGGTAATACGGCATTGAGTGAGGAT
>NZ_AQWS01000021.1 GCF_000375405.1 Bacteroides propionicifaciens DSM 19291 = JCM 14649 | reverse complement strand
CATGCATCTTTATTTCCTCATAAAAACCTTTACTCTCAAGTTTATCATCGTGGTATTCAATAGGAGTTATATTAAGCTCTTCTAGATAAATATGCACTACTGAATCGCCAGGCTGAAAGTCTGACATCTCAAAATAATCGAATAAACCATCTGGTAAAATAAAGCGAACTAAAGGATCCCAACCCATGGATAAAGCATTTATATATTTTACTGCAAATATATATGTTTCAATCTTTTTTTAATACTTTCCCCACAGCTTTTCGGTATGAGCCAACATTTATCCATAAAAGAAGATGGGAGCTTAATTTTTAAAAAACTAATATAAATCTTGATATATATAGTTTATATTTGTAAGTAGAATTGCAATTATACTTCTCAATGGTGGTTTTAGATTTAATACAATCTAAAATATCTTACGAAATAAACATTTGGTGTTTGGGCACTACCCAGACATCTTTTTTTTGTATCGATATTTTGCATAAAACTAAACCATCTATGCCCTCGTACCCTACTGCTCTTAATGCTCATGATAAGTGCGAAGCTTGTTTGCATCGTGCAAATAATTATGATAGCATATTTGACGCTACAACCTTTGTCAAAGGTGAAAGACTTCCTGTTAAAGGTCTTGACTGTTCTAAAATACTCTTATTATATAAAGGAAAGATTCAGATGAAGTGTCAGGATTCTAAATCCGTGTTGTTGATTCGGCAGGGAGAGATGACGCTGTTTTCAGAAAAAATAACGACTGAACTTGATGTATTGGAAGATGGCGTTGCACTATTTATGAAAGTAGATAATTATGACTCTATCTGTAAAATCACTATATCGCTTGCTAACTTGGTTGGACAATTATCAGATAGGTGGAGTAAATAGGTCCTTGAACAATCCGACAGAGATTACAGAGTTTAGAAAGTTAAATGAGGCTGCCGTTCGCAACCTAAAGCGAGCAGAAGAGGTTTTTGAACATTAACGCGAGTTTATAGGTAACGCTTCGCATGAGATGCAAACGCCTTTGGCTGTATGCTCTAATCGCCTCGAAACCCTCATGGAAGATGAGAGCCTAAGTGAGCAACAATTAACTGAGCTTGCAAAGACTCATCAGACACTTGAGTATTTATCGAAGCTCAATAAAACACTCTTGCTACTTTCGAAAATCGATAATAATCAATTTCTCAATAAGACCGAACTCAATATAAACTCGTTGGTCAGCAAAATCAGTCAAGATTATGCTGAAGTTTATGCATACAAAAACATTTCTTTGGAGATAAAAGAGTTAGGACAATTGCAGGTTGTTATGGACGAAACAATAGCTGGAGTATTAATCAATAATCTACTTAAGAATAGTTACGTACATAATGCAGCTGGTGGAGCTGTAGTTATTGAGGTTTATACCTCTAAATTAATCATTATGAATACGAGTGATTATGCGGCTCTTGACTCGGATCTGATCTTTGATAGATTTTATCAAGGTACTAAGAAAGAGGGTTCTACAGGTTTGGGTTTGGCTTTGATCTCTTCAATTGTAAAGGCTGAAAACCTTCGAATTAATTACTTCTACAGGAATGATATGCATGGCTTCGAAATAAATTTCAAGAAATAATAAGGATTAAGCTCTCTTTTCATATTCATTTCAGAATTGGGTCTGATATTTGTATCATAATAACAATTTAAACACTCAGAATATGAAAAATTTAATAATGCTTTGCTTGAGTTTATTTATCCTAAGTACTCCTATTAAGGCCGATGACAAGCCTATTGAATATGCCAAACTGCCAAAACAATCGCAAGAGTTTATTTCAAACTATTTTGCAGGTAAACATATCGCTCTAGTTAAAATGGATAAAGAGTTTTTTGATACTTCTTACGAAGTTATCTTCAGTGATGGTAATAAGGTTGAGTTCGACAAAAAAGGTCTCTGGAAAGATGTTGATTGCACCTATACCGAATTGCCTGCTGGCTTAGTTCCTGCTCAAATCAAGGCTTATGTTGACAAGAATCACCCTAACTTTAAAATTGATAAGATCGAGAAAGAGAGTCGTGGTCGCATCAGTGTAGAACTATCTAACGACTTAGAACTTCTTTTCGACTCAAATTTCAATCTAATTGATATTGATAACTAAAACTCAAACACAATGAATTTTAAAATACTTTTACTTGCCGGCTCACTACTTTCTATCTCTTTGTGGAGCTGCAACGATGACGATGAGAACGATAGTGCAAAACATATCCCAGAACCAGTTAAAATCGCACTGACTCAGAAATACCCTGATGCAAAGAAGGTGGAATGGGAAACCAAACGCGAATACCACGTGGCTGAGTTTTACCAAAACAAGAATGAAGTTTCAGCTTGGTTTGACGGATCAGGAGTCTGGCTGATGAGCCAGACAGATCTACAGTTTACGGCTTTGCTCATAGCAATCCAAAACGATTTCAAAGCTGGAGCTTACAAATCATGGGTAGTTGAGGATGTCGATATGCTCGAGCGAAAAGATTTTGATGTGGTTTATATTCTCGAAGCTGAGCTTGGTAAAGAAGAAGTTGATCTATACTACTCTGCTGAAGGTATATTAGTCAAAGCAATCAAAGACAAAGACAATCAAGGAGGCAATAATACACCTCAAGCGATTGATTCTGCAATTGCTGAATTTATTGCAAAGAATTATGAAGGAGCACGTATTCTTGAGATAGAACGCGAACATCAAATCGTTGAAGTCGATATTATTCATAAAAATAAAGCGCTAGAGGTAGTCTTTGATTTGAATAATAACTGGTTGCATACTTCTCAAGAAGTCCAGGTTGACAAGCTTCCTTTAGCCGTGACTCAGGTTGTAAATCTTCCTCAGTACCAGGGTTACTTCATCGATGAGGCTCATTTTATAGAGACTAAAGATGCTAGTTATTACCTCTTGGAGCTTGAAAAAGGAGATACTGAAACCCAGCTTAAAGTTGATGAGCAAGGTACGATCTTGAACTAAATCAGTAAAAGATATAGAATATATTAAGTCTGCTTAGGATATGATGCCTAAGCAGACTTTTATGCTTTGAGGGGTGAGCCCTCATTTATTTATAGTCATGAGGTCTTTGCAGGGGTTATCTGGCCAAAATAAATGGGAAGGAGTATCTTGGAGAGGAGATAAATTATTATCTTTGATACCATATAATTGGTAACAAAACAGCATTATGAATATTCAGTTAGGACGCTTTAATATACTTGAGATTGTAAAAGAGGTTGATTTCGGTCTATATTTAGATGGAGGAGAGTATGGAGAAATCCTATTGCCTTTGCGCTATGTGCCCGAAGAGTTTGAAATCGGAGAGATGCTTAATGTGTTTCTATACTTAGACATGGATGAACGTATGGTTGCAACCACACTTACACCCTATGTGCAAGTAGGTGGGTTTGCTTACCTCGAGGTTTCTTGGATTAACGAGTTCGGAGCATTTCTTGACTGGGGTTTAATGAAGGATTTATTTGTACCATTCCGTGAGCAAAAGCGCGACATGGAAGTGGGTGAAAAATACATTGTTTATGCTGATTTAGATGAAGAGTCTTATCGTATTGTTGGTTCGGCCAAAATAGAAAAATTCCTATCCAAAGAATTTCCTCCCTATGCTGAAGGAGATGAGGTGGATATCCTAATCTGGCAAAAATCTGATCTAGGCTTTAAAGCTATTATTAACGATCAGTTTTCAGGTCTTTTGTACGACAATGAGATATTCCAACCCGTTTATACAGGTATGCGCTTGAAAGCATTTATAAAGCAAGTACGTGAGGATGGTAAAATTGATTTAATCTTGCAACAAGGTGGTCACCAAACTGTGCTTGACTTTTCGAACTCTTTATTGAGCTATATTAAAGATAACGGTGGGCAAACAAGCTTTCATGATCGTAGTGATGCTGAAGAAATTTATAGCGTGTTTGGTGTGAGTAAGAAGGTTTTCAAAAAGGCTATCGGTGACCTCTATAAGCGTCGATTGATAACATTAGAACCAGGTAAGTTGGTATTAAGCGATAATTCTAAGTAGGGTTTTCCCTATTTAATGTAGAGATATTGATTAGGACGAGAGTTTTTCTCGTCCTAATTTTATTTATACAAACCAAAAAGAATACCACTATGGATACGAATAAACGGATTTTAGGACTATTGGCTTTCTTAGTAATTACGCTTCAGGCATTTGCCTATGGTGATACTCGTCGGGAAGCTCGATTTCTTACCGATAAGATGATGTACGAATTGAGGTTGTCTTCGAATCAGTATATAGACATCTTTGAGATCAACTACGATTTTTTGGCTAGTGTGGCTCCCATGCGCAACGCTATTGTTCAGGGTGATCCTCGAGCAATGGACTCTTATTATTCACTTTTGGATAATCGTAATCAAGATATATCGTGGGTGTTGAGTACCTCTCAGTACCGAAGATATTCAGGCTTGACCTATTTCTATCGTCCTATTTCGGTGCAATCAGGAGCATGGAGCCTGAGAGTTTATTTCACTTACACCAACCACAATCATTATTATTACGGTCCGCCAGCAAATTATAGAACTTATAATGGTAGATATCATCGCCGACATGGTAATAACTACTATTACAGAGATAGGCACAACTCTTCGTCTAACCGAAGATACCGACCTATTTATTCGAATAATCGTCGCTATCGTGATGTTAGGCAAGAGGACTTCGGTTATAGAGATCAGCGAAACTCATCAAGTTCACGTAGAAATGGTCGTGGAGTATCTCGTCAAGAGACTAGCCGAAATAATCGTTCTGGGGTTCGAAGCAATACGGATAGAAGGCATTCAGATGTACCAACTTATCGTGTAAATAATCAGTCGAGAGAGAATAATCGACGTTCACCTGGCTCTGTTGAGAAGTCTAATAGTAATAAGAGAGTTTCTACAAGAACTAATCGTTCATCGTCTCGTTCTAAGGAGAGTGGAACTTCCAGGCGAAGAACAAATACTTCTTCGTCGAGTTCCAGGAACTCATCTTCGGGTGCTCAAGTAATTTGATTTAATTGGCGTGAATTAACACTTTTGGGTTAAAAGCGATATATTCTTACTATATATATTAAAGAAATATACCTAAAAGAAGAAATCGCATATATTATTAAATTAAATTATTTTGTAAACTCAATCTTCTTTGCGATTTTTGTGTGTTATAAAATAGTAATCCTTTAATTATAAGATAATGAATTCTAATATGGAAAGACCCTACGTTGTAGGGATAGATATAGGTGGTACTAATACAGTCTTTGGAATCGTAGATGCTCGTGGCAACATTATCGATAGTGGCAAAGTGAAAACTCAAACATATCTGTCACCAGATAAGTATGTTAATGATGTCTGTGAGAATCTACTTCCCCTTATAGATAAGATCGGTGGATTAGAAAGAATTAAAGGTGTTGGTGTAGGAGCTCCTAACGGAAACTATTATACGGGTACTATTGAGTTTGCTCCTAACTTGCCTTGGAAAGGTGTTATTCCATTGGCTGCAATGTTTGAAGAGCGCTTGAATGTTCCTACTGCTCTTACAAACGATGCTAATGCTGCAGCTGTTGGTGAAATGACTTATGGTGCCGCTCGTGGTTTGAAGAACTTCATTATGATAACATTGGGTACTGGAGTAGGTAGCGGAATTGTTATAAATGGACAAGTGGTTTATGGTCACGATGGCTTTGCTGGTGAGCTGGGCCATGTATGTGTTGATCGCAAGACAGGTAGGCCTTGTGGTTGTGGGCGTAAGGGTTGTCTTGAGACTTACTGTTCGGCTACTGGTGTAGCGCGTACAGCTCGTGAACTATTGACCTCGCGTACAGAACCAAGTGTGTTGAGAGATATACCTGCTGACGATATTACGTCTAAAGATGTTTACGAGGCAGCTGAGCAAGGTGATGTTATTGCTAAAGATATTTTTGAGTATACAGGACGTATCTTAGGCGAGGCCTTATCTGATTTTATTGCATTTTCTAGCCCTGAGGCAATCATCCTCTTTGGTGGTTTAGCAAAATCGGGAGATTATATTCTTAGACCTATTCAGCGTGCTATGGAAGAAAACGTGTTGAATATCTACAAAGGTAAAACCCGTCTATTTGTTTCAGAACTTAAAGATTCTGATGCAGCAGTTCTTGGAGCGAGTGCTTTGGCATGGGAGCTTAAAGACTAAGTAAATAAGACAACAACTAATAAATATATAGTAACGAGGAGTGTGCTGCGGCATACTTCTCGTTTTTTATCCCCAACCAAAAAGCCACAACCTGAAAACAGATTGTGGCTTTTGATATCTTGTAAGAAATAAGAATTACTTGTTAACTCTTTTTTCTTTGATACGAGCTCTTTTACCAGTACGTTCACGTAGGTAGTAAAGTTTAGCACGACGAACGATACCCACTTTGTTCACTTCGATGCTATCGATAGCTGGTGAATCCATTGGGAAAATACGTTCTACGCCTACTGTTCCAGACATCTTACGAACAGTGAAACGTTTTTTGTTACCACAACCTACGATTTTAATTACCACACCGCGGTAAAGCTGAACACGCTCTTTGGTACCTTCAATAATACGATAGGCTACAGTGATTGTATCCCCTGCTTTAAAGCTTGGATGCTGCTTACCAGTTGAGAATGCTTCTTCAGCAATTTTAATTAAATCCATTTTCTTAAATTTATTATTAAGTTATATCAACGCAACATATCAAGCAACACTTATCTTGACAGCGATTACGTAAAGCGGTGCAAAGTAACAAAATATTTGCTTGATACACAAAATAATCATCCACAAAAATATGCCCTGATAGGCTCAAAATCTTATCTTTGTGTATATTAAAGTCGAAGTTTATGAGAAAGATAATGTTTAGCAGTAAGTGGAAGGTTACACTGGCTTTGCTGGTAGTAGTAAGTTTTATATCGTGTAGCAATCGAGCTTCTTATAAAGCTGTTGAGATCCAAGGTGGTAAAATTGCTATCGATTCGGTTTGGGATAAAAACCCCAATCAAGCAGCTTTAGCTATTCTCGCTCCTTACAAAGCAGGAGTGGATAGTGTTATGAATAAGGTTATTGGCTATTGTCCCGTAACGCTCACTAAAGGACGTCCTGAAAGCCCCTTATCTAACCTAGTAGCAGATGTTTTGCGTAATGCAGCTGCTCAAGTATTGGGTAGTCCGGCTGATATTGGACTTGTTAATATGGGGGGGTTAAGAAATATACTCCCGAATGGTGATATTACAGTTGGTACTGTTTACGAAATCCTTCCTTTTGAGAATTCACTTTGCGTAGTGACCCTCGAGGGTAAATTTGTAAAGGAGCTTATGCAGAATATTGCTACGGTTCAAGGTGAGGGGATAAGTAATATAAATCTCGAAATAAATAAGGCTGGTGATGTATTATCGGCTAAGGTTGGAGGTCAGGAGATTGATGAGGCTAAAATATATACTGTAGCTACAATCGATTATTTGGCTGATGGTAATGATGGTATGACTGCTCTTATGCAATCACAATCTAGACAATGCCCTGATGGAGCTACACTGCGAGGACTGTTTTTAGACTATGTCAACAAACAGGCGGCACAGAAAAAAAACATAACAGCCGTTGTTGAAGGACGAATCTCAGTTAAATAACCCCACTTAAATTAACGTAATTATGAGAAAATATAATCTACATATAGCTTTAGTCGCTCTATTTTTATTGACCAATCTTTTTGGTTCTGCCCTAGCTCAACAAAAAGAGCTTTATATCTATCACTCCAACGATACACACAGTCGGATTGAACCTATTGATGTAAATTCTGCTGATAAGTTTGCTGGTTTGGGCGGTTATGTTCGTAGGGCTACCTGCATTGACTCTCTACGGATAGTTAATCCTTCCATGCTCCTTTTTGATTGTGGAGACTTCTCGCAAGGAACTCCCTACTACAATATGTATAAAGGAGAAGTTGAGGTACTACTGATGAATGAAATGCAGTACGATGCAGCGACTATTGGTAATCATGAATTTGATTTTGGCCTTGAAAATATGGCTCGTCTCTTTGAGTTAGCTAAGTTTCCGATTGTTTGTGCCAACTACGACTTTAGGGGTACGGTTTTGGAGGCTTTAGTTAAACCTTATATTGTTATCGAGCGTGAGGGCCTTAAAATAGGGGTATTTGGGTTGAGCCCTCGTATTGAAGGATTGGTGCAAGCCTCCAACTGTGAGGGGGTATCTTACTTGTCTCCAGCTGACTCAGCCAATAAAATAGCTAAGAAGTTAAAGGAAGAACTTAATTGCGATTACGTTATTTGTCTTTCACATCTGGGTCTAAGCCCTTCAGCTTTAAATCAAGACAGTGATCAAGTATTGGTAAGAAGCACTTCTAACATAGACCTCGTATTGGGTGGGCATTCGCATACCTTTATGAATGATCCCGAAATTGTATTAAATAAAGAAGGAAAAAGCGTTCCAATTTCTCAGATGGGTAAAAATGGTGTATATTTAGGTATGTTTAAAGTTACATTTGAACCGAACTAAAACGATATAACCCTATACTTTATGATAAAGAAGATACTTTTGAGCGCTATACTGCTCTTATGTTATCATACAGGAAAGGCTCAAGTTGAGCCTTTCATTTTAAATGCATCTCCCAAGGCTATTGAGCAAAGAACGGCATGGGTAGATTCTGTATATAATCAGATGAGCCTAGAGCAACGAGTCGGACAGTTGTTTATTTTCACAATCGCACCACAGCTTAATAAGTCGAATGAAAATCTGCTTAAAAAAGTTGTTAAAGACTACCAAATTGGTGGGTTACTGTTTTCGGGTGGTGAGGTAGCCAATCAAGTAAAGCTTACCAATATGGCTCAAAATTGGGCTAAACTCCCCCTGATGATAACCTTTGATGGAGAGTGGGGGTTGTCGATGCGACTCAAGAATACGCCAAAATTTCCTCGAAACATGGTCTTGGGTTGTATTACAGATGAAACGCTGCTTTATGCCTACGGTATGGAGATGGGTAGAGCTTGTCGAGAAATGGGGATTCATGTAAACTTTGCTCCCGTTGGCGATGTAAATACCAATCCTAATAATCCAGTTATTAATACTCGCTCTTTTGGTGAGTCTCCCTATAATGTTGCTGATAAGGTTATTGCTTACGGAAAAGGGTTAGAGAGCCAAAATGTTCTCTCAGTAACCAAACATTTTCCTGGTCATGGCGATACCAATGTCGATTCGCATAAAGCTTTGCCTGTTTTACCTTTTAGTCGAGAACGCTTAGATTCTATCGAGCTCTATCCCTTCAAAGCCTTGACCGAAGCAAAGCTCAGTGGTGTTATGGTAGGACATTTAGATGTGGCTGCGCTGGGTACACGTTCGGGCGAAGCCTCTTCTTTATCTCGATTAGTAGTTCAAAATACGTTGGTAGACTCCATTGGCTTTAACGGACTTATCTTTACCGATGCTTTGGCTATGCGTGGAGCAGGCTCTTCTGGTGGCGTTTGTTTGCGTGCTATTCAGGCTGGTAATGACATGTTGCTTAGTCCTCCACAAGTTAAGCGTGAATTAGACTTGGTATTAGCCGCTATCAAGAAAGGTGAGCTTTCTGAGTCCATAATTCAGGAGAAGTGTAAAAAGATATTGACCTATAAGTATGCTTTGGGTTTAAATAAGCCACAAGAAATTCGTCTCTCTGGTTTGATTCAGCGTATTAATAAACCTGAAGCGACAGAGCTTATCAACAGGCTCGAAATTGCTGCAATTACCCTTATCAAAAACGAGGGTAGAACCTTACCCTTGCACGATAAAACCAAAAAAGTAGCTTTTGTTTATACTGGTGTTGATCAGTATAGTGCACTAAAGAGTGCTATAAACCCCGAGATTCAAGTAAAGATGTTTGCAGTTGATCCTTCTTTGTCGGTTGCTTCAAGAGAGAAGCTAATCAAAGAGCTTGAGGATTTTGATAGAGTCTTTGTTTGTCTGTCTGAGAACAAGCTCGAACGCTACGATACTTATTTTGAGGTTTTACAAACCAAGCGGCCTTTGAGCTTCATCTTTTTTACGGGAGGTCAGTACCTCCGATTGATGGAAAAGAGTATAGCGAATGCCGAATCGGCTATTCTAGCTCATGCGCCTGGCCTGAATGTTCAGCATGCTGTTGGGGAAATACTTATGGGTACATTAGAGCCTTCGGGTCAATTGGCTGTAGCTATTGGTGATACTTATCCTGAGGGTACTGGCTTATTTGGGTTTTCTGATCAGAAAGACAGCGCTGTTGAAGAAGTTCAATATGTAGCCGAAGACCTCGGTTTTAATAATGAAAAACTCGTAAAGATAGATTCTGTAGCACAAGCAGCAATAGCTGAAGATGCTTTTACTGGTTGTCAGATCTTAGTTCTTAAAGATGGTCATCTGGCTTACCACAAAGCATTTGGTACTTTATCTGGGTCAGATTCAAAACAAGTTGCGACTTCTGATTATTTTGACTTAGCCTCTCTGACAAAAACTACTGCAACACTGCTAGGAGTGATGAAGCTCTATGATGGAGGACGACTTAACCTTACCGATGAGATTTCAGCGTTTATACCTGAACTGAAAGGCACAGACAAGGGTAAACTGACTATTCAACAACTATTATTTCATGAATCGGGTATGTCTGCTGGTCTTTATCTATACGGTGAAATTGTTGATCCAAAGAGTTTCGAAGGACCTATTTTTCGGAATCGTAAGGATGCCAAGCATACACTCCAGTTGGGCGATCGGTCTTGGGCCAATCCAAACTTTAAGTTTAATAAAGGACTAACAAGTAAAAAACAGACCGATCACCATTCCATTCAGGTATCCGATAATCTTTGGTTTAATGATTCCATTAGTGGGGTCATTTTAGATCAAATTTACGACAAACCTCTATTGAGTAAGAAATACCGTTACAGCTGTTTGGGTTTTATCCTTTTGCAAAAATGTATTGAGAATATTACAGGCATTGGGCTTGATAAATATTTAGCAGAGTCTTTTTATCAGCCTATGGGGTTAAACCTGACGTTTAATCCGTTAGAAAAATTTTCGAAAGATGAGATTGTTGCTTCAAATAACGATAAGCTTTTTAGAAAAGAGGTAGTACAAGGTTATGTGCACGATGAGACGGCTGCTTTATTAGGAGGAGTATCTGGTAATGCTGGTTTATTTGGAAACGCTGCCGATGTTGCTGCCATCTATCAAATGTTGCTCAATGGAGGAGTCTATAAAGACAAGCGTTATCTAGGTGAAAGTACTTGCAAGTTGTTTACTACGCAGAAATCAAAGATTAGTCGTAGAGGATTGGGTTTTGACAAGCCAAGTGGTGAGGTTAACAAATATAGCCCTTGTAGCTCTTCTACACCTATCCAAACTTATGGACATACTGGTTTTACGGGTACTTGCGCTTGGGTTGACCCTGTTAATAACTTAGTGTATGTGTTTTTGAGTAATCGGACTTACCCTTCGGTTTGGCCCAATAAATTGTCTTCTTTGGCAGTAAGAGAATCAATTCAAGAATTAATATATGAGGCATTAGCAGATGAAGAAGCGATATCCTAGAGGGAAATATCAAACCACTTACTCGTTTCTTATCTCCGACTTACTCGCAATCCTGTTCTTAGTAAGTCCTATTCAACTAAAAATCCCGTAAAGCTGATTCAGCCTTACGGGATTTTTAGTTGAGTATTGATTTCGTTCGTTTAAATATTTGCAATACTCATAATGTCTGCAAAGACTCCAGCAGCTGTTACATCTGCACCAGCTCCGTAGCCTTGAATCATCATAGGGTAATCTTTGTATCGTTCTGTTGTAAGCAAGATCACATTATTGCTACCCTCTAGGGTATAGAAAGGGTGAGATGAACTGACCTCTTCGAGTCCTACACTAGCCTTACCTTGGTCAAGCTTAGCTACGAATCGCCATTTCTTTTGCTCTTTTTCTAGCTTTTCTCTATCCTGTTCAAATGGAGTATCTAAAGCGGTTATTCCTTTCCAAAAGTCAGCTAACTCTCCTTCAAAATAAGCATTAGGTACAAACAGGTTAGTTTCAACATCCGATTGTTCTAACGGATAGCCAGCTTCACGAGCCAAAATAACCAGTTTGCGGATTACATCGGTACCACTCAGGTCAATACGTGGGTCGGGCTCAGAATACCCCTCTTCTTGCGCTCTTTTTATGGTTTGACTAAAAGGTACTGTTGCACTAATCTCATTAAAGATGAAGTTTAGTGTACCCGAGAGGACAGCTTCGATCTTCAAGATCTTATCGCCACTATTAATCAAATCGTTAATCGTATTAATAATAGGCAAACCTGCACCAACATTGGTCTCGAATAAGAACTTTACACCTTTTTTGAGTGCTTCACGCTTTAAGTCGATGTAGTTTTCATAAGAGGAGGAGGCAGCAATCTTATTGGCTGCTACGATAGATATGTTGTGGGCTAAGAAGTTTTTATAAAGTGAGGCTACGTCTTGACTTGCTGTACAATCGACAAATGCCGAATTGAAAATATTTGTTTTAATAATTTCTTGTACTAGAATCTCGGGTGAGCTTGGTATGGCCACCTGATCGAGCAACTTCTTGTATTCATCTAGGTCGATGCCATCTCTGTTAATAAGTAGCTTCTTGCTTGTAGCTATACCTACTACATTGAGCTTGAGTCGTTGCTCATCCATAAGTCTTTGTTGTTGTGACTTAATTTGATCAATCAAACTTGCTCCAACGGTCCCTGTTCCACAGATGTAGAGGTTAAGCTCTTTATACTCTGAAAGGAAGAATGAGTCGTGAATTACGTTGAGTGCTTTTTTGAGCAGATGACCATCTACCACTATCGATATATTCATCTCCGAAGCTCCTTGAGCACAAGCAATCACATTAATACCATTTCTTCCAAGGGTCTGGAAGAGTCGGCCAGCTATGCCCGCATTGCCTTTCATTTTATTCCCCACAACAGCAACTGTTGCTAAGCCTTCTTGGGCTCTCATCTTAGATATGATCCCTTGCTCTATCTCTTTTGCGAATTCATCATCTAGAGCCTTACAAGCACCTACGGTATCTTCAGAACGTACACCAATAGAAGTGCTATTTTCGGATGAGGCTTGAGCTACAAGGAATACGCTGATGCCATTTTTGGCTAGTGCCTTAAAAATTCGGTAGTTCACACCAATTACTCCAACCATACCTAAACCATGCACAGTGATAAGGCTTGTATTGTTGATTGAAGAAATTCCCTTGATAACCTGCTTCGATATTTTCGTCGATGAGGCTGAAATCACAGTTCCTGGACCACTGGGGTTAAATGTGTTTTTAACCAATATGGGTATATTGGTGTGGCACACAGGATATATGGTTGGTGGGTATATAACTTTTGCACCAAAGTTGCAAAGCTCTGTAGCTTCATCATAGCTTAGTTCTTCGATGGTGTAAGCCTTGTTGATAACTCTGGGGTCGGCTGTCATAAAACCATCAACGTCAGTCCATATTTCTAATTGCTCTGCGTTAAGTGCTGTAGCAATTAGTGAGGCAGTATAATCAGACCCACCCCTACCGAGGTTAGTTATTTCGTTGTTTTCTTCATCCGATGCAATAAACCCTCCCAAGACGGAAATCTTTGGTAAATATTTAAAGGCTGAACGTATGAGTGAAGTGGTTAAGGCAGTATTGGGTACATGCTTACCATGCTTTAGTTCTGTCTTGATGAATTCACGTGAATCCATCCATTTAGCCTCGGGAATAGCCTGAGCTACAATAATGGAAGATAGACGCTCTCCATAACTTACAATCGTATCGAGTGTCTTAGAAGATAGGTCTTTAATCAAGTAAACTCCTTTGTAGATATTGATTAATTCTCCGAAAAGTGCTTTCATCTGAGCATTCAGGCGCATTCGATTCTCGTTCTCTTCAAATAGTTCATTAACTACTGTTTCATGTCTTCCTACGATGGATTTAAACTCATTTTCATAAGCAATGTTTCCATCTGCCGCCAGGAAAGCAGTGTTGAGAAGGTGGTCTGTTATTCCACCAAGTGCCGACACAACAATAATGATTGGTGTGTCTGAATTTGATGCTGCAATAGCTTTAACCTTGGAAATGGCCTCGGCATTCGCTACTGAAGATCCTCCAAACTTGAGTACTTTCATAAGTGTTTTATTTGATTATCGTTTGTAAAGTAACGTAAAAAAAAGAAGGATGCCAAGGCACCCTTCTTAATATTAGTTCTGTATTTTAAGCTCTAATTATTTGATAATAACCACACGGCTTAATTGGTTTTCTTTTCCGAATACAGATTCTACACCACCCATACCAACTGCTTTCAGTTTAGAAGCGCTTACGCCTTCTTTGATAAGTGCGTCACGTACATTGTTTGCACGAGCTTCACTTAAGCGTAGATTATACGCTTTGCTACCTGTAGCTTGGTCAGCATAACCTTGTACTGTGTAGTTTTTGTCTGTAGCCTTGATTGACTCAGCCATCAATTTTACTGTTACTAAATCTTTAGCAGTAAGATCGCTCTTGTCAATTGGGAAGAAGATTACACGTGAATCATCAGCAGCAACTTCCTTGTAAACCACTTCTGGTTTTCTGTTGCGTAATGCTGAAATTTCGTCTTTCAACTGGTTGTTGTATGCTTGAGCATCACGTAGTTGATTTTGGATGCGGCGCATTTCGCTTTCGCTAATTCCTGTTGAAATAACAGTACCTCTGTTGAAGTTTCTTTGTTTAAACTTGTAAGTTAAACCTACTGTTAAAGCAGCCATACCATCTTTGCCATGGTTGCCTTTGTCACCTGCAAAACCACTTTTTAGAAGTGTTCCACGAGCTTCGATGTTAATGTCTAATGCAGGAGATACACGGAACTTGTTGATTAAACCAAGACTTGCACCAAATTCATTGTTTTTCGGGCTTTCCCAAGCGTGTAACCAAGCGAAACCTACATAAGGGATGAATGAGTAAATACGATCAGGATTATAACCACAAAACATATTTGATAGATTGAATAACACTTCAGCGTGTAGATTCATCATATCCCATTTTTGGTCGTAATATTTAACTCCGTTTTTTACAAAGCTTCCTCCAGTTGTAAAGGCTTCTTTTTCATTGATTGCAGCACCTTTACCTTGAAGGCCCATATAACCAAATCTTAAGGCCATTCCGGGAGTGAACCACTTTCCTAGTGAAACATCTAAAGCGGGAGCAAGTCTTTTACCAAAAGATTTCTTTGCATCTTTGCTTCCAAAATATACTTGTGCACCACCATTGATATCAAAGAACCAGTTGTCAAAAAAACGATTAGTTTCAACTTTGTATTTATCTGCATTTGTAGTAACGTCTCCGTTGCTTTGTGCATAAGCACCTCCAAGAGATGCAACTGCGAATACAGCTGTTAGTAAACTTTTCTTCATGTCTGTTTATAATTAAGTTAAAATTAAGTTAATTCTTTTTTACCTTTTGTTTACTTGTAATAGATACTTTATTAAATCTAGGAACTTTATTATGACATATCATAAATTAAAAGTTCATTTTAGCTTGATATTATATCCATCTAAATGTTATCCAATGTAGCAAGTTGTCCTATTTATGCCTGCTACACTTAACTAAACAATCAAATAAAAAAGATGTTCATACTTTTTTATATCTAATTGACAAATATAGGCATTTATACAACATGCCAACAATTTTTTATAAAAAAACATACCTTTCAATTGATTACAACAAGTTTTTTATCGTTTATGTTCACTATTTTTAAACATTGTATCTGTTTTGCATAATAAGGATGCCGATTACTCGTGTTGTTTTTAAAATCCTTATCTTTGTTAAACATAAAAGTATTAGAACACTATGGCTAAAGAAAAAACAATTTATTACTGCTCCAATTGTGGTTATGAATCGATTAAATGGGTTGGAAAATGTCCTTCTTGTGCTGAGTGGAATACTTTCAAAGAAGAGAAAGTTCTTCCAACTCAAGAAAAGAACTTTAGTTATTCGGCCGAATCTGGGAAAAAAAGGAACACTCCCACACTTATAGGAGAGATCAATATAACTCAAGAATCACGCATCGATATGAATGATGAAGAGTTGAACCGTGTCTTGGGTGGGGGGCTTGTTCAAGGCTCAATTGTTTTGCTTGGTGGAGAACCAGGTATTGGTAAGTCAACTCTTATTCTTCAAACAGCACTGGGTATTGAGGGAAAAAAGATTTTATATGTCTCGGCTGAGGAGAGCGAGAGACAGTTAAAGCTTCGTGCCGACAGACTTGGTAAAACTTCATCCAACACCTTTATTATTTGCGAAACCTCTTTAGAACATATCTTCCAACATATAAAGAATATATCTCCCGATATGGTTGTAATCGACTCGATCCAGACGATCTCTACCGAAACTGTCGATTCTTCACCCGGAAGTTTATCACAGGTTCGTGAATGTTCTGCTCAGCTTCTACGTTGTAGTAAGGAGACTAATATACCCATACTTCTGATTGGACATATTAATAAAGAAGGATCAATTGCTGGGCCAAAGGTCTTAGAACATATAGTAGATACTGTTCTGCAGTTTGAGGGTGATCAACAGCACCTTTATAGAATCCTCAGAAGCATCAAGAACCGATTCGGAAGTACTTCGGAAATAGGTATCTACGAAATGCGTAGTGACGGATTAAGGCAGGTTTCTAATCCCTCCGAAATGTTGCTTTCAAAAGACCATTCAGGAATGAGTGGGGTCTGTATTGCAGCTGCTGTTGAAGGTGTTCGTCCATTCTTAATTGAGACCCAGGCACTTGTTAGTTCAGCGGTGTATGGTATGCCGCAACGTTCGGCCACGGGGTTTGACTTGAGAAGAATGAATATGCTCTTGGCAGTACTTGAAAAACGTGTTGGTTTTAAACTCGCACAAAAAGATGTATTCTTAAATATAGCTGGTGGAATCAAAGTAAAAGATCCTGCCATTGATCTCTCTGTGATAAGTGCCATCTTATCGTCAAATATGGATGTAGCTATTGATAATAATATATGTGTTGCTGGGGAGGTTGGCCTTTCTGGTGAGATCAGACCCGTAACACGTATTGAACAACGAGTCAAAGAGGCGGAGAAACTAGGCTTTAAACGGTTTATTTTACCTCAATTTAATGTGCAGGGCTTAGATGTTGATAAATACTCAATAGAATTAATGCCTGTCCGCAAAGTAGAAGAAGCTTTTAGATATTTATTCGGATGATTAACCACCACCACGCACTACCAAACCATCGACCAGAGATTGCTATTGTTGAATTTAATATTCTGGCAGCACTGGGACTTAAGTCTATTCTTATAGAACTTATTCCAGTAGCTGAAATTCGTATATTCCAAGGTTTTGAGGCTTTTATGGATGATACCCCTGATATGTATGCACACTACTTCATATCGGCTCCTATTTACATAGAGCACAATTCTTTTTTCCTTCCCCGCAAGAAAAGAACTATTGTAATGGCTTCTGAAGCACAGGCTACACTGCTTTCAGGAGTTTTTGTATTGGATGTCTTTAAGACCGAGAAGCAGGTTATTAAGTCTTTGATAGATTTACACAAGCAAGCGCATGAGCCTGGTCATTCTCGTAATAAAAATGCTGTAGCAGCACATCAAGTGCATGAACTTAGCCCACGAGAAATTGAGGTAATCTCGCTTATTGCTATGGGGATGACCAACAAGGAGATTGCAGACAGGCTTAATATTGGGCAAACTACTGTTATTACCCACCGCAAAAATATAACCGATAAATTGGGCATAAAGTCAGTGTCTGGACTAACAATCTATGCCGTCATTAACGGTTATACCGACTTGCATCAAATTTAAATATTGCGCATCACCTTCATTTGGCAGTTCTTACAATCGAACTGTAGCTTAAACTCACTACCATTGGGGTCAACAAGGCAGAAGGGTTCTCTATAGGGTGATTTATCTTGCTGAAAAGTAGGGCACCATCCCATAGAATAACGGATACAGTGTTTGCAAAACATTAGAACTGCTTCGTCTATGGTTTTTTTCTCAAAGGCTGGTGCAATTTCTGTCACCCCGTGCTGAGCATAAAATTGATGTGCATAGCTGTTCATAACATTTCCTAGATAGGTTAGTTTGGGTGTTATAAATTGGTGACTAGTCTTTTCGAAACGTTGCTCAATCCTTCTATAATTTCTTTTTCGGGTTTCTATAAGCTGTTCTACCGCTTCTCTTCTGGCTTCATTGAGGATTGACGAGGGTACGAACCACTCTTTTTGTAGTGTAACCTCAACGGCTGCTGGATAGAATGGTGTGTTTCCTAGCTTAGACAGTTGGCGTATAATATTGTCTTTTTGAGGAGTGCGTGCCTCTTCTTTAGCTTGATCTAGCTGAACGCTTGCTTCATTACCATCCTCATCAAAGAGTTGTAGAGTAAAGCCTTTAACCGACTCAGTTAACTTTATCTGAACTCCAATCGTCCTTGTTGACGAGGTCTTGCTGAGCAATTTGTCAAATTCGTGATCGTAGTTACGATAGATTACCGTCTTTGGTTTTATGTGGGGCATTTCAAGAGGGAATATTTTATTTCCTTCAACCTTGTTGATTCTAAAGCCTGTGAGCTTACCATTCTCATCAATAAAACATGCACCATCACCATTATGGAAAGGTTTCAGACCAGCGACTGTAAAGTAGTTTCCTCGCATCTCTTTCATAAGGCCCATCTCTTCGCCCAATGATTTTGGAGTATCGAAGCAGGCAATATCACTTTGCCTTCCATTGGCAAAGAAGGAGGTTGCACCACGGCTAAAGCTTTTGTCTAAGTTGGGTTCGAAAAGTAGTTCGGTTACTCCTGATGACGCTGCGATATATTCGGGACGTCGTTTGAAGATTTTATCTAAAGCTTTTCTGTAGGCTGCTGTTACATTCTTTACGTATGTAGGATCTTTAAGGCGACCTTCTATTTTTAGTGAACTTGCTCCAGCGTCGATTAAAGATTCGAGTCGATCAAGCTGATTCATATCTTTAAGCGATAGTAGGTGCTTGTCTTTAAGGATTATTTTGCCATTTGCATCTTTGAGTGTAAACGGTAAGCGGCAAAACTGTGAACATGATCCTCTGTTTGCACTTCTTTTGCTGATGGCTTGGCTCACGTAACACTGTCCACTATAACTTACACAAAGTGCTCCATGAACGAATACCTCAAGTGATACCCCGGGACAAGCTTGATGAATCTGATGTATTTCATTAAATGATAACTCCCTTGCTAATACCACTTGGTTGAAACCAGTTTCTTGTAAGAACTTCACTTTTTCTATGGTACGGTTATCGCATTGTGTACTTGCGTGTAGTGCAATGGGAGGGAGATTCATGTTTAAGATCCCCATATCTTGGATTATCAGTGCATCTACTCCAATGCGATGTAGATCCCAAATCATCTTTTCGGATTCTTCTACCTCATGGTCTTCTAAAATGGTGTTGACGGTTGCATAGACCTTAACGTTGAGTAAGTGTGCATAATCTACCAGTTTGGCTAAATCTTCTATTGAGTTGGTGGCAGAAGCTCTAGCCCCGAATGAGGGTGCGCCAATATATACAGCATCAGCACCATGATCGATTGCTGCTATACCGCATTCTAAGTTTTTGGCAGGAGCTAGAAGTTCTATTTTTCGTATGGACATAATCTTTTCGTTATTTATTGACATAGTGATTTAGCCAATTCATGAATAATAAGTTGGCATGTGAGCCCCATGTTTCGATGGGGGGTAAGCTGGAATCGTTATTTTTATAATAATTGACGGGTGCATTTATCTCTAAACCTTTGGATAGATCTCTTCTATACTCACCATCTAATCTGTAAAGTGGATATTCCGCGTGGCCAGTTATAAAAAGCTGTTGTCCTGCATTAGCCGATACTATGAATACTCCAGCTTGGTTTGAGACCGAAAGCAATTCTATCTCAGGACAGTTATTGATATCTTCGGTTCTAACTTCTGTGTGTCGGCTATGAGGAGCATTAAAGGTTGGTTCAAACCCCTCTAATAAAGGACAACTTTTGTTAAGAACCTGGTGTTCAAATATACCAAACTTCTTCTGTTCTAGCTCGTACTTATTGATGTTGTAAAAATGATATAAGCCTGCCTGTGCAGCCCAACAGATATTAAGCGTTGATTTGACATGAGTTTTAGACCACTCAAACACCTCTTTTAGCTCCTTCCAATAGCTAACTTGCTCAAATGGAAGATGCTCAATAGGTGCACCAGTAATAATAAAACCATCAAAACTTTGCTCCTTGACCGAGCTGAAGTCTGAGTAAAACTGATCTAGATGCTCCTTTGGCGTATTCCTTGATTGGTGCGAATTAAACCTAATCAGACTCACCTCAATATGAAGTTCACTTTTTGAGAGAATACGGATAAAATCAGTCTCTGTCTCTATCTTTAGAGGCATAAGGTTGAGCAACCCTATCTTTAAAACGGGTTCATGTGCATTGGCTCTCTTGTCTTGTATGTCAATATGAATACCTTCTTTTTTGAGTAAGTCGAAAGCAGGTAAGTCTTTTGGGATGTATAGTGGCATATCCAGGATATATATAAATTGCTTATCGTTGCAAAATTAATTAAAAAAGATAAGATTCTATATCAACTTGCTTGAATACATATTTAATGAGGCGAAAACTAAATATCTAATTGGTTCTATTGCCTTCTAGCATAGATTTTACTCTAAGAAGCTAAAAAAATAGAGATAATGGTGGTAAGTAATCAAATAAACCTTTATTTTTGCCAAACTAATTAGTACTAATAACATTTTAAAATTTTAAACAATGGCTTACGTAATTAATGACGACTGTATAGCATGTGGCACATGTATCGATGAATGCCCAGTAGAAGCTATTTCAGAAGGTGATATCTATACTATTGATGCAGACCTTTGCACAGACTGTGGTACTTGTGCTGATGTTTGTCCATCAGAAGCGATTCACCCAGAAGACTAATTGAGGATTTAATTCTCAAAAAAACAAGAGCTGACCAATTGGTCAGCTCTTGTTTTTTGTTTTATTCTTACTGCTTAACAACATGCAGGGTATGTCCCATTTTTTGTTGTTTAGTTTCCAAGTATGATTTGTTGTATTTATTAGGCTGAACCTCAATAGCAACATTCTCTACAATGTTCAATCCGTACGATTCGAGTCCTATGCGTTTTATCGGATTATTACTCATTAAGCGCATTTTGGTTACACCTATTTCTCGTAATATATTTGCTCCAACACCATAATCTCTCTCGTCAGCTTTGAAACCAAGATGTAGATTAGCTTCTACAGTATCAAGGCCTTCTTCTTGAAGTTTGTAAGCAGCTATCTTGTTCATTAGTCCGATTCCACGTCCTTCTTGATTCATATATACGATAACACCTTTACCTTCTTTATCAATCATGCGCATCGCTTCGTGAAGTTGCTCTCCGCACTCACATCTGAAAGAACCAAAGATATCACCAGTTACGCAAGAAGAGTGAACACGTACAAGTACTGGTTCATCTTTCTCCCAAGTACCTTTGATTAGCGCTACATGCTCTAGTCCGTTAGATTTTTGTTTAAAAGGGATAAGACGGAAATGGCCATACTCTGTTGGCATATCTACCTCTTCTCCTTTTTCGATTACTGATTCTTGGCTTAAACGGTATTTGATTAGATCAGCAATTGAAATTATTTTAATTCCAAATCTTTTAGATACCTCCATAAGTTGAGGTAGTCTAGACATTGTTCCGTCTTCGTTGATGATCTCGATTAATGCACCAACCGGTTTGAAGCCTGCAAGCTTACACATATCTACAGTTGCTTCGGTGTGTCCTGCTCTGCAAAGAACTCCTTTATCTTTAGCCCTAAGAGGGTTGACATGCCCTGGTCGAGCCAAGTCGGTAGGTTTACAGTTTGTATCGGCCAAAGCCAGAATAGTAGCTGCTCTATCGTCCATAGAAACACCAGTTGTACAGCCTTCGATCTTGTCGACTGTAACTGTAAATGGAGTTTCATAAATAGAAGTGTTTGACGATACTTGCATTTCTAGTTCAAGTTCGTTGCATCGCTCAGCACTGAGTGGTGTACACAGAACTCCTCTGCCATAACGCATCATAAAGTTAACCTTCTCAGGAGTTATCATTTCTGCTGCGATGATAAAATCACCTTCATTCTCACGATCTTCATCGTCCACAACGATAAGAAACTTTCCTTCTTTAAAATCAGCGATTGCTTCTTCTATTGTGTTTAATTTAAAATCTTCCATAACTACTTATTCTTATCTATAATTATTTTAAGCTCTTTGTTTATCTCTATTACTTTTTGGATGTCTTTAGCGAGTCGTAATCTAAAGAACCAAATTCTAAAGTAAAAGAATATTCCCACAGGGAGTATAACCCCAATTGCTCGGTCAAGCCATTCTAGCTTGAATGGGAGCGTATGCGCTCGGTGTGGGATCACGGGATATTTATTTATCGTATTAATAATCTCTAGTGAGCTAGAGTTTGAAAGTTCCTCTATAATCAGTTCGAGTTCGCCCAAATATTCATCTACGGGGTCATTAGTTTTAGTCTTGAACCAAAGTTTTATATAGCTCTGTGCACTTCTTAATTTATGTGTATTACGATACTCCTCCAGTCTGTTGGATAGGTGAGTGATTTGCTCATAGCATTCGCTGTAATTGGGGTCGTCAATAACAACCTCTTTACGTGTCATATGTCTTTGTGGACGGATACCTATAACCGTTTTTATCCAACTCATATAAGTGTCCGAATTCAGAATCACCGCATCTTTATTCGATTTGTAGGCTAGAAATCCACCCACAGGGGCTAAAATAAGCGTACTTAACCACATGCCAAACCAGACTTCCCACTCTCCTTCACGGGCCATTTTAGAACCCATGGTGTTGATGATATAGTAGATAATAAATATCATTACCGAGATTACCACAGGCATTCCTAATCCTCCCTTACGGATAATTGCACCTAAGGGTGTCCCAATAAAAAAGAAAACTAGGCAGGCTAGAGATAAGGTTATTTTTTCATGTAGAGCCATCTGGTGACGTCTTATGTCAAGATCAGTATTTGAAATTTCGAACTTCTTAAAGCTCCACTCACTTGAAAGTGACTCAGCTTCTCTCTTGGCTAAATTGAGTACATTCTGCTTCTTTTTTAGTGTTGATGTAGCTAAAACACTATCGGCATTAATCGAAGTGATTTGGGAGTTAGCTAGTTTTAAAGAGTCTGAGGAGCTTCGGTAACTATCTATTTTTTTGAATGCCCTATCTATGGCAAAATCGTAGTTTGAAGTTCCTACACTGTCATTGACATATCTCATAGAGTCAATAGAGAGCTGCAATGAATTAATATTTTTAGCACTTGCTTGTTTATCAAGAATACCTCCATCAGCCATATTGAAGTTTGTATCAAACTCAATGAGTGCGTGTTTCTCGCTAAAACTCTCTCGGCGATAGGGGATGTTTTTACTGTTAACACCTGGTTGTTTTATATTTTCGAACAACTCGCCATTATAGAGATGTAGGTATAGGTGTTTTTTGTCTGCTGTTAATGCTAGTCTACCTGTGTCTGCTACAATAATACGTGCATTATCAAAGCCCTCAGAGAATTGATAAATTGTTACATCGTGTAGGAGTCCTGTTTCTCTGTTTTTTGATTTTACATAGATGTTATAACCATCTATTTCGTTGTAAAACAGGCCTTCAGGAATCTCAAGTTCAGGAGATTTCTGTCGTATAGAAATTAGTAGTGTTCCTAGTTTTTGGTAGGCAATAGGGCCTATGTTGTTTTGGAATACAAAAGAGGTTCCACAAAGTAGTAGGGCTAATATGATTAGGGGCCTAATAATTTTGAACAATGATATCCCTGCAGCCTTCATTGCTAAAAGCTCAAACCGCTCTCCAAAATTACCAAATGTAATTAAAGAAGCTAGCAAAATGGCTAGGGGTAGAGACACCGGTATTAAAGTCAGTGCAGCATAGAAGAAAAACTCTGCCAAAACACTAACCTCCAATCCTTTTCCTACTAAATCATCAATAAATCTCCAGATGAACTGCATCATGAAGATAAACAGACAAATAAAGAATGTAGCGACAAATAATAGCCCGTAGCTTTTTAAGACAAACCTATCTAGTTTTTTTATTTTCAGCATCCTAAAATATAATCGTATGCAATTAGCTCCACAAAATTACGACAAAAAAAGGAGCATGAAAAGATAATCTATTATAATTAAATTTACTAGAAGCCTTTTAGTCGTCTGAGTGTCTCTATCTGTTTGTTCCATAGTTCCTCGTGATCGTCGATTTCATCGTCATCAGCAAAATCTTTAATCTCTAGAACATAGTCGTTTGTAAGCTCGCTTTTATGCATTCTTAATTCAAAATACTCTTTTGGGTGTGTGCTATCAGCCCATTTGAAGCGGATATATGAATAGGTACGAAACCCTACAATCTCTGCTTGCTTTACTTCTTCATCGTTTTCACCCCAATAGAATGTTACAATTTTATCATTTGAATCTACGTGATCGGCAAACCACCCTTCTAAACCTGAGGGCGTGCTGATCGCATCCCAAATAATATCTTTGGAGGTGGCATCTAATATGTATTCTAAGTTTATTTTTATTCTTGACATAGTATTCTTCAGTTGTGTTTCTATGTGCCAAGATAAGTACTTTTATCCAAAAAAAAGTGAAGTAAAATAAATATGTTTATGCCTGAAACAGCAATAAATAGTCGTGTGTAAATATTTTGTCAAAAAAGTTGCTGTATTTTTTGCAGAAATAAATTAAACGCTTATATTTGCACTCGCAATCACGAAATGATGGTGATGGCGGGATAGCTCAGATGGTTAGAGCGCATGATTCATAATCATGAGGTCCCGAGTTCAATTCTCGGTCCCGCTACTTTAAGAGGGAAGTTTTTCAATGCGAAAACTTCCCTCTTTTTCTGTTATTTAATTCTCTTACAAGCTCTTGTGTTTTGCACTTGGTATGCTTGTTTTTAATAATTAAGTAATCAGAGATTCGCTTATATCAAACGATTAGGTTGTTTGGTTACTCCCACTTACTGGGGGGACCAAAACCACCTAGTCATTTTTTATTTACAGCTGCTAGGTCAGCCAAATTATTACTTATAATATAATGAATGATTTAAATGTTAATCCCGCTAAGTCGCGTACGGCAATGGGGATTTTATTAGCTCTTAGTTTTGCCCATTTCTCAAATGATGTATTTCAGTCTATAGTTCCGTCTATTTTCCCAATGCTGGAAAATAGCTTATCTCTTAATTTAGCTGAAATTGGTATTATTGCTTTGGTTTATCAGATATTCTCATCAATATTCCAGCCTATTGTAGGTGTCATTTTTGATAAAAAGCCTAGACCTTACTATTTGCCTATTGGGATGATGTTTACACTTGTAGGATTGGCTATATTGGCTTTTTCTCCAAATTATATTTCAGTATTGATTTCGGTAGCCTTAATTGGTACTGGTTCGTCCATTATTCATCCTGAGGCTTCTCGGTTAACACATTTAGCCTCTGGTGGTCGTCACGGTTTAGCACAATCCATATTTCAGGTGGGTGGTAATCTAGGAGGATCTTTAGGACCTTTGCTAGCCGCTTTAATAATTACTCCTTATGGACAAGAGTATATCGTCCTATTTTCTTTCTTGGCTCTGATTGTAATTGTACTTCTTAGCCCGATTTATAAGTGGTATGGTAAGAAGCTTAAGGAGGTTAAGGAAAAGAAGGTTGTGATTGAACATATTAAGCCCAATCCTCTTAATCGTCAGAAGACTACTTTCGCGATTGTTGTATTATTAATATTGCTCTTCTCTAAATATGTGTATATGGCGAGTTTGACCAACTATTATACATTTTTCCTTATTGATAAATTTGGTGTAACAACACAAGAGTCGCAGATGTATTTATTCCTATTCTTATTCTCTGTTGCACTTGGTACCTTAATTGGTGGACCTATTGGAGATAGAATTGGCCGTAAATATGTGATTTGGGTCTCAATTTTAGGAGCTGCTCCTTTTGCTCTCTTTATGCCTCATGTTGGTCTAATGGGAACCTGTATTTTAACAACGATTGTAGGTGTGGTTTTGGCATCAGCCTTTTCTGCGATTTTAGTATATGCTCAGGAGCTTCTTCCTTCTAAGTTAGGACTTGTTTCGGGCATGTTCTTCGGATTTGCTTTTGGTATTGCAGGAATTTCTGCCGCTTTACTTGGTTGGGTTGCTGATTCTCATGGAATACAGTTTGTCTATGATATGTGTGCTTACATGCCTTTGCTAGGTATTGTAGCTTTATTCCTACCGAATGTTAAAATTAAACACAACTAAAGATTTAGTTCAGATTAAATATTTTAGAGGGCTACTTACATGTAAATCATGTTAAGTAGCCTTTTTTCTTTATTTTAGCCCACTGAAATAACTCTTGATTTAATCTCATGCTTATGAATGGTTCTGCGTTTGATAATTTGTTTAGGATTCGCCCGGCTTGTCCTATTGATATGTCACAGATTTTAGAGGTCTTTAATCTTGCTCGAGAGCAGATGTATCAATCGGGTAATAGATCGCAATGGTCTGTAGATTATCCATCCGAGCAGCAATTACTGAAAGATATTGCTGAGGGATATCTATATCTTTGCTTTTCGAATAATGAGTTTTGTGCAGTGTTTGCCCTCATCTTTGGTGAAGATCCAACCTATCGAGTCATTTATGAGGGAGAGTGGTTAAACGATGCACCTTACGCTACACTTCATAGAGTAGCTGGTAGTGGTCGGGTTAAAGGGATAGGTCGTTTTATCTTAGATTGGTGTTTGGAGCGTTCTCAAAATCTGAGAGTAGATACACATGCCGATAATGGAGTAATGCTTCACCTTTTGCAAAGCATGGGTTTCAGGTATTGTGGAATAATCTATGTTGCCAATGGTACAGCTAGGTTGGCTTTTCAGAAGAGTCTATAAAAGAATTGGCCCACTCTTTATTAGAAGAATGGACCAACTCTCTGCAAATTATGATGTTTAAAAAAGTTTTATCCTGCAATCAAGGAACCCATGATTTTAGGTAAGAAATAGACCATAAGCCCAGCCACGGCGATATACATCAGGGCAAAAGGAATAGCTTTCTTCATGATAGCACCCTCTTGACCTTGTAGCCCACATGATGAAGTTGCTACTGCAATACTTTGAGGAGATATAATTTTACCCCCTGTAGCTCCTGCTGTATTGGCTGCTGCAAGCCAGCTTGGATCAGCTCCTGTAGCGTGTGCAACTGAAGCTTGAAGTTTACCAAACAGAATGTTTGAAGAAGTATCACTACCTGTAAGGAATGTACCCAAACATCCTACTGTAGGTGCGAATAGTGGATATAATGAACCTGTTAGATAGGCTAGAGCTAGACCAAGTATAGCTATCATACCCGAAAAATCCATCACCGAAGATAAAGCTATTAATGAACAAACAGTAATAACTGTTTTATATTGTAGTTTGATTACACGTCCGAGTAGTTTGAAGAGAGAACCCAGTGTTGCTCCTTGTATTAGTCCTCCCAACATTGAACCTAAGAATAATAGTACACCGGTATCAACCAACCAATAAATTGAGATGCTACGAGCCATAATTCCTTGGGTGTTTGCATCGAAAATATCGAAAGTCCAAGTCGTGCTAATTATCTCTTTTAGTGGCTCCTTGAATGGAAGAATAGGGCTAGTGAGAATAACAAAGAGTAAGATTAGTCCATAAAGGCTCCAAGCCTTCAATGCTTGGCTGGTACTAATTTGTTCTTTCTTTTTATTATTCTCTTTATCTTTCTTGCTCTCTACTATTTTAGCATAAATCATGATTGTAATAATCGATGCAATACTACCCAAAATAGCTGGAGTCTCAGGTCCCATGTAGCGAGCTGCTATATATTGAACCGCTAGTGATACTCCCCCTACAATTACACTCAGTAGTATATGTTTGGGTACAGATTTCATCCGTGAATCTGTCATGAATAATAAGATAAAAGGAATGATGAACATCAGTGGTGAGAGTTGCCATACGATTTGTGTACTTAATGTTTGTATGTTTTCAACTCCAGCTTGTTGACCAAGTACAATAACAGGAATACCTACAGCACCAAAACCAGTAGCCACACTGTTGGCTATCAGGCTGACAACTGCCGAGAATATGGGTTGAAAACCCAAACTAATAAGGATTGCTGCAGGAATTGCTACAGCAGTACCAAAACCTGCCATACCCTCAAGCAAACCCCCAAAACCCCAAGTTAGTAGGAGTACTTGAACGCATTTGTCTGATGATATAGAGGTGAATTGGCTCTTTATAATTTCCATTTTCTTCGTGAGCACCAAAACTTGGTAACTGAAAATGGCCATGATGATAATAATAAGAATAGGAAATATAGCTTTAAGTATGCCATACCACACAGATAAGCCTGTGTCAACTAAAGGAAAGTTAAACCCAGCTATTGCAATAATAACTGTAGCAAGGAGGGTGATTGCTGCACTTTTGTCGCCAGAAACTTTCATGACCCCCAATAGGATGATAAGTAAAACTACGGGAATAACCGCAAGAGAGACATCAAGCCAATTAAAGCTTCCCATTACGTCTTCTACTGCATTTAATAAAATAGTGTTCATCGTATTAGATTTAGATGTGATTATTTAGAATAGAATAAGGTTACTCTTTTATGATGCAAATAGGCGATTCTATAATAGAACCTAAGGTTGTTCTTAGGTTGAAATAAAGTGATCGTCGTTCTTAATTGTTTACATAATAGTTTCCAATATACCAATTTTGATTTAATTCCAACTCTAAAACTATTTTTTTATTAGATAAATATGAACAATAATAACTACTGATTGTTATTTCCAGTAGAAACTATTTATAATCAAGAATAATGAAGATACTTATTATTGGAGGAGTCGCTGGTGGTGCTACTACAGCTGCTCGAATTAGAAGAGAGAATGAGGATGTTGAAATCATTCTACTTGAAAAAGGGAAATACATTTCTTATGCCAATTGTGGCTTACCCTACTATTTAGGAGGTGTTATTTCCGATAGAGATCGGTTGTTTGTTCAAACCCCTGAATCTTTTGGGGCACGTTTTAATATTGATGTACGTGTCGAAAACGAGGTAATCAGTATCGATAAAGATAAAAAAGAGTTGACCCTGCGTAAAGCTGATGGTAGCACTTATGTTGAGTCTTACGATAAACTTCTTATTTCTACAGGAGCTGTTCCTGTTAAACCTCCTTTGCCTGGAATAGAGAGTGAAGGCATTTTTACGTTACGCAACGTTGACGATACCGATCATATCAAAGCATTCATGGACTCTAAGAAGGTAAAGAATGCAGTGGTTATTGGTGCGGGTTTTATCGGTCTTGAGATGGCCGAGAATTTGCACGAATATGGTGCCGAAATTTCGATTGTTGAAATGGGTGATCAAGTGATGGCTCCACTAGATTTTACAATGGCTTCTCTGGTTCACCAAGAATTGATTGATAAGGGTGTGAATCTCTATCTAAAAGAGGCGGTAACTTCTTTCGAAAAACTGGAAGATGGTTTGATTGTACATTTCAAGAGCGGTAAGAAACTTAAAACCGATCTTGTTATTCTCTCCATTGGTGTGCGTCCGCTCACTGACCTAGCCGTTGCTGCAGGGCTCGAAATAGGTGAGGCTCGTGGTATCAAAGTCAATGAGCACTTACAAACTTCTGATAAAGATATTTATGCCATTGGTGATGTTATTGAGTTCCCACACCCCATTTCTGGAAAACCTTGGTTAAACTATTTGGCAGGGCCTGCTAACCGTCAAGGAAGGTTGGTTGCTGATAATATCTTAGGCGAATCACGCGTTTATGAAGGTTCAATCGGAACGAGTATAGCCAAAGTCTTTGATTTGACTGTGGCCTCAACAGGGTTGCCAGCCAAACGTTTGGAGCAAGAAGGAATGGAGTTTCGATCAGTTATTACACATGGTAGTTCTCACGCAGGCTATTATCCAGGTGCTTTGCCCCTAACCATCAAAATAACCTTTAATCCTAAGACTGGACGCCTTTATGGTGCTCAAGTTGTTGGCTTTGATGGGGTAGATAAGCGTATTGATCAGTTAGCTCTGCTTGTGAAAAGAGGCGGGACGATTCACGATTTAATGGAGATTGAGCATGCTTATGCTCCACCCTTTTCATCTGCCAAAGACCCTATAGCTATTGCTGGTTATACAGCTGAAAATATTATGCTTGGCAAGCTCAAAACTGTAAGTTGGAGAGATTTGGTCAACTTAGACCCGGCGAAAGTCCAGCTTATTGATGTGCGTACCCAGGCTGAATGTGGTGCAAGCTGTTTAGCTGGATCAACTAACATTCCACTTGACGAATTACGTAGCCGTTTGGATGAGGTATCAAAAGATAAAACTGTTTATCTGACTTGTGCAGTAGGGCTAAGGGGATACTTGGCTTATCGCATCTTGGCGGGACATGGTTTTACTAATATATTTAGTTTGAATGGTGGAACTAAAATGTTCAATGCTGCAACACTAGACACAACGCCCATAAATAAACAGGCGAATGCGCCCAAATCAAATAACGAAACACAGCCCTTGGCTACTCAAAATATGAAAACGATTAAAGTTGATGCTTGTGGTTTACAATGCCCTGGCCCTATCATGAAATTAAAACAGTCTGTTGACTCGATGAATCCGGGCGAGACGATCGAAATTACTTCAACTGATGCAGCGTTTGGCCGTGATGCCGAGGCTTGGTGTGGTTCTACGGGCAATGAGTTTTTAAGTAAGAGTTCTGAGAAAGGGATTCATACAATTCTTATTAAAAAGAATGACCCTCAAGATGTAAATACTGCTAATGCTGTATCTTTGCCACGTGGTAAAACTTTTATCATGTTTAGTGATGACTTGGATAAGGCTGTAGCCACATTTATTTTAGCCAACGGTGCGGCAGCTACAGGTCAACCAGTAACGATATTCTTTACTTTCTGGGGGCTTAATGTGATTAAGCGCGCCAAAAAGCCAAGAGTAAAGAAAGACTTTATGAGCAAGATGTTTAGCATGATGATGCCATCAAACTCGAAGTACCTTAAACTTTCACAAATGAATATGGGTGGAATGGGACGTCGAATGATGCGCTATGTTATGAAACAAAAGAATGTAGATTCTGTTGAGTCTTTACGTCGCCAAGCATTAATGAGTGGGGTCGAGTTTATAGCTTGTCAAATGTCTATGGATGTTATGGGCGTTACCGCTGAAGAGTTGATACCCGAAGTTTCATTGGGTGGTGTAGCTACTTATATGGAACGTGCAGATAAAGCAAACGGTAATTTATTTATTTAAATGTAAGTTAGTATGAAGACAATTTGTGTCATGAGAGATTTGTATAAGGCCTTAGCTCAGTTTGAGGTAGGATTTGGAAAAGTTTATGGTGTAAGCCTTAACGAAGCTATGGTACTCTGCTCTCTGAATGAAGCTCAAAACAAGATGACCTCTAGCGCCATTGCTGAGCGAACAGAAATGAGCCCGTCTCATACATCTAAGGTCATTAGCAATATTGAAGATAAGGCTTATATTATGCGGAGTCTTGGAAAAGAAGATAAGCGATTGATGTTTTTTGAGCTTACCCCTAAAGGGCAAGAGTTAGTCGATCAGTTTGTCTTGGATAAAGTTGAAATTCCTCCAATGATTAAACCGTTATTTGAATCTTAAATAAAGCAAGAAAGGTCTCCATAAATTGATGTTGGAAACCTTTCTTCTTTATTTGTATTTCTGTATATTATTCTTAATAAGCCACAAAGACTAAGAAATTTCCATTGGCTTGAATCTTGACAGTTTCATTTCGTGTACAGTTGAGTGTGCCTTGCCACCAGCTCGTGAAATCTCGAATGGGGTATTCAAGGTCTTCAGTTCTTAAGTCGGTGGCTCCAAAATTAAAGATTGAGAGCTGTGATTTTAGGGGTATAGTTGCCTCGAACTCATTTTGACACGGATAAAACACCCCATGGTCTGTAATCATCTTGACTTTGCACAGTTTCATATAGTCGAGTAGCAAGCTAATATTACCCAGCGTGTGATCTTCTCTTTTGCCCGTTGCTCCTAGAATTGTGATGTCGTCAAAGCCCTGACTACTTAGGTAAGTCACAGTTTTGGTCAAATCATTGGTCTCTTGATCAGCAATTAGGTGCAATCTATCTTTATACTTTTGCTTGTAAGCAGAATTTATTGAATCTCCATCACCTACTATAATGTCGGGGATTATTCCTTGTTCAATCACTTGGTCTGCACCGCCATCGCAACAAGCAATGTAGTTGGATTTAGTAATCCACTCCAAGGTCCTTTGGTCTGTCGGAAAGCTTCCGTTAGCGATAACTACGGCTGATTTATTCTTCTCCATTAAGCATCATTTTTTTCCAGTTGTAATAGCCCAAAACAGCAATCACTGTATATAAAGCATATAATCCTGCAGTCAGATATAAGTCCTTATAGATATAAAGACCAGCACTGACGACATCTACTACAATCCAAGTGAGCCATTGTTCAAGGTATTTCTTAGCCAGCATCCACATTCCCACAATGCTTAGTGCTGTAGTAAAGCTGTCTAGCCAAGGCACATCACTGTTAGTGAAGGCTATGAGTATCCAAGCAATTCCTAAGAAGCAAGCCGAAAAAGTTATAAACAGGGCAAGATAAAGCCTTTTAGGTGTAATGGTGATAGGGCGTGTAGCTGTAGCTTCATCGGTTTTGTGGTTTTTCCAACTCAACCAGCCGTATATGGCAGCTATCAGGAAGTATATATTAATTCCAAAGTCGGCGTAAAGACCCGCTTCATAATAAACGAAGACATAGATAGCTGGCATGATGATGCCCACTATCCATAAATGTATACTTGCCTTGTACTCTAGCCAAAGATAGACTACTCCTACGATTGTACCTAATAGTTCTAAGCTCAACATCAGAAAGCAATTCTTGCGTTAATCATAAAGTTGGTTCCAGCCATGGCATAAAAACGCGGATCAAAGCTTAATGTTTTGCCATCAGTGCTAATTGAGTTTTGTGCATAACCGTTGGTTTCATACTTTGTATTGAATAGGTTATATACGCTTGCTCCAAGTGTTAGTCCTTTGGTGTAGGGGATATTAAACTTATAGCTCGCGTGTAAGTGGCTTACAAAGTAGGGGTCAAGTGAATTTTCTTTCAGTCCTAAATTGTCTAAGTATTGACGAGTAGTGAACTGGCTCTGAAATGCGATATTAACTCCTAAGAAATCTGCAGAAATAATACTGTTCCCCATAAACGATGGAGAAAATGCTATCGGTGAATTACCCCATTGTATGGCATGTTGCTCGTAGTTTTCATCACTGAAATAGGCTTCGTAATTCTTAATTCTATTCTTGCTCCATGTTCCATTGATATCCCATTTCAGCCAATCGGCGATTTGCACAGCTAAGGCTGTCTCTATTCCCATACGGTAGCTGTGTTTTACATTTTCCGAAATCGGTGAGCCAATTTCGTTTACTCTGCCATTCAAGACCAACTGATCTTTGTAATCCATGTAGTAGAGATTTACATTCGCACTGAATCTTTCGTTAGCGTAGTTATAACCTAGTTCGTAGTCGAAAAGCTTTTCCGAATCGGGTTGCTTAGAAAACAAGGCATCGGTGTAATTCCCTCTCGATGGCTCTTTTTGAGCAATGGAGAACGAAGCATATGCTTGGTGGTATGGGTTAATCTGCCAAGATAGTCCTACTTTAGGATTGAAGAAATTAAATTTCTTATCTAAGTCGAAGGCTTGCAGCCCTGCAGGATTAGCTGTCCAATCCCATTCATCATCTACACCATTTAATTTGTAGCGTATATGGCGGAATTGCGCATCTCCATAAATGCTTAATCCACCCACAATATCATAGTTGGCACGTGCATAGATGTTACCATCAGTCTTTCGTCCAATGTTATCGTAGTATTGGTGATCGGGATCTAAATCGCCAATGTAGTTTTTAATCCAGATTACCTTGCCAAAGTGGTTGTTCTTATAATAGTTCATTCCACCTCCTAGAGATGCTTGTAGCCTATCCCCTTTATAGTCGAGTGAGAATATACCACCACCAAAACCACTATCCACAAATTTACGACGAACTAGATCTTCCTTTTCTATCTCTTTTCCATTGACAATGTAGGGTTTTAGTCCATACTGAATTAGTGTGCGTTTGTTTTTGTACTCTTCGTAATGTCCGCTGCCATTTGTATAGTGAAGGCCCACATTGAGGCTCCAGTTTGGACTCAGGTATTGGTTTAACAACAGCTGGTAATTTTTCTGCGTATATAGGTCGACTTGATTTTTATAGAACCCGATAACATCTCCTGCATCATTCTTAATCTCGCCATTGGGGTTGTATCTGCGGTTCTTTTTGAGCTGCTCTTGGCTAACTCCATCCCAAGCGTGATAAGTTTTTTCTTTACCTCCAAAGGTTATGAACTTTACTGTTGTCAAGGTCCCGAAGTAACCTCCTTGCAAGAAGTACGACTTTAAATCCGATGAGGCTCTATCCCTATATCCGTCACTCTTAATATTCGAAAGTCGAGCATCGAAAGCCCATTTATCTTTGATAAGTCCTGTACCGAGTCGGAAGGTCTCTTTATGCGTATTAAATGAACCATAGCCACCCGATACTTCGGCGTATTTGTGTGGAGATGAAGCTTGAGTTCTCATATTAATTGTCCCTCCAAAGGCACCTGCTCCGTTGGTAGATGTTCCAGCACCACGCTGCACCTGGATATCTTCGAGTGAAGAGACTAAGTCGGGGGTATTCACCCAATAGAGCTCATGGCTTTCAGCATCGTTCATTGGGATACCGTTGGTGGTTACGTTGATACGTGTGGCATCGGTTCCTCTGATTCTGATTTTGGTGTATCCTATACCCGCACCTGCGTCCGAAGTTGTCAAGATAGATGGGCTGGTACTAAGAAGAAAGGGAATGTCTTTGCCCGTGTTCTGCTTTAGAAGTTCCTCTTTGGAGATATCCGTAAAAGCAACGGGGGTTTTCTTGTTGGCACGTGTTGAGACAATTTCAACCTCTTCGAGGTTATAAACACGCAGACTGTCTTTTACATTTGTTTGTGCAAATGCAGTAGCACCGGTCAGTAGACCCATGCATAAAAGAGTTTTTGTTTTCATAATTTCTAAACTATTACACAGAGGAAAAGGGGAGTGTTCCTCTTATAAATTCCTACGCCAGCATTATCTGGATCAGGTTTTGGGTATGATCTCAGCCCGTTAATTTGGGGCACCCCTTTTTTTGAAATCGCTCAAAAGTATATCAATTAACTCTTTTATGCAAATTTATAACAGTTAATACGCTTAGTTTAGCACCGTATTAGTGTAGAGCTGGCTAGTTTCCAAGGAGGATTTAGCTTGACTAATTAGTCAGATAACTTGTTTTTATATTAATAGTTGTAAACATGTTTGAGGTTTTTATGTTGTAATTAGAGAAAGTGCATAATCTTCTTTTATTTTACAGAAAAACTATTTGGCTTATGTTTATACAAAACTTACTAGATGCGACAGATGCAATCGCTGATGCCGCAAATACCGTAACAAGTGCTGTTGGGGTTGACTCTCCATCTATGTTATGGGATAAGGTGATTAATTTCTTAATCCAGGGAGGCGAAAAGATCTTAATTGCTATTCTGATTTTAGTGATTGGAAAGTTCTTAATTAATTTCATCAAGCGTATAGCACGTAAATTTTTAATGTCTCGTGAGGTCGATCCAGGTGTTAAGACTTTCTTGATGAGTTTGTTGAATATTCTACTAATTACACTCTTAATTGTATCAGTAGTGAGTGCTCTAGGGGTTAATACTACCTCATTCGCTGCGTTATTGGCCTCTGCGGGTGTGGCTATTGGTATGGCTCTCTCGGGCAACTTACAGAACTTTGCAGGTGGTGTGATTATTTTACTTTTCAAACCTTATCGTGTTGGAGACTATATTGATTGTCAAAGTGTAAGTGGAACGGTTAAGGAGATTCAAATCTTCCATACGGTAATTAATACTCCTGATAATAAGCAGATTTTCATACCTAATGGATCACTCAGTAGTGGGGTAATTACAAATGTAAACTGTTTGGATCGCCGTCGTGTTGAATGGATATTTGGTGTCGAGTATGGCTCAGACTATTTAGCCGTACAAGAAGCTATCCTATTTGTAATCAATCAAGATGAACGCGTTCTTTCCGATGTTGAGCCTTTTGTTGCTTTGCATCAATTGGCCGACAGTAGTGTCAACTTTGTAGTACGTGTATGGGTAAGTACTCCTGATTATTGGGGTGTTTACTTCGAAGTCAACAAAAAGATTTACGAGGAATTTAATAAGAGAGGCATTGGTTTCCCTTTCCCTCAGCTTACCATTCACAAGGCTGATTCATAAATTGAATTCGTTATTTTTAAATACAGAGAGGCTTATTTTGCTCGAGTAAAATAAGCCTCTCTTTTTGTTTCTCTTAAGTATTTCGAGTATCTTTTTGTCTATCTTTGATAAATACAAAGCGTTAATATTGAATTCTATAGTTATGAAGATATTTATAAAGAACATGGTTTGTCCCCGTTGTATAATGGTTGTAGAGTCTACTCTAGTAAAATTGAGTATACCTTTTGTGACTATTGACTTGGGGGAAGTAACTCTTGAGCAGCCTCTATCTTCTGAACTTAGATCTCAACTTGAAACAGAGTTGCAAAAGATCGGCTTTCAGCTTATCGATGAAAAGAAAGATCGGTTAGTCGAACAGGTAAAAGTATTGCTTGTAAAGCTAATCTATGATAATGTAGAACTTAAAGTTAATCTTTCGGACTACTTGAGTGATAAGCTCAGTATGGACTATACCTATATAAGTAATCAGTTCTCCGAAATGGAGAAGACTACTATAGAGAAATATTTTATTGCTCAGAAGATTGAGCGCGTAAAGGAGTTGTTACGCTACGATGAAATGAGCCTGAGTGAAATAGCCTTCCAACTTAATTATTCTAGTGTTGCTCATCTCAGTGGGCAGTTTAAGCGAGTTACAGGTCTTACACCTTCGCAATTTAAACAAAAAGGAGATTTACAACGTCGTCCCATCGATCAAGTGTAAATGATGTAAACCTATCCGTAAATTGTATAACTAAACTGAACTCTTTACCCCCTATCTTTGTACTAAAGAAATAAGATACAATAGATTATGGCTAAGGTAAAAGAAAATTTCCCTGTTTTGGATATGACTTGCTCTGCATGTGCGATTCATGTCGAGAAAGCCTTGAAAGGGCAAAAAGGAGTTGTAAACGCAGGAGTAAACTTTGCAACGAACTCGGCTTATGTTGAGTTTGATGCTGATCAGGTTACCCCCGAAATATTACAAGGAGTAGTTAAAAATGCAGGTTACGGACTTATAATTGAGAAATCCGAGCAAAATGATGATGCGCTTGAAGAGCGAAAAGCAAAACAGTTTAAGAAGCTAAAGAATAAGACTATTTGGTCGGTTATTCTGGCTACCCCAGTGGCAATCATTGGTATGTTCTATATGGATATGCCTTATGGTAACTACATTATGTGGGCATTAACTACTGTTGTTCTTTTCGGTTTGGGTAGTGATTTTTTCCTTAATGCTTGGCGACAAGCAAAACAGCGCACTTCAAATATGGACACCCTTGTTGCACTTAGTACAGGTGTAGCTTATATCTTCAGTGTGTTCAATACATTGTATCCTTCATTTTGGACAGATCGTGGGTTAGAACCTCATGTTTACTTCGAAGCTGCTGCAGTTATTATTGCCTTCATATTAATAGGGAAGCTTTTGGAAGAAAAAGCAAAGGGTAATACTTCAACGGCCATTAAAAAGCTCATGGGGCTTCAGCCTAAAACTGTTGTTCGCTTAAGCGCAACTGGTGATCACGAAGTAGTCTCTATTGATCAAGTTCAGGTAGATGATATTCTTATAGTTAAGCCAGGAGAGAAAATAGCAGTAGATGGTGTAGTAGTTCAAGGCAACTCTTTTATAGATGAGAGTATGTTGAGCGGTGAACCCATCCCAGTAGAGAAGAAAAAGGGCGATAAAGTTTTTGCGGGTACTATCAATCAAAAGGGTAGTTTCCAGTTTGAAGCTAAGAAAGTAGGAGCTAATACCGTGCTGTCTCAAATCATAGCTATGGTTCAGGATGCACAAGGTAGCAAGGCTCCTGTACAGAAGCTTGTCGATAGGATTGCGGGCATATTTGTCCCTATTGTTATCGGGATCTCAATCTTAGCCTTTATTGTTTGGATGATTTTTGGTGGCGATGACGCCTTTACCAAAGCTATTCTTTCGTTAGTAACCGTTTTAGTTATCGCTTGTCCTTGTGCACTTGGTCTTGCAACACCTACAGCCATCATGGTTGGAATTGGTAAGGGAGCAGAAAATGGCATCCTTATTAAGGATGCAGAAAGCTTAGAGTTGGCTAAGAAAGTTAATGCTATTGTTTTAGACAAAACAGGAACAATAACCGAAGGCAAGCCAGAAGTAACAGGTGAGTTTTGGCATCAACGTGATTCGTTGTTAACTGCTATTCTAGTAGGGCTTGAAAAGCTTTCAGAGCATCCTCTTGCCGATGCAGTCGTGAAGCACTATGGAGAGGTGAAGTCGGTTGAATTAACCAATTTCCAAAGTGTTACGGGTGCTGGAGTCAAAGCTATGCATGGCGATATAACCTATTTCATAGGTAATGCCAAACTTATGCGTGACAATTCGATTAATATACCTGAGTCTATTCAAGAGCAGGCTAAGTTTTATGCCGATAGAGCACAAACAGTAATTTGGTTTGCTAGCGAAAAAGAGGCTCTTGCAGTTTTATCTATTGCCGACAAGGTGAAACCCACATCTGGAGCAGCAATTAAAGAGTTACATCGCCTCGGTATTGAGGTTTATATGCTAACGGGTGATAACGAATCAACAGCTAAGCAAATTTCCAAAGAGTTGGGTATTGATCATTATAAAGCCGAGGTTTTACCCGACCAGAAAGAGCAATTCATTAAAGAACTTCAAGCACAAGGTAAGGTGGTTGCGATGGTAGGTGATGGTATTAACGATAGTGCAGCTTTGGCTCGTGCAGATGTTAGTATTGCTATGGGGCAGGGTAGTGATATCGCAATGGATGTTGCGAAGATGACAATCATATCATCTGACCTTCTGAAAATCCCAATGGCTATTGAGCTTTCTAAGCAAACCGTATTGACCATCCGTCAGAACTTGTTCTGGGCATTTATATATAACCTGATTGGTATTCCAATTGCCGCAGGCTTATTATACCCCTTTACAGGCTTCTTACTTAACCCGATGATTGCAAGTGCGGCTATGGCTTTGAGTAGTGTAAGTGTAGTTTCGAACAGTTTACGTTTGAAGTGGAAAGGAAATAGCAGATATACAAAGTACACTAAGAATATAGTGTCTAATGAAGATAAACAAGAAAATAAAGAAATTATGGAATTTAAGTATGATGTATCCGACATGGTGTGTGGTCATTGCCACGCCCGAGTTCAAAAAGCTTTAGGTGCAGTAGAGGGTGTTGAAGAGGTTAAAATCGAAGCCCCATCTACAGTAATTATCTCTGCAACAAGTGAGCCAGACTTCTCAGTATTGGAAGCTGCACTTAAAGAAGCAGGTGATTATAAGATCACAAAGCAGTAAGATTTTTTTTAAGTTAGTTAGTTAGTTAGTTAGTTAGTTTCTAGGAAAGCTATTTAGTGGTGCAGACCGCTAAGTAGCTTTTTGTTTTTTAGTTTATGCTACCTAAAAAGAAGTATCTTAGCTCTCAGATTTTAAAAATATAAAAACCAATTCATGGAATATCAGTTTATTAAGTGTTTAGAGACGAATAAGGAACTGAGAAGCTCGTTTAACCAGTTGGCTTTGGCAACATTTGATCTCTCTTTTGAAGAGTGGTATCGTGATGGATACTGGAGTTCTAAATACCTAACTTATTCTCACTATCTAGGAGATAGGATTATAGCCAATGCCTCAGCCAATAGAATGAGGTTTGAGCTGTTTGGACAAACTATTGATGCCCTGCAAATTGGTACGGTGATGACCGATGAAGCCTTTAGGGGACAAGGTTTAGCAAGTCAATTGATTGAGACAATTATTAAGGAGTGGCAATCTAAGTCCGATCTTATCTATCTCTATGCTAACGATGAGTCGGCTAGCTTTTATCCTAAGTTTGGTTTTGGAAGGGTATATGAATATGCTTATTCTTGCCCTATATCCTCTCTAAAAACAAGTATTGTTGAGCTAAAGAAACTTGATTTGTCTAAGGTTACTGATTTAGAGTTGTTGCGTCAGAAGTATCTTCAAAATAATCCGTTTTCGGCTGTTAAAATGATTGATAATTTTGAGTTATTGATGTTCTATTGCGACTCAATATTTTCGGACGCTATTTATTATATAGATGCGTATGGCGTCGTTATTATAGCACAAACCGAAGGAAAGGAATTGCACTGCTTCGATATATTAGGGAATACTTCTTGCTCATTAGAAGATATATTGGCATGCTTACCTCAGATTCACTCAGAAGTAGAGACCGTAGGGCTAGGTTTTACTCCCGTGAGTGATGAGTTCTTCGTTAAAGCTCCGATCCTAGACTATGATAATCTATTTGTCTTAAAAGACACAAAAAGCAGTAATCTGTTTGATGAGACTCAGCTGATTCTCCCGTTGCTTTCTCATGCTTAAAAGAGTACGAGTATTCAATTGTACTTTATTTTAATGGGATAGTGCTATGCAGTAGCTCAAATAAAGATGCGAGTAGGTGGTTTTGGCTAAACCACCTACTCGCACTTGTATTACGACTAAATCATTCTGCTAATAATTAGCCTTGGTAAAAAGTTTTTTCTAGATGCGCTAAATAATTCGCCTTGTCTTCTACTATTTTTTCTGGGGTAACTCCTTTTTCCATTTCATGGAAATGAAAGCCCTCAGCTCTAGTTAAGCCAACAAATTTGTTCATCAGATGTACACCCATAAATACATCGTCTTCGTTTTTGAGGTTGAAGAATTCACCATTCGTCGTAAATGCTTCGATAGGTGCATTCCATGAGGTCGTGAGCATGTATTTTCGACCCTGAAGCATCCCTCCCGTACCATAGTGAAGCTTAGGGTTATCACTTGATCGGCTTCGGCCATCATTCTTGTATATCCCTGTTTCGTGACCTGCAGTAAATACCTCATCGATATACCCCTTTAACCTATAAGGCACTTGGAACCACCATACTGGTGTATGATAAATAATGAGGTCTGCCCAAACGAAGTTTTCAACCTCTTTGATGGGGTCATATTCGTTATTAATATTGAAAGAACGTACTTCGTTATCTTGTTTTGATTTAAAGAACTCTTCAGTCCAACTGGTTAGTGTCTTTTGAAACTCGCCACCTGAGTGTGCAAAGTGCTGTCCTCCATTAATGATAAATACCTTCATACTTCTATTACTTATAGTGAAAAGTTTATTTTGTTGATAACCAATAAGAGTTTGTTTTTGTTTGCGGTAAGCTTTATCGAGGCTCTCTTTTTATTTATTTTTAGTAGTAGAGTAGAATGTATGGGTGAGAATTGGGATACCTAGAGGGAGCTTGGGAAGTTACAAAATAAAAAGAGGAAGACTAAAATAATCTTCCTCTTTTTCGTGATCCGCCTGGTATCTGTTTTTAGCCCATTCATTGAAGGCTTATACCTGCGTTATTCATTTACTATCAAGTAGTTTCTTACTCTTAGTGAAAGCTCGTTTTGAGTTGGTAACACAGTTTGGTAACACATGTTATTTATCTCTGGTGAATACCCTATTGGGGATTCAGGGTACAAAGATAGTAAAGTTTGTTGTTTTATTCATTTTATGACTCTAAATTAATCTTGCAATTCCAGGTAATACAATTTAAAGCACCACCTTTAGCGATTATCTCTGGAGCTAAGATTTGTAGAACCTTTTTCATAGGGAATATTGCTTTTATTTGATTAAAGGCTAGAATGTCTTCTTCTATTCCAAGCGCAGGCAATATAATAGTGTTACCTACTTCCAAATAATTTATATAACACCAATTTCTTTTATCTGGCTTTGTCACATTATACTGTAGCTTTAGTACTGTAAATTTCTTCTGCAATCTGTGTTCAATCGCATTAGCTATTATTTTATCATAGTCATAGTAGTTGGTCATAAGAATAGTGTCATTATTCACACCTTTTATGATACCATCGCTATGCCCATATATTTCTTTTTTATCCCAAGGAATCAGTACTATTTCTAATTTCAATAATTCTTCAAGCTCAGAAATTAATTCATCTCGTTTATAATTGGGGTTTTCACAAAACACCTTTTCAGTCATGATCACACAATTACCCACCTTTACTATATTCCCACCATCTAATACAATATTCGTTCTTTTACACTTATACCCTAGAGCTTCACAAACTTTACGCGAATCAGTTAAATATTTCACATTGGATTCCTTTCTTAATAAGTAATCAGGCATGTATTGATACTGAACAAAAGTATTTTCTTCAATCTGAATTGGCATATAGTCTCGACACCATAAGTCATTTGTATGGGGTAGTATTTTATATGAAATAACATGTTCGCCTAATAAAGACGTAAATCGTTTATAAAATATTGGGAAGCAATCTTCTAACCAAGGAGATAGGTGAACAATATTGGTATCTTTATCGTAAATCATATAACTAGTTTAGTTATTTGTAGAAAGCTAATCGATTATAGTGTGAGCACTACTTCTTCTTCTTAAAAGTTCCAGAAGCCCACCCTTCTCCTTCTAATGTTTGGTTATCTATTATTTCCATGGATAATGTGCCTAATTCACCACCTACATTTACATAAATATAATTATTGTCAATAGTGTACTCCCCACTCATTGTAATACCAAAATAAGAAAAACGGCAGATTTTCTCACCAAAATCTAACTCCTTCACTAATCCCTTATTAAAGACATTCCAATTAGTTCCTCGTTCATTCTCTTTAACTTTAATAAAACTCCCTTCAATTTTGGGCTTTGGGCTACATGAGAATAGCGAAATAACGATTATTGTTATTAGGTTTGCTTTTAGTAATTGCTTCATACAATGAAACTATTTATTTTAGTGACTATTCTGTTAATCTCTTTTTCCAGATTTTTCCAATTGTTTCTCCGATCTCCTTGAATTCTTCTGCTGTAAAAGTATCTGTTTTTGCATTATTACACCAATAGCATGACAAAACAAGGTTGTCTATTTTATGATAAGGTTCCTTAGGTGATAATCTTTCTATCTCTAATTTCTTTCCACGATTTCGTTCAGTTAATGCTTTGTTTTTTGTTTGTTCTTTTTTCCATAACTGCTCTATCTCAGTTTCTGTAATACCACAGTAGTAGCACTTTCTTTCCACTGAGTCATACCACTTTTTAAAGTCCCAAAAGGTTTCTGTTGTTTCAGGATTATTGTATTTGACTTTCCAAATTTTTCTGATGTTAGAGAGATGCTCTCTTTCTTCTTTCAAGTCTTCCCAGTATCTTGAGATATCTTTCTTAGTAATCTTTAGAATTTCGCCTATCTCATCGTATTTTTTTTGCTCTATTATAGCTAGTCTTAAGAACCTTACTTTTAAATCTTCGGTCATCATAGTATTGTATTAAAATTCAACTTACCTTTTAAAATTGCAAGTTACTAACTTTTGTTGGAAATTTTTCAAACTTGCTTGTTTTCTTAAATCAAGAACAAACTTAACAATTCCTCCCCGAGTATGATTTCTCAGTATGAATCCTTCTTTCTTCTAAAATACCGTTAAATATTAAGCCCTAATAATTGCTTTATTATTTCCATTCTTGTATCCTCCTGTACATTTGCGTCGTACTCTCATGGTTGGCGCCACCACGAGAGCAGTAGTAATAACGCAAACATACCACATGAAAAAAGAAACATATATCAAACTCGTAGATGAGGTTGCACATAGAATCTCACAACATGCCGACATTGTAATGAACGTAGAACAGGTAGCGAAGTATCTTGGTCTTTCTGTTGCTGCTGTAAGAAAACGTTGCCAACGCAAACAACTGCCTTTTTATCGGAATGCAAAGCATCTTTATTTTAGTAAAATGGAAGTAGATGCAATGTTGCTGAATCGAACGACTAAACAGGAACGTTAAACAAGTAGCCAAGCGGAATATTAGAAGTACCTATTGCAGGCATAAGCTTCTCAATATATCAAACCAAGCTACATCCTAGTAAAAGGTAGGGAAAAGAAGATTTATCAAGATCATCTCTTTTCCCTACCTTTCTTTTTTGTCCTCTACTGAATAAAGCTTGCTGATTGGTGATGGCCACTTCTCGTTGCTTTCTTTAGAAATCGTGCAACCAATGCGGCCAGCGAATCTTTTAATGCTAAAATCAAACAATTTAGAGCGCAACTCAGAGGAGTGAGAGATATTTCTTTCTTCTTATTCAGATTATCTAAAATTTATGCTTAAATCTTCAATCCCTCAGAATTTCGGTATGATCCCAACTTAACTAATTGATTATTAGAAGCCGTTTGATGTAGAATAAAAAAGGAGTTCATTTGAACTCCTTTTTCTAAGTGATCCGTCTGGGGCTCGAACCCAGGACCCCAACATTAAAAGTGTTGTGCTCTACCTACTGAGCTAACGAATCAAACCTTTGTTGCTGTTAAGCGAGTGCAAATGTATGCGATATATTATTAAGAACCAACTTATATGTTTAAAAAGATTCTCTATTTATAAGTTAAATAATGTTTTACTTCTGAGTGTCAGTGTTATCGGGTATTTTGTTTTGCTGAAATATATTTTCTCGATTGATAATGAACCGCTGGTAGTAGGATAAAAGGAGTGTTGTAAGTGGTAGAGCAATTATTAAACCGATGAGGCCCATTAGCGAACCCCAAATGGACAGTGAGAGAAGTATAATTGCAGGGTTCAAGCCTGTAATCTTACCCATGATGCGTGGAACGATAAAGCCATCTTGGATAATTTGCACTATTGCAAATACGGCCAAAGCCGATCCGATGATAACCCAAAAATTGCTCCCTGTGTCACTCGCTTTAAGAATAGCGAGTAAAATAGTTGGTACAAAACCCAGTATCTGAAGGTAGGGGACCATGTTTAGCGCCCCAATAAGCAATCCCAGACCAATGGCTAGTGGGAAATCAATAATAAGGAAGCCGATGCTCATAAGAATTCCTACACAGAGTGCAACAAGTGCTTGACCTCTAAAATATCGATTCATTCCGTCTTGAACCTCGTTTACTAAGCTTTGAGAAAACGTTCTGTATTTCTCAGGTAGGTATCCAATCCATCCCTCAGCTATTGATTCATAGTCGAGCAAGATAAACACAATATAGAGCAGAATAAGGAAGAATGTGAATATATTAATCAAGAAGCTCACCGACTCAGAAAGAATGGTCCAAACCTTGGGTAAGGCTTGTTGTAGCATATCTAGAAGTTTGTCGTGTTCAAAAACTTCCGATATTGATTTTAAGTCAACATATTCTTTGATAAATGCTGAGAGGTTTTGGGGGATATGTGTGCCTTGATCTCCTCCCGATTGTAAGTAGTCCATCAATAAGTCTTTTACTCTGCCCATTTCGATGATTAGTGGAGGTATGAGAAAATAGGAAAGAGCAGCACCTATTATGCTAATGCTGAGCAGCGTTACAAAGATGGCTAGAGGACGGCTTTTAAGTCGTACTTTATGCTGAAAAAACTTAACTATTGGGTAGATCATGTAAGCTATGACCCAAGCAACAAAGAAAGGCAGTAAAACACTTGTGAGTCTGTTAATAAGCATTAATGCTGCTACTATACCCAATATGACAATCGTCGTTCGTATGAATTGATCGAATGTTATCTTCTTGCGTTCTTCTAACATGGTTGTCTTTAAAAATAATATTATAGATTATCGGAATGGAAAATCGTTCTCATTTTAGATGCTAGATAAAGATAACAAGGTTTAAGAACATTATGTTTCTTTAAGTTGAGATTGTTTATCTAATGCTTTTAAAAAGCATTTTCGGCAGAGTGGTTCGTAACGCTCTGTTTCGCCAAGCAATACCTGCTTGTCGCAAAGAACGGTACGGTGTGAGAAAAGTGCTAGTTGTCCACATTTAACACAAATAGCATGAACTTTTGAAACCTCATCAGCTATGGCGCATAAATGAGGTATAGGACCAAATGGTTTACCTTGATAGTCCATATCAAGCCCAGCAACAATTACTCTGATGCCACCATTAGCAAGTTCATTGCATACCTCAACAAGACCTTTATCAAAGAACTGCGCCTCATCAATGCCCACTACATCAACATCAGAAGCTAATAATAGTATGCTTGAAGAAGAATCGACAGGGGTAGAGTTAATCATGCTTTTATCGTGGGAAACCACTTCATTATCAGAGTAGCGAACGTCCATAGATGGTTTGAATATCTCAACTTTTTGCTTTGCAAAGTTTGCCCTTTTGAGTCTTCTTATCAATTCCTCAGTTTTCCCCGAGAACATTGACCCACAGATTACTTCAACTCTACCTCTACGAAAAGTTTCCAACGTATGATCTTCAGAAAATAATGCCATAATTTTGCTTTTGAACGGGGCAAAAATAATACTTTTGTTTACTATAATCCCTAATTTAATTATTTATTTCTACATTTGTCTGAATTGATAAAGTTTACTTAATTGAAATGAAAAAACTTCTTACAGATATTGAATTGGATTTTTATGAGTTGAAGTGTCTGTTGGAATACCTCGACAAGAATCCCCAAGATCAAAATATTTATAAAGTGACTCGTCGAAGTTTGAAAAACCTCACTTCGAGAATGTCAGAACTCGAATCTGGTTTCGATCAGAAATATTCAGCAGAACCAATTGGTGCTGTTGATAGGGTAGCACCAACTCAGCCCCAAGAGGTGCTTGTTGCTGCTCCTATTATAGAAACAGTGTTGAGTTCTCAGATCCAAGAGCCAGTTGTCGCTACTAAAAAAGTGGAGGAACTTATTCCAAACGTAAAGTCAATTGCAGAAACTGGGGATCTCGAACCTGCTAAGGAAGAGGTTAATGAAATTTCAAGCACTGGATTTGAGCCAGGAACAATGTTTAGAGCATTGAGCTTAAATGATGTATTTCGATTTTCCCGAGAGCTTTTCGGGGGAGATACAAACAGGTTTAAAAAAGTTGTGACTGAAATGGAATGTTTAGGGAGTTATGAACAGGCTGTGGGGCACTTGGCGACACAAGTGACTTGTAAGACTGATGACTTAGCTTTCCTTGATATGGACGATTTTTTGCAACGTTATTTTAAATATTAGAAATTAATGGGTAAATTATTTGTGGTTCCAACTCCTGTGGGCAACCTTGAAGATATGACTTTTAGAGCTATACGTGTGCTTAAAGAGGTTGATCTTATTTTAGCTGAGGATACGCGAACTTCAGGCGTGCTTTTGAAGCACTACGAAATAAAAAATGCTTTACAGTCTCACCATAAGTTCAATGAACATAAAATGGTGGAGAATGTTATAAATAGGATAATGGCAGGGGCCGATGTAGCCCTTATTTCAGATGCAGGGACACCCGCAATTTCTGATCCTGGCTTTTTAGTGGTCAGAGAGTGTGTTCGTAATAATATAGAAGTCGAGTGTTTGCCTGGTGCAACTGCTCTTATTCCTGCAATTGTGAATTCGGGGTTGCCCAATGATCGTTTTTGTTTTGAAGGTTTTTTACCTCCGAAAAAGGGAAGACAAACTCGGTTTAAAGAGTTGGCAGATGAACCTCGGACAATCATATTTTATGAGTCCCCACATCGACTGGTTAAAACCTTGACTCAATTTATTGAATATGTAGGAGAGGAAAGACAAGTGTCAGTTTCGAGAGAGATTTCGAAAATGTTTAATGAAACAATTCGTGGAACACTAACTGAGGTTGTTGCACATTTTACTTCAAGCGAACCTCGTGGTGAAATTGTAGTAGTATTAGCTGGAAATCAAAATAAAATAAAAGATAAATTTAAAGAATAACTGTATGAAAAAGAGTTTGTTTATACTATTAGCATGCGTTATAGGTCTATCGGCTTGTGACTTTGGTCAGAAGAAAAAGCTTCAAGCTGAGAAAGACTCTTTAGCATTGGCCTTATCTGAAAAAGATAGTGAGCTTAATGAGTTTTGGGGAGTGTTTAATGAGATTCAAGAAGGATTCCGTCAGATTAATATTGCGGAAAACCGTGTAGATCTTCAACGTGGTTCTATTATCGAACAAGGAGCTACTGCTCGTCAGAAAATAAAAGAGGATATGGAATTCATTGCAAAAACAATGGAGGACAATAAATCTCAAATAGAAAAGCTTGAATCTCTGCTTAAGAGAAACAAAAATGCATCAGCCAACCTGGCTCAAACACTTGAATCGCTCAAGGCGGAGTTGGTTGAGAAGACCAACAGAATAGGTGAGATGCAAGCAGAACTTGCTTCTAAGAATATTCGTATTCAAGAGCTTGATGCTGCTGTTAGTAATTTGGCTGCTGATGTGGAAACGCTTGCTGCGGCTAACGATGCTAAAGCTGAGGCTGTAGAAGAGCAAGACAGAATCATTAATTCTGCTTGGTTCGTATTTGGTACTAAATCTGAGCTTAAAGATCAAAAAATCTTAGCTGGTGGTGGGTTATTTAAATCTACTGAAGTTTTGACTGAAGACTTTAATAAGGACTATTTTACCGAAATTGATATTCGTACTACTAAAACCATTGAGTTATACTCTAAATCAGCTAAGATTTTGACTTCTCATCCTGATGGTTCATATACCCTAGAAAAAAACAGCAAGGGAGAATACGTACTAAGTATTACTAATGCTAAATATTTTTGGAGTCTAAGCAAATACTTGGTGATTCAAGTTAAATAAGAGTTACTGATAAATTGTGAATAGAGAAGGCTGTACAATTAATGTTGTACAGCTTTTTTGTTTTACTACGTAGCATAAGAATTTACTATATCAACAAATTGAAAAATGTTGCTAGAGATGTCTCTAGTAACATTTTTTTTTAGTGGTTTAATTAGTGTTTCTATCCCTTATAATCGGCTATTTAAGTATTGTGTTTATCGAGTGATTTTATAGGTAAAATCATAACATATACTAAAATTCTATTTAGTTGAATATACTAATAAATGTATCTATAAGATGTATTTTAACTGTAATTAAGTTGAAAGTGTGATTTAATCTATCGAAAAGGTTCTTTTTCAATATTATTTGTTTTGACCTTTTGGTTGTTTTGGGTGGTATTAATATCTATATGTATACATTTTTCGTAAAATAGACTCATTAAGAAAGTTTTTTGTTTGATTTCTTGTGAGATTTGATAATTGTGTCAATATTGCAAAAGGTTAACACGAGTTGGCTGAAAAAAACTTGTAGATATGAAAAAATTAATGATGTTTTTGGGTTGTTTGCTATTATCCTTAGGAGTAGCTTCAGCTCAGAATCAGAAAGTGTCAGGAGTGGTGCTTTCTGAGGAAGATGGGTTGCCTGTGATTGGGGCAGCAGTTACAGTTGAGGGTACATCCCTTGGTACGATAACAGATTTTGATGGCTTTTTTAACATTACTAATGTTCCTGCAACTGCCACCAAATTAAAAGTATCTTATCTTGGTATGAAATCTCAGACCGTAACTATTACACCGAATATGAAGATTACGCTAGTATCTGATGCGGAGGTTTTAGATGAGGTAATCGTAACGGGTTATGGTACTTTTAAAAAATCATCCTTTACTGGTGCTGCTTCTAGTATGAGTACTGAAAAACTAGCGGATGTGCCAGCTCTAAATGTTGCAGATAAATTGGCCGGAGGGATCTCGGGTGTGCAAATTACCTCTACCTCTGGACAACCAGGTTCTGTAGAGTCGGTGCGTATTCGTGGAATGGGTTCTATTAATGCCAGTAACGAGCCACTTTATGTTATTGATGGTGTTCCTTTGTATAATGGCGATGTGAGTGGATTTGGTTATTCTCAAGGGGGAACCAGTTTGTTATCAACTCTCAATAGTAATGATATTGAGTCGATGACCGTAAT
>NZ_AQWS01000020.1 GCF_000375405.1 Bacteroides propionicifaciens DSM 19291 = JCM 14649 | reverse complement strand
ACGATACAAATCTGTGTCTTAGATTCAGGGAAAACCGTACGAATAGTTTCTGTAAAGCCATTTAAATTATCCGTTGCAGTAATTAAGATATCTTCTGTACCACGAGCCTTTAAATCAGTTAAAACACTCATCCAAAAGGCTGAGGACTCATTTTTACCCAGCCAAAGACCCAGTACTTCTTTAAGCCCATCTCGTCTTAATCCCACAGNAATATAAATGGTTTTATTAATCACTTTAGAGCCCTCTCTGACTTTAAAAACAATGCCATCCATCCAAACGATAAGATATACGGGCTCTAAGGGTCTATTTTGCCAAGCTANAATATCAGCAGTAACAGCATCTGTGATACGAGAAATCGTGGCTGAGGAAACATCAAAATCATAGACTTCTCTAATTTGCTCTTCTATATCTGAAANACTCATCCCTTTGGCATAAAGAGATATAATAACGTTTTCTCGTCCCTCTACCATGCTTATCATAATCTAAATGAGCATCCAGCTCACCCTCTAGTATTTTCTCTATACCTCGCTTTTGAATGGACTAAGGAAGTTGTTTAGTTATTCACCTATTTTGAACTGTTTAAAGAACTCATCGGGGATTAAATCTTCTGCTTACATACATGTCTAAGTTTTTTATTATAAAACAACGGCCCAGGTAAAGTTGTTACCTGGGCCGATTGTTTTAACTTACACACTTTATGAAAGGGTGTCCGCTTAAAACATATAACCCACAGAGATCATTACATTCCTGTTTTTGTCAGAAAGATCATCGTTTGAGGTAGAAGTCTTTTCTTTCTAAACCAATTGAAACAAATTAAAGACAATTGCTATAATGCAGAGGATATACGATAAATATAAATCCCATGAATTCAATTCTTTAATTCGACCTATTGTAAATAAAGTCAAACTTATTATTATGACACCTATTGTTAGACCAAAATTAGGATTTTGCAATCCTGAAAACAAAATAATCACGTTTGCAATTATCAATAAAATATAGATGCTAAATTTGAAGATCCACTCTTTTTTCATAATAAAAATATAATATATAAATGAAACGACTTACTCGTTTAGGACAGACTCCCTAGTGGGAGACCCTAAACGAGTAAGTCGTTTTTAGTTGCTTAGCTAGATGTTAATATTCGAAGCTACTTCCTCCTAGGAACTCACGAAGTAGTGAGGTAGGGGGGATTTGTTTATCTTGGATAGGGTAGAAGAAGTTCAAGAACTTCAACAACCTATATGCTTCCGAGTAGGCAGGGTCACTTTGTGGCACACACATAAGTATGGGTTCAGCATAGCGACGGATTACGGCCAATTCGAAGATAAGTGCTGAATTAAACATGGCATCTGCATTCTCTTGGTAGGGGAAAATCCATTTATCTTCTCCTGCTCTAACACTTTTCCATCTCGATATGGTCTCTTCTGCTGAATAGCCTCTGTAATTATAATCACGAACAATACGTCTAAGCAGACGATTATCAGTGGTGGGTATCCAGTTGTGGTCGTCAAGAGAGATGGTAGTCAGTGCCGAAACATAAACCATATATTTGTCTTCTCGTTTGATATGCTCGGTCAAGCTCGGGTTAAGTGCATGGATTCCCTCAAGAATCAGAATCATGTTCTCTTTGAGCTGTAGGGTATCTCCTTTATACTCTTTCTTTCCTGTTTGGAAATTGAAAGAGGGAAGTTCTACCTTCTCGCCTCTAATTAGGGCTTGAAGATGTTGGTCGAACAGCTCAAGGTCTAAGGCATATAGAGATTCGTAGTCGAAATCTCCATTCTCATCTTTTGGGGTTTCGTCTCTTTCTACAAAATAATTGTCGAGCGAAATGGCTACTGGCTTTAAACCGTTAGTCATAAGTTGGATAGAAAGTCGCTTGCTAAATGTAGTCTTACCTGATGACGAAGGACCAGAAATCAAAACTGCGCGCACGGGCTTGCCTTTTTTACCTCTACAATGAATTTCATCGGCAATCTGAGCTATTTTTTTCTCTTGCAGTGCTTCGGCTACATTTATCAGGTCGGTGGTATGTCCGTTTTTCGAAGCGATATTCATATCACCTACGGTGCGTACACCCATAATACGTTGCCAACTTAAGTATTCTTTGAATACACTAAACATCTTTTCTTGCTTAGTAAGTTCTGCAATCTCAAAGGGGTTATCTCTATTGGGAATTCTTAGTAATACCCCGTCGTAGTATTTGATTAGGTCAAAAACCTTTAATGCACCTGTGCTCGGTAGTAAACTTCCATAGTAATAATCCTTTGTACCTCCCAGTTCGTAATAGTAGGTATAGATTGCTCCCGAAGTTTTTAGGAGTTTTACCTTATCGTGCATTCCCTCTTCTTCGAAAAGTGCAATAGCATCCGTGGTTCTTACCTCTTTTCGATAAAAAGGGAGATCCTGATCTATAATTTCCTGCATTCGGACTTTTATCAAAGCGATATCATCAATCTGAACCTCTCTACCAATCTCTATATTGCAGAAATATCCCTTCGAAACAGGGTGTTCTACAAAAAGTTTTCCCTCGGGAAATAATTCGGTAATAGCTTTATACAAAACAAAAGAGAGTGAGCGAACGTAGGTTCGCATAGCAGATGAGTTGGTTGCGTCTAAGAAGTCAATATCCTTATTATTGTAAGCCCTATATCTGAGCCCCTCAATTCGGTTATTTACCTTTGCGCTTACTACAGGATACTTGAAATCTAATTTAAAACCCCTATAAATATCCAAAAGTGAAGAACCTATCGGGAATTCTTTATAGATATTGTTATTTTTACAATATATTTGCACCAATTGCTTCATATGCTCTGATTTTAGATGTTATGTAAGCCAAAGTAGAGAAATATTGCTTGAATAGCAAAAATCATCAATTGAAATAGTAGATGGATTATTCATTTAAGGATTTATTACAACTCATTGGTTCCCTGGGATTATTCCTATATGGGATGAAGATAATGAGTGAAGGGTTACAAAAATTTGCTGGAGATCGACTGAGAAGTATCTTAACAGCTATGACAACCAACCGTGTAACAGGAATGTTAACGGGAGTATTGATAACAGCTCTTATTCAGTCTTCATCAGCAACTACTGTAATGGTAGTAAGTTTCGTTAACGCTGGGCTTCTGAGCTTAACTGAGTCGATTAGTGTGATTATGGGTGCCAATATTGGAACCACCGTCACCGCCTGGCTGATTTCTATTGGAGGGTTTAGTGTCGACATGAGTGCTTTCTCATTACCTATATTGGCTGTTGCACTCCCTCTGATCTTCTCAAACAAAGGAAACAAGAAATATGTAGGAGAGTTTCTTTTTGGTTTTTCATTCTTATTTATGGGGCTTACGAGCTTGAAAACAAACTCCCCCGATTTGTCACAGAATCCCGAAATGTTAGCGTTCGTACAGAGCTATACAGACATGGGATTCTTTTCTATTATATTATTCTTAATAATTGGTAGTATTCTTACCGTAATTGTTCAGTCTTCTTCGGCCACAATGGCCATAACATTGATTATGTGTACCAATGGTTGGATTAGTGTTGAGCTTGGTGCTGCACTAGTGTTAGGTGAAAATATTGGTACAACCATTACGGCGAATCTTGCCGCTTTTACTGCCAATACACAGGCTAAGCGAGCCGCTTTAGCCCATCTCGTATTCAATATTTTTGGTGTGATTTGGGGGTTAGCTCTGTTTTATCCATTTATGGGAGTTGTAGATTGGGTGGTTGACCACTTGACTTCATCATCTATTAGCAATGTGACTTTGACTTCTTATCGTCTATCGGCCTTCCATACCATGTTCAATATCTGCAATGTCTTGGTGTTAATCTGGTTTGTGAAACTTATTGAGAAGACGGTTTGCTTCTTTATTCGCCCCAAAGAGGACGACAAAGACGAGCCAAGACTACGCTTTATTACGGGTGGTATGTTATCGACAGCAGAACTTTCTATACTTCAGGCGCACAAAGAGATTCATCTTTTTGCTGAGCGAATCCATCGCATGTATGGTATGGTCAGGGAACTCTTGCATACCGAAAAAGACGAGGATTTCAATATACTCTATAGCCGAATTGAAAAGTATGAAAATATTAGCGACAACATGGAGCTAGAGATTGCCAATTACCTGAATCAGGTTTCGGAGGGTCGATTGAGTTCCGAAAGTAAGCTTAGAATCCGTACAATGTTGCGTGAGGTGACTGAGATTGAGAGTATTGGTGATAGCTGCTACAATTTGTCTAGAACCATTAATCGCAAACGTCAGGCTGGTACTGAGTTCACCGATAAGCAATACCAGCATATACATTTCATGATGAAGCTTGTTAACGATGCTATAACTCAGATGATTATTGTTCTTGAGAAAGACGATCATTATACAAGTGCTGACATCAACAAATCGTACAACATCGAAACTGAGATTAACAACTACCGTAATCAATTAAAGAATCAAAACATACTCGATGTTAACAACAAAGAGTACGATTACCAGACGGGAGTTTACTATATGGACTTAGTGGGCGAGTGCGAAAAACTTGGCGACTATGTAGTTAATGTAGTTGAAGCCAGTGGTGATTTGAGAGATAAGAGATTAATATAAACAAACATAGTTATATTTCTCTACTACACAAAAAAGCCCTTTATCTGTATGATAAAGGGCTTTTTTGTGTTTTAGTCTTCGTGTGGTTCAAAATCTTCTTTTCCAACTCCACATAATGGGCAAACCCAATCTTCTGGAATGTCTTCAAAAGCTGTTCCTGGCTCGATGCCTGAATCTGGATCGCCTTCAGCTGGATCATAAATATAATCACACACTACGCAAATGTACTTTTTCATAATCTGTCAAATTAATTTGTAATACTTATATTGATTCTAACAATGTAACGGCATTTATGTTCTGTGAAATTTAGTAATATCATTAAAAACATTTATAAATGCAGTTTTTGCCTATTCAAATATACTAATATTATGATTAGGTATAGTTCTTATGCTAAAGATAAATTGTATTTTTGTCTATCACAAAACATTTTATTTGCCAGTTATGAACGAAGCAGAACACTTGCTTAAGCAGGGTCTAACCTCGGATGAGGTAAACCAAAATAGACAAAAGTTTGGAAATAATCTCTTAACTCCCCCTAAAAAAGTCTCTTTATGGCAACTCTATTTGGATAAATTCAAAGATCCAATTATTCAGATTCTTCTTGTTGCGGCTTTCTTCTCTCTTATCATATCCTATATCCATAACGATTATATCGAAACAATCGGTATCCTTGCTGCTGTTGTATTGGCAACTACTATTGGTTTCTATTTTGAATACGATGCCAACCGTAAGTTTGAGATCCTTAACGCTGTTGGCGAGGAGGTCTTGGTTAAGGTTGTTCGTGATGGTCGTGTTCAACAAGTTGAGCGCAAGGATATTGTAATTGGTGATGTGGTATTGCTTGAGCAAGGCGAGGAGGTTCCTGCCGATGGTTATTTGCTAGAGGCTGTCTCCTTGCAGATTAACGAATCGTCTCTAACTGGTGAGCTTTTGATCTACAAGTTCACCGATGAGGCTCATTTTGAAGAGGAGGCTACTTATCCATCCAATCGTGTATTGCGAGGTACTATGGTGCTTGATGGGCATGGTGCTTTTGTGGTTGATAAGATTGGTGATGATACTGAGATTGGCAGGGTGGCAGAACTCACCAACGAAAAAAGTGAAATAGAGACACCATTAAAACAACAACTTACTAAGCTTGCTAAGCTGATTGGTAAAATTGGTTTCACCATTTCAGCTGCTGTGTTTGTAATCTTTACGGCTCGCGATCTCTACTTCTTTTTCCAGACTCAAAACTTAATTGGCTGGGATCAATACCTCAAGGTATTTGAGATTATTCTCAAATACTTTATGGTTGCTGTGACCTTATTGGTTGTGGCTGTTCCCGAAGGATTACCCATGAGTGTCACGCTGAGTTTGGCGCTTAACATGAAGCGAATGCTCCGCACTAACAACTTAGTGCGTAAGATGCATGCTTGCGAAACGATGGGGGCTATTACTACGATTTGTACAGATAAAACAGGAACATTAACCCAGAATAAGATGAGAGTCTCTTCATCAACCTTTATGCCCGATTTTGAAGCGGATAAAAGATTGGTGTTTAAAAATATGGCACTTAACTCAACTGCATATCTATCACATGAGGATGGTAGTTCGCAAGGTATTGGTAACCCTACTGAGGTTGCACTTTTGCATTGGCTCGAAGAGCAGGGGCAAGATTATGCTGAGCTTCGCTCAACACACCAAATAGTAGATCAGCTTCCATTCTCGACCGAAAGAAAGTTTATGGCAACGCTGGCTAAGGGTGAAAACGACAAGAATTTACTCTTTATAAAAGGGGCACCCGAAGTAGTTTTAGCCTATTGTAATATTGATGCTCAAGACAGAGCAAAGGCTGAAAAGCAGCTTATTGATCTTCAGTCGAAGGCCATGCGAACGTTGGCTTTTGCTGTTTTGGAGCTTCCCAGTAATGTTTCCTTAGACCTTAAAGACCTATCACTTTATAGCAATATGGATCTACTTGCCTATGTAGGCATTATGGACCCTGTTCGTCCCGAAGTGCCTGCAGCAGTAGCTGCTTGCCAGTCGGCAGGAATTGATATTAAAATGGTTACGGGAGATACACTAGTGACCGCCCGTGAAATTGGTCGTCAGATTGGTCTATGGAAAGATGACACATCTGATTCAGCGAGTATAACAGGTCCCGATTTTGAGAAGTTATCTGAAGATGAGGCTCGTAAACTTGTATTAGATTTGAAAATCATGTCGCGTGCACGACCATCAGATAAACAACGTCTTGTGCGTTTACTTCAAGAAAACGATAAAGTTGTTGCTGTAACGGGTGATGGGACTAACGATGCTCCTGCCCTTAATTTTGCCCAAGTGGGTCTGTCTATGGGCTCAGGTACTGCGGTGGCCAAAGAAGCCAGTGATATAACTTTGCTTGACGACTCTTTTAATAGTATCGGGACGGCAGTTATGTGGGGACGTTCGCTTTACAAAAATATCCAACGCTTTATTGTGTTTCAGCTCACTATAAACCTGCTAGCTCTCTTGATTGTATTGTTTGGTGGCTTTACGGGTTCCGAATTGCCTTTAACCATCACGCAGATGCTTTGGGTCAACTTAATCATGGATACTTTTGCGGCTTTAGCTTTGGCCTCCATACCACCTAGTAAAAGTGTAATGGAGGATAAGCCTCGTAAGCCTTCCGACTTTATCATTACTAAGTCTATGGCTGGTGTTATTCTTGGTGTGGGTCTATCTTTCTTGATTGTTTTATTGGGGATGCTCTATTACTTTAAGGTTCAGCCGGGCGGTTTAACAACCTATGACCTGACTTACTTCTTTACTTTCTTTGTCTTTTTGCAATTTTGGAACCTTTTTAACATGCGGGTGTTGGGAACTACCGCATCAACATTTAAGGGCTTACTCTCGTCAAGTACCTTTTTATTTGTAGCTTTGCTAATAGCAGTTGGACAATGGTTTATTGTTGAGTATGGTGGTGCAGTATTTCGCTGCGTACCTTTAACTGCCTCTTCATGGTTTCAAATCATAGGAATTACATCGCTAATCTTGTGGATTGGTGAAGGTGTACGACTTATTGGTCGACTGAAAAATAAAAAGTAAGCATGGTAAATAGTAGCATACGTAATGTTGTTTTTGACTTAGGTGGTGTTTTAATTAATACCGATTTGAATAGAACGGTTCAATATTTTAAAGCCTTAGGAGTTTCTGGGGCAGAAGAGATGTTCTCTAACCCCGATTTTATGACTATTTACCACCAATTTGAATGTGGTGCAATTAGTGATATTGAGTTTAGAGATCGTTTGCGTCTGCTTTATCCTATTCTCAGTGAAGCCAGCGATCAACAAATTGATTCTGCTTGGAATGCCATGCTAATTGATATTCCTGAATATAAACTCGATTTGCTTCTTGAACTTAGGTCACATCTTATTGTTTATCTGCTTAGCAATACAAATACGATTCATTGGGAATGGGCATTGGAAAATCTCTTTCGGTACAAAGGCTTTACCCATGAAGATTTTTTCGAACACGAGTACCTCTCTTTTCGTTTACAGAAATGCAAACCTGAGGAAAGTGTCTTTGAGTTTGTTTTGAGTGATGCTAATATTGATGCTGCTGAAACTTTTTTCATAGATGACAAAAAAGAAAATACCGATGCTGCTGAAAAACTTGGGATGCTTACATATACACCCAAACTCAACGAGGATTGGAGTTTCTTATTTAATATTGAATAACTATTTATGCTAATTATAGATAATCAATCAACTGTTTTGCCCCAGCCATGTGTGGCAAGTATTGGTTTCTTTGATGGTGTCCACCGTGGTCATATCTATTTAATAGACCAAGTTAAGCGTGTGGCTATACAAAGAGGGTTGAAGTCTGCCTTGCTAACATTTCCTGTTTCGCCTACTGAGGTTATTTTTCCTGAAAGAAAAATTCCTTTGCTGGCCCCTATTGACGAAAAACTAAACCTGCTTAGGCATACTGAAATTGACTATTGCTTTTTGGTGGAGTTTACTCTAGGTTTATCAAAACTTACGGCTAAGGAATTTATGGAGCAAATTCTGCTTGATAAGTTTAATGTTAAAGTCTTAATCATCGGATACGATCATCGCTTTGGTTATAACCGCTCTGAAGGTTTTGAGGATTATTGTCGTTATGGGCGTGAGTTGGGAATAGATATTGTTCAGGCTGAAGCTTTGCCTGCCGATTCGGTAGATGTGAGTTCTTCTCTTATTCGTAATTATATTCAGCAAGGTGAAATTGAGCTTGTGGAGCCTATACTAGGTTATTCTTATAGCTTAAGAGGAACTGTAATAAAGGGCAAACAACTGGGTCGTACAATAGGTTTCCCTACTGCAAATATTCGTGTCGATCACAGTGAGAAGATTGTCCCTAAAGATGGTGTTTATGCTGTTCAAGTGATTCTTGATAGGGACGATAAGTTATACTGGGGTATGCTTAATATAGGTAACCGCCCCACTGTAGATGACTTTGCCATGCGCAGTATTGAAGTTAATATATTAGGGTTTAAAGGTGATATTTACGATCAGCAGATGACATTATTATTTAAAAAGCGACTCCGTGATGAGGTTAAATTTGCATCTCTTGATGCGCTAGTAGAGCAACTTCATATTGATTGTTTGGCTGTTGAGAAGCTGTCTCAGGCTGACTAATAAGCCTGTTTTGTTTGGTCGTGTTATGATAATTGATTTCTTTATAGGATAAAATACTAGGCTACATGAAAGGTTGGGGAAAAGCTATTTTAGCTCTTGTTTTGTTTGTTGCTATTAAGTTTATAGTCATTGTTTTATTTCGTGTTGGCTATGAGGCTATATTTGGGTCCGAACCTGATGTAGTGCTGAGTAACGGAATCCTATTGGGGTATACGACCTTAATTAGTTCGATAATTATCTTAATAGCCCTCTATTTTTGGAGACCCATTCGTGGAATTCCCGATCGGATCCGATCTTTACCTTTGCTCTTCTGCATTGGACTTATTTTTCTAGGTTTTTTGGGTATAGTTTTAAATAGCTTTGTGCTATCTGCACTGGTCGATTCTCAAGCAGATTTACTTCAGAAAAGCAAGTTTATTTTGGATTCGGGTTTTATTGGAATATTTGGTGTGGTAATTCTTGTGCCTATTGTTGAAGAGCTTATCTTTAGACGAGTTATGATTGAGGCTATTTCTGAACAAACCAAGCCGATTATAGCTGTGCTAATTTCATCACTTGTCTTTGGCTCTTTGCACGGTGAGCCTGTGCAGATTTTAGGTGCGACCTTGTTGGGCCTTGTGTTTGGTTGGCTCTACTATCAGTCGGGAAGTATTGTACCTTCAACCCTACTTCATATCTTTAATAATGGATACTTTGTTCTTGCACTTTACTTGAGTCAAGAAAAGGGTGAAAATATCGACTTCATCGAAGACCAGTTGTTTTCACTGAATCATCCTTGGGGCATTTATATTGCTCTATTTTTGCTCCTTGTCTTTGTTCTTTTAGCAAAAAAACTGTCGCTGCGGTCAAGACATCTCAAACAAAAAAATGAGGAATTGATATAATCAAAAAGAGCAATGAAAAATTTAATTCATTGCTCTTTTAGTTTTATTGTGCTGATTCTTGTTTTGCTTTGAAGGCCAATGCATAGATTCTCATCTGTTTAACCATAGCAAGTAATCCGTTGCTGCGGGTAGGCGATAAATGTTCTTTAAGGCCGATATCATCTATAAAATGTAAGTTGGCATTAAGTATTTCATCGGGGGTATGTCCCGAGAGTACACGCATTAATAGTGCTACAATTCCCTTTACGATTAAAGCATCGCTCTCGGCTTGATAAATGATGTTACCGTCCACTAAGTCGGCTTGTAACCATACTCGGCTTTGACATCCCTGAATAAGGTTTTGTTCTGTCTTATACTTTGGGTCCAAAGGTGGAACATCATTTCCTAGGTCGATTAGGAGTTGGTAGCGATCCATCCAATCGTCAAAGTCACTAAATTCTTCTATAACTTCTTCTTGCAATTCTTCTATTGTCATAGTCTTTTTATTTTTCTTCATAAATAACAGCTAGAACAGTTTGCCCTACTGCTTTGAGTGTTTCTTTACTGATATGCTCCATGTCGTCATTTACAGTATGCCAAACATCTCCAAAACTTGATTGTTCATTATTAGGGAAGTAAGGGATAATATCGATGGTCTTTATGTTGGTGATTTTGTTCACAAACAGGTGGTCATCAACAATGGTACCTCCTTCTTGGTCAATGAAATATTTATTGTAACCCAATTGGTGGGCTTTATTCCAAACCTTTTTGGTTAGTTTCTTCGCAAAGTAGAGAGAATAACCCTCTTGGTAGAATGTAGCATCTTTACCACCGACCATGTCGAGCAAGATTCCGAAACGAGCTGTATAGTTGGGTACATGTGGCACTCTACTCCAATATTGTGAGCCTAGACACCAATGATCTTCACGTTGCACTCCTTTGTAAAAGGTTGGTGAGCCGTAGTCTTCGGCGTCAAAAAGGATAATATCTATTCCTAATGCAGGTTGTTTGATATTGATCTGGCGAGCCACTTCGAGCAGAACACCTACACCACTTCCACCATCGTTGGCTCCAAGTACTGGATTATGGTGGTTTTTGGGGTTTGGATCGTTGTCTGCCCAAGGTCGAGTATCCCAATGTGCAAATAACGCTATTCTGCGTTTAGATTCGGGATTATACGCTCCAATGATATTACTTGATTTGAGAATCGTGCCATCGTAGGCTATAGCATCGAAATCTTGACGAAACACTACAGCTCCAAACGCTTCGAGTTGAGATGTTAAATAATCGGCACAAGCTTGATGAGCTTTAGTATTTGGTACTCGAGGTCCAAAACTCACTTGCTTGTCAATATAATGGTATGCGCTATCGGCATCAAAAGCAGGAATTTCCACTTGAATCTCTTTTTCTGCCCCTAAAGCATTTGAATCAGCTGCTTCACTATTGGCTTTCTTGTTGCTATTACCGCAGGCTAGAAGTGCCATAGGAAGTAGTCCTATGATAAAGGTTTTACTTATTTTATTCATACTTACATTTTTGAAGATGCTCAAATTTACTTAATTTCATTCAAATAGATGAATTTTATGCTTCAAAAATCAGTTCTACTGTGTTCTTGCTTACTCGTAGTTCAGCAGTTGCTCCATTTATTAAGGGGTAGTTCTGTGTTGCATGGCCAATGGGGAAATCAAAACATACGGGGCATGATAATTCATTAATGATTGGATATATGGCTTTATACACCTCTTTACTAATATTTGAACTGCTGAAGTTGTCGGTGAACTGGCCGATAATTAGACCCGAGAGTTTTTCCAGTGTTCCGCTAAGCTTAAGTTGATAGAACATGCGTTGTACAGTGTTTGGACTTACGTTGACATCCTCTAGGTATAAAATAGTTCCTTCGGGGGTTGTTTCAAGCGGTGTTTTATTCAAGCTCTCAAGTATGGAGAGATTTCCACCTTTTAAAACTGCTCGAGCAACTCCTTCTTTATTGTGTTTATGTGCTTTGAAGAGGTAGTTTAGTGGGCTGCCAAATAGTACCTTCTGCATCAGTGCAGCAGCTATATCGTCTTTGGGCTCAACCGTTAAATGCCTAGCCATAGGTGCATGTAAGGATGCATAGCCTTGGGTTAAGAATAATGAGTGTAGCACAGTGATATCACTAAACCCAACTAGCCACTTGGGGCTTTTCTTGAATTTCGTAAAGTTTAATTTATCTATGAGTTGTATGCAGCCATACCCCCCTCTACTACAAAATATAGCTTTTATTAGGGAGTTGTCTAAGCCGTATTGTAAATCGGCTAATCGTTGTTTTATTGTTCCTGCAAATGAGCTTGATTTGGCTGCAGCATGCTTCCCAACGATAGGGAATAGCCCCCACTTTAGAAGACGATCTTTGAGCCCCTTGAGTAGTAATTTATCAATTTTACCTGCCGGGGATATGATTAGTACTTTGTCTCCTACTTGTAGTGGAGTTGGTAATATTTGACTCATGCTTAATTCAGTGAAACGTTCTTAGGGCTTGATTAACCCTCTATTACATCGCTTAAATTACAAAGTATCATTTTCGGATACTCCTATGCAAGTTACTATAGCAAAGAGAAATATCGTAATCGTAAAGGTTAATTCGTCTATTTTTTAGATATTTGTTTAAAACATAGCTAAAATTATGGATATTATGAAAAACTTTAAGATGGTGGTTGATTGTCTTAAGGCTAGTAAAATAAAAAAACGGGTAGCCCTAATTTGCGGTGTCGATTCGCACTCGCAAGAAGCAATTTCAGCTGCCATCCGTGAAGGTTTTATTGAGGTCATCATGGTGGGTCCAAAAAGTGAGGTAGAATCGTACCCTATATTCTCCGAATTTCCCGATTCGGTACAGTTTATTGACATATCAGATGCTGATCAGGCAGCTAAGCAGGCTGTAGAGCTAATTCATCAGGGTAAAGCTGACATCTTAATGAAGGGAATAATTAACACCGATAATCTACTGCGTGTGGTGTTAAACAAGCATACAGGTCTGCTACCCAGTGGGCGTGTTTTGACTCATCTTTCGTTAGCTGAAATACCGACTTATGAGCATTTGCTTTTTTTTATGGATGCGGCTGTAATTCCCTACCCAACGCTTGAACAAAGAAGGGCAATGCTTGGTTATATGGTAAATACTTGTCATAAGTTTGGTTTAGAAGTTCCTCGCGTTGCGTTAGTGCACTTTACCGAAAAGGTTGACTCTAAATTCCCCTATAGTCTGGAATGTGAGCAACTTGTTCAAGAGTCCAAAACTGGAGCTTTTGGTAAGGTAGTACTCGATGGGCCATTGGATTTATTTACAGCATGTAGCTCCGAAGCTGCTGCAATAAAAGGAATTGAATCCCCCTTGAATGGGCAGGCGGATGCTCTTCTCTTTGCAAGTATTGAGTCGGCTAATGTCTTCTATAAGAGTGTAACTCTATTTGGCCAAGCCGAAATGGCAGGTCTGTTAATGGGTACAGATTGCCCTATAATTATTACATCACGTAGTGATTCAGCTCAAACTAAATACAATAGTATAGCTTTAGCTTGCCTGACTCATTAGATCAAATATAACTTTATGAGAATTTTAGCAATAAATCCAGGCTCGACATCAACAAAGATGGCTGTGTACGATGATACTACCCCAATTCTAGTGAAAAAGATACCCCACGAGATCTCTAGTCTAGCCAAGTTTGAGCGAGTTACAGACCAATATCATTTTCGAAAAACCTTAGTGCTTGAGGAGTTAAAGCAAAATAATATTCCTTTTCAGTTTGATGCTGTAATTGGTAGAGGAGGGTTGGTAAAACCAATCTGTGGGGGAGTATATACCATAAACCAGGCAATGCTTCGGGACACAATTAATGCAAAGCGGACTCATGCTTGTAATTTGGGATGTCTAATAGCATCCGAACTTGCTCAAAGTATTCCCGGCTGTAAAGCATTTATTGCTGATCCAGGTGTGGTCGATGAGTTGGATGATGTGGCTCGAATTTCGGGTTCTCCTTTATTACCTCGTATATCTATTTTTCATGCACTTAATCAAAAGGCTATTGCTCGTCGCTTTGCCAAAGAACAAAGCCGAAAGTATGAAGAGCTCAATCTCATTGTTTGTCATTTGGGAGGTGGAATTTCTGTCGGTACCCATAAGTTGGGCCGTGTAGTCGATGTGAACAATACACTCAATGGTGAAGGTCCTTTTTCTCCTGAACGTGCTGGAACATTGCCCGCAGGTCAGCTTGTGGATCTTTGTTTTAGTGGGCAATATACCCGTGAAGACCTAAAAAAAAGAATATCTGGACAAGCAGGCTTGGCAGCCCATTTAGGCTCTACAGATATGATTGAGATTGAACTTATGATTGAAGCGGGAGATAAGAAAGCCCAGCTCATCTGTGAGGCGATGATCTATAATGTAGCCAAAGCCATTGGTGGTGCTTCAACAGTATTAAATGGTCGTGTTGATGCTATATTGCTTACGGGTGGGTTATCACATTCCGATTATGTAATTGAGCGACTATGCCCCAAGATTGAGTTTATCGCACCTATTCATGTTTATCCTGGTGAAGACGAGTTGGAGGCTTTGGCACTTAATGCTTATGGTGCTTTGACTGGTGAATTGCCTATTATCGAATACGAATAGACTAGGTATTATAGCCTAAGCAATATCACAAAATAATAAAGCCTCACTTAACTAAAAGTGAGGCTTTATCTTTATATATCAATTTGAGTTGACTAGTCCTTTTCTGGACGCTCTAGAAGTACTTTACGTGAAAGTTTAAACTTACCAGTTTTCTTGTCTACGTCAATTAGCTTAACATCGATCGTATCATTCTCGTGCAAACCTGCATCTTCAACTTTTTCAAGTCTTTCCCATGCGATTTCAGAGATATGAAGAAGTCCGTCTTTTCCTGGAAGGAATTCAACGAAAGCTCCATAAGGCATGATTGAGCGGATTTTACCTTTGTATACTTCACCAACTTCTGGTACAGATACAATACCTTTGATTATAGAAACTGCGTCATCAATACATTTTTTGTTTGTACCAGATATTTCTACGCGACCTTCACCATCAACTTCTTCGATAGAGATAGTAGCGCCAGTTTCTTCTTGCATGCTTTGAATGATTTTACCACCAGGGCCAATGATTGCACCAATGAATTCTTTAGGAATTCGGATGCTTTCAATTCGTGGAGAGTGGTCTTTAAGATCCTCACGAGGAGCATCCATAGTTTCAACCATCTTGCCTAGGATGTGTAAACGGCCTTCTCTAGCTTGTCTTAAAGCAGCTTCTAGAATGTCGAATGACAAACCATCTACTTTAATATCCATTTGAGTAGCTGTGATACCATCTTTTGTACCTGTTACCTTGAAGTCCATATCACCTAAGTGATCTTCGTCTCCAAGAATATCAGAAAGTACAGCAAATTTATCTTCACCTGTGTTTTTGATTAATCCCATAGCGATACCCGATACTGGCTTCTTAATAGGCACACCTGTGTCCATAAGCGCTAGAGTACCACCACAAACTGTTGCCATTGAAGACGAACCGTTTGATTCAAGGATATCAGAGATCAAACGAATAACGTATGGGTAGTTGTCAGGGATCATACCTTTAAGTGCTCTGTGAGCAAGGTTACCGTGACCAATCTCTCTACGTCCTACACCTCTTTGTGCTCTTGCGTCACCTGTTGAGAATGGAGGGAAGTTATAATGAAGTAAGAAGCGTTCTTTACCGTGGAAAAGTACATCATCGATGATTTTTTCGTCCGATTTTGTACCTAATGTAACAGTACAAAGTGCTTGAGTCTCACCTCTAGTGAAGATAGATGAACCGTGAGGTCCAGGAAGACAATCAACTTCGCTCCAGATAGGACGAATTTGGCTTGTTTCACGTCCGTCAAGACGTTTTCCTTCATCTAAAATACAACGACGCATAGCTTCTTTCTCTACATCGTGGTAATATTTATTGATCAAACCTTCTTTCTCAGAAAGCTTTTCTTCGTCGTATTGAGCTTTGAATTCAGCTTTAATAGCCTCAAAAGCATCACCTCTCTCGTGTTTGTTGTTGTTGCTTGAAGCTGCTACAGCATATGCTTTGTCGTAACAAGCATCGTGAACAAGTTGACGAAGTTCTTCGTCGTTTTCTTCGTGGCAATATGTGCGTTTTACAGTTGAGCCAACAGCTTCTGCTAGTTCCATTTGAACTTTGCAATGTACTTTAATTGCTTCGTGAGCAACTTTCATTGCTTCTAACAATTCGGCTTCTGAAACCTCATCCATTTCACCTTCAACCATCATGATGTTTTCATAGGTAGCAGCTACCATAACGTCCATGTCGGCTTGTTCAAGTTGTTGGAATGTTGGGTTAACCACAAACTCTCCATTCACACGTGCAACACGTGCTTCAGAGATAGGGCCATTGAAAGGTATATCAGACACTGCTAAAGCTGCTGAGGCAGCAAGTCCAGCAAGTGCATCTGGCATATCAACACCATCAGCTGAATAAAGCGTAATGTTTACAAATACATCAGCGTGGTAGTCGTCTGGGAATAGGGGACGTAGAGCGCGGTCAACTAAGCGGCAAGTAAGGATTTCAGAATCAGAGGCTCTACCTTCTCTTCTTGTGAAACCACCAGGAAAGCGTCCAAAAGCAGAGAATTTTTCTTTATACTCTACCTGAAGTGGCATAAAATCTGTTCCGGGAACTGCATCTTTAGCGGCACAAACAGTAGCTAACATCATGGTGTTACCCATGCGTAACATTACAGCACCATCTGCCTGTTTTGCCAACTTTCCCGTCTCGAGCGTGATTGTTCTTCCATCACCTAGCTCGATCGTTTTAACAATTGGGTTAATCATAAAAATTGTTTTATCTATTTCTTTTCTTCAAATTCATGCAAAGATATACAATAAAACATTCTAATATGGTGTGAATGAGTTAAAATATTGTATTTTGGAGTCTCTAAATTTTATTCTTGTTGACCGTTCAATTACGCATAGAAAAGAATGAAAAGATGTATATTTGTAAAATTGATGTACACACTCACTAAATTATGAAAAAAATATCAGCACTGTTTACATTTGCTTTGGTGTTGCTTTTATCTGCCTGCTCATCCAATGAGAAATTCCATGTAGAAGGTAAGGTTGCCAATGCTAACGATGAGGTTCTCTATCTTGAAGCCTCTCAACTTCAAGGTCTAGTAGTATTAGATTCAGTGAAGCTGAGCTCTAATGGAGCCTTCTCTTTTGAAGCTTTAAAACCAGAGTCACCTGAGTTTTATCGTTTACGTATTAACAATAAGGTAATCCACTTCTCTATTGATTCTACTGAAACCTTGAAGTTTTCAGCTAGCTTACCTAACTTCGCTACTCAGTATGAAGTGGAAGGTTCAGAAAATGCTCAAAAGATTAAAGAGATTAGCCTAAAACAGATGGAGCTTCAGGGGCAGGTAAACTCGCTGCTTGACAAGTCGCGTAAGGGTGAAATATCCAACAAAGTTCTGCAAGAAAATCTCACAAAGCTATTTGAAACTTATAAGGATGATATTCAAAAGAACTATATCTTCAGTGCACCCAATACAAGTGCTGCCTACTATGCTTTGTTTCCTAAGATTAATGGCTTTATGCTTTTTGATCCATTAAACAGCAAAGAGGACTTACGGTGTTTTGCTTCTGTCGCTACGAGTTTGAATGAGTACTATCCCCATGCAGATCGTTCAAAAAACCTCTATAATATTGTTATAAAAGGGATGCGAAACACACGCAAAACAGGAGAGAAGTCTATTGAGATTCCTGAAGATAAAATAAGCTATACTGGCCTTATCGATATTGAATTGCGTGACTTGCATGGTAAGGTGCAGAAGTTGAGTGATCTAAAAGGTAAAGTCGTATTGCTTGACTTTATTGTATATCAAAGCCCTGTTTCGGCATCTCACGTGTTCTCGGTTCGTGAGCTTTATCAGAAATATGCAGATAAAGGTTTAGAGGTTTATCAGGTATCGCTTGATGCTGATGAACATTTCTGGAAGACATCTGTTGATAATCTCCCTTGGGTATGTGTCAGAGACGGAAATGGTATTTACTCAAAATACGCATCAACTTACGATGTTAAAAAAGTACCAACCTATTTCTTAATTAATAGGAATAACGAATTGGTGGCAAGAGGAGAACAGCTTTCAGATATCGAGGCTGCACTTAAACCGTTATTATAATGTCTTAATTTTATTGAATCTTAATCATGGGCTTTTTAGCTCCTTTAATTCTTTGATTCAATAAATTTATTGCTTTATCTTTGCATAAGACTTCAAGAAGGAGTATTTTAGAACATCAGAACAAGATATAATGGAGGGTTCCAACATTTGATTATGTTGGAATTCTTTTTTGTTTATTTTAATAAGTATAACTTAGATTATTTAGGAGGATTGAATATGGCATACATGTCAGAAAGTGGTTACAACCAATTAGTAGAAGAGCTCAGAGAATTGGAAACAGTTCAACGACCAGAAATTTCACGTCAAATAGGTGAAGCTAGAGATAAAGGCGATTTATCTGAAAATGCGGAGTACGATGCAGCTAAAGAAGCTCAAGGTATGTTGGAGATGAAAATCAACAACCTGAAGATGATTATTGCTGATGCACGTATTATTGATGAGTCAAAACTCAGTACGGACTCCGTTCAAATATTGAACACAGTTGTCCTTAAAAACGTAAAGAACAACGCAAAGATGACTTATACGATAGTCTCTGAGTCGGAAGCTGACCTTAAGAAAGGAAAGATTTCTGTGAACACACCCATAGCGCAAGGTTTGCTTGGTAAGAAAGTTGGTGATGTTTCTGAAATTAAAGTTCCTCAAGGTATGATTACCCTAGAAGTTGTTGAAATAACAATTTAATAACCCTAACCTTATTAACCTTATAATGGCAACTATTTTTACTCAGATTATTAAAGGTGATATTCCTAGCTATAGAGTAGCTGAGAATGATCAGTTCTATGCTTTTTTGGATATCTACCCGCTTTCCAAAGGGCATACTTTGGTTGTGCCCAAGCGTGAAGTTGATTATGTTTTTGATTTAGATGATGATGAATTGGCAGCGATGCACATTTTCGCAAAACGTGTAGCTAAAGCAATCGAGAAGGTCATACCTTGTAAGCGTGTAGGTGTTGCTGTCGTGGGACTTGAAGTTCCCCATGCCCATATTCATCTTATCCCTATAACTAAAGAGTCCGATATGATTCTTTCTAATCCTAAATTAAAATTATCGCAAGAAGAGCTCGCTGCAATTGCTAAAGATATTAGTGAGGCATTTAAGGCCTAGTTTAATCTTGTAATATGTATTTATAGCTGTATCCAAGTTTTAGATACAGCTATTTTTTGTATGTAATCGATGCAACCGATAATAAATCAGGCGATAATTAAAACTAATTATCGCCTGATTTATTATTTAAGAATGGTATGTAGTCATTCTCAAATTTCTTGCTTAGAACTTTGAATAATATCTTCAGCTCTTTTAATTGCCTCGTAGATATTGGGGCAGATGTTCTCATCGCCTACAACAACCTTGAAATCAGCCATCTCAAGTGTTCTATATACCGAAGGTGTGACACCAGAAAGTACAATTTTTATGCCTTGTTTGTGTGAAGTTAAGCATAGTGTTTTTAGGTTCTTAATACCTGTAGAATCAATGAATGGTACCTTTCTCATTCTAAATATGCGAACCTGCGGTTTGTCTTTAAGTGTAATCATAAGCTCCTCGAATCGGTTAGCAATTCCAAAGAAAAATGGACCTTCAATCTCATAAACCTCTACATCTTTAGGAATACTAATATCGTCATCTGTTTGGTAGTCGGGTCCATAATCTTCGGTAAGCTTAATTTTCTCTTTGTTTACTGATACGGTAGTTGTTTCGGCTACACGTTTCATAAACAGTAGTGCTGCTAATAATAGTCCCACTTGAATCGCAACAACAAGGTCGAAAATCACGGTGAGTAGGAATGTTGCAAGTAAAACTGCGACATCGGCTTTAGGATTCTTAAGTAGTGCTTTGAATGTTCTCCACTCACTCATGTTGTAGGATACAATAATCAGCACTCCAGCAAGACAGGCCATAGGAATGTACTGAGCTAAGGGCATCAAAAACAATAGTATTAAGAGCAGTACTATAGCATGGATAATCCCTGCAACTGGTGTTTTACCTCCGTTATTGATGTTGGTCATTGTTCTAGCTATTGCTCCTGTAGCAGGGATACCACCAAACAAAGGAGTAACTACATTGGCAATACCTTGTGCTATGAGTTCAGTGTTTGAATCGTGCTTATCACCTGTTACTCCATCGGCTACAGTTGCTGAGAGTAGAGACTCTATTGCCCCTAGAATAGCGATAACTGCTGCTACGGGTAGTAAGTTTCGAAATGCAGCCCAACTCAGTGTTGGAATTTCCATTGCTGGAAGTGCCGCATTGATGGTGTAACGATCTCCAATTGTTGATATACTACTTGCTCCTAGATATTCCTTAAAGAGCCAGCCTAGGACCGTCATAATGATTATCGCCAATAGTGAACCAGGAATCTTTTTAGAGAAGCGAGGTGTTACTATAATTATAGCCAAGCTACCAGCGGTGATGAGTGTATTCCAAATGTCTAGTGTTGGGAGGCTCTTAAAATAGAGTATCCATTTACTAACGAAATCTCCAGGCATAACTTCACCGTTAAAGTTTAGGCCTAGAGCATCCCCAATTTGAGTGGTGAAAATAGTCACCGCAATACCACTTGTAAAACCTACAATAATAGGATAGGGAATGAACTTAATGATCGTTCCTAGTTTAAAGACTCCCATGGCAATTAACATCACCCCAGCCATTAAGGTTGCTACGATTAACCCACTGGTACCGTACTCCTGAATAATGCCATAGATAATAACAATAAATGCTCCCGTTGGGCCTCCAATTTGAACTTTGCTTCCGCCGAAGATGGAGACAATAAAACCAGCAATAATAGCTGTAATGATCCCCTTCTCTGGAGATACGCCACTTGCTATACCGAACGCTATCGCTAAAGGAAGTGCTACTATACCCACAATTACACCCGCCATTAGGTCGGCCGAGAATGTCTGTTTGGAATAGTCTTTTAGTGTAGTGAATAATTTGGGTTTAAATTCAAACATTGTAATTTAATTTAAATGAATGAGAAGATTGTGTTTGCTTTGCAAAATTACATAAAATAAGATGAAGATAAATGTTTTTTGTAAGGATTATAAATAAGCCCTAGGGCTTAGTAAATTGAGAAACAAATCTTTGAGTTTGTTGGATTACTAGAGAGTTTTTTATAAGTTTGCTTGTGTGTAAGGCTATTTAATAAAAGTATTATTTATAACCAATTTAAACAAGAAGAATTATGGCTAAAAGTGTAAAAGGAACTCAAACAGAAAAAAACTTATTGACATCTTTTGCTGGTGAGTCTCAAGCTCGTATGCGTTATACCTATTTTGCAAGTGTTGCAAAAAAAGAGGGTTACGAACAAATTGCTGATATCTTTACAGAAACAGCTAATCAAGAGAAAGAGCACGCTAAAAGAATGTTCAAATTTTTGGAAGGTGGAGAGGTTGAAATTACTGCTTCTTACCCAGCTGGTGTTATTAGCACTACTTTAGAAAACTTAAACGAAGCTGCAATGGGTGAACACCAAGAGTGGTCACACGACTACCCTCATTTTGCTGACGTTGCTGAACAAGAAGGTTTTCCTGCAATTGCTAAAATGTACCGTATGATCAGTATTGCTGAGAAAGCACACGAAGATCGTTACCGTAAATTTATCAGCAATATCGAAAATACTGCTGTATTTGCTAAAGAAGGTGAAGTTGTATGGCAATGCCGTAACTGTGGCTACATTCACGTTGGTGAAGCAGCTCCAGCATTATGCCCTGCTTGTCTTCATCCACAAGCATACTTTGAAGTTGAAAAAACTAACTATTAATCATATAGTTTCAATACAAAAAAGAAGGAGTGATTTACTAGTAAATCACTCCTTCTTTTTTTTGCACACAACTGGGTGCATTGATTAAAATTTGACTCTTAATAGCAAACTAAGCTGTACTTTTAATCAACAAGTTAACCCAAAATCCGTTTATAGAATAAATCTAGCTCAGGTCTGCTTGAATGATGAAACGACTGTGGCTTATCTAAATAATAAATAATGTGCTATGGCCAACCCTGAAGCAATCTCTTTAAAGAATCAGAAGTTTACTCCTTATCAAGTTTTTCTCATCGGTATACTGACTCTGTTGCAGTTTACTGTTGTTTTTGGGTATGCTGTAGTTTCTCCATTGGGTGACACAATGATGCGTGATTTGCATATAGATACCTCTCAGTTTGGATTCTTGATTTCAGGGTATGCCTTTGGAGCCTGTGTTTCGGGTTTCTTTTCAGCCTCTATTGCCGATAAATTCGATCGCAAGAAGTTTTTACTATTCTTTTATACTGGTTTTCTAATTGGTACTTTCCTCTGTGGCTTTTCTACCGATTACCATTTATTGCTAGTCGCTCGTACACTTACAGGTGTGTTTGGTGGTGTTATTGGTTCGATCGTACTATCGATAGTTGCTGATATCTTTGCTTTAAGCCAGCGTGGTCGGGTTATGGGTTTTATTCAAATGGCTTTTTCGGTTAGCCAGATTGTAGGAATCCCTTTTGGTATATTTGTTATCGAACACTGGGTTTGGAATGATATATTCTTGTCGATTGGTGCAATGGGTGTTATTCTAGGATTTGTCATCTTGTTCAAAATGCAACCCATAAAGACCCATCTCAGTCAAGCGACTCAAAACGAAAAGCCACTAGTTCACCTTTGGAAAATACTCACTAATAAAAAATATTTTGCAGGTTTTGCCTTAGTGATGCTCGTTTCGCTAGGTAGTGCAATGATTATGCCCTTCAGCCCAACCTTCTTGATTAATAATATTCACATCGTTCAGAATGACCTGATTTACCTTTATATGGCATCAGGAATAGCAAGTGTTTTTATTATGATTTATATTGGTAGGTTGAGCGATATATTCCCTAAGCGTACGGTTTTCTTGGTAGGTGCACTAGTAACTGTTGTGATGACTATGGTCTTTACTACACTCTCTCCTCAGCCCTTGTGGGTGGTAATCCTTATTAATATTGTCATGCTTACGGGGATAAATGGTCGATTGATTCCTACTATGGCCTTAAATACGGCTATGCCTAGTGTTGATGATCGCGGAGGTTATATGAGTCTTTGCTCATCTTTTCAACAACTTTCAAATGGGTTAGGTGCGATGGTATCAGGGTTGATCATTGTTCAAAAAGGAGAGGGAAGTCCTTTGGAGCATTTTGATAAGGTTGGAATTATAGTTTCTATTGCTGCTATTATCTGTATCTTCCTTATTCAGCGTGTGGCCAAGCAAGTCGGAGCAAGATAGATTTAGTCTAATAAAAAAGTAGTTGTGAAGGCAGAAGCCTATCCACAACCACTTTGTCATAGTCTGTATTTAATAAGAATTTACTCTTCAGTATCCTCTACATAATCGCCGTTATCTTTGATTAGTTGGATTAGTCGTTCGACTGCATGCTCTTCAGGAATGTTTTTCTCTATACACTCTTTCTTTTTGTATAGACTAACTTTTCCTCGCGCTGCTCCCACATAGCCATAATCGGAGTCCGCCATTTCGCCAGGTCCATTGACTATGCAACCCATAATTCCAATTTTCAACCCTTTAAGATGCTTAGTCGCCGCTTTAACCTTTGCAATTGTGCTTTCAAGGTTAAATAGCGTTCTTCCACAGCCTGGGCAAGAGATAAACTCTGTTTTGGATGTGCGTACGCGTCCTGCTTGTAAAACACTAAATGCAGTTGAGTCGATTTGGGCGTGTGTAAGAACACCTTGATTCTGTAAAAAAATACCATCACAGAAGCCATCAAGAATAAGTGGCCCCAAGTCGGCTGCCGACTTGATTTGTATATTCTCTAAATCATCTTCCTTATAAGTCTCGTGCCAAATTAGTGGGTTAGTTATTCCCTGCTCCGTGAGCTTATGCGCTAATGCACGTTGCTCTCCGAGTCGGTTTTGGTGGCTAGAATTTCCGATAAGCACTACCTCAGGTTGTTTTTTAAGCATGGAGATTATATCCTCTGTAAGCTCAGGTAAACTTATAAATAAGAATTTGAGGTCTACTTCTGTCTCAATCAGTAACTTAATCTGGCTTGTAGTGAAGGCTGGATAGCTGTTCTTATCCCCTTGCCAATGTAAAGCATCGAGTATATAGGCCGAACTTTCTCTAACTTTAGGCAGTTTATCGCCTACAAATAGGTAGTCGGGTATGAAATTTTTATCAGTTACAAAGCTTCCATCTAACCTATCCGAAATCACAACAGGAACCAGATGTCCGCCGATATTTTTTACCTCATGGGTCTTGCGACGGCTAGGCTCAAAATAGTTAAACTCGGTTGCAACCTCTGCTTTAATGAGGCTATGGTTTTGTCGTGTTAAGATATGATCTACCAGCTTTTGAGCAACGGCAATCTCTCTTTCGGGAGCTTCGCTAAGCGATACACGGATGGTATCACCGTAGCCGTCGGCAAGTAAAGTACCAATACCCAGTGCCGATTTTATTCTGCCATCTTCTCCTTCACCAGCCTCAGTAACCCCAAGATGTAAAGGGAATGACATATTCTCTCTTTCGAGCTCACGAACTAGCAGTCTAACGGTTTGCACCATAACTACCGTGTTCGAAGCCTTGATTGAGATTACCACATTGTCGAAGTTTTCGGCCTTGCAGATTCTCAAAAACTCCATGCACGACTCTACCATGCCTGCCGGAGTATCACCGTAGTGCGACATTATTCGGTCGGAGAGCGAACCGTGGTTCACCCCAATACGAATAGCCGTACGATTCTCTTTGCAGATGTTGATAAAATCTGTGAGGCGTTTTCTGATCCGATCTAATTCTGTCTCATACTCTTGATCGGTATAGCTTAAGGATTTAAATGTACGTGCAGGATCTACATAATTGCCTGGGTTAATTCGGACCTTCTCAACAATAGTCGCTGCAACATCTGCCACTTTCGGGTTAAAATGTACGTCGGCTACTAGTGGGGTACTATAGCCCATAGCTTTGAGCTCAGCACTAATCTTTTTGAGGCTTTCTACCTCTTTTAGACCCTGTGTGGTGAGTCTTACATAATCAGCCCCCGCATCGACAATCCGTTTAACTTGACTAACACTCTGATCCACATCTTGAGTGGAGGTGTTGGTCATAGATTGGATGCGGATGGGGTTCTCTTTTCCCAAGGGTTTGTCTCCAATTTCAACTTCGGAGCTTTTTCTTCGGGAGTAATTAAATAGATTCATTTAGTTACATTTATATTCGAGTTTAATGGCTTGTAGGTCTTCGTTAGCTTTCTCAATCTTAAGCTTCAAACCATCTTTGTAAAGTTTTAGTCGGCTGTCAATATCGCTATCAGATAGTGCAAGCATCTGTACTGCAAGAATTGCAGCATTGAGTGCTCCATTGATTGCTACAGTTGCCACAGGGATACCAGGAGGCATTTGTGCAATTGCTAGTAACGCATCCATACCGTCTAAGGTCGATTTAATTGGAACACCAATAACAGGAAGTGTTGTTGAGGCTGCAATTACACCCGGAAGATGTGCTGCCATACCTGCAGCAGCAATAATAACTTTTATGCCTTTGCTCTTTGCATTTTTAGCAAAGCTTTCCACTGCTTCAGGTGTACGATGAGCCGAAAGCGCATTAATTTCGAATGGGATACGTAAGTCATTCAGAAACTTAGCTGCTTTCTCCATAACAGGAAGATCCGATGTACTTCCCATAATTATACTTACTAATGGTATCATAATTTTAACTTGTTATTTGAAATTTAAAAATAAAAGTGCAGCCTCTCATCTACGAAAAGCTGCACCCTTTTTCCGTATTATATAAATGTCTATTTATTAATAATCTCTCTATATGCTTTTGCATCAAGCAAGGCATTAAAATCTTCTTCATTGGTGGGTTTCACTTTAATAAGCCAACCCTCACCGTATGGGTCTTCATTAACAAGTTCTGGATTGTCTTCAATCGCTTCATTTTGCTCAATGATTTCACCCGAAACAGGTAAGAATAGGTCCGAAACTGTTTTCACTACTTCAATAGTTCCAAAAATCTCATTAGCATCTAAAGTTTCACCTACAGTTGGTATGTCAACATATACTATATCACCGAGTTGATCTTGTGCATAATCGGTAATTCCGATATAAACAACATCACCTTCTCTACGAACCCACTCGTGCTCACTTGAATACTTTAACTCTTCAGGAAATTTCATAATTAATTAGTTTAAAAGTTAATATGCTAAATAATATATTTTAATACTGTCGAAATAATGTGATTGCACGTGTCATTTAGTGCGATCATTGTACAAGATAGTCCAATTATAAATCCTGCAAAAATTTCTCCCAGATTATTATGCTTTAAAATTATTCGTGCTGTGCCAAGAGCTCCAGCAATTAATACAAATGCACAAATCCATTTGATGGGGTTATATAGAAACAGATCACTAAAGGCGATAATACCAGCCAATACCCCCCCTATGGCAGCCATATGCTCGCTTACTCTCCAACGAGCGTTAATGATTAGTAATATAATTAAAATCATCAAAGAGGCCAAAATGATCCCATTTAAGTACCAAGGAAGCCCTCTTTTCAACATGATAAATGTACAGAAAGTATATGAAATAATGGTAAGCAAAAGTGGCATAAAACGTTGTTCTCTCTGATTTAGCTCAGTGAGGATTCCACAATTACTTGTAATCAGCCCCTCGGCTGTAGTATCCTCTTTCCATTTTCTAGGAACTAATACAAATACGGTCAAAACAATGATTGATGAGACAATATAGTTAGTCACTAGTGGGGTTCGCAATTCCATAAGAACGATGAAAGTAAAGAGGTAGCAAAAGGTACTAATCATGAAACTACCAATAATTCTTTCCAGCGGGTGCTGCTCCATAAAAGAGATGTGATTAATTTTATGTAGAAAGAATATACTAATCACTGGTAAGATGATAGTGAATCGGAATATGATGTCGAGAATGTAAAACATCTCCTTTGTAGGAAATGTCAAGCTCAAATGCGTAAATAAAAACAGCACAATAAACGATAAAAAAGGCACAGAGAATGGAGTGAAGATTCGTGAAAGTATCTTCGCTCCATTAATCAGGTATTTATTGCTAATTGTTTTCATTTTCTTAATCGAGCAACAGGTATATTGAGCTGTTGCCTGTATTTTGCTACCGTACGGCGAGCAATGGGGTATCCCTTTTCTTTAAGAAGGTTTGAAAGCTCCTCATCGGTATAGGGGCTTTTATTATCTTCTTTGTCGATGCACTCCAATAAAATTCTTTTCACCTCTCGGATAGACATCTCCTCACCATCTTCGGTAGTAAAGCTGTCTCCAAAAAAGTGTTTTAATGAGAATACACCAAAATTGGTTTGGACATATTTACTGTTTGTAACCCTTGAGATAGTCGATATATCTAGTCCTGTGATGTCGGCTACATCTTTTAGAATCATCGGTTTGAGTTTTGACTCATCACCGTAGATAAAAAAGTCGCGCTGTAATTCTACAATTGCTTTCATGGTCGACATAAGTGTGTTTTGCCTCTGCTTGATTGCATCGATAAAGCCTTGTGCCGAATCCATTTTTTGTTTTAAGAAGAACATGGCGTCTTTAGACTCCTTGCTCTGATTCTTTTTATTTTTGGTGTGCTCTTCAACTAGGGTTGTAAACTCCCTACTGAGTCTGAGCTCGGGTACATTCTTGTTGTTTAGCGAAACAGTGATTGCTCCATCAAAGCTCTCAACGATAAAGTCGGGAATAATCTGTTGTAGATTTTTTCCGATCGACTCACCTAGTGATGCACCTGGACGTGGGTTGAGTTTGATGATTTCATCAATTGCAGCTTTTACTTCATCTTCGGTGACTTCGAGCTTTTGTGCGATTTTATCCCAGTGCTTGCGGGTAAACTCCTCGTAGCATTCACTAAGAATTCTTCGCTCGATTTGACTTGTGGGTGTTTGCTCTTTCTGACGATCTAGTTGGATCAGCAAACACTCTTGCAAATCTCTACTGCCTACCCCAGGAGGATCAAATTCTTGGATGATTTTGAGCACTTGCTCAATCTCTTCAACAGAGGTCTCAATGCCCATATAGATGGCGAGTTCATCGTCTATGCTGTCAAGAGTTTTTCGAATTAGTCCGTCATCATCTAACGAGCCAATAAGGTATTTACCAATGGCTACCTGCTTTTCTGTGAGTTCTCGCTCTCGGAGTTGCTCCAAAAGAATCTCATAAAAAGAGGTAGTGTCCGAAAAAGGAATCTCTTCGGCTTGGTTTTCTTTGCTATAATTGTTTTCTCTTAGTTTATAATCGGGGATGTCGTCTTCTGTTAAATAATCGTCAAGCGAATCATACTCTGCTTCTTCTTCAGAATTATTATCCAGACTGTCATCTTCAGCACTTGACTCAACCCCCTCCTCTAAAGCGGGATTTTCGAGTAATTCCGCATGTATGCGCTCTTCGAACTCCAGCGTAGGTAGTTCAAGTAGCTTTACCACCATAATTTGTTGGGGTGATAAGGTTTGAACCTGCTTTTGAACTTGAGTTTGTATCTGACGTGAACTTTGGGTCATACTCTATTAATATTGATTAAGTCTTTATGTAACAAATAGATAATGTGTTTTGATTTCGGAAAATTAAATTCGTTTACTATTTGAGTATGAATATACATCGTTTTCCTGTTTATTACAAAGAGGAGCTGTTATAAACTTTGTAAATTGCGAATCCTTGTTAATTGTGGATTGTTTCACTCAAAATATCGTATTTTTGTTTTTAACGTATGAAACAGTTTGTTGATGTTGTCTTGCCCTTGCCCATTCCTGGTTTGTTTACCTATAGCTTTAATGAGGCTGATGTTGAGCACCTAAAAATAGGTGTCCGTGTTATTGTGCCTTTTGGTAAAAAAAAATACTACACAGCTATTGTTGTTAAACTCCATACCAATGCTCCTGTCGGTTATACGGTAAAGCCCATTTTTTCGATTCTCGACGACACTCCTATTTTGCTTGCAGAGCAACTTAAGTTTTGGAATTGGTTATCGTCTTATTATTTAGCCGCTCTAGGTGATGTCTATAAAGCAGCTTTGCCTTCTGGTTTAAAACTTGCTAGCGAGACCATTGTAGAGCTGAATCTTGACTATATCGGAACTCCCGATTTGACTGATCGTGAGACCAAACTTTTAGATTTGCTTTCCGAAGATCCTATTCAGAGTGTTACTAAGTTAATTAAGGATAGTGGTATTGAGAATATTCTTCCCATTGTAAACAAGTTGCTAGAGCGTGGTGCCCTTATGTTGCGTGAAGAACTAAAGAACAACTACAAGCCACGCCTAGAGACTCGGGTTCGTCTGACCTCTACTTATCAGACCAACGAGGCGATAGAACCGCTATTCGATCAGTTGGGTAATGCTCCAAAGCAGCTTGACTTATTGATAAAGTATATTGATCTTTCTCGTTTCTTCGCTCAGGGTGATCCCAAAGAGGTTACTCGGTTTCGACTATTAGAACAGGCCAATGCTTCTGGATCTAGCCTTAAGGGGTTAGTTGACAAAGGGGTGTTCGAAGAGTATGAAATAGAGATTGGTCGTTTGGGTGGTGGTTTAGCCGATATCGATGATTTACACTCCTTAAGTAGAGTCCAGAATCAGGCTTTGCAAGAAATTCAAGCTGCACTGGCAGACAAACCTGTTTGTCTGCTTCAAGGTGTGACCTCAAGTGGAAAGACAGAAGTATACATTCACTTGATTCAAGAGGCAATCAATAATGGTAAGCAGGTACTTTATCTACTTCCCGAGATAGCCTTGACTACTCAAATTACTTCTCGATTAAAGCGTGTCTTTGGTGACAAGTTGGGAGTTTATCATTCCAAATTTACCGATGCTGAGCGTGTAGAGATTTGGAAAAAGCAATTGAGTGATGAGCCTTACCAAATTATTTTGGGTGTTCGCTCCTCTATCTTTTTGCCTTTTCAACGCCTAGGGCTTATTATTGTTGACGAAGAGCACGAATCGACTTATAAACAGTATGACCCTGCACCTCGCTACCATGCTCGTGATGCTGCCATTGTTCTTGCACATCTTTACGATGCACGTGTTTTGCTGGGTACAGCAACACCTTCGGTTGAGACTTGGTATAACTGCCAAACGCAGAAATATAATCTCGTTCAGCTAACCGAACGTTATAAAGAGATTAAACTCCCCGAGATTTTACCTGTCGATGTTTACGATTTAAAACGTAAGAAGATCATGAAAGGTCAGTTTTCACCTCTCTTGCTTAGCCTGATGCGTGAGACTCTCGACAAAAAAGAGCAGATTATCCTTTTCCAAAATCGACGTGGTTTTGCGCCTATGGTAGAGTGTAATACCTGTGGTTGGGTGCCCAAATGTACCAATTGCGATGTAAGCTTGACTTACCATAAACGGCTAAATGAGCTTACCTGTCATTATTGTGGCTATACTTATCAGTTGCCTACGGTCTGCCCAGCTTGTGAGGGTGTTGACCTGACATTTAAAGGTTTTGGAACCGAAAAGGTTGAGGCTGAGATTAAAGAGTTATTTCCCGATGCTTCGGTTGCTCGAATGGATTTAGACACTACTCGAACACGTACGAGCTTTGAGCGCATTATTGCCGACTTTGAAGAGGGTAAAACCAATATTCTTATCGGTACGCAGATGGTATCCAAAGGACTCGACTTTGACCATGTGAGTGTGGTAGGTATCTTGAATGCCGACACCATGCTCAATTATCCCGACTTTAGAGCCTACGAACGTTCTTATCAGCTTATGGCTCAGGTAGCAGGCAGAGCAGGGCGTAGAGGCAAACAGGGTAGAGTGGTTTTACAAACTCGAAGCATGGATCACCCCATTATCCCTCAAGTAATCAATAACCGATACGAAGAGATGGTGGCAAGTCAACTCGAAGAGCGCCAACTTTTTCATTACCCTCCTTTTTACAGACTAATTTATGTTTATCTCAAACACCGTGACGAAAAGAAGCTCGACTTTATGGCTCAGCATATGGCTACAGCCTTACGTGGAGCTTTTGGTGCGCGTGTATTGGGGCCAGACAAACCACCTGTTGGTCGAATTCAACTTCTCTATATCCGCAAGATTGTGTTAAAGATAGAGCGTAACATCTCTATGCCTCAAGTTAAAGAGGTGTTACTTAAGATTAAAAACAATATGATTCGCGATAAAAACTTCAAATCACTTATTGTTTACTACGACGTTGACCCAATGTAAAACGCGTAAGTTATTTATATGTTACGAGTAAGTCGGGCTAGCATAACAACCCTTTGATTTAATCTCACAAAATAACTCTCAATCGTTTGATTAATAACAGAAAATAAGATACTTTACAAGCTTAAACTGAGTAGTTAAACAATAGGTAGTTTAATCTCAAGCTAAAATTATTCAATATGAAAAGAGCTATTATGTTCTGTGCCACTTTAGTCATTGCTATTGCCACAGGGTTTGCATCAAATGTTAAGAAGGAATATTCTCTAAAGAGTTTTACTGGAATAAATCTGCAAGGTCCGACCAAGGTGTTTGTAACTCACGGAAAGTCTGCCGTAGTGAAAGCGGAGGGGCCACAAGAGTTGATAGATAAGCTAGAAGTCTATGTTGATGGATCGAATCTAGTGATTAGAACTAAGAAGGGCGCAAGCTTTAAGACCAGAAGAGATTATTACGTTCAGTTTTTTGTTGAAGTTCCTAGTCTAGACCAATTAGCAGTTAGTGGAAGTGGTGACATCATCCTTCAAAACAAAATGGAATGGGGATCTTCAGTTTCTATGATTGTTAATGGTAGTGGTGATCTTAAGGTCGGTCAAGTCAATACTCAAAAGCTAAATCTAGCCATTAATGGCAGTGGCGATATTGAATTAAAAAACATAGTCTCCACTTCTTTAAAAGCACAAATTAAAGGCAGCGGTGATCTTGAAATTGATGGAGGCGAAGTGCTTCAAGCAGAGTATAATATTATTGGTAGTGGCGATATTAAAGCCCAAAGCTTAAAGGTGGACAATGTCAATGCAAGTATTACTGGCTCAGGTGATATTCGTTGTTACGCTAAGAAGAGCATTAGTGGTAAAGTTATTGGCAGTGGTGACGTTGTGTATGCTGGCAAGCCTGGCAAAGTCAATGTAAGTAAGAAGGGTTTCAGTTCTGCGAATTAATAGTACGGTTCTTAATCTCCAATAAAAAGAGTTATGTTTGTGTTGATTGAAGCTATTATACACTCTAATAACTTAATAAGATGAAGAAAGAAGATAAGAAGAAAATATTATTCGTGTGTTTAGGAAATATTTGTCGCTCACCTTCTGCCGAAGGTATTATGCTCGACTTACTCCAGAAGAAAGGACTGACTGATCAATTTATTATTGATTCGGCAGGCACAAATGGATATCATAATGGCGATTTGCCCGATCCGCGTATGCGCAAACATGCAGCAATGCGAGGCTTCGATTTAGTCCATCGCTCGCGTCAGGTAAAAACAGAAGACTTCTACGATTTTGATATGATTATTGGCATGGACGATGGTAATATATCTAAACTACAAGAGCTTTCTCCGTCGACTGAGGAGACCAAGAAGATTCATAAGATGGTAGACTTTTTAGTGAAGAAAGAGGCAACTTATATCCCAGATCCTTATTACGGAGGAGCCGATGGCTTTGAGTTGGTTATGGATCTGCTCGAAGATGCTTGTGAGGGATTAATTGCTCATGTAGCTCAAGAGAAAGAGTAGAGATAAGTTTAAAATAGCAATAATAAAGGAGCGATTCAACGTGTTGAATTGCTCCTTTATTATTGCTATTGACTAGCATTTAATCTATTTCTGTAGCTCAGGATAACTGATTCTTGTGTGATAGATAATCTTAAGCTTCTCTTTGAAGACCGTTTTAACGGTTTCTATGTCCTGAAAAGTAATCGGACACTCCCTAAAATAGCCCTCTTCCATTTGTGTATCTATTAACTTATCTACTAGATTGCTAATGCTCTCTTCGGTATACTCAGGTAAGCTGCGTGAAGCTGCCTCCACGGCATCTGCCATCATTAGAATTGCAGTCTCCTTAGAAAATGGGTTTGGCCCAGGATAGGTAAACTTAGCTTCATCTGGTGTCTCACCTGGATGTTCATTCATCCACGAGATAAGGAAATACTTCGTTTTACCTAGACCATGATGTGTTACGATAAAGTCTTTAACAGCCTTAGGTAGGTTGTATTTGTCGGCCAGCTTCACCCCATCGTGGATGTGGTTAATTACAACCTCTGCACTTTGTTCATAGGATAGCTTATCGTGAGGATTGATTCCTCCCGATTGATTTTCTGTAAAGAATGCTGGGTTTTGTGATTTGCCGATATCATGATATAGTGCTCCAGTACGTACGAGCTGGCTATTAGCACCAATATGAAGTGCAGCTTCTGATGCTAGATTGGCCATTTGCATAGAGTGCTGAAAAGTTCCAGGGGCTACTTCTGATAGTCGTCTTAGTAAACTGTTATTGATATTTGAAAGCTCGACCAACGTTACATTAGAGGTAAATCCAAAGGTCTTTTCCAACACAAATAGCAATGGATAAGTAAACAGTAAAAATATACCATTCACGGCAAAATAGCTGTACATGCTCAGATTGAATGAAGTGACATCGCTTTCTGAAATCAACTCTAAGCTCATAAACACAAAGATATAGGAGAGTGTGATAATGACCGCACTCTTTATTAGCTGAGAGCGTTGCGATAGCTCTCGTAAGCTATAAACACCCACCATCCCTGCTATAAGTTGTAAAAGGATGAATTCGTGAGGATAGCTGACTGAAATAGAACAAATCAGTATTGTAATGGTGTGTGCGACGATGGCTGTCCTTGAGTCTAGAAATACCGTGATAATCAGTGGAGTCATTGCATAAGGTATGGCATAGACGCTGAAGAAGTTGTTTTCAACTAGCGAGGTAATTACACAATAAAATATAACGATCAAGAACAGTAGCGAAAGGCTTCGCTTATGTTGATAATAATCCTTTTTGAAGAGCTCTAAATAGATCATAAAGCATCCGATCAGTATGGCTATTAATAAGATATGCCCCACTAAGATTTGATGCTTCTGACTCACCGAATCACTTCTTTTCTGAGTTTCAAATTTTAAGGACTCTAGAATATTATAGGCTTTCTGATCCACAAGCTCACCTCGATCAATTATCTTTTGCCCACTCAACACAGCTCCTCTTGTGAGTGAAAGGTTGTCGAGCAGTTCCTCTCTGGCTGTTTGCGTACGCTCTTTTTCGTAAGTTAAGTTGGGTTCGAGATAGTTGTTTAAGTCGCAAGCTTTGAGTAAGTCTGTTTTATATTTGATACTGTCGCCCAAGAATAGCGCTTCATAGGCTGTCTTTACAGTATAAGTAGAGGTAACCTCTTTTTCGCTAGCTAATCGATCTTTAGAAATCATGATTGCCGAAACCCTATCGTCTAGAAGTGACTTCATCTGATCGGTTTCCATTATGCCTTGTTCGTAAATCGACTCTAACTTGGCATAGATATAGTTAAAGTATTGTGCTGATGGGAGTCTTTTTTTGAGATGCTTGTCGTAGTCTTCTTTGAAGCGTGCTAGGTTTTCGGTGGCTACGGTATTGCTTTTTTGAAAGTAGGGGTGAAAGTGATATTCCAACACACTATCCCTTTCCGACTTGATAACTGCTTTATCTTTGTAAATAGGGAAGTCGAATGTGGCTATAAGTTGTCCATATCGCCAAGGTTTATTTAGTTCAAATTGATAGTTGAACTGCCCGTCACGAGGCAGGAAATAGACAATTAGAGATACCGCCCCTAAAAAAATCAATATCTTATAAATTAAATCTCTCCAAGAGATCTTCTTCTTACCTTTTTCCATCATCCACCTTTTGTATTTTGCGAAAAGTACGAAATAAAAGGCTAGTATGGAAAAAAAAGATTAATTTTGCTCCGTTTTTATATTACATAATGATTATGTCAGACAGAAAAGTAAGAGTTCGTTTTGCACCCAGTCCAACTGGTGCTTTGCATATTGGAGGCGTTCGTACTGCCTTATACAATTATCTATTTGCTCGCCAACATGGCGGTGACCTAGTTTTCCGTATCGAGGATACAGATTCTAACCGATTTGTACCAGGTGCTGAAGAATACATTCTTGAGTCGTTCAAATGGTTAAACATTGAGTTTGATGAAGGTGTGAGCTTCGGTGGAAAATATGGCCCTTACCGTCAGTCCGAGCGTCGAGATATTTATAAGAAATATGTTGATGTACTGCTAGAGAGAGGGAAGGCTTATATCGCTTTTGATACACCCGAAGAGCTGGATAAAAAAAGAGCAGATATTGCTAATTTTCAATACGATGCTTCTACTCGTGAGCAGATGCGTAATTCACTAACACTTTCTAAACAGGAGGTGGAAGAACTTATCGCTAAGGGAGAACAATACGTCGTACGTTTCAAAATAGAGCCACATGAAGATGTTTGTGTTAACGATTTGATTCGTGGTGAGGTGATTATTAACTCCTCTATTCTTGACGACAAGGTACTATATAAATCAGCTGACCAACTGCCAACTTATCACTTAGCCAATATTGTGGATGACCATTTGATGGAGATTACACATGTGATTCGTGGTGAAGAGTGGCTGCCATCTGCACCTCTACATGTGTTGCTATATAGAGCTTTTGACTGGGAAGACACCATGCCTTCTTTTGCTCACCTGCCACTTCTGCTCAAACCAGAAGGCAATGGAAAATTAAGCAAACGTGATGGTGATCGTTTGGGTTTTCCTGTGTTTCCACTTGAGTGGAAAGATCCTAAAACTGGTGATGTTTCATCGGGATTTAGAGAGTCGGGCTATTTACCCGAAGCGGTAATCAACTTCTTAGCTCTATTGGGATGGAACCCTGGTAACGATCAAGAATTGTTGTCAATGGATGAACTAATTCAGTTGTTTGATTTGAGTAAGTGTAGTAAGTCGGGTGCTAAGTTCGACTTCAAAAAAGGAATTTGGTTTAACCATCAATATATTCAAAAGAAATCAAACGCTGATTTGGCAAAACTATTTGAGCCTAAACTTATTTCTCAGGGTGTTAATGCACCACTTGATAAAGTAGAGCGCGTGGTTGAACTGATGAAAGAGCGTATCTCTTTTGTTGATGAGTTATGGGAAGCTGCAAGCTTTTTCTTTGTTGCTCCCGAGTCGTTTGATGAGAAAACAGCCAAGAAACGTTGGAAAGAAGATTCTGCCAAAGAGATGACTGAGCTTGCTACGTTATTAGAAGGTTTATCCGACTTTTCTGCTGCTAATCAAGAAGCCGTTGTTATGGACTGGATTACTCAGCATGATCTAAAGGTGGGTGTAGTTATGAATGCTTTCCGTTTGGCTGTTGTTGGTGCAAGCAAAGGACCTCATATGTTCGACATTACTGAGTTCTTGGGCAAAGAAGAGACGCTACAACGCTTATATAAAGCCATTGAAGTACTAGGCTAAAACAATCTATGATTTATAATATTGCAATATACATATATGGCTTTCTGGTTCATCTTGCTGCTTTGTTTAGTAAGAAGCCAAGGAAGATGGTCAGAGGTCATCATGTGGTTTATCAACTTCTGCGTCATCAGATCGAGAAGGATAAGGATTATGTCTGGTTTCATGCTGCCTCTTTGGGGGAGTTTGAGCAGGGGCGTCCTTTAATCGAGAAGATTAGAGCCCTTTATCCTGAGTATCGTATTTTACTGACCTTCTTTTCGCCTTCGGGCTACGAAGTCCGTAAAAACTACAAAGGAGCTGATGTTGTTTGTTATCTACCCTTTGACAAGCCTCGGAATGTAGCTAAGTTTTTAGATTTAGCTTCTCCTAAGATGGCATTCTTTATTAAGTATGAATTTTGGAAAAACTACTTAGATGAACTTCATCGCCGTAGAATACCTGTATATAGTGTTTCGTCTATCTTTAGAAGAAATCAGATTTTCTTTAAGTGGTATGGTGGAACGTATCGTAAGGTATTGAAGAATTTTGACCATCTGTTTGTTCAGAATGAAGCTTCAAAGCGGTTCTTAGCTAAGATTGATATTACTCGTGTCACTGTTGTTGGTGATACTCGCTTTGATCGTGTTATTCAGATTAAAGAACAAGCCAAACCTTTACCTCTTGTTGAGTTGTTTAAAGGAGATACTCCAACTTTCGTAGCAGGAAGTTCATGGGCGCCTGATGAAGATTTGTTTATCAAATACTTTAATGCTCGTCCCGATATGAAACTTATTATCGCTCCTCATGTGATTGATGAAAATCACTTGGTTGAGATTATTAGTAAATTGGAGATGCCCTACGTTCGTTATACTAAGGCTACCGAAAAGAATATCCTAGAGGCTAGATGCTTGATTATCGATTGCTTTGGGCTACTCTCTTCAATCTATCGCTATGGCAATGTTGCCTATATTGGTGGAGGTTTTGGTGTAGGTATTCACAATGTACTCGAGGCTGCTGTATATGGAATCCCAGTTATCTTTGGTCCTAAGTATCAAAAATTCATGGAGGCGCGTGATCTTATAAATAACAAAGGAGCTTACTCCATTGACAACTACGAAGAGCTAGAGCAGCTTCTAAATCGTTTCGATGCGGATAGAGATTTCTATAAAGAGACCAGTCAGTTGGCTGGTGGATATGTTTCTCAATATGCTGGAGCATCCGATAAGATATTGAAGATGATTAACTTTTAATCTTCGCTATCCAATAAAAATAGTATTCGCCACTTGGTGGTATAAGACAAGCTCCGATTTCGCTTTGAAATCGGGGCTTATTTGTTATTCCGAAAAATTATTATCAGCATAAGTGTAACCTTTTCATCGTTTAGACGTCTACTTAAATAGAAGGCCTTTAGAATTTATATTGTGATACAAAAACTAAAATAAGAAAATATGAAAAAGTTAAACTTAGTGTTTTTACTCCTCTTATGTACCCCTTTAATCTATGCGCAAAGTTTTGATAAGCTTGTCAAGCAATTTATCGAGAGTATCGTGATATTAAATCTTGAAGAGTGTAGCCCCGAATTACTCAAGAAATTTGATTCAACAGTTCGAGGTTTGAAGATAGGCAAAGGCTATAGTACTTATCGAAGTGGGTGAATAATTTGACCGTTGTGCAAAAGCAAATATTCGAATGTCGGCACAGTAAAGGTTTAAGTATTAAGCAAATTTCTGAACAGATGGGATTAACCCAGACTAATGTCAAAGTTATTCTATCAAGATTGCGTAAACAACTAAAAGAAGATTTTACACGTTATGGACAGAACTGAATTGGATAAGCGATTGGGAGCCTATTATGGTGGAACCTCAACCCTCGAGGATGAGCGATGGCTAAAGGATTACTTTATCAAGTCATCTGTTGTACCTGAGCAATATAAAGAGGAGCAAACCTTATTTGCAGCTTTGTCTAAGATGGAAAACGAGCCTAGTCTTCCGGATTCTTTGAATGAGAAACTTGAGAACTGGATGGATTCAAAACTATCAGAAGAATCTTCTATACAAGTTAAGAGTAGGTCTATGCTGTCTAAATATCGGTCTTGGGTTGCTGTAGCTGCTTCTGTTTTACTACTCCTTGGTGGAGCGTATCTGTTTAGGCCCGCTGAACCCGAAATAGGGCCTTGCCTGGCTGTTGAAGGCTTGACTCTTGAAGAATCAGTAGAGCTCACCCAAAAAGCTCTCCTAGCTGTTTCTACGGAGCTCAATAAGGGTGTCTCGGGTTTGGGCTTAGTTCAGAACAAAGTCAAAGACGTGAATCGTATAATGGATAAACTTAAAACAAAATGAGAAAAATTCGGGGGAGGAGATTCGCAAGAATGATTGGACTCCATCCATGCGAACAGTGGCTGATCAAAGTAAGTCGGAAATCAAAGGATCTTGGAAGCTTTGGATGCTTTTAATCTTATTGGTTGCTTTTTTTAGTTTTACAATTGTTTATGGAACAGCTAGTAATAGCATTCGCCAGAAAGAACAAGCCCTGTTGGAGCAGAGAATGGATACGCTTCAAGCTGAAGACATCTTGTTCTTACTCTTTTATTACGATGAAGTATGGCAGACAACTGCAGCTAAAGTAGAGCATATTGATAACGATGCCGCTGTATTGAAGTTTAGCTCTGAGAGATTCCCTGTTGAGGAGTTTGATTTTAAAGCTGCTGCAAACAAACTCTCTACTTCACCAGATGTCTTTACATCTGACGAGGTAGAGGTGAAATATAGTCCGTTAGTGGAAGGTCGATTTGTGTTTTCTGACCCAGAATCATACGATAAAGTAAAAGTAATGAATGTCGAAGTAAAATCTATTGATCGTAAATAGGTAAAAAAAACAATTTACAATTACCCTAGCATCTTCACCACCGTCATCGAAGACCTCATACAACTCCTATACAATTGATTAGTTTCAGCAATATCGAAGTTGCAATTAGCTTTGTTCCAGATACCTAAGCCATGACTAGGAATTATTTTCCATCGGTCATCAATAAGAATATATCTGTCGTGAAGCATTTCATCAGATTGTAAATATAATTCAATTACAATGAGTGACTGATTATCTTGCAATTCCTACAATCATTCTTTGCTCTCCTATACACTAAGTTGCGAATTTGGTAAAGCAATCTAATGTATGGATCGATTATGGTAATCTATTTTACACCTGTTAAGTATTCACTACTCATCAATCCTTACGTTATTTTTGCTCAACCTTCGCCTTTTGTGTTCATTTATTATCTGGTTATGGTTCAATTGGTTCAATTATGGTTCAATGCAATTGTGCAGTTACATACCAATTATACAATTATTTTATAGAAGTAATCAATTCATAAAATGATCCCGCACCTCTTTGACCAGAAGCTTTTAAAATATCTCTATCAACCAATTCTTTTAAGTCACGTGCTGCAGTTGTTCGAGAACAATCATTTATTTCACGATACTGCATATTCGTTATCCGGCCATTTTCGTTTACAAATATCGTAGCTTTCACCTGTCTTTCATTAAGCCCTTTTTCCAGCAAATGCTCCTCATTAAATATATCCTTCCTAAGTGTCACCCACAATCCTGTGGAATCATATTCAAATTCAGGTTTAGGCAATCCAGCCTCCAAGCACAAGTTGGTCATTTTACTGATTCCTCTTCCCCATGATTCAATATATCCACTCCTAAAAAGAGCATTAGCAATATCTGGGTTATAAGGATTAGATGCATGTTTTGTTCCAGAGGTGTCAACCTTATTTACGAAAGGTATCAACTTTATATTCTCAATTTGCAATCTTTGTATCAAAACTCACTATATCATGATTGATAGAACTTTGATTTCTATGATGTTTACTGGAGGTTGAAACCTTATTGTCAGAGGTATCAACCTTGTCCTGTAAAGTTGCGAATTCCTACAATGTTCAGTTAATCCAAAAGTATAACTGTGAGGGATTAAACTTTTCCTCTAACCCATAAGCTTATTTTCCAGCTATGAAAAATGCATCAAATGCACTTAAACCAATATCTGCAGATAAATCAAAGGAGGAAACTTCACTCATCATGGCACAAATAATGCCTGTTGTCTCTTTCTTTTCTTTGTGAAAATCTTTATTATCAATTTAAGAGACTAAAAACAAACACGCTTCTCGATTTATTACTCTCATTTTCTTTAGAGTAAAAAATTATAGACTGGATTTAGGTTATTAGCTGTTGATGGGTTAAGGTTAACATTGCCTGAAGAAAAGGAGCTGGAAGAAATCAATGGCAAGACCAAAAACCAATCTCAAACAGGAGTTGTGCAAGCAAGAACTTCTGTATCATATGATTGGGCGGTATAATTTACTCCTTTTTTTTCAATCTCCAATTGAATAAAATGTTAACTTTGATGTAATTTCTAAATTCTGATGAAAACAATATGAATTCACCTCTTTTAAAGACTGTATTATCCTATATCGGGTCATTCTCGCGCAATAAAATTGTTTTCTATAAAGAGCGCCTTCTGGATATCACACCCATTGACGTGGGCAAGCTTCTATCGCAATCATTGTTCAATTTCAACAATGAAAAACAGTTGCCCATGAAAGCTTATGATGAGATAAATAGGATATTTGACAAAGCAGTTTTTGACCATCCAAACTTTGGTAAGACATTAGCAATTGCCAATCTTGGTATTTTGTTTGAGCCTGATTTAAAACAAAACTTTAAAACAATTATAGACAGTCATTCTACAAACAACCTGCTTCTTATCGAATGGGAGGGCGAGATAGAGAGTGATGTATTGTTCTTTATGTCGAAAGAGAGAGGAATAAAAATTAATATAAATAACTTAAGCCATATAGCACTATGAAATACAAAGAATTACTCAATTTTGAACCTATTACCGAGGTAATAAAATTTAGCAGAGCAAATAAAGAAATAGATTATCAGAAACAACTGATAAAGACATTCGTTTTCTCTAAAGCCTTTAAAGAAACCTTAATACCATTGATGGTTCGGAATATCGACTTTAATAATAGCAATGAGTCTTTCGGGCTACAAATTGTCGGTAATTATGGTACAGGTAAGTCTCACTTAATGTCGTTGGTTTCTCTTATTGCAGAAGATGAAGAGCTTGTTGAATTGGTAAACGATTCTAAACCAAAAGAGGAGCTGAGAAAAATTGCAGGACAGTTTAAAGTATTGCGATTTGAGCTTGGGAATACTGAAAGTCTTTGGGAGATTATTACTTTCCGTGTCGAAAAATACTTGAGTGAATTAAGTGTCAACTTTTCTTTTGAAAACTATGGTGCACTTCCTTATTACGATAAGATAATGCTGATGATGGCTGAGTTTGAAGAGAAGTTTCCAGATAAAGGATTCCTTATTGTTATCGATGAGATGTTGGCTTATCTTAAAGGGCGTAGCGACGCTAATTTGCTTAATCAAGATTTAGCTGTTTTACAAGCATTAGGACAAGCTTGTGATAACTCCAAATTCAAATTCATGTTTGGTGTGCAAGAGATGATATATCATTCACCAGAGTTTCAGTTTGCTGCCGAAATGCTGCAAAAGGTAAATGATAGATACAAGGATATTATGATTACAAAAGAGGATGTTGCTTTTATTGTGAAGAATCGTCTTTTGAGCAAAAACGAACATCAGAAACAACTAATAAAAGAACACCTAGATCCTTTCCTTCACTTCTTTACCGATATGCACGCTCGCACACAAGATTATATAGAGCTTTATCCAGTGCATCCCAGCTACTTCGAAAATTTCGAAAAAATTAGAATTGGAAAGAGTCAGCGCGAGATATTAAAAACCTTATCGAGTCAGTTCTCTGATATATTAGAGAAGGATGTGCCAACAGACAATCCTGGTTTATTGACCTATGATAGATATTGGGAAGATATGCAAAGAAGTCAAGATTTAATGGCCAATCCTGACATAAGAAGGGTGAAAGAGATAACAGAAACTATTGATGATAAAATAAATTCGCACTTCACTGGAGGAAGAGCAGCTAAAAAAAATGTGGCTCAACGTATAGTAAATGGATGTGCCATTAAGTTGTTGCAAGCCGACTTGCAAAAGCAAAACGGAACTAATACAGAGCACTTAGTAGATGATTTATGCCTTACAGATAGTTTGGCAATCGACAGAGATTTTTTAATTGATATAGTAAATTCAACAGCTCAGCAAATAATTACTGCCACATCGGGCCAATATTTCGATCAAAATAAAGACAACGCCGAATTTCACTTGCGCATTGAAGGAGGGGTTAATTTTGATCAGAAAATTAGAGATTATGCTGCAACAATGACAGATAATCAAAAAGATGAGTATTTCTTTAAGTTCCTAGAAGTTAATTTACCATTAGAGGGAGATACTTATCGCACAGGATTTAAAATTTGGGAACATACCATCGATTGGAAATCTCATAAGACTTACCGCAGTGGATATATCTTCTTTGGAAATCCAAACCAGAAATCCACAACGCATCCACTACAAAACTTCTATATGTACTTCATGCCCATTTTTGATGCCAATAACAAAAAAAGGAATCATGAGGAGGATGAAGTTTACTTTATTTTTGATGATTTATCTAATGAGTTTAAAGAGGCAGTAACTCTTTATGGTGCAGCTCTATCATTGGAAGCACGATCTGACAGTTCACAGAAAGCCAATTATCGTCAAAAAATTGACGAGTTGAATAAAAAAGCACGCACATTTTTCGATCAACAATATGTGAGAACAACTAAAGTGGATTACCAAGGAAAAGAACTTCCATTAAGCGGTTATCAGTTATTGGGAGCAGGTTCGTCAATAGAACAAGTATTTTCGAATGTGGCATCCATGGTATTAGAAGAGTGGTTCGGAAACGAACGACCCAATTATCCTCAGTTTACTCAATTGAATACACCTATTGCAAAAAACAACTTCGATCGTTTAATTAAACAAGCCCTATCGAAAGTTTCAAATCCTGAGCAACGCAACCAAGATGGTGAAGGTGTACTTTCGGGTTTAGGATTGTGGGTTCCGGGGTCTCTCGATTATAGTCACTCTCCTTATGCAAGAAGCCTAATGGAAATGCTTAAAGAGAAAGGGGAAGGCAAGGTGTTGAATCGCGACGAAATTATTGAGTTTGTTGATAGAAGTGAAGACTTATGGCTCTCTAAAGATTATAAAATTGAAGCAGAGTTAGAGTTTGTGGTAATGGCTGTGTTGGCTGCTTTGGGTGAAATAGAGATAACGCTCAACTCTGGTACATCTATCAATTCAACTAATCTGAATGAACTAAGAAATGTTGTCAATCAAGACTTCTTTACTTTTACACATATCAAACAGCCTAAGGGGTTGAATTTAGCGGCACTTAAGCAATTATTTATCTATTTGCTTGGTCGTGATTTAAGCAATCATCTCAATGATCCATCCACTTACACGCATTTGGTATCTGCCGCAAAAAAATGGGCAGAACGCACTGTTACCCTACAAAGTAAAGTAGGGAATGGGTATACTTTTAGAAGTGTTGAAATAATATCGCAAGAAGATGCTTTAAAATATAGAAGAGACTTCTCAGCGTTCTCTGGTTTTTGTGACAAAATTGCTAATTATACATCTGAAGCTCGAATTAAAAACTTCCCATATAGCAAAGAGGAGTTAAACAAAATACTACCTATAAAGGATGAAGTATCAAAGGTTGAGCAGCAATTAGCTCAACTCAATTCTCTTAATGAGGATATCAGCTATCTGCAACAATGCAACCAATACATTACCAATACAGAATTTAAAACGAAAGTTACCAATGCAATCAATCAACTGCCTGGTGTAGTTAGTACAAACAGCACAGCAAAAATGAATACCTACAAAGCAGAGCTCAGCAAACTTAAAGAGCAATATGCAGATTGGTATTTAAGTTTGTATTTGAAATACAGAATAAGCGAATCGGACAATACTTTAAAAGTTGCCCTCTTAGATTCTGAAGAGAAACAAATATGTGATATTCTTCAACAGGCTGATTTTCTTTCTACAGGTCAGTATGCACAATTGGTAGAAAAAATAAACAAACTGCAACCTGCTGATGAAAAGATAAACAAAGATTTAATTTTAACTGCTCCTTATCATGACTTCAATCCTGCAGAATTTGAGGGAAAAAAAACTTTGTCTATCAAAGAACTAAGGGGTGAAATAAATGACCTGTTGCATCTTTGGACCGATAGCTTGAAAGATACATTAGACGACCCCATGGTGCAACAGAAAATGAATCTGTTGAGTAAAACTTCTCAAACACTCTTATCAGATTTTAAATCAGGCAAAGTAGAACTCACCAAACAAAATGCTTTGCAAATACGCAATGCTATTATGGATTTGCACAAGGGATTAGAGAAATTAGAGTTGGATATGGAAGGAATGAAAACTACTTTCAACAAACCCTTAACTCCCGACGAAGCTATCGAAGCTTTCCGCGAGTATATCAACCAAATTTCCAGAGGAAAAGAGAGAGACAAGATTAGAATAATATTGAAATAAGAATACAATGTTTAGAAACGAAGATATAAAAGAAGAGAAAATCACTGTATTAGGTATAACTTTCAACACGGAAGAGGAGCGCAGAAATTATTTTCGAGAAGAACTCCGCAAAAAACTACCTGAGCTGAAACAGATGGAGGGTTTCCCCATTGGAGAAGATGAAGATATTTTAAAGCTCTCTGACCCACCTTACTATACTGCTTGCCCTAATCCTTGGCTGAATGATTTTATTGAGGAGTGGGAGGAAGAGAAAATGGAGTTGGTAGAGCAAGGGAAGCGAAATCCCGATTTTGAAGTTACAGAACCTTATGCAGCTGATATTAGTGAAGGGAAGAATAATCCTATTTATATGGCACATTCATACCATACAAAAGTTCCTCATCCAGCAATTATGCGCTACATAATGCATTATACACAACCTGGAGATATTCTATTTGATGGATTTGCAGGAACAGGAATGACGGGCGTTGCTGCTTCCTTTTGTGAAAGTCCAGATAATGATTTTATTAATCTTATTAAAAAAGAGAAACAAGAGGCAGCTTGGGGTAAAAGAAATGCAATTTGCATAGATTTAAGTCCGATTGCCAGTTTTATATCTTATAGTTTAAATAATGTCTTTCAAGAATCATCTAAATTCAAAAAAAAACTTGAACTATTAAAGAATAAACATTCATGGATGTTCAGAACAAAACATAATGGAAATGAATATGGAGAAATAATTTACACAGTATGGAATGAAATTATTCTTTGTCAACATTGTGATCATGAACATGAATTTATAGATATGTTTGTAAATTTTGATGATGGGGTGATTTTAAATGAGGCTCGATGTCAAAATTGTAATGGGGCTATAGAACGAAGAAAAGTAATACGTAAGTCTCACACAAAATTAGATTCTGTTTCAGGGGATGTTATTAGAGAGCTACAGACAGTTCCATATAGAATTTGTTATACATATAAGGGAAAAAGACATTTTAAAAAACCTGATCAAGAGGATATTGATTTAATTAAAAAGATTAATAGACAAGAAGTTGAAAATTTTGTACCACTTGACTCTTTACCCAAAGGTGATAAAATGAATGATCCAGTTAACAAATACATAACTAAGGTTTATCAACTTTATAACTATAGAACTTTACTTGTTTTGTCTGATTTATGGGCTGAGTCATCACTTGAGGAGAAATTCTACATAACTAATTCTATATCAAGAAATCTAACAAAATTAAATAGGTTTATCGTTAATAAGCATAACCCAAATGGAAGAATTAATGGTCCTTTAAGTGGAACTTTATACGTTCCAAGTGAAGTTGTAGAGCAAAATCCTTTTGATATAATTAGTTACAAACTCTTTGACTCTCATGAAAAACTATCATCACAGTCAATTTCATGTCAATCAACAACTCAAATATCATCTATTGAATCAAAAACAATCGATTACATTTTTGTTGACCCACCTTTTGGAGCGAATATAATGTATTCAGAATTAAATTTTATTACTGAAGCATGGCTTAAAGTTAAAACAAACAATACCCAAGAGGCAATTGAGAATAAAACACAAAATAAAAGTAAATTAGAATACCAAGGCTTGATGCTAAAAGCATTTAAAGAGTTTTTCCGTATTTTAAAACCTGGAAAGTGGATGACTGTAGAGTTTAGTAATACAAGTGCTGCAATATGGAATTGTATTCAAATATCACTCACTAGCTCAGGTTTTATAATTGCAAATATTTCTGCTTTAGATAAAATACATGGTGGTATAAAATCGATGCGTTATTCTACATCTGTTAAGCAAGATTTAATTATCTCATGTTATAAACCTTCTTCAGAATTTGATAACAAATTCCAGCGAAACCCTCACTCAAATGTAGCAATCTGGGATTTTATAGAAGAACATTTAAACCACTTACCTATTCATTTAATGGTCGAAAATTCAACCACAGCTATTATAGAACGTAGTCCCAAAATACTATTCGATAGACTCATTGCATTTTATGTACAAAGAACGTTGCCAGTTCCTATAGATGCAGGTGAGTTCCAACAAGGTTTGCGTGAACGATTTATAGAGCGAGATGGCATGTTCTTCACCAATGAGCAAGTGCAAGAGTATGATAAAAAAAAGAAAGAGAATCCTCAATTTGTACAGATGTCTCTTTTTGTATCATCAGAACAAGATGGAGTGATGTGGTTAAAGAGTTTTTTGGCAGATAAATCTCTGACCTATCAAGACATTCAACCCCAATGGATGCAAGCTTTGGCAGGAGTGCGCAAAGGAGATATGATACCAGAGTTGTCTACTATTTTGGAAGAAAACTTCCTAAAAGACGCATCAGGTAAATGGTATGCACCCGATCCTGAAAACGAAGCTGATTTGGAGAAACTTAGAAAAGGACGTTTGTTACGTCTATTTGAGGGTTACAAAAAAGAAATAGAGAATCCACGTACAAAGATAAAAGAGGTGCGAGTAGAAGCATTGCGTGAAGGGTTTAAGCAATGCTATCAAGATAAAGATTTTAAAACAATTGTAACTGTTGGAGATCGTATTCCTAACAATTTGTTGATGGAGGATGAGGTGTTGTTGCAGTTTTATGATATTGCAAGCTCGAGAGTATAAGATAAAGAGAGTAAAGAAAACAAGCTCTTAAAAGAATGAAGATATTATGCTAAAATATAAAGGGAAAGCATGCGAAATTGTAGGTGAAAAAGAACTATTCGGACAACGTGTTGTGTGGATACGTGTGGTTGAAAATAATAGTTTTCATGAAATACCTTACGATGAATTAGAGAAATCGAATTCAGAGTTCTCTCTTCCTTACTTGCGCTTTATCTCCATTGCAGCCAAGATAAAGGATGAAGTGGCGCGTAAAAATATCTTAGCTCCTTATGAGAGTAGTTTAATTCCGCTGCCCCATCAGATATTGGTATTGGAGAAGGTGATGCAGTCAACACAAAATCGTTTTCTATTGGCGGATGAAGTGGGTATGGGTAAAACCATTGAAGCAGGTTTGATTCTGAAAGAGTTGAAAATAAGAGGCGATATAAAGCGAACTTTGGCTATTGTGCCAAAATCGTCAATGATGCAATGGCAAAGTGAATTGAAAGATCACTTCAACGAGGTGTTTCATCTCTACGACTCTGAAATGATTACCTCTATGGCCCGCACTTTCTCTAACATAAATGCAGATGAGGAGTATAATTTTTGGACACAACACAATCAGATTATTGTATCGACAGATGCGCTGAAACCTTTAGAAAAGCGCCATGGATGGTCGGATGAACGAGTGGATGAATACAATAAGTATAGAATGCAAGCAGTGTTGGATGCCGATTTTGATTTAGTTATAATTGATGAAGCGCATAAAATGGGGGGTGCTACCTCCACAGTGTCGCGCTATATTTTGGCACAACAGTTGTGCAACACTGTTCCCAATGTATTGTTGCTTACTGCCACACCTCACCGAGGCAAAGCAGATCATTTCAGAAGAATATTGCAATTGTTAGATCCTGATGCATTTGCAGGAGAAGGATTGCCTGATATAGAGGAGTTGGAGCCTTATGTAATCCGTACAGAAAAAAGATTTGCTGTAGATTATAATGGCGATAAACTTTTTAATAAAAGACATACACATCGTTTTGATGTGTTTTTAGATGAAGACAAACATCAGAAGCAAATAGCACTGTATGATGATATAACAGAATATGTTCGCAAAGGATTTAACACAGCCAAAAAGGGAAACAATAAAGCAACTGGGTTGATTATGGTGCTTTTTCAACGGTTGGTAAGTAGCTCCACTGCTGCAATATTGTCGGCTATGGAGGGAAGATTGGAAAGGTTGCGGTTGGGTGAAGACGTAGACTTAGCTTCTTATGCTGATGAAGTGGACAGTGTGGAGGAAGTAAATAATGGGAACATTAGTTTTGATGATGTGCATCAAAGTTATCCTATTGGATTGGCAGAGGATGAAGAAGAGCTTTTGTCGGACTTGATAGACCAAGCCAAAGATTGCATGAATACTGAAACAGATGCAAAAGCAGATGCCTTGCTATATAAGATGCAAGAGTTGCAACAACTGCACAGCAACAATAACTTGAAAGTGCTCATCTTCACTGAATTTAGAACTACACAAAGAATGCTTTTTCAATTCTTTAAGAGGAATGGATATAAAGTATCTCAAATAAATGGTGGTCAAGATTTGGACACTCGCAAAAGAGCCTTAACATTTTTCAAAAACGAAGCTCAAATACTGATAGGTACAGATGCAGCTGGCGAATCGTTGAATATGCAGTTTTGCCATATTGTTGTAAACTACGACTTGCCCTGGAATCCAATGGTGATAGAACAACGAATTGGTAGGGTAGATAGAATTGGTCAGAAGCACGAAGTACATGCTTACAATATGCTCACCAACAATAGTGTTGACTTGCGGGTGTATGAAGTGATTGAAGAGAAACTAAACAACATTATCGATCAGTTGGGTATCGATAAAACTTCTGATGTGTTAGACTCAACCATAGATATGAAAAAAGTGAACAACCTTTACTTGCAAAGTCTTTTAGACCCAGAACGGTTTGAGCGAGCAGGCGAAAGTTGGCTTTACGAAATAAAGAGCAAGCTGAACAAATACAAAAGTACTGAAGGGATAATGCCCTTAGTTGCAGAGGAGGAAATAGAATACAAAAAAGCTTCTGATATAAAACATAGTCCACTACCATATTGGTTAGAGTCGTTGATACAGCAATATACAATAATAAATGGGGGTTCTATTAGCAAAGATTTATCAGGCATATCAGACGTGAAAATTAACAATGAGACCAAACGTATTACTTTCGACTCAGAAGTATCTTTAAACCATCCTGGTTTAGAACACATCACATTGCAGCACGATTGGATTCGTGAGATCTTGAATAACTACGGACAATTTAATAGTGAAGATGGTACTCCAATAGTAATTTCTGAAAATGGAGCGGAGACTCCCGGTTATTGGAGTTTGTGGGAGGTGAGTGCAAAGAATAGTTTGGAAAGAAAGGTGCAGTATCACTGTTTTTTTATAGCGGACAATGGCAAACAGTATGCTGTGTATGCCAATGATATATGGAATAGATTGATAAGTGGGACATCGAACTTTAAGATAAATGGCAGACAGTATCCTAATAATCTGACAAATGTTGAGTTTCAATTAGAGGATTCACTATACATTATGTTCCAAAATTTAGAGGCAGAGTTAATGGCGAGCATGAAGGTGAAAAAAGAGAATAAAGTAAACTCTTATCTTTTTCAGAAATCAAGAATAAATAAAATAGGGATAGAAAATATTAGAAAATCTAAACTTCGTAAACTAGAAGAATCTCATGAAAAATGGTTGAAAGAGTTTCAATCTATGCAGAAGATAGTTCCTGGAACAAAGCACTTATTAACTATAAGAATAAATGGTTAAGGGATTAATAGAACATATTGCCAATGATTTGAGACATCAAAACTGTGATGTTTTTCTTACAGAAAACAATGATGGTTTTTTGTATAGAGAAGATGTGCAAAACGCATTGCATGTTGCAGGAATAGATGTTGTGAATGGCAGCAAAATTAATCAACGCATTCAGTTTGAGTTGAAAGATGAGGGTGCAATATTAGTATTATTGTGTAAAGATAATAGTGCTTATTTAGAAGATATTGAAAAGAGAGCACGTGTAAATGAGTTTAGCTTAAACAACTATTTCAATGGTTACCACATTCCTTCTATTGTAAACCTCGAACTGGAGCTATTGGACAAACTATTTGCTCAAAAGCAATTTGTGAGGTTGAATAGAGCCGAGACATTAAAATTGATTGAGAAAACAGAGAGCCAAGAAATATCTTTCCCGAGTAAACCTATATTTGATCTCGACCTTTTCGATGAAACGATACTTAAACTGACTAATGAAGAGACGGTAAATTGGGCTGTTGTTTGCAGAACTATATCTAAGGGATTAGTTGAAACAATAGATACCCCCGAGTTTGACCCATTTATTGCTACTGTGAACAAGGTCAATGTAATGTTTCAAGATTATATACAACACTCTTTTCAACAAACCAAAAACTCGAGTGCAGTAAAAAAACCTCAAATTGTTTCAAAGATATTAGACCATTTGAGTTTTAATTATCTCCACGAAAAGATAGCCCTCATAGTTATTGATGGTTTGGCTTATTGGCAATACGAACTACTGAACAAAATATTACCTCCAAATAGAAAAGAAAATGTGATATCATCGTGGCTTCCTTCTATTACGCAACTTTCGCGACAAGCAATATTTAGAGGTGGAGCTCCAGAAAAGGATTACAGACAAGGTCCGGTGAGTGAAAATAAACTCTGGAAAGAGTATTGGAAAAGTAAAAATGTTAGCAGTCACAAGATAAGATATTGCCATAATACTGTAGATTTTGATAACTTAAGAGATATCACCAAGTTTGCCATTGTGTTGACTGACTTGGATGAAAGAATGCATAACTCTACAGATTATAAAGATTTATTGCACTTCACACAAAGATGGATTGAGGAGAGCGGTATTGTAGAGAAAGTAGAGAAGCTTCAAGAAGCTGGGTTTACAATTTTCTTAACCACAGATCATGGCAATATTCAAGCAAAAGGATGGAGAGGATTGAAAGGTCGTGAAAAACTTGGAACAAATAAATCGGGAAGTAGAAGTCAAAGACACCTTGAGTATTCAGATAGGTGGTTAAAAGATGAATTTATAGATAATAATCCCGATTTGAAAGATTCGATAACTGAGCAAGAAGGTGCGATTTATTTTAATAGTGATTTGAGTTTTTCGACCAACGATAAATTAGTTACACATGGAGGAGCACACATATTGGAAGTACTAATTCCATTTATAGAAATAAAGCATGAATAATAAATCAATAGATATAAATCAACGAATCCCTATTGAGACTTTGGCTGCAGCATTGGAGAGTTATCTCAACGATAGTTATAGCAATGATTATATAATAGAGCAACTGAGACTTGATTTTAGTGGAGAGAACAGACTTAAGAAAGCTTTGCGCATTGTAAACAAAATTATACCTCAAAGCCCATTAAACGAGCTGTTGCTAGCAAATAAAGAAGAGATTAAGAACATCATCAAAAAGAAAGCGGATAGGGATGTAATTTTAATTGCATTACTAAATAGTGCATTTTCGTTCTCATTTGAAGTATTGAGAACTTTCGGGAAGTTCTTTGCAGTACAAGATATGGTGAATACTCAAACAATAAAGAAACCCATATCTGACGTGTATGGTGGCAATAGAGCTACTGAGAATGCTCTTTATAGTGTTGTACCCATGTTTATAGAAGCGGGTTTCTTTTCTCGTCCCAAAATGGGAATCTATCAATCTGCCGAACCAATGAAAATTTCATCACATCTCACAGTACAGATTTACAAAGAGTCCTTTAAGCTAAATAATGCATACAACAGCTTGAATGAATATCAAATGAGGGATCCGTATTTTTTCTTTGTGGGGGATTAAATTAATAAAAAAACCAATACAACACATTATCATGTGCTATATCGGATAAAAATTAATTTGACACTGTCTCAGGAAGTGTGTAAGTAAATTAAGCTTGGGTTGGGTTATTGTTATAGCCTGACCCTTTCTTTGTAAATAATTAGGAGCTGATTTAAAATTATGCCCCAGTCCCTGATAGGCATTGACCACTTCTTTGTGGCCTCTCTAACGGCTAAATATACTGATTTCATCACAGAATCATCG
>NZ_AQWS01000019.1 GCF_000375405.1 Bacteroides propionicifaciens DSM 19291 = JCM 14649 | reverse complement strand
CTGCAGAGTCTTTCAACGCAAAGCTTAAACAGCTAAGAGCTACTTTCAGAGGAATTACAGACACTAAGTTCTTCCTCTTTAGAGCAACAGAGCTATTTGCTTAATATGTTAAATCCCCAAGAATATGATATGATCCCAATTTAACCTATTCAATGATAATGGCGCTATTACTTATAAAGCTTTTCAAAAGGCTAATCCCGGAAAATCATTTGGAACAACCTCAACACATGGTGCTGCATTTGGAACAACCTCAACACATGGTGCTGCATTTGGCAACAACTTATACGTAATGTCAAAGCAAAATAATCGCTTCGTCATTGCTGACAAGCATAGCCTTAAAGAAGTTACTACTCACCAAGACCTAGCAAATGGACGAGGTAATGGACAAGCTTTTGTAGGAATTAGTCCTGAGAAAGGCTACATATCATCTACTGCAGGAATTCAGGTGGTAAATTTAACTGATTCTAGCTTAAGTTAACAAATAGTTATTCCGGGAAATCCTTCAATAGGGAACATCGTATATATTGGAAAATATGTATTTGCAACAGGTCAAAATAATGCTTATGTAATCGATGTAGAGACTGACAAATTTGTACAAACTTTAGACATTGATCAACCTGGTTCGGTTGTTATTTCCAAAGATGGTAATGTTTGGGTCGGCAATCCGAATTCACTATTCCGAATTAATCCTATTACTTTAGAGAAACATAAAGTTAGAGATATCGGTAGCACACCCATACGAGGCACTTGGGACGCTTGGAATCCAAATTCATTTATAGCTAGCCCTGCAAATAATACACTCTATTGGTCAATTACCCCTGGAATGTTCGGTAGTAGCAAACGTCTTATCAAATACGATATAGATAAGGATGAAATAACACCAGAATTCTTTGTCTTGGGCTCCGATACGGATTATGGTATTGAAAAAGACTTCCTAAGCGAAGGCACAAGTTCTACAGCATTAGCTTTTTATGGTGGTGTACTCAGAATTAACCCTTTAGATGGAAAACTCTATGCTATTGTAAAAAGAGATGGCTGGGGAGAAAGCGGATGTTACAATTGGCTATTTATCATCGACGAAAATGGAAAAGTAGAAAGAACGATCCCTATTGGCAATGATGATGAATCAGATGTGGCTCCTAAAGATCAGAAATATTATTGGTTCCCTTCGATGCCTTTATTTAATGATCATTACGACCCAGAAATACTTTTAGAGGAAGTCAAGCTTCTCAAAAATGAGTCTGCGACTATCGAGCTAGACGATCTTGTTTATGATCCCGATAATATGGCCTGCCTAATTAAGACTACAATTGAATCTGATGAAAAGATAGATTTCTTTGAGCAAAGCATTGAAAACAACCAATTGATCTTAACAGATATCAAGTCTGGTGAAGGTGAATTAAAAATATCTACAGTCTCTAATGGAGTAAGAGTAGAGAAAACTATTCCTATCTCCGTAGAATAAACATCGTTTATATACGAATAATATCTTTTACAAATAATAGCTGCTTAACGATAAGTTAGGCAGCTATTATTATTTATAAACTAAATAGACAAAGGACTCCTTCTAAAATTAGAAGAAATCCTCTGCTTAGTTTGTGTAAAACTAATTAACAATTGAAACTATACTTAATGCCTTTTAGTTAACCTAAAAAAGCAGTGAGCATCCATACTTGTTTTTCTTGTGCGGAAAGGTAATCACCCATTTGTCCTAGGGTTACCTCGTCATCGTTTTCGTCAGCAAGTGCTACAATCTTACGCTCTGAAGCAATAAGGTGTGATAATGACTCTAAAGTACTTTTAACGGTTTGGTCAGCATCACTTACTGCACCAACTTCTTTAATTTGAGCAGTTTGTAAATAGTTGCTGAATTTATTTTCAGGAGTACCACCAAGCATTAAAATACGCTCAGCTATCTCGTCTATCTGATCTGCTACTTCCGTATACATCTCTTCATATTGGTCGTGCAAACGAAAGAAACCTTTCCCCTTGACATTCCAGTGGAAACTACGTAGATTTGTGTAATATACTTGGAAGTCTGCTAGCAGATTTTGTAAAGAATCTATAACCTTTTTAGTACCTGCTTCGTTTAATTTAATAATGTCTAAAGTTTTCATAATCATATATTTTATATTGTAATTAAATATCTTTTGTCTTTCGTTATTACAAAGATAAGTCAGATATGTTTGTAAGTCAAACTGATAAAATCTATCTTGTGATAGACAAAATCTATAACATCGAGAATATTAATAGATGACACTTCAACAACTCGAATATATCATAGCTGTAGACAGTTATAAGCACTTTGCCAAAGCTGCAGAGCATTGCCATGTGACTCAACCTACATTAAGTGCAATGATTCAAAAACTCGAAGAAGAGCTAGGCGTCCGTATCTTCGACCGCAGCACACAACCCGTAACAACTACTGCTATAGGTAAAAAAATCATTGAGAAATCAAGAACTGTACTCGGTAAAACTCAACATATCAAAGAAATCGTAGCTGAAGAGCAAGGTGCAATATCAGGAACTTTTCGATTAGGAGTACTTCCAACTATTGCTCCTTACCTTTTGCCTAGATTCTACCTGCGCTTTATGGATAAACACCCGAAGCTTGATATAAGAATGGCTGAGATGAAAATATCGGACATTGAACTAGCTTTGGACAAAGGAGAACTTGATGCAGCTATTACAGCTACTGCTCCAGAGAACAAACACTTAACGAGTCAGTTACTCTATTTTGAAGAATTCTTCGGCTATATTTCGACTCAAGAGCCTGTTTTTAAGGAAAGTGTGATCCGAACCTCCGATATTTCGGGTAAGCATTTGTGGCTTTTGGATGAAGGACATTGCTTTAGAGATCAACTACTCAAGTTTTGCAGTCTAGAGGGAGTACAGAGTCGCATAGCTTACCGATTGGGAAGTATGGAAACATTCATGCGCATGGTCGAAAGTGGACAAGGTATCACTATTATTCCAGAGTTGGCATTGGATCAGCTCAATACCTGCCAACAAGAATTAGTTCGTCCTTTTGCATTGCCACGGCCGACCCGCCAGATCAGACTAATCACACGGCACGATTTTGTACGTCATACCCTACTCCAACTCCTCAAGGAGGAAATCAGAAATTCTGTTCCTAATCAGATGCATATACTTAAGCCAAACCAATACGAGGTTTGACTTTAGCTCAAAAAAAAAGACTTACTCGTTTTCTATAAACGAGTAAGTCGCAGTATTGTGATGAGTAAGGAGTTTGCATCAAGGCATAGCTCCAGAGTTTAATTTATCACTCCTCCTCTTTTTTCTTAGGCTTACGCTTAAATATAGACAAAAACAGTCCACCTAATACGGCCCCATACAGTGTACTATTGAGTGGGCTCGATGTAATGGGGCAAGTACCAGTGTTACACCCCACGAACTTCCAATATAAATAACCACCAAGAGCACCTATAAATACTCCTATAATTGCTAAAATATTATTTTGAATAAAAGATTTCATACGTAATATAGTTTTACAATCACCTTACGGTTTTTCCTTTCCACTCAACGATACCACCCAATAAATTATAAGTGTTCTTAAATCCCATTTGAGACATTAACAGGCAAGCATCAAAGCTTCGGTGCCCACTCTTACAATATATAAAGTAATGCCCTTCTCGATCAAGTTTATCAACTTCGAGCACAAACCGATCAGTAGGATTAAAATCTACTAGTTGAGCAAATTCAATCCGACCCAAAAGATATTCTAGTGGAGTTCTTACATCAAGAACAATAGGATTTTCCACACTTGCAATCAGTTCATACCACTCTTTTTCGGTCAGATTTTCCATAAATTGATTACTGTTTTAATATAATAATTTGATTTATTGTCTAAGATAACAATTTTATGTTTGAAATGTTGTGTAATTGAGCATACAGACACTATTAAGGGCTATAATAAGCATTATGAAGCAGAAAAAAGCTACCACTCTATAATTAATAGAATAGTAGCTTCAGCTTAAAGTATAAATTATCCATAAAATTGGATACCTCAGAAATAAAAAAGCAAACAATTAAAACGAGGTTGTGTAAAGCCTTCAAAATATTCTAACAGTTATTGCTCTTCAAATTCGGTGTAAATATAAGCTTTCATCTATATATTTCACCATTTTAAAAGGAAAAATAGATAAATATTATTTTTTCAAACTCTTGAACTTCCTTATAAAAGCCATTCCTATATAAGCTATAAGACTTAAAATAACAATAATCATCACGTAGCCTATACTATCCTGATACTGAATATTGGTGATTAATTGCAGAAGTAAAGCCAGCACTCCAGAGATAAAGGTGACAATAAAAGTCAACATATATATTTTAAATAATCGAGGCAAGAGATTAGATAGTACAGTAAAAAACATCAATACTGAGCCAATTAATCCGTACCATGCTGGGATTCTGGTGTAAGCTAAAAATATAGCTAAGCTTACAACACTCCATATCCAAAAATATTTATTAAAAACAGAATTACCTTTCATATCATATTTTTTAATCAAGTTGAAGGCGAATATAATAAGAACCACATTAGAAATGATAGTGATTCTATCAATATCAACCAATGCTAAAGCTATTTATATGTTTTCAGCATTTAGATCAGTTAAATATTTTCTGAAACAAGAGTGTGAATATTATACAGTTACAACTTTCATTTCATTAGTTTTATGCTTGATTTTATATTATATAGCATTATTAAAGCTCGAAACGCTTATTATTCGTTATATTGCAAGCTTAATTAATTTATAAAACTTAGAAAAAACAATTCCAACTGATGAATAAATTATCAACGAAGCAATTTTGGGTAGTGAGTTTAATGTTATTTTCGCTCTTTTTTGGAGCGGGTAATCTTATTTTCCCACCAATGGTAGGGAAAATGTCTGGTACCGAAGTTTATATTGCAATGATTGCATTTACCCTTACTGCTGTCGTCTTACCCGTTTTTGGAGTTGTGGCAATAGCCAAATCTAACGGAATTTCAAATATGGGTAAACGTGTTGGCCCCTGGTTCTCTACTATATTTGCTATAGTAGTATATCTGGCTGTTGGCCCTTTAATGGGCATTCCTAGAGCAGGAACTGTGCCATTCGAAATCGGGATTGCTCCGAACATTGCTGATCCCGTAACAAAAGATATCGCCCTACTTCTATTTACAGCTGTATTTTTTGCAGTTACTTATTGGCTATGTCTAAATCCTGATAAAATAGCCAATAGAATCGGTAAGTACCTAAGTCCAATGCTATTAATATTAATGGTAGCGCTATTTATTTGTTCTTTTATCAATCCCATGGGGGACTATCAAGCACCACTTGGTGACTACCAAACAAGTCCGTTCACTGCAGGCTTTCTCGAAGGATATCTAACTATGGACGCAGTAGGAGCACTGAGTTACGGACTTGTTATAGCTATGGCTATCCACTCATTCAACATAAAGTCGGAAAAAGAAGTTATGAAATCCACTATCCGTAGTGGTATGTTAGCGGGAATTTTACTGTTAGCAATATATTTTATGCTGGCACATATTGGAGCTACAAGTGCAAGTAGATTCCCAAATACTAAAAATGGTGCTGAGCTTTTGAATCTGGCTTCAAGTCATATCTTAGGAGGATTCGGCGCTTATTTAGTAGCAGGAATTTTCACTTTGGCTTGTTTGACAACTTGTGTAGGCCTAATATCAGCTTCTGCAAAATATTTTTCAGGTGCATTCAACCGTCTGAGCTATAAATACTGGACCATTATTTGGACTATCTCAAGCTTTTTGATCGCCAATGTAGGACTAAACGCAATATTAGATTACAGTATTCCCCTACTCGCTATTATCTACCCTATAGCCATTGTGCTTATTGTATTAGTGGTTATCGACCCTATTTTTAATTCGCAAAAGGTAGTCTATAAAACGACGGTTTACACCACCATAGTTATAAGCATTCTTATTGGCCTAAAGGAACTACCTATCCCCTACCTAGAGAAGGCAATAACTATGTTACCACTTTCAGGATATAAATTGGGATGGGTAATACCTGTATGCACAGCGTTCTTAATCAGTTGGATCTTTGCTCTTATCAAAAATCATACAGTAGCAAATCGTAAGAAAGTAGCAGTAAAAAGTTAACGCTTGAAGAAGTTCAACCACTATTATCAAATGTTACATTTAGCATTTTGCATACTCTCAGAAACAAAAGAACCCGTGCAATAGACAAAGCTATTACACGGGTTCTTTTTATAACTAATAACTAAAATGAATTACATTAAAGCTTCAATCTCTTCAATTTCTTCCATACCTAATTTGTAGTAAATTAAGTAAAGACCTTGTAACCATAGATCTTTATTGTCTGGTTTAAGTTCTCTTGCTTTTACATAGAATGGAAGTGCCTCTTTGTATAGTTGAATAGCTTCACCTGTTTTAGCAATATATTCAGAATCATTAATGTCCATGTCCACAGGAATAGAGTCTAAGATTCCTTGAGCTTGAATTGTATATACTAAACCAAGGTTAGAATATGCTTCAGCATTCTCTGGATCAATTGCAATTGCTTTCTTGAAGCTTGCAGCAGCAGCAGCATAGTCTTTCTTATGGTGATTGATAAAACCTTCTACATATACATAGTAGCTGTTGTCTGGGTTTTTAGCAACCATATCAGTAGCAAGTGCTAATGCTTCATCCAATTGCTCTTTATTCACGTAATAGTCAACAAGGCTACCAAAGAAGTACATGTGTTCTGGGAATTTTTCCATACCCTCTTTTAAAGTAGCCAAGAACTCAGCATCTTTCTTTAGATTTTTATAAGCATAAGTTAAAATCTCTAGTGATTGCATACCCTCTTTTGTTGTATCAACAGCCATAGGAGCAGTTTTCTCAATTGTAGCATAGTCTTCAATACGCATTGCTGCTAAAGTTGCATAATAAGCAATAGTCTTAAAGTTTGCATCTTCAGAAACAAGATCATTACCTTCAAATATATCCATACTTGCTGACTCCAAATACTTTAAGAAATAATCAAGAGCTTCTTTATCTTTACTATGGTTGAAATAGTAAACACCACCATTAATTAGCTCAGGTCTGAACTGCATAATAGTAGTAGCATTTGATTTTCTAAACTTATTCTTCACTTTTCCTTTTGCATTAGGAATTTGTGCAAGCTCATCACATTTAGCATAATAATCAACTAGTTTTGCAACACTGCTATAAACACCTACAGTATCGTAAGACTGTTTAAGATATTGCTTTTTCTGCTCTTCCTCAATGAATCTTTTTTGAATCAAACCAGCGATATCCCATGCTTCAGGATCATTCTTAGTTTCTTCACTAACCAACGACTCATTAATTAATTTTTCAGCTTGAGCAAAGTCAGGATTATTACTATTTGCTATTCTCTTGGCCTCTTTGATATTCTTTTGCTGAGCAAACGATAAAGTAAATGCGCCTGCCAGCAACGCTACTGATAATAATACTTTTTTCATGATTATTGTTTTTGATTATTTTTATTCAACTATTCTCATTAATCTATTATTCTACATCATCAAAAAGCATGCCAGTCGCAGGATTGCCACCCTCATGTGATGCATTGTCTTCTGCTTCAGAAGATTCTTCAGCTGTTTGATCTAACTCAACTTCAGCCACATCAAGACCTAACTCATGAATTAGTTCTTTCTCTTCCTCTTCTTCAGAAAGCACTTTGCAAATTGAACCAATATGGTCGTTTCTCTTCTCAAGATTAATAAGTCTAACCCCCTGAGTCGCACGGCCCATAATGCGGATATCCTTGACATCCATACGAATTGTTACACCCGATTTATTAATAATCATCAAATCGTTTAAATCTGTAACACATTCGATGCCGACTAATTTACCTGTTTTTTCGGTAATATTGATGGTTTTAACACCTTTTCCTCCACGATTAGTCTTACGATAATCTTCAATATCAGAACGTTTACCGTAACCTTCTTCTGAAACCACCATAATAGTTTCTTTCTCAACATCACGTACAGCAATCATACCAACTACTTCATCTTGACCATCATCATCGAGAACTATTCCACGAACACCTGTGGCAGTTCTCCCCATAGGGCGAACATTTTCCTCATTGAAGCGGATTGCACGACCATTACGATTAGCCAAAATCATCTCACACTTGCCATCAGTCAGGCGAACTTGAATTACTTTATCATCCTCACGGATAGTTATGGCATTAACACCATTTTGACGAGGACGAGAATATTGCTCAACTAGAGTTTTCTTAACTACACCTTTTTTGGTACAGAAGAATACATAGTTGTTATTAATAAACTCTTCATCATTTAAGTCTTCAACTCTTAAGTAAGCTGTAACAGCATCATCTCGATCAATGTTTAGCATGTTTTGGATAGCTCTTCCCTTTGAGTTTTTAGACCCTTCAGGAATCTCATAAACCTTCAACCAATAACACTTACCCATTTGCGTAAAGAACATCATGGTATTATGCATTGTTGCAGGATAGATATGCTCAACAAAATCTAAATCACGAGTATCTGTTCCTTTAGAACCTACACCACCTCTATTTTGTGATTGGAAATCAGACAATGGAGTACGTTTAATGTATCCCATGTGCGAAATCGTAATAATCATAGGATCGTTAGCATAGAAGTCTTCAGGATTAAATTCTTCAGATGAATAAACGATCTCTGATCTACGAGCATCACCATATTTATCTTTAATCTCTAGTAACTCGGCTTTGATTACTTCACGACATTTCTCATCATTGCTTAAAATCTCCTTGTATTCAGCAATACGAGCCATAATTTCTTCAAACTCTTTGTGAAGTTGATCTTGCATTAGGCCAGTGAGCTGACGTAAACGCATTTCAACAATTGCACGAGCTTGTACTTCGCTTAACTCGAAACGAGTAATAAGGTTTTCAATAGCCTCATTAGGATTCTTTGCAGCGCGAATAATTCTTATTACTTCGTCAATATTATCCGAAGCGATAATAAGACCTTGCAGGATATGAGCACGCTCTTCTGCCTTACGTAAATCGAACTGAGTACGACGAATTACTACTTCTTTACGGTGATCTACGAAATAAGCAACTAAGTCACGCAGGTTTAGTACTTGAGGACGGCCATTTACTAGAGCTACATTGTTGACACCAAATGAAGTTTGAAGAGCCGTCATTTTGTACAGCTTATTCAATACCACGTTGGCATTAGCATCACGACGGCAGTCAACCACGATACGCATACCTTCACGGTCTGACTCATCATTAACGTTTGATATACCTTCAATACGCTTGTCGGTTACTAAGTCAGCAATATGCTTAATTAGGTCGGCTTTATTAACGTTATAAGGAATTTCAGTTACCACAATTTTCTCATGGGTATGACCTGCTTCAATCTCTGCTCGAGCACGCATAACAACACGTCCACGCCCAGTTTCAAAAGCCTCTTTAACACCAGACATGCCATAGATGTATCCACCTGTTGGAAAATCTGGAGCTAAAACGTACTGCATCAAACCATCAATATCAATTTCCGGATTATCAAGATAAGCTTGACATGCCTCTATTACTTCGGTTAAGTTGTGTGGTGGCATATTAGTAGCCATCCCCACAGCAATACCTGAAGCACCATTAACAAGTAAGTTTGGAATTCGAGTAGGTAGAACTTTAGGTTCTTTTAGCGTATTATCAAAGTTGGCATCAAAGTCAACTGTCTCTTTATAAAGATCCTGCATCATTTCCTCACCCATCTTATTTAGACGAGCCTCGGTATAACGCATTGCTGCGGGACTATCTCCATCGACCGAACCAAAGTTACCTTGACCATCGACTAAAGGGTAACGCATAGCCCACTCCTGAGCCATTCTCACCATTGCCATATAAACAGAAGAGTCTCCATGGGGGTGATACTTACCTAGTACCTCACCCACGATTCTGGCTGATTTTTTATAAGGTTTATCTGAAGTATTGCCCAGCTCAATCATACCATAAAGGATACGACGATGAACAGGCTTAAAACCATCTCTAACATCTGGAAGAGCACGAGAAACAATTACCGACATCGAATAATCGATGTAAGATGATCTCATCTCATCCTCAATATTGATTTTTAATATTCTGTCTTGTTCAACCATTTAAAAGGATTCTTAATTATACATTTTAAGCTTATATAAAGTCAGGTAAAAGTACTACTTTTTCGGGAGATACAAAAGCTTTTATTAGACAAACTTTATCTCCTTAGCCGCTTGTAGATGTGTATTAAATTCCTTTATTTCTGTTTTTTGTATTTGATAAATTTGATATTCTTTCAAAACAAATTTATACCTATAAATCGGCAAAAAATAGCAGTATTTCAAGTCACTTTAAATAGCTCACAATACACTAATCAACAAAGCATTAAAGACTAAACAATTTTTGTCGTTATCACTAACTATAAACAGAGCATCCCATTTGCAATTCATACAAAAAAGACATTTTCAGCACACCGGAATTGTTAATTAAAATGACTTCCTAAAAGTTTTATCATATACAGCTTTGAATTACGTAAATATAGGAGCAATTTTGCACTCGAATTTATCTAAGGTTTGTTCCAAATAGTCCATATATGAAAATAAAGAACGTAAGTGTAGCCTATTTTAGTGCTACTTATACCACTCAAAAGATTGTAAGACAAATTGCTCAATCCATAAAACCATCATTCGCAGAATATGACATTACCCGTAAATCGGTAGGTGAAAACATCTATCTCGACACAAATGACCTGCTAATAGTTGCCGTACCAGTCTATGCCGGCAGAGTTCCTCTTAAAGCTGCTAAGGCCTTAGATTGCTTTAAAGGCAATGATACTCCAGCAATACTCGTAGCAGTATATGGGAACAGAGCTTATGAAGATGCACTTGTTGAATTGAAAGATTTAGTTGAGCATAATTTCTTCAAACCAATTTCAGCAGGAGTTTTTATTGGAAGACACTCAATCTTTCATCCCATAGCGATGAATCGTCCAAACGGTGAAGATTTAGAACTAGCTACAGCATTTGCTAAAGAAAGTAGTTTGATTTTAGAGAAGATCAAAAAGACAGATAGTATTGCCTCTATGGATCTACCGGGAGATCACCCTTATAAACCCTATGGACAATTTCCAATCTATCCAACAACGAATAGTGATATTTGTAATAAATGTGGTAAGTGCAGCTTATTATGCCCTGTCAAAGCTATTTCTAAAACAACTCCTGACCATACAGACCAAGTACGCTGCTTATCTTGCGGTAGATGTATTATCATTTGCCCTAAAGATGCACGAAGTTTTTCAGGCGAGTTGTATGATGAAAAGCTCGAATATTTTCTCGAATATTTTGCTAAACCTAACAAGCCAGAATTCTTTTATGCCACTGTCGAATAACTATATATAAAACAACAATGAAGGTGTATTTATTATTAATAAATACACCTTCATTGTTTAATCTCTTAGTCAAATTCGCCACTTAAAGCAGTTGATTGCCTTTAGCAATATAATGCCAAGCAAGCCCCATGATTTGTTTGTATTCTTTTTGATACGGCAATACATCTATTAATGTCTCTTGGTCTGTCTTACGGTCTATCTTCTGGATTGTGTGATCATCTACCTGATAGTATAGTGCATCTCGGGTAATGAGCTTATTGTAGCCAACTCCGTATGCTTTGCTGGGATTCAACATAGACGAACCAAAACTATAATAGGTAAAATCTTCAGGTGCTACTAAATCCAACAATGTCGGAAGAATATCAATATGCCCCCCTGGTGTATCAAGCTTTTGAGCAGGAATGCCTTTACCGTATAGGATAAAAGGTACTACAGATTTCTCATACAATGTAGGATTTGCATTAATAAACTTACGAGCATAGTGATCACCAGTATAGGCGTATAAGGCATCGGGGTAATTTTTCTCTGCTTGCTCCATGAATCGACCAATAGCCCAATCACCATACCAGCGATGTCCAAACTCATGTAAAGTCATCGTATCACCAAAATACCTTCTCACACTCTCAGGGAGATCTTCTACTGTTTTATAAGGGAATCCCTTGCTCTCAACATCAACGGGGAAGGGAGAGTGAAAGCTAGTTGTTAGAATCACATTGAAGCTGTACTCATCAGATGAGGTTTTATCAAGTACTAGATCAAAAAGGGCTTCATCATCTACACCCCAACAATCGTCATCAATATCATTTTCAATATCCGCAGCTGAGTAAAAAGAATCACAAGAGAGGGCTTTGGTATATTCATCTATGTTTTGCCACGATAAGAATCCGCCATAAAACATATTTGTTTTGTACCCAAGTTTTTCAAATTGACTAAAAATTGAGCTAATTGATTTATCTTCAGCCTTGGGAGTTTGAGTTAAGTTAACTCCAAAATAAGGAACACCCGACACTATTGCAGTATAAGCATAAATAGTAGCATTATGGGCTGGAAGAAAGTTAGTAAATGAGGTACCCTCATCTGCTAGTTGTTTTAGATTCACTGAAACATTGAAGTCTTCATATTTATCCTCAAGTGACCAAGCATCATAACTCTCCATTATAACTAGAAAGATTTGCTTTGGCTTATCAATTACAGGTTTATACGCCTGCCTTTTAATCACATCTTTCACACTCTTAAATGGAATAAAATCATTTAGTGTCGGCATTAAAAAGGGATTATGATCAGCTAGCTTATTGATCTCTTTATAATCTTTAAAAGACACCTCTAAAGCTTTCACAGGATTAACAATAGATTTGTTTAGCATTGATATAGAACAAACAGCCGAATTTCTGACTCTAAAGTGATAGATTAAAGATAATGAACCTCTGAATGAGGCGCAAAATAAGTAAACAATGCTTATCACTACTACAGTTCGGATACCACGTCGAGAACTGATATTAATAGTTCTTGGTATATATGTAAAATGGCTAGTCCATTTGAAAAGAAGGACCGTTGTTATCAGGATTATGAGATAAAGGAATAAAAACAATACAGTTCCATCTTGCTTTAAAAGCATTTTAAAAACCGTTAGTTTATCTTCCTCTAAAAGACCTAGGAATAAGTTATTATCGAAGATATCACCGAATTCTTTATAGTAATTAAGTGAGACCAAACTCAAAGTCACTAGGGTAAAAAGAAAGATATATTCAATTACTTCTCTAATATTTCTTATCAATTTAAATCGATTATAGTACGATAGCATCAGTAGAAACACAAAAGGAATAGTTAGAAAATATGCCATCACAACAACATCCGATCTAAATCCAGTCAAAATCACTTTTAAATAAGTAGATATAGGAAGAGGAGTTTGAATTTCATCTCTAAATAGTAAAACGAAAGAAATCCGATACAAGAAAAAAGCTAGCACTCCGAACAGCCAGAAATGAACTAACTTATCTATTTCTTTAGTAAACTGCTCCCAGCGTGTCTCCGAGCCTTTGATTTTATTAAGCATAAATGTTTTAATTAACTATACCAAGCACAAAATGGATGCAAATATAAACATTTAAAGAATCATACTAAGACATATTAAGATTATATTAAGTTTACTAGAGATAAGACTTTGCACTTGATAAGCTTGATATAGGTATGAAATAAAGAGAGTCAACTGAATATATTCAGTTGACTCTCTTCTATAATTTGCATTTGATAGTACTTTAAAACTACTCATTAATCATACTAAACAACTCCTCAGCAGCTTCACGAGGACCTTCTTTAGTTCGTCCATCAATAGCTAGTGAAGTATGGATTTGTCCAACTTTCACTTTTTCATCATAAAGTGCTTTGAAATATTTTCTTACTAATCCTTCAGCTCTTTCTTTTTCTTGAACAGGGCCAAATGGATTTGCAAAATAAGACTTAACCAAACCTTTTTCTGATGTTGTACCTTTTGCTTTACGAGCACCATCTTCAAATATTTTAATCGCTTCAGTCATATCGTCGAAGAAGCTAATTTTAGTATCTGATTCGTCGTAATTATTAGCATAAAGCATATAATCAACAGTATAACCTTTAGAAATCGTATTATAGGTAGCCACAGGGATTGTAACACGAGCATTAATACGGTCAGGGTTCGAGTAGATACCTCGGTCAAGTTGCTCAAAAGCATAAGTTGGATCTAAATCGTCCGTTCTTACAAAAGCCCCAATTTCTGTACCATAGCCCTTAACAATACCATTTGGATCAAACTCAAGGTAACCCATATCGTCAAAAATAATACGCATATGACGGATATACTTTTCATTTAACGTACGGAAGGCTTCCAAACTCTCTGATTTACCAGCACCACTATCACCCATAATCACGATATTAGCCTCTTTACCGCTTTTAAGAACGATATTAACCATAGCACCGTGGATAGGAAGATTACCTCTTTCCATCTGTTTGATGTTATGAAGGGTTAGCAACATTTTCTTCATGTAACCGAAATAGTCGATTTCATCGCAGTAATTTGCATAACCGATCAAGATATCGTTCTTTTTATCTTTGTAATAGAAAGTGCGTTTTTCTTCATGTCCATCAGGATAGCCAAAGACATAAATCAAATCTGGTTTTTTACCTACATACTCATTCTCTTTAGCGAGTTCAAAAAGATTGGCCAAACCTAAACCGTGGCACATAAAATCTTTATGGTAGTAGACAAAAGCCATAAGATTACCCACCTTCGCTGGATATAAGAACCAATCGTCTTCGTTAAGAATAACATTACTCAACGGGTTAGATTGACTCTCTTCGAATATACCCGAGCGAGTGTTCATCTTTGTATAAGTAATGTAGGGAGGGTTGATTACTACCGTACCAATGAATGGTATAGAAGATAATCCTTGGTATTCTATTGGACAGTTCCACTGGATATCGTTAAGCATCAAGCCAGCATTTGCTCCAGCGATGGTTTCACGATACACACTATGACTATAGCCCATTACAGTTTCTTCTGTACGTCTATAAATTGACAGAATCAATTCGTTTAGCAATTGGTTAGCTTGAATAAAACGAACATTCTGAAGACCATGTCCCACACGAGTATTATGAACAATAGTAACACGTTCTAAACGTCTCCAATAGTTGTATAATAATTCTGTAAGCTCAATAAATACTTCTCTATCTTTAAAGAATGGAGCAAACTTATTGTTCACCTCCAAAAGTTCATTCATGTCACATACAGTCATCAACTTTATTACTTCGATTAAAGAAGAACCTAGATACTCGTCGTTATCAAATTCTTTAATAAAGAAGTTGTAGATGATCTGATTATCCTTTTTAAGTCGTTGAATAAAAGCTTCTACAACTTTCTTAAAAGCATAACTGCTAAGAATCTTTTGACGGTTATCACAGTACTTTAAGGAGAAGTTGATAATCGCGCGTCCTCGGTTTAATGTAAATTCTTGTAACATCCTTTTTTACTTATCAAGTTAATTAATTGTTATCTAGTTCAAGCTACTTCTCTTTTTTTGATTCTTTTGAGAATACGACTTTAACATCATAACTTTCATTTCTTGTACACCATTCGGTGAATCTTATCACTTTTTGTAATTCAATATTTTATATAAAAGAAAGTCATATCATCTGAGATATACTCTCTAATAGTCATATAACAAACTACTACAGTAGAGAAGGTGAATTTAGTACAGTTTATTTGTTTTATAATGCTAATATAACATTATTTAAAGAATAGTTTACACCTATCATTCTATTCTACTTTACTAGTATATGGCAGTCGAACTGCAACCAATATTTAGAATATTACAACTATTTGTAAACTCTCTTTTTCATTCTTTCAAGGCTCTAAGATACATTAAGTTTCTAAATTCGCACATCTATTAGCTATTTTTTTCCTTAATAGAATGCTAAATAATGTTTAATAACGTTTTAAGCAGGACTCTGATTAAAGCTTACAAAACTGTATATCAAACAGATAAGACACTAAACAAACAGACAGTTATATAATTTAATTTTAACAAACAATTAAAAATATAGGGATTTCACCCCAAAATAACTGACAAAAAACACCCTTTAAACCAGAATCACTCAATAAACAGGTTGTCAAAATAGATATTCGTGCTTAATATATCGAAGAAGAAATATGAGGAGCTCTATTGGTACTAAAAAACAAGTTAGTCATTTACTCATTCCCACTAGGAGGTTTGTAGTAAATGACTAACTTGTTTTAAGAGTCTATTTCGCTTACTAAGAACGAGATTTTCGAGTCGTACTAGGCTTGATAGACTTTAACTCCTTAGTGATACCATCTTTTAAAATCAAACAAGAAGGAGATGTTTCGCGCTGTTCATAACGCCCATTAAAGTTCACGCCGCTAAAGCCATAGTTTAGCTGATCACCCAGTTCTTGATGAGAAACAGATAAATTCGCTTCATTATTTACATTTAACTCAGCTGTTATTGTCCAATCCCCTATCGTATATTTCGAATCAGAAATCTTATTCACTAGAAGCTCAGACGAAGGCGAAGCTATCTGGATGATTGTCAACATACGCACCTTATCTGTCGCGGCGAACTCAGCTGTAAAATGCCATTGATTAGGGTATCTAGAATCTGGCTTACTCGTTGGAGGAACTTTGAATTCATCAGTTTGGCTCATACCAAAGTTTTGACTGCTAAAAAACTGAGCTTTAGCTAGTTTATTAGCATCGGCCAAGGCAAGTGTTAGTTGTTTCTTATTAGCATCTAACCCAAATTCTGTTGCTCCGTGTAGCAGCCATTGCCACGATGTGGGAGTTTTAGCCTCTAACTCATCATAAATCACCAAAATATTGGGGTGTAAAACCACAAGATGGCGACGATATTTGGTAAGTGGCGTTACTCCAAACCCATTAGCAGGTGTTTGAGAGATTTTAGCTTTTTGAAATGCCTTAATCCACATCGGATCATTGCTAATACCTCCATAAGCTCCTGAAGCATCGCCTAGGGCGTAGGATACTGTATATTACTTTCTGCCATTTCAACAAGACCATTGGCTTCTATAGAATATGGCTGCCCTATACCACCAACTAATACCGTATTATGTGCCCTGCTGTGGCGATAAGACATCAAATTGTGAGGCCCATCAAAGTTGATATAATATCCACTATTACGAAATACATTTTTCCCATTGTAGAGTATATTAAAGCTGTTTTGGTCAGCATCCGTATGGCTACCAGCACCAAATGGACTCGATCGAAAAGCAACAGCCATGCCTTTTGCTGTAGTATCTAGATTATCAAGAATAACCACTTCACCAGCGTCCTCATACCAGCGTAACTTACTTAAACCTTTTTGAGGTTTCTCTGTATATTCTTTCTGGCTAGCCATACGATAAAGACGAAGTTCATAATCTTGTACAACCAAATTTTGTCCATCTTTGGCATAGCTACTAGCAAAAGGATCACCTAACTCACGGGCAATAAAATCAGCAAAAGCCAAACGCAGACGATTGGGTTCTCCACTTTTTTCATTTGCATCTCCAAAACCCAAACTATGTGAGTTGAGTGGCCAAGTATAGACAAGTGCACGGCCCGAATTCATATACCAAGGGTGAGACAAATAACTTTTGCTATTGGTCAGAAAACCAAAAAGAGAGGGCATGTAGTAGAGTGTCTTCACATTCGCAGTGTCCTTTAATATTATTCAATAGGTAGAATTTATATAATTAACAGTTGTTCAAACGTGTATTAGTAAGTTTAATTAAACAGGTCTAGCAAATGCTAGGCCTGTTTTTGATTTAAATTATTCCTCTATTTCAAAACTTTTAATAGATAACACTGTTTAATCTCTAATTAAAGAGTTAGGTTTCAAATCCAAATTCAAAACTGGCTATATTCTTGCTAAAAGAGCTAACTTCGCGCCAACTACAAATAAAAACAACTTGTAAAAATAATGAAGAATAAGATATTGTCAATTCAGAGTAAATTAGTTTATGGTTATGTAGGTAGTAATATCGCAGAATTAGCAATACAACTCCATGGTCTAGATGTAATAGCCTACCCTACAGTCTATTTATCAGCCCATACGGGGCATCAGCCCATTCATGGGGCTAAAATACCAAAGCATCTATTCGATGATTTGATAGTGGGAATTGATGCACTAGATTTAATGGATACCGTGTCTTGCATAGTTACAGGATATATTGGATCAGAAGATATACTGCTTTCTGCTGCTAATTATATATCACGAATTAAAGCTGACTACCCCGAAATGCTATATATCTGCGACCCAGTAATGGGTGATTTTGGCGTTGGCCTATATGTAGATGATTCTGTGGCAAAGTCTTATCTAAACGATATAATCCCACTCTGTGATATCTTGACTCCAAATCACTTTGAGTTTGAATATATAATTGGACATAAAATTGAATCGGAAACTCAAGTAATTTCCGCAATAGTAGAAAATGAAATTCTACGTCATAAGATTGTGATTATTACAAGTTGCCACTTATACGATACCGCAGATAGTGAAATTGAAACATTAATTATTTTGAATGGATCATGTACGCGAATAGCTGCAAAAAGAATTGACATAGAAACCACTGGTACTGGTGATCTTTTTTCTGCAATTATTGCATCTAAATTAGCACTAGGATATGATATAGATAAAGCTGTAAGAGAAGCTACTCAAATCATCAAAAAAGCCTTAGATTATACAGTAACAAATCACCATTCAGAAATGAATGCGGCGTGCCTACTTGAATGCTTAACAAACAAGTAGTACAAAAATAGATATATCTAAAAGAGCCATGAACTACCTTTAAATATAAGGTAGCTTATGGCTCTTCGTTATTCTCGTAAAAAGTAGAACTGATTTAGAAATTATTCAATACAGCTTCAACTTTACTAAAGAATCTAGAAATATGTAATCCATCAGCAAAAGCGTGACTTATCGTTACAGCTACAGGCATAACTAACTTCCCTTCTCGAATTATTGCTTTACCTACATTCAGCAATGGATAAGAATTGCCATACTTGTTTTCTTGAGCTCCTATTAAAGAAGTAAAATATAGATCGGGTGTTGCACTTAAAAAGATAGTTCCAAAAGGATCACTCTCTATTACATCATCGTTAGATTTATTAAAATTACTTTCAGTCTCAGTTTTAGCTAATTCTATGATCTTGTGTGCCGAAGCATAGAATTCTTTGAATTCCGAAATCAAAGGGATACGTACAATACAGCAGTCTCCATCATCGTTGAGCAGTATGGGTGTAGTAATATCAATGCTATCATAGAAATATACTTCTTCACTGCTTTTTATTCTATATCGAAACTCCTCTATTTCATTCATAGCTGAGAGCATCGCATATATATAGTATATAAAGAATGAGTCGCCCTTTTCTTTAGCTATAGACATAGCATGAGTACAATCAACTTCAGTAGTAACCGAAATGTTCGGATTTTGGAAATTGAGAAAGAAGTCAAAGCTATTTTTACGATTCCAAGTGTTTAAATCAACCAAATGTTTCATATGAGATATTTTTATCTGAATTATAATCTGAATTAGGCTTTAAATAACGAGTGTTTTTGTAGAATGATCGAAGTTATCCTGCACAATTCAGATATTTTCTTTGCAAAAATACATATTAAATCACCAATTTCCTCTTTAGACTTATCATTTCACACCTAGTAATAGTTCTTATGGCTATATTCTTTACACAAAAGTTCTAAAATAAACAATTGTAAATTAGATATTAGTAAATACGGTATCTGAAAATACTCTAAATTCAAACCTATATTACGGTTTTAACTCATACTGAGTTAAAATAAATAAATATAAACATTATTGATTATAATTTTGTTAATTAGGACATAACAAACTAAACATAAAGTGCTATGAAACTAATAAAAGGAACAAATTTCACTATTCAAGAAATAGGTGATAAGAAATTAATCCTCCAAGGAGCAATGGATCACAACTACATACTCTTACCTATTGAGGACGATTCAGAAATAAGCAAACTCAACGTTATTGTTAACAATCAGAGTGTAAAACAACTTAACGTACGCTTAGCAACAAAAAAATAGAATACTTTGTGCCCCTCGACTTAAGAGAGTTTAAAGGACAGAGTATAGCGATGATTATTGAGAATGCTAGTTCATCAGCTAAAGCATGGGATAACCTGAAAGTATCTGATACTTTTGATAGAAAGAACACCGAGCATTTCCGCCCCATATTTCACTTCAGTCCAGATTATGGTTGGATGAACGATCCTAATGGTATGGTATATCATAATGGAACTTACCATCTTTGCTTCCAATACAACCCTTATGGATCGACTTGGGAGAATATGAGTTGGGGCCATGCGACAACTAAAGATTTAATAACTTGGACTCACCAGGCCGATGCTCTTCACAAAGATGGATTGAGTGACATGTTCAGTGGTGGTGCCGTTATAGATAAAAACAATGTTTCAGGACTCGGTAAAGATGCTATAATAGCCTTCTATACTAATGCCGGCATAGGTCAAACTCAATGTATTGCCTACAGCTTAGATAATGGAAATACTTTTACAAAATACAAGAACAATCCAATCTTAACATCGAGTGAACCCGACTTTAGAGATCCAAAGGTTTTTTGGCACGAAGCTACAGATAAATGGATCATGATTTTGGCTGTAGGACAGCACATGGAAATTTACAACTCAGACAACTTCTTAGATTGGACTTATAAAAGCTCATTTGGGGAAGGAGAAGGTAGTCATGGCGGTGTTTGGGAGTGTCCTGACCTCGTACAACTGCCTGTCGAAGGAACACAAAAGCGTAAATGGTTACTCATTTGTAATATTAATCCAGGAGGACCTTTTGGAGGTTCGGCAGCACAATATTTTGTAGGTAGTTTTGATGGTGAAAGATTTACTAACGAAGCTCCAGTACAAACAAAGTGGATGGACTACGGTAAAGACTATTATGCTACGGTTACGTGGAGCAATACACCAGATAACAGAGTCATAGCACTGGGTTGGATGAGCAACTGGCAGTACGGAAACCAGCTTCCAACAAAGCAATACCGCAGTGCAACAGCAATCCCACGTGACTTAAAATTGTTTGAGCACGAAGGCCAAACGTACTTGAAAAGCGAAATATCTAAAGGACTTAATCCTTTTCTTCATAAAATTAGTAGCCTAGAGGGGCTCAATGTAAATAAGGACGAAACTCTTGAAAATATTACTAAAGGAGCTAAAGCATATCAAGTAGACATGGAGTTAAAAAATGAAAGTGCTGATAAACTTGGCTTCAAGTTATTCAACGACAAGGGTGACGGAGTATCCTTTTATATAGATGCACACAAAAAGACACTCAAAATGGATCGTACCAAAAGTGGCTTAACGGACTTTGACCCTACATTAGCATATATGGTAAAAACAATAGCCCCTTTATTTTTAAAAGATGACCTTATCAAGTTAACGCTATTAGTAGATACCTGTAGTATTGAAGTATTTGGTAATGGTGGTCGCTTTACTATGACAAATCTTGTATTCCCTCAAGAACAATTCAATAATATCCACTTCTTTAGTTATGGAGGAGATTTTGAAGTAAAGTCAATTAGCGTACAAGAAATCAAAACGAAATAATAACAACATGGGACAACAAAATAATACCGCAAAGGCAAAAACTAGTAGTAAGAGCGGGAAACCTAAATTTGATATAAAGGTACTAACACCTATTATACTCTCATTTTTTGTATCAGGTATGGTGGGTACAGCTGGGCTTGTGACTAATAATGTCCAAAATAGCTTCGGACTTTCTGACTCTAGTGCTTCACTCCTTGCCTCGTCCATATATATATGGTTCTTGGTGATTCCTATACCAACAGGTTATATAATGAATAGCCTAGGCCATAAAAAAACAGTTCTATTAGCACTCTCACTGAGTATAATTTCACTGATATTCCCTATAATACATTATAGCTACCTAACAATGATTATCTCTCTGAGTATTTTGGGGATAGCCAATACAATCTTGCAAATCTCACTTATACATTGCAAGTATTACTTTACTTATACTAGGTAGCGTAGGATTAATTTTCTTTTCAAAGGTAGGCTTACTTTACTTAAGCACTGCTGCGATGGGACTAGGCATTTCAAACCTATTTGCTATTATTTTTTCACAAGCCTTGGAGTCTAAGCCTAAACGAAAGAACAATATTTCAAGCTTAATGATTATGGGACTTGTAGGAGGAGCTATATTTCCACCATTAATGGGTACAGCCAATAAAATATTTGGTGGTGGTCAGCAATATGGAGCAATCATTGTAATACTTGCTTGTGTGGGTTTCATGGGATATATGGCTAAAATAATCAAAGACGAGTAATACTTAATTACAATAATTAAATCACATTATTTTAATTCTTTAAACTTAATAAATTATGGATAATAGAAGAGACAGTAGTTACGAGGCAGATAATCAAAACAAATCTGTAGTCAGCGTTGGCAATTGGGTAGTAACAATGATCGTTATGGCCATTCCTATAGTAAACTTCATAATGTTGTTTATTTGGGCATTTAGTTCGTCAACCCCAAAAAGCAAAGCAAACTGGGCTAAAGCTTCACTCCTACTGATGGTTATAGGAATTATTCTCGTTATTTTATTTTGGGGGTCAATCGCAGCATTAGTACCGACTGATTATGCTTACGAATAACGAAACATATAACAACTAAAACGATATTTTATACCAAGAATAGTTAATTAGCAACTGATTTCGAAGACATTTAAAAATTCATGTCAGATTGCGATGATTATTCAAATATTAATGTCTATATTTACAACGCATTTGAGCAATGATACAACATCACATTCATTCTTTATCCTTCAAGCAATTTTTGAGTTAAGGTCTAATTATTTTGTAAGTCATTCTCACTTGGTTTTTACTAATATTTAAATTTGAACAAATGAACATTTTTATCGGAGGCCTTAGCTACGCAATTACAGACGCAGATCTTTTGGACCTATTTCAAGAGTACGGAGAAGTTACTTCAGCTAGAGTTATCATGGATCGCGACACTCACAAATCAAAAGGTTTTGGTTTTGTAGAGATGGAAGACGCTGGTGCAACTAAGGCAATTGCTGAACTTAACGGAGCTGAATTTGATGGCAGAACTATTTCTGTATCTGAGGCTAGACCTCGTGAAGAAAGACCAGCAAGATCTAACTTCAAAAGAAACAACTTCGGCGGCGGTGGCAGCGGAGAAAGAAGAAACAGATACTAATATAAACTTTAAGCTTTCGTCTAGAAAGTTTAAGTATTAGATATTTTCTAACTTCAAGTAGAGCAGTAATTTTAAAAATTACTGCTCTACTTCTTTTATAGAAGTTAGCATCAAGCCTCCAATTCATTAATGTATATATTTTGAGTACCTTTGTAGCCAAAACTCAACGCTACATACTGTTATGAACAAAAATATCCTACGCTTAGCATTACCCAACATTATATCTAACATTACGGTACCCCTTTTAGGAATGATCGATATGTTTATCGTAGGTCATTTGAGTTCAGAACTCTATATTGGAGCAATTGCTATAGCAGTAATGATATTCAATCTGATGTACTGGAGTTTTTCTTTTTTAAGAATGGGAACAAGTGGCTTTACTGCACAAGCTTATGGAGCTAGAGATAGCCAAGAAGCTGTCAATATTTTGCTTAGATCACTACTTGTTGCTGCTCTTGGGAGTTTGGCAATATTATTTCTCCAATACTTTATCCTCCAAACAGCTCTCTATTTTATCCAAAGTAGCCCTGAAGTAATGCGTTTAGCATCCGACTACTTTTATATATACGTTTGGGCAGCACCCGCAGTCTTAGGAACTTATGCCTTTATGGGGTGGTTTATCGGAATGCAGGATGCCAAAACCCCTATGTACATATCGATAGCAGTTAATATTATCAACATACTACTTAGTATATTCCTAGTCTTTGTTTTACGTTGGGAGTTAAAAGGTGTCGCTCTAGCTTCAACGCTAGCACAATGGTCGGGATTCCTACTATGTAACGTCAGTTGGATAGTTAAATATAAGAGATTAAGATCATTAATAAGTGCTAGATTTATCAAGAACATCCGAGAACTTGTACCATTCTTCAAGGTCAACAGCGATATTTTCATTCGCACACTCTGCCTGATTACCGTCAGTACGTTTTTCACGTCTGCTTCGGCAAAGTTTGGAGATATTACTCTTGCTGTAAATAGCTTAATGATGCAGTTATTTATTTTGTTCTCTTACATGATGGATGGCTTTGCCTATGCTGCCGAAGCTCTAACAGGGCGATTTATCGGAGAACAGAACAATAAAGCACTCAAACAACTTATTAATCGGCTTTTTGGGTGGGGATTCGGGCTTACTAGCTTCTTCACCTTACTATACTTCTTGTTTTCGGACAGTATCTTAGGCCTACTTACAGATAAACAGTCAGTTCTGGATATGGCTAATCTTTATATTAATTGGGTATTATTAATTCCTGTAGCAGGTTTTTCAGCATTCCTGTGGGATGGTATATTCATTGGAATGATGGCATCCAAACAGATGAGGAACTCTATGTTTGTAGCTATGATAAGCTTCTTTGTGATCTACTATTTTACAAATAATATGCTAGCCAATGATGGGCTTTGGCTAGCATTTATTACTTATCTAGGCATGCGAGGAATTATCCAAGCATTGATTTTCAGAAAGATTAAATATAAAATTGGCTTATAGGCTTAATCAAGACCTAGAGTCATCTTGCAGATTTCTATTTCTTTAAGATTTCCCGTATTCTTACCCAGGACATCCGAAAGTTTAACTGCTTGATGAAATTCAGTTTTAGGTGAGCTTTTAACACTAGTAAGCTTTACAACCATATTTAATGGCTTTACACCAACATCATTACTAAAGAATGTTCCAATACCATAGGTGTCGTGAAGTCGATTGTTTACATACTTTTTGATGCGTTTTACTACGTCCAAATTAAGCGAATCGCTAAACACAATAGTTTTTGATTCCGCCTCTATTCTATTCTGCTTATAGAACGCTAATGTCTTATCAATAAACTCGATTGGATCTCCACTATCACACCTTAAACCATCAAATAATTTAGCTTGCTTTAAACTGAAAGACTCAAAAAAGGAATCTGTAGTATAAGTATCTGTAAGAGTAATTCCTAAGCTACCTCCAAAAACCTCTACCCAAGCTTCAAGAGCCTTAATATTAGCAGCACGATAACCATAAAGTGCTCCATGATACATAAACCATTCGTGGGGCATTGTACCAATGGGTGTAGTATCGTGCTTCATAGCTAGGTAAATATTACTTGTTCCTTTAAAGAATTGTTTAGAGTGTTCTTTCAAGCATCCTACGACACGATCTTGCACATCGAAAGAGAACCGACGTCGTGTACCAAATTCAGAATAGTCAGCCTGAATTTCGGCGAGCATTTTGGCCTTTTTTACGGCTCTACTCTCAACATCAGAAGGAGAAGCATTAGCCATTTTGAAATACAATTCAGAGATGATAGCCATTAATGGTACTTCCCATAATACAGTTCTATACCAATATCCTTCGACAACAACCGAAAGTTCTCCCTGTTCATTTTGCGATACAAAAACTTCACCTGAATCATACCGATAACCTTCAAGGAAATCCATAAAAACAGGATCAAAGAAGTAACACTTTTTCTCCATGAAAGCTTTCTCTTTCTTGGTCATTTTAAGTTTTTCCATCTGAGTCAACTCTTCGGTAAGCCGTTGAGCAAAGCCAGCAGGAAACACATTATTACCTCTGTTAATAAATTCGTATTTCACATACGACCATGGATACAGTCTTTGGATGGCATACATTACAGAGAATTTATACAAATCGTTATCTGTGAAGTATTTTATAATCATTATGAGAATATTTAAATTAGCACTTAGCCCAAATTCATTGTACATAAGTACTTGTTTAGGCATTTGTCCTTGAAAATGTAAAATTATACATTTAAATAAGGAATATATAAGAATACCACCAATTATTCAGTTTTAATAATCTAAAAGATTGAGAGATTGACTAATTATAAATGAACGAACACTTAATATTTTCGAATTATTTACAATTAGCAATTCAAAATATTTGATAAATTTACATTTATTGAGCTTTTATTCTTAAAAAAGATTACTACCTTGCTCTCGATCGTCATTATTTAATAGACAATAACCAACAACATTATACAATAAAAAAAAGCTAGTTTAGATTAAAAAATTATATTATGATACCCTACTATATTAGTAAAATCAAAGAACTCAATGGCATGCACTTACTTCACCGATACGCTTGTGCAAGCATTCCCGAAGACGAAAGCGACAGCATATTACTCGGAACATTTAATTCTTGTGAAGAGGCTTTACCTGCTGCCCAAAAGATTTACCCAACTAGCACGGGGTGCCCGTATTGTTGTCGCTCTTGCTCAAAATAATATAGTCTGAAAGTCATCCACATTTTATAATAACACAACTACTACACATATAGCACAAACATCAAATTAAAAAACTTTTGGCCCATGTCTGATAAATTGACCAAATCACCGATCAAACAAGTATTCATGCCTGTATTAGTGATTGGATTTCTACTATTTTTATGGCTTGTACCGTCTGAATCCTACACTATGTTGGGTTTGACTTTGGTACAACAACGCGTATTACTCGTTTTCTTATTCGCAGTTATCATGTGGGTCACAGAGATTATTCCTCCATGGATTACCTCCGTGTCATTAACAACTATATTGCTTTTCACGGTATCCGATAATGGACTTAAGCTATTTCACGATGTTCCATCTGATCAATTGCTATCTTCGCGTCAACTCATAGCGTCTTTTGCAGATCCAGTAATATTCCTGTTCTTGGGTGGATTTGTACTTGCAGCAGTAGCCTCTAAGTTTCACATCGACCGACGAATTGCCAATATGGTGATCAAGATAATAGGTACGAAATCTCATTACTATCTCTTTGGAATTATGCTAGTGACGGGTGTTTGCTCAATGTTTGTCAGTAATACAGCCACAGCTATTATGATGTTAACTCTTATTTCTCCTATATTAAAAGAAATGGATAGCTCCGACAAAGGACAAACAGCTCTTATCTTGGGCGTTTCAGTTTCAGCTAACCTCGGAGGAATGGGAACACCTATCGGTACACCACCCAATGCAATCATACTGAAATACCTAAATGATCCTACAGGATTAAATATGGATATTAGCTTTGGAGAATGGGCTATGATGTTCGGTCCAATCGCTATTATTCTAATAATAGTTTCGTGGTTTGTTATTGTCAAGTTCTTCCCATTCGCTAATCCTAGAATGAAATTAATCCCAGAAGACAAATTAGAAGTTAAAGCCAATCCTATTATTAAATATTCAGTTTACTGCATTATTGGTGGAACTATTGCCTTATGGTGTTTTGATCGCTTCTTTGGTGTTGACCCTAATGTCGTGGCATTTATTCCAATCTCTTTATTCTGCCTTTTAAGTGTTTTTGTAAAGGACGATCTTGCTTCGATTGATTGGAGTGTTCTTTGGTTAGTTGCAGGAGGATTTGCATTAGGTTATTCTTTCCAAGACAGTGGGCTTGCCTACAAAATGATTACATCAATTAATTTTAGCTCCATAGCTCCCTGGATAATCTTTTTATCATGCTGGCTAATTTGTTGGGCTTTATCCAATTTCATTTCAAACACTGCTACTGTAAACTTATTAGCACCTATTTTCACAGTCTTAGCAGCATCGTTAGGACCAGAATTAGCTCCTCTAGGGGGAGCACGCACACTTCTGATGGGTGTGGCCATATTTGCCTCGCTTGCGATGATGTTACCCGTGAGTACACCTCCTAATGCATTAGCTTATTCTACAGGCCATGTTTCTAAACGAGACATGCAAAAAGTAGGGATTACCATTGGTGCACTTGGATTGATCTTTACCATTTGCATCTCCCTAGCCTTTCATTAAATATAGTATTTGATAAAACACAAATAAACAGCTACAAAATAAGCCTTGAATATAAAACATATCCAAGGCTTATTTTATTATTATAATCAACTTCTAAATTATATCACTACGAACGCTTGTAGGTTATAATGCACACTTTAAAGCTGCAGATGCTTCGCCTACAGATATGTTATCAGTACCTAAACCATGATCAGAGTTTTGATTAACCTGATGTTTACCTTTACAGTAACGGTTAAAACTGCAATGCAATTCGCATCTATACTCTGTCCATTCTTTGTTTAAGAAGCTGTTGAAGCGATTATTCCAAACTTCATAGAAATCATCTTTATAAATATTTCCTAATAGACAATTTTCATCACGGTTTAGCAAACAAACACCAATTACTCCGTCAACAAATAATGTAGCCATACTTACGCCAGCTTTACAAAAAAAGAAATCCTTATGAACCTTCTTCTCATAACCACCCATTAGATTATCGCAAGCAAAGACTACATTAACCTTATTCTCAGCTCTAACTTCATTCACGAAATCTAGGATCTCTTCTACCTGTTTCTTGTTCAATAAAAGGGATCTATCGCAATTCATACCCAGGACATCTAATTTGCTAAATAAACGCCATTTCTTTACACCCTGAGCTATAAGTATATCCTTAATTTCGGAAAGATGATCCACATTCTCTGCAGAGATATAAGTAGTCGCTTCAGATTCAAGACCTAACTCTTTACTTACATAAGATAACGTACTCAAGACATTCTCATACGAATCCTCTTCAGCCTTAATACTATTTTGAGTAAGTAGTGGGGTATTAACTTCGATCTTAATAAAAGTCATACCAGATCGTATAAAGTTTTCCAAACGAGTTCTTGTCATTCCAAGTGCATTAGTAGCTAAACCCCATCCTATACGTCTTCTAGAGAGTTCTCGACCACACTCTTCAAGATCAGTACGTATCAAAGGTTCACCACCAGTAATCATAACTTGCATACTGCCACCATCAGACCGATGAATAAACTCTTGAGGCAGGGAATCAATCAAATTAAAAAAGTTGCTTAGTGGCATATCAGTATGCGCATGTTCGTCCTGATCACAAGTAACATTACAGTTATTGCACATCAAGTTAGAACGCAAAGTGCATTCCCATACCAAGTAATCTAGATGATGTTCCCTAATGAGCTTTTTCTTCTGTTTATTCAAAAGATGTAAATCAAATCGATCTTTAAATGATAATCTATCTGCTGCCATAGTGAGTGTATAAAAAAGGATATGTCCCTCTCACCCAAAAGAATTGAGTAAAAGTAACAATTTTAACGATTATAAATCAATCGTTAAACGGCCACAAACTTATACTATAGAAGCATAGTTCTCAAACAAAGACTTGTCAAGAATAGACTTTAGGTAATCAAATCGAAATAATCTCAAGCTTTAGAAGCTCATCCATTCACCTGTAATTAAAGTCTTATTGTTTTTCAATAAGGGAATGAGTGCAGATGTCATCGATCTTCTTAACTCTAGTCGAGCGGTACAGCGCTGCAACCATTTAGAACGATGCGTATCAGTGCCTACAAAATTATAATAGCCATGTTTTAATAGAATGCCAGTATCTACAATTCTCTCCTTGAATAAACCGGTAAATAAATTAAATGTGTTGTATTTAGTGAGTATGTCATTCATCATAACCTATGTCGTGTTGGTTTTGCTATCTTGCCACAAACTTATATGCAAGTTCACGCTAATTAAAATTAAAGGATAAGAAAGAGTCAATAATGTTTGTTAATCAAACTATATCTACTTATATATTTCAATCTTTTGTCAATTCTATTAATTAAGTACTGTAACACGTATTCAGAACGGCTTATAATAAGCAAAGGGTATCAAATCAACTAATCAATGAAAATCAACAGGAATTTATAACGACATATATACAACTAAATATTTGTACATCAGTAAACATACTGAGCCTAGTGATTCTTATTTATAAACAAGACACTTATTACTCAAACTAAATTGGACAAAATAAAAGAGCGAACCTCTAATGAGATTCGCTCTACAATATTTAATTAGAAAGCCTAAAGTTATTTATATTTTACTGGTAAACTGTCCATTAACGAGTCTTCGGTTATTATCCCACAAAGGAGCTAGTTGTTTTAGTACGACCTTTTTCACCTCAAACATTTCAACACCACGTCGAAGCCATTTAGCACGATGTGTATCTGTACCTACAAAATTGTAGTAACCTTTGCTCAGGAGATACTCAGCCTTCTTTTGAGCCTGGCTACCGTAAACTCCAATAAGAGAAAGCAGATTAAGCTGGAACAACATTCCTTCATTAGAGAGCTTTTCATAACCCTTTTCATCAATGAAGGTATAACGCTCTGGATGTGCTAAAATAGGAGAATAACCAGCGAGTTTTAATCGGTAGATCTGATTCGCCATTTCGGGTGAAGCCGATAAATAAGAGTTTTCAATCAATACATGCTTACCATCGTAAGTCAAAAGTGGACCTGCCTCCAGATGATTTAAGAAATCAGAGTCGAGCATATATTCGGCAGCTAGCTGAAGCTTTATTCCTATAGCCTTAGCACTAACCTCAAGCTGAGCAAACTCTACTCCGAGATAATTGGGCTCATTTAAGGGGTAATCAGACATGATGTGAGGCGTACAAACCAATTGACTAAAGCCAAGCTTTTTATAAACCTCAAGTGCCTCTAGAGCAGAATTCAAAGCTCTAACACCATCATCAACTCCTGGCAAAACATGGCAATGAATATCAACAGCCTCATTAAGCAGACCTGAACTCAATAACTTCTCTTTAAATAGTCCTGAAAACAACTTCATCTTTTAATCTGTATAACCACCTCCATAGCCGTAACCATAGCCGTAACCATAGCCGTATCCATAACCGTAACCATAGTTACCAGAGATACTTTGCTTATTAACCTTGACTCCATTAAGAATTAGGCATAGGTTTCTGAATTTCCCACTAGTGTATATCTTCTCAACCATAGCTAAATCGCGCTTATCCACCATACCTGCACGCATTACATAGATCGTCATATCCACCACACGGTTGGTAATGGCCGAGTCGGCAACAATCATAAAAGGCACATTATCGAATAGTATATAATCGAACTCCTTGCGAAGCTCAGCAGTAAGCTCATCAAGACGATGACTCATCAGAAGCTCAGCAGGGTTAGGAGGTGTAATACCTGCACTTATATAGAATAAGTTTTCATTTTCTGGAGAAGGTATAATCAGTTTCTTAACATCAGTCTCCTGACCAGAAAGATAATGGCTAACTCCTGTAGATTGATCAATACCCAAACGTTCACTAAGCTGACGCTTACGAATATCCAAGTCAATCACAACTACTCGCTTTTTGCTAATCGCTAAAACCAAAGCCAAATTGATTACTACAAATGACTTACCCGAATCGGGTGTTAGAGATGTTAGAGTGATAACCTGCTGCTTATGCTGTTGATCCATAAAAGCCAAATTAGTTCGGATAATTCGAAACGATTCCGACACTTGGTCTCTAGAGTTCTCTTTAACTACAATGTCACTATCTGGGTCTTTAAGCTTATGGCTACTGGCTGGAATATCTCCCAAGAAAGGAATATTCAGGTCTTCAAGATCCATACGGCTACGCACTTTATTATCAAAGAAGCTGATTAGTAAAAGAAGTCCCGTCGGCACCAAAATACCTAAAAATAAGCATCCAGCCATGATCATCATTGCACGAGGTGCAACAGGAGTATCTCCTCCACGAGCAGAGTCTATAATACGAGCATTACTCTGTGTGATTGCTTGCCCTAAGGCATTCTCTTCACGCTTATTAAGCAAGAATAGGTATAGAGCCTCCTTAATCTTTTGCTGACGTCCTACAGTCAAAACATATTTTTCTTGACTTGGCACAGCTTCAATTCGTTTATTGGTCTGTTTGTCACGAGCACGGATATTTTCGAGTTGCAAGTCGAGCCCAGCAATCACGTTATCAACCGAACGATTGATGTTTTGCTCCATAGCAAAAAGTGATTTGTTTAGGTCACGTACCACAGGGTTCTTATCACTACTGTTAGATAATAAACGATCACGTTGCAGAAGTTGCTTGTTATACTCTTGAATCTGGCTCTCCGTATTATTATCACTAATACCCGTATTAGCAGGAATTAGCTTTCCTCTGTTACTAGGATCTTGCAGATAGCTTTTGATGAATTCAGCCAAGCTTAGCTGATTCATGATAGCTAGTTCTTCTTTTTTAAGACCTGTAGTTTCGGTAATAAACATTGCAGCATCCGAACTAATATCAGTCAAACGTTCAGAACGTTTAAAGCTCTCAATCTGCGAATCTACCCCACCAAGTTCTTTCTCTATAATGATCAATCGCTCATTGATAAATTCGTCTGTGTTGAGTGCCATTATGTTTTTATCATTGATTGCATCTTCATTATAAACATCAATAAGTGTATTTATAACATCTTCAGCACGCTGTGGCACCTCGTCACGCAGTGATATATCAATTATTGTTGCGGTTTTATTCGCTAGAGATATTTGTAGTTTTTTCTCATAACCTATTGCAGTTCCTTTAAGACCCGCACGCTCAATATAGATTTTGTCGTCTAAGAACTCCTCTCCTATACCCGAGCGGCGTACTACCAATAAGCCTAGCGGACTATCTACAGTATCGTTAAAGGCCACATTGAAATTATCAAGTTTCACCTTTTCGCCTTCACTCCAGGTTACAACCTTACTAAAATCCACTCCGTTATCGCTAATCTTAGCTTGCATCTGGATAGGTTGATTGCGACTTCCTTCAAGAAAGTCAATAATTAATGGGGTTTGCCCGTAAAGGTCTTTTTTACGAAGCCCTTGGCTCACCTTGAAAATCATATTCAGCTTGAGTCGATTCACCACTTCGGATATTAAAGAATTCGACTGAAATATTAATAGCTCATTGTCAACCGAACTTTTAAGCCCGAAGCTAGCCAAATCACTAAGCTCTGCCAAGCCTCCCATGGTAGGAGAACTACCTTTTTCGTCTTTAATTAAAACCGATGCTTTACGCTCGTATTGTTTAGGCGTACTTTGCAGATACAAAATACCGAGAGCCAAGCAAATGGGTACAGATATAATATACCATTTCCAATTTCTAAGCAGCATTCTAGCTAGTGCCATTAAATCAATTTCTTGATCCTCTTTCTTGTTTAACGACTGATCTAGTTTTGTTTTTTGTTCCATTTTCTATTTAATGTCCTTATTACCTATTCTATTATTTCCAAATTAATACCGCCATTGAGGTCAACAACGAAGCTATCGAAATCCAAGTACCCACGGAGTTATTCTGATTAATTTCGCTCTGCTGCGATTTGCGCTTATTGGGCTCTACATAAACAATATCATTTTGTTTAAGATAATAATAAGGCGATTCAAAGACTTCCGACGAACGCAGATCAAGATACTTCATCTTGCGCACTCCATCTTCTTCACGGATTACAGCTACACGGTCACGTTTGCCATATATTGTCAGGTCGCCCGCCATACTCAAAGCTTCGAGCAAGGTTATGCGGTCGCCTGTGATATCAAATGTTCCAGGTCTACCAACTTCTCCTATTACAGAAACCTTGAAATTGAGAAATTTCACGTTCACAATAGGATCGTTAATATAACCTCCATCAATAATTCTCTCTTTAAGGTAGTCGGTAAGCTCATTGCGTGTCATACCCTCTACACGAATTCTCCCAAAAATTGGGTAATCGATAAACCCATTACCATCGACAAGAAAACCTAGAACAGTTGCTTGTCCATAAGGGTTACCTCCAACCTGATACGATACTACTGGAGCATTGAAGGGCACAGCCAACTCAGGATTAGTACTGTTTACCACAATTGATAGCATGTCATCTTGGTGAATTCTCACCTCATACTTCATGTTTACATCTTGCACTATTCCTTGATCAATATCTTGGAAATAGACAGTCTTCTTAACCGACCCACAACTCGTCAAGACGAAAAGGAGTCCAAGGGCTAAACCACCCAAAAAATGTTTTGTTTTCATTAAGCTGTTTTTGTAGCTCACCATAGTTTCTTAATTTAATCTCTAGTATCTTAAAAGTTCCTGCAAAGGTACTTATTTTAAGCTATTATAAATGATATGTATGTAAAATCTTGTTTACACAATAGGGTAAATTAGTTTAGTTAAACTTATACCAATCGTAAAGACGGCTTATCCCCTCTTCTAGTTCTACGCTATATTTCCAACCCAATGCCTCAAGTTTTGATACATTAGTAAGCTTTCGCATCGTACCATCGGGTTTATCAGAATTAAACTCTAATTCTCCTTCATAGCTAAGATGCTTCGCTAATAGTGAAGCTAGTTCACCAATACTTATTTCTTTTCCTGTACCGATATTGATATGACAGTTTCTAATTTCCACATCATCGGATTTATGCGTATGACTAAAGTCTATGTTCTCCAAAACGAATACAGAAGCATCTGCCATATCTTCGCTCCACAAAAACTCTCTAAGTGGCTTGCCTGTGCCCCAAAGTTCTAGTCGGTCGGCAGATATACCTTGCTTGCCTAACATAAAACGAATTTCATTTTCTCCACTCAGCCCAGTCACGCCATGCACAGGGCGACGGTCAAGATCCTTACGGATTACTGCCCAATTATCTTCGTTCAAAGCCTTTGCTAAATGCATCTTGCGCAACATCGCAGGCAAAACATGGCTAGTTTCGAGATCGAAGTTATCCCCAGGACCATAGAGGTTGGTTGGCATCACCGCAATATAATTAGTACCGTATTGCAGATTGAAGCTTTCACACATCTTAAGCCCTGCAATTTTAGCAATAGCATAAGGCTCGTTAGTATATTCCAAGGCTCCAGTAAGCAAAGCATCCTCAGAAATGGGTTGGGCGGCATCGCGTGGATAAATGCAGGTACTACCCAAGAATAGGAGTTTTTTGACGTTATGACGGAAGCTCTCAAGGATTACGTTTTGTTGTATTCCTAAATTTCGATAGATAAAATCGGCACGATAGGTATTATTGGCTTTTATTCCACCCACATGAGCAGCAGCAAGCACAACATACTCCGGCCACTCTTCGTCAAAAAAACCTTTAACTGCAGCCCCATCAAGCAAATTAAGCTCATCATGACTACGCCCAACTAAATTTGTGTAGCCTTTGCCTTCAAGATTTCTCCAAATAGCAGAACCGACTAAACCTCGGTGACCCGCAATATATATTTTAGCATTTTTATCCATCATAGCGTTTCCCATTTTCATAATGACGTTTTACCCATTCCAAGTCGTGATCGACCATAATTTCGACAAGCCTTTCAAAACTCGTAGCACGTGGATTCCAACCAAGCACTTCTTTAGCTTTAGTAGGGTTACCTAAGAGTTGTTCTACTTCAGCAGGTCTAAAGAACTTCGGATCTACCTCAATAAGTACTTTCCCTGTTTCTCTACATATTCCTTTTTCGGTAATTCCTGCTCCACTCCAGTCGAGATTGATACCTGCACGAGCAAATGCCAAGCTAGCGAAATCGCGTACACTGTGCATTTCACCCGTTGCAATAACAAAGTCTTCGGGAGTATCGTGCTGAAGCATAAGCCACATGCACTCTACATAGTCTTTGGCATAGCCCCAATCACGCAAAGCATCAAGATTGCCCAAATATAGTTTATCTTGGTGACCACCAGCAATACGTGCTGCTGCCAACGTAATCTTTCGAGTAACAAAGGTTTCTCCTCTACGCTCACTCTCATGATTAAAGAGGATGCCATTGACTGCAAACATCCCATAACTCTCCCGATAGTTTTTAGTAATCCAAAAACCATATTGTTTTGCTACTCCATAGGGAGAGCGCGGATAAAATGGGGTGGTTTCACTTTGAGGTACCTCTTGTACTTTACCATACAACTCAGAAGTTGAAGCTTGATAGATACGTGTCTGTTTTTCGAGTCCAAGGATACGTACAGCCTCCAGAAGTCGAAGCGTACCAACGGCATCTGTATCAGCAGTATATTCCGGTACATCAAACGAAACCTTAACATGACTTTGTGCAGCCAGGTTGTAAATTTCGTGGGGTCGGACTTGTTGAATGATTCGGATAAGTGAACTGCTATCGGTCAAATCGCCATAATGCAAGTTAATGAGGCGACTTTGCTTCATATCACGCACCCATTCATCGAGGTAGAGATGCTCAATTCGAGCTGTGTTGAAGGACGAAGATCGGCGGATTATGCCGTGGACTTCGTATCCCTTTTCGATCAGGAGTTCGGCCAAGAACGATCCGTCTTGCCCAGTAATTCCTGTAATTAATGCTATCTTGGTCATTATAGAGTTTATTCTTCTAATTTAATGGTGCTAAAGTAATCTTATCTCAAGGCTTCAACAACTAAAAACCCTTCAATGTTTGTCCAGCACTAGACTAAAACAAATTTTGAAGGGTTTCTGTTTCATTTTTCCATCCTTATAAGATGTATTTTACTTACTTATTCAAAATAACCTCTACTACTCTTCTAATATCATCATCAATTAATAATGAGCCAGAAGGTAAACAGAGACCTTTATCGAATAGAGCTTCACTGACACCATTAACATAAGCTGGTGCATCAGCAAACACAGGTTGCATGTGCATAGGCTTCCAAAGTGGACGACTTTCAATATTTTCTTGCTCTAAACGTAGGCGAATATCCTCCCTTGTTTGCCCAGCTAAAGCAGAATCCACAGTAATGCACGATAACCAGAAATTAGAGTTAAAGTCTGAAGTTGGATTTTGAAGCACGGTGATGCCTTTAGCATCTTTAAATAAGTCAGTATAAAGTGCATGAATTGCTTGACGGCGTTGTAGATGCTCATCAAGCACTAACATTTGACCTCGACCTATACCAGCACAGATATTGCTCATACGATAGTTATAGCCTATACGTTCGTGTTGGTAATGAGGGGCATTTTCGCGAGCTTGAGTTGCAAAGAACATTGCACGCTTTGCTTCCTGCTCTGAATCGCAAACTAATGCTCCACCACCAGATGTCGTAATAATTTTATTACCATTGAACGATAACGTTCCAAAGTGCCCAAAAGTACCACATTCCTGATTTTTGTAAGTTGAGCCTAAGGCTTCTGCTGCATCCTCAATTACAGGAATTTGATATTTATTAGCGACAGCCATAATCTCATCCATCTTTGCCGACATTCCATAAAGGTGAACAGGAATAATTGCTTTAGGGTATTTGCCTGTCTTAGCCTTGCGGTCTAGTATCGCTTCTTCGAGTAAGACTGGGTCCATATTCCATGTATCTTCTTCCGAATCAACAAAGACAGGTGTAGCTCCTTGATATTTTATAGGGTTTGCCGAAGCCGCAAAGGTGAAGCTTTGACAAAGAACTTCATCGCCAGCTTTTACATCAAGCATCACTAAAGCCAAGTGAATGGCAGCAGTCCCAGCACTAAGTGCTACTATATGCTTGTCTTTACCTAAATACTGAGCCAAATCTTGCTCAAACCCACTTACATTAGGGCCCAAAGGCACTACCCAGTTGGTATCAAATGCCTCTTTTATAAAGTCTTGCTCGTGACCTCCCATGTGAGCAAGCGAAAGTAAAATTGGTTTTTTCATTTTAGTTTTTTTATAATCTTACACCTGTTTCCAGCTGCTAATGTATAATCGGGTATATTTTTAGAGACAACAGAACCTGCACCAATTGTACACCACTTCCCTATTTTCACACCAGGCAAAATAGTGGTGCCTGCACCTATCCATGTTCCTGCTCCAATGTGTACATTTCCACACAACGTACTGTTGGGGGATATGTGCACAAAATCTTCAATCTTGCATTCATGGTCAATGCTGCAGGCTGTATTAATAATGCAATGATTGCCCACTTCTACTTCAGCCTGCAAAACGACTCCTTGCATAACCACTGTACCTGTCTTTGACACTAGAGCTGATGGAGAAACAATTGCAGAAGGATGGATTAATGAAACGTAGTTGGCTTTAAATTGTTCAGCGATTCGTTTACGTATCTCATTGTTTCCGATGCTTATTAAAAGCTCCATTTCGGGATAGACTGTATGGCTTCGATAAACCTCAACTCCTGCCAATGAGTGAATAGAATCATTGTCGTCAATTAGGCCTTCAACCTGTTTTTTATTAGCATAAGCAATATCTAGTATCACTTTGGCATGCCCACTTGCTCCGTATAAATACATATCCTAATCTTTTTTAGTTCCTTTAAATGGCTCCATCGTTACACTGGTATCAGATGTAATTCCTTCACGTACGAATACCTTTTTTATGGTCAGAAAAAATATCTTGCAATCAAGTAAAAAACCTAGATGATTGACATACCAAACATCATATTCAAATTTCTGTTCCCAAGATATCGCATTTCGTCCATTCACTTGTGCCCATCCTGTAATGCCAGGACGTACATTGTGGCGTTTGGCTTGTTCTGCATTATATAGAGGCAAATACGACACCAATAAAGGTCTAGGACCAATTAAAGACATGTCTCCTTTTAACACATTTATCAATTGAGGAATTTCATCCAACGAAGTTGTCCTTACAAATCCTCCAAATTTAGTCAACCGTTCGGCATCAGGTAATAAATTACCCTCCTTATCTTTGGCATCCGTCATCGTTTTGAACTTAATGACTTTAAAAATCTTTCCTTTTAAACCCGGTCTTTCTTGGAAAAAGAAGATACTTCCTTTGTTGTAATACGCTAAACAAAGAATTACCACCACAAAAACAGGAAAGAGAACAATCAGCCCCATAAATGCAGCTAAAAAATCCAAGACTCTTTTAAAAAATGCTTTGTACATACTTATTTATCTCCCAATGATTGATACATTTTTAATATAGCCTCCCAAACCTCTTTCTGCTCGTAGCGACTCTGAATTAATTTTCTAGAGTTCTCGGTTAATCTGGTTAATAGTTCACTATCATCTAGAAACAACTTCATAGCATCATGTAATTCTGTTACGTTTTTCTTAGAGATAATCAAACCATTCTCTTTGTTTATAATAATTTCATTACAACCGTTAATATCTGATACAATACTAGGTAGTCCCATGGCTCCAGCCTGCATTACAACATTTGGAAAACCCTCACGATAACTTGGAAAAACGAGTGCATCTGCCATTTTAAAAAACGGACGTACATCATTTTGATACCCTACAGCAATAATATTTCTATTATTTTCTATCTCTTGTATTGTTTCATTCCTTAAAGGATCTAATTCAGCTTCTATAGGACCAACCAAAAGTAACTTTGCAGAAGAATGAGTTTTATGAAGTTGCTTGAACGCTTCTACTAATTCATTTATACCTTTATCTCCCACCATTCGCCCTACAAAAATAAAAACAAAATCTGAGGATTGAATATGATGACTTAATCGTAATTCGTCTTTACTCTCACTTATAGAATCTGCTGAAAAATAAGTCGTATCAATACCATTGATGTTGCCATAATGAATTACTTCCAACGGCTTTTTCGTTATCTGTTCGCGAATCAAGGTGTTTTTAACCCCTTCTCCTTCAGGTATTACTTTTGTAGCGCAAGCACAAGTTATACGTTCCATAGCAATTAGTAATTTACGGAACAGCCCAGAAGTAGTTTCAAAACGTAACCCCGTAACTGTATAGATCCGATGTGGCACACCTGTCATTTTTGCTGCAATCATACTTAATAAGCTAGCTTTAGGTGTATTAGCATGAACAATATATGGACGGACTCTCCTAAAATATTTGATAAGATTAAATAAAGACTTTAAATCTGCCCATATACTTATTTCACGCCGCATTTCGATCGGATATACTCCAATATTTTCTTGTTTTTTTACTTTAAGTAAGTCTGTAAAATTCGAACCAACAGCTATCACCTCAAAATGAGCATTGAGATAATGGAGTTGGCCTTTAAGTAGAGTTTTCAAACTTGAGGCAATAGTCGTTATTCTTATTAGTTTATTCATTTACAGCAAATTCTTAAATTGTTCTACAATCACTCACAGATATACGAAATTACACAACGGTTTTTACTTAATGATGAATACCGCAGTATGTCTTCTCCATATTTAGATGAAAAACACTATTATATACTTAGTTCTATAATAACAATATATAAAAAACGTAGTAGTAATTTCTAATAGAATTTCACTCTCATTTAGTTATAGCAAAACGGAAATTTATTAAATATATTGACACCATTTTAATTATCGATTTAATGGAATTGACATTTTCATAACTCACAGATTCTTTTCACATTAGCTATAATACTTTCCCTATTGACAACTAAATCTTTTTGATTTGACTTGAGTTTTTCAACAATAGAATCAGTATTCGATTCTAATTCCAAAAACATACTCTGCAATATATTAAAATTTACTTTTTCTATAGGAATCACTAAATTATCCAGACCGATATCACTCATTATTCCTGAAGCTTTATTTCCACCATATCCGATAGCTATTGAAGGAATCATTGATGTAGTTGAAAATATAATTGAATGGAATCGAGTTCCTAAAAAATATGTAAAAACTGAATATAGGCTCTTCAACTGCTTACATGTTAAATTTTCATTAATCCAAACAACATTTTTTGAGTTTATATATTTTGAATAAACTAATTCAATAGCATTCCTATCATCTTCGTGGCTATTAGGACCTAATGACTGATTACAGAATGCGATTTTATAACCTTTACTAACTAAAAAATCTGTAAAATAAATTATTGAGGATATATAATTTTGGTATGCTTCTTCAGGGTTATTACTTGTAGGAAACCTCCATGGTCGTATTGTAACACCCACTATTTTTTCTTTTATAGATAACGAATATTTTGAGAGTAAACTTTCAACATCAAAAGCTGTATCAGCATTTAGAAAAAACCCCAAATCTTTTCCTAAGAAAACTTCATTATTTAGAATACTTTGTAATGAATTGTAAGATATTGATTCTCTAGCAAAAATTAAATCAACTTTTTCGAAAACATTTCGCACTTGTTTTTTAACAAGTAATCCTTGAAATGGTCCATATGAATTAGGTAACACAACTGTTTTTTTTCTAAGCTTTATTGCCAATTTCAAATAAAACAATGAGAACCAGATAACATAAGGTGCCCTCAATTCACCATAAGCATGTATAAAGCCTCCTCCCTTAACAAAAATGACATCTGCACTATGAAAATAGGAGACAGTTTCATATGTTTTTTTAGAAAATAAGAGCTTTACTAAAGTTAAATTTTGACTAACTTTAATCAATAATGAACGAGAAAAATAGTCTTTAATAGAATAATAAACTTGTTTAATTATAGTAAGCTTTGAGTCTTTTATATTATCCTTTTTAGAATGTAACCCTCTACGTGGATGTTTCAAAATATGATCTATTAATTTATAAGAATTATTTTGAGTTTGGCTACACAGTAAATCTCTTTCCTTATTTGTATCCCCATTAGATAAGATAACAACTTCGTCGAAAATGTTTGTATCTTCTATTAATCTAACACTTTCCCAAACTAAAGCTTGATCACCTTTATTGAGGTCCGTAATTCCTGGTACAACAATTGCTTTCATTATTATTTATTATTTATTATTTGGTTGTAAAACAAAGTCCTTTTCTTATTTAAAATCTCAGCTTTGAATTTTTTACTTGCTAAAAAGTTCTCATTAGAAGCCTTTTTTAGTAGGTTATTATTATCTCTTAATTCTCGTATTTTTCCAGCCAATATTTTATTATTATACTTAGGATACACATACGAGGAGTTTATCAATTCATATGTACCTCCGGCATCAGAGGCCAAAACTGGACAGCCTCTAGACATTGCTTCAATAACAGATCTAGGCAAACCCTCTGTTAACGATGGTTGAATAAACAAATCAAAATTATCTATTAACTTAAATAAGAGATCTCTATCCAATATTTTCCCATGCAACACAACTTTTTCATTCAAATTATATTTGGTAATAAGATCTTGTATATAAGAAAAGTTTTCACCTCCAATTAAGTGTAACTTAAAATCGATTTCTAGAATTGACAATGATTTTAATAAAATTGCATATCCTTTATAAGCTAACTCAACATTTCCAATACAACCTATTATAAAAGTCTTATTAGAAATATTAGGTTTTTTTAAATAAGGGTTAACGCTAGCAATTTTATCTAAAACAACATTAGATGCAGAAATAGAAATACCTTTACTTGGATATTTGTTTTGCAAATAGTTTTCAGTAACATAAACAGCCCAATCAGAGTTGTATATAGCCCTTTTATTAAAATAACTCCAAATACTAGCAAATATTTTAGTTTTAAAACTACCATGTGTTTTAAAACTATCATAAGCACAACCTACAACCTCAACCATGTATTTTTTATTATATTTTTTACATAGAAATGTCGCATATATCCCTAACATTGAAGGCAATCGTACAATTATAAAATCTGTTTTTTTTATGTGTTCGTCTAGCTTAATAAAATAATCTGTTTTTTTAATTTTCAATATTTCTAAAAAACTATCTAATAATTCAAACTTTACATCTTCAGAGCTCGCTAATACACCGGCTGTTCTTTTAGACGACTGCCTAGCAAACACTGTTAGACTTCCAAAAACAGAAGTGTAGCGTTGCCATAAATTAGCATTAAGTGTTCCTGTAGTATAAACAACATTACTGTCAGTACAGTAAAATTTATGATCATGAATAAATAAACAACTCATTCTATAATATTAATAAATTCTTCATATAATTTAGAACTCCCATAACGAGATATAGCCCAAGAAGCTACATTTTCTCTAACATTGGTCTCTTTTATTTTTATAATCAAACGACAAGCCCCCTCAATGTCACGTGCGTTGATTAAGAACTGATCAATGCATTCAGGTACAGTTTCACGTATAGGACCGATGTCAGAAGCTACAATAGGCAAATTAACAAACATAGCTTCAATTAACGAGTTGGGTTGTCCTTCAGTTAATGAAGGAAAATAGAAACAATCCAAAGTTTTCAATATTTTAGGTATATCATTTCTATTATTAAACAATAAGATTCTATTTTCAAAACCTGTAATTTCAGATTTATACGAATCGAAAACAGAATTTCCACATAGAATAAAATATATATCTTGATGCTCACTACAAAGCCTTTTAGCAACTTTTAATATTACCTCATGATTCTTAGCATAACAAACTCTCCCTGTATGGCCTACAACAAAAGCATCATTAGGAATACTAAGTTCTTCACGTAAGTTTGTATGCTCGGTAATAAAAGGTGTTGGATCATATGCATTATATATTACCGAACAATTATATTTATCTAAATATTTACGACCAATAAAATAATCAAGGGCAGCATAAGAGTTAGAGAGAATATTAGTGGAGAACTTCTTTACAAGTTTATTAACACAATAATTATATATTTTCTTAATAATAGTTTCTTTAAAGTGGTTGCTAGAGCCTCTATACTGAACCACGCGCTGCATTACACCTGCGATATAAGCTGTTAATACAACTAATCCTGCAAAATTACCAGAGAAGTCACATATAACATTAATTTTATTCTTTTTCAAGAACATATATAGCCAATTATAATCCTTAATGCTAAAATAGCCGATATGTTTAGGAATAATTTTCACATTATCAAAATCATCAAACATTGTAGAAATTTCACCTGCTTTACCGCTTTTACAAATGATAAAAATATTATTGAATCTAAGATTACCATATTTAACTATTCTATATAAATAATATTCTAAACCATTTGGGACTAAGCTTTCAACAAAAAAACAAACATTTTTAACCATATACGATTTTTTTAATTTTCAATAAAATCTTACCTATAATTGGATATATTAGAATTTTTCCATCTATTATATGATAATTTAAAAATTTATTATAAGTATGAATACCAAAAATCCTATTTTTTATTGGTATAAGCTGATTAATCTCCTTTATGATAAACTTGTCTTTTAGGAACATTAATTCAGAAATCACTATTCCACCTCCATACGTATAATTATTTTCTTGACTAAAGCGAATAAATCTATTTTGAGCCACATAGATTATTGAACCAGCCCCTCTAGCCCTATTTGACGTATATGGTATATTTTGAAATAATTCATAACCAGTTAACAGGTTCTTAGATCTGTAGATATGCAAATTATCTTTACAAGCTGATTTTGTACCAAATAAATAATAATAATTATCAATCTTTAAGATAGCAATATCAACTAAAGGCTCATTAATTAATGAGGTTATATAAACTAGTTTTTTTTCTGCTATAGAATACACATATATCTTTACACTTCCACTAGAAGAATTTTCAGGAATAATATATACTTTTCCATTTTCTCTATAAATAAATGGAAATGATAAATGTGTATCTAACTCAAGTAATATTTTAGAGTCTAGGATTTGGTAATTATTTTTATCGATTTCCAAATAAGTTATAACACCTTTTCTATCTACATATTCTTCTACAAGTATTGTAATTGTGTTAACTGAAACATCTAATATAAAAGGATCAGCAATCCAGTTAAATTTGTTACCAAATTTCAACCAATGTATTGACGGCAGTAGTTCATTGATATTTAAGTCTTGATATGAGTCAATTTCAGCTTTAAACAATCCTACACACCAATAACTTCTTGTTAACTTTTTATATAATTTTTTAAGCATGACAAACTCTTTGTTTTGTATACAAATTAATAATGTAGTAAATAATTAAAATTAAGACAACAGGTTTTAAAACAAATAATAACGATGACCTATTTAAATAAACACCATAACTAATCAAAATCACCAGTATGATAAATCTAGTTTCTTTATTAATTGAGTTGTATAAAGTAGCGACTAAATAACCAAAAAGAACCATAAATATAAGAACGCCTACAGTACCAAAATTAATATACAAATCAGCTATGAGATGCGAACCTTCACCATAATTGGGCCGAGACCCTTGCATTAAATATGTAAATTCATTTGTAGAAGTTGGGAATGAGAAACCTGTTATTAAAGATGTAAATCCCCCTAATAAAGGAATAGAAGATATTACCTGACCTACCATGGTTAAACCAAAATAATAATTGGAAGAATCATATTTATCAACTGCAACAAATAACAATTTGTTGGAACTTGCTAATTCCATAGTAGGGGTTAAGCGTTCTTCATTCTTAATAAAACTTTCGTACCCAGATGCTACTAAACCATTAGAATTTCCCCGAACAGATTCGGCACGCCCCAAGCCTATGATAGACATTAAAACTATTGCTGTTATTCCTAGAAAAATCAATTGCTTTAAATTAACCCTACGAATAAAACGACAATATAAGAATAAACTAACTGAAAATAAAGAAATAAACAAACCTCTATCACCAGTTCGAACCATTAGAAATAAATACAAAGCCGAAGCTATAACACCACAAATAAATAAGGAGTCTTTAGGAACTTTATTAGTTGAATTCTTATATTTGAAACTAAAATACATAAAGAGGATTACTAATGTCCGATTAATTTGATCCAAGTATAATGCAACTGACCCCCATTTACTTTCGTCATAAACTCCACTCCAAAAAGACTTACCAACACTTAGATAAAAAATGATATTTGCTATAATCAATAATAATACTGTAAAACGTATTTTTATTAGCATAACATTAATTGTATTTATATTATTTAAGCGTAGGGCTTTATTTTGTTTCTTGAATAGAATATAAGAGAGGACATATAAGGTAAAAGCCATTGCAGAGAGCCATAGTGAATAGTTTATTGTTAAAGTTGTTGGATAGTAAAATTGATAATTAAATGGTATTAAACTTGAATCTAAGAGATGAGCTGCTAATTCAAAATTAGTAATAAAATAGCCTACAACAAAAAACGAATTGAAGGAAATATTTCTCTTTTCAACTTTAAACTGATATGTAAATAGTACTATAGCTACTATGATAGAAAAAAACAATATATATAAAGTAGCAAACTTTGAGAACACCTCATGGGTACTTGGAGAAAGCAAGGAGATAAACATAGCCGACATTATTATTGGCAATAGATACCATATTTTGTTTTTTTCGATAGCCATATTCATAAATTAAATATTGATATTTTTTTCATGTATTTGTATAGAAATGGAAAATTTACGATTTTCTTGTCAATTACAAAGTATTCATCTTTCACATTAAACGTGTGGATCCCCAAGATTCCTTTTTCTTTAGGATACACTCTTTTTATTTCATCAATACTTAACTTGTAATTATCTTCGGATATTTGTATTTCTGAAAAGATTAATCCATTACCATATAAATTTCTATTACAGTCCTGGCTTACAGTTACAAACTTATTATCCATATAAAACAGATCTCCTGCTCTTCTTGCTGAATTATCTCCAAATACTATTTTTTGATGTAGATTATAGTTATTTAGTAAATTATTAGAAATAAAAACTGTTAATTCATTACCATTAGAAAATGGCTTCATAGTAGTGAGTAAAAAATACTTATCATTAAACTCAAATATGACAGAATCAGATAATGGCATATCTAGAATAGTTTCGTTATGGTTCAGTGAATATTTACCACCATTATTAATTAATGTATAAGCTTTTAAACAATTATTCTCAGCATTTTCCGGGTATATAATTATTACACCACTATCAATTTTAAATATAGGAAAAGACAAGTGTGTTTCTAATTTTAACAAAAGATGTCTTTTTATTAATTTACAAGACTCAATATCCACCTCCAAGAGGACAATAACACCTCTATTATCATTATAAGAAAACTCCTCTGCTAGAATATAAACACTTTTACTTTGAATCTTCAGAATAAAAGGGTCTGCATACCACCGATCTTTATAAGGAATTTTTAAAGGAATGGCTTTATTGATATCATCTTCAATGTCAGAAAGAGTTCCCTTAATTTTGCCTAGATAAATTTGCCAATTAGGAGCTAAAAGATATCTTAATTTATTTTTGATTTTCCTTACCATACAATTTTATTTTAATACGTTCTTTATAATAATGGTAGTACACCTTATAATTTTGAAAAGACATGAAGTCTATAGTGTTGTTTTTTAATATGATATTGAATAAATCAACAAATAGAAATCTAAAATACTGTTTTTGCTTAAGTCTAACGCTAATAACTTTTAATAAAGAATAGTAATTCCCAAAACCTTTTTTTAAGGTTTTATTGCAATCAAGCAAACGACTTCCAGATAAATCCCAAAATACTTGTTGTATTATTGATGATTTTGTTAATTTTTCAATTTTAATAAACCCTTCAACTCTTGTACTCATTTCTATAAAATAGTATACTCCACCTTTTTCTTTTAACTCTATACCTCCAATACCAGTATAGTTAATTTGTGACAGAAAATGCTCACATAAATCATAGACACATGGTATAAACTCCACAGTACCTATAGCCATAACCCCCTGATTAGTAGGCGACTGAAGTGTTTTCCTCCCCATACATGATATAAGTTTGCCAGTTTTAGATCTGTAGAATATAATATAGATATTATTATAATCGCTACCATCAATATACTCTTGGAGAACATAATTCGTTAAGCCATTATTAAAATACTGTCCGTGTTTAAAAAACAATAATAATTCTTCTTGAGAGTAAACTAAATGCGTTTTAAAAGTTACAGTTTGAGAATACTCTCTATTACTGGGTTTAATTATAAGTGGATATTCTAAAGAATGTAAAAGTAAATCTTTATAATTTTCAACTATATAGGTATTTGGAACTAGCATTCCTTTATTTCTAGCAAAAGGTTCCGCTTTGCCTTTATTATTAAAAATATTAACAATGTTATTGCAAGGAATAGATAAATGGAAATTAGTATCATACCAATCTCGGTCTGAACTAATAGCCAAACAAGCTGAATCTGTCGTTACAAACAGTATAGGTTTAGTATCTAAACTAAAATTGAAAAATATTGATTTAAATTTTAAATTAAACTCATCATTATCAGTAGCATCAATATGCCATATTTTCGAAATAGATTTACAGTAATTCAAATATTTATATGCCACCTTTGATGTAGTTACAATATAAATACTTTTAACATCTTCTAAATCTGAAAGAGTTTCTATTAAATGAAGAGTACTCGAAAATACAGATCCGCTAATTATCAAAACATCATTTTTCATAAAATTCCTTTAAATCTTTAATTTTTAAAGCAGGACACCCTCCATAAACAGAATAAGAAGGAACATCTTTAGTTACAACAGAGCCTGCAGCAACAACTGAGTTTTCACCTATAGTTACACCTGGTAATATTATTGATCCTGCCCCAATCCAACAGTTTTCTTTAATCACGACTTTTTTTTGGATTTTAGGATATACACTTGACAATTTGTTTTTGGGACCATTAGGATTTGCTGAAGTTAATATTGTAACATTATAAGCTAGTGCTGTATTATCACCTATATAAACACGTTCTTTAACAGCAAAGAAACAACCATAATTAATGGATACATTTTGCCCAAATTCAATCAAAGAATAGTCCCCTATAATATTAATTCTTTTTGAAACACTACTACAACTAGATAGTTTAACTCCTAACGCTGAAAATAATTTATTATTATATCTATTAAAAAATGGAGATTTTAGAATACTTAAAATTATTTTAGTTTTTATTTTAAATAATATTTTTTTCATACCCAATGATTTTAATAACAACTAGAAGATGATTCAAGATAACTAATATCAAACTAACTATAGCATAATAGAAAATAACATCTTTTATATCTAAATTAATTGAAAATGTATAAATTAAAACTAACCATTTTACAATTAACGAAAATATAGAAAATACAAGAGTTAACCTCTGCATATCAAAGACTCTTACAGCAACTGAAGCGGGAGAAGATATCATCATTGAAATAAATAATGGCATCAAGTAAATCATATAAGTATATGTCTCTAGCCAATTATTACCCAAGAAGAAATCAATTATAAAATCTCCTAAAAAAAAGATAAAAATACAGCCGAAAATAGAGATTCCTAATAAACATAAAACTATTTTAAAATACCAAAACAAAATACTTGAATTGGTATTTTTCCTATCACTCATATATGACATTGTAACATTTTTCACACTCGAAGATATCAGCGAAATGGGTTGCATTAATATTCTAGTAGCCATACCATATATTCCAATATCAGCTAAACTTGCATATTTAAGAAACATTATAGTTGGCAAATTAGAAGCAAAGCTCAAAATTAGTTCTGACGGAGCCATAAATAAAGGAAAGTCCTTATATTTTAAAGCAATTTTTTTCATATCAGCCAATGATATTTGTTTGTATAAATAAAAATCAAACTTCCTTTTTTTTATTAAGTAAGCACCTGACAATAAAACGCCACATAGATTACCTATGACTAATCCATAGACCCCTAAGAAACTATACAGAATTACTTGGAATAAGAAGACACTAATAACTTGTATTATTCTAGATATAGTTGAATTTTTGAAGTCTTTAAATCTTATATTCCAAAGGGTTGAGTTATTATAATTAACTGATAATAGGACCCCTAATAGTATTAGATATTCAATACCTGGAACATTTATATCTAAACTGTTTTTAAAAATTGATATGACAATAAATGAAATTAGCAATACACCAATTGTAGTAATGTTAGCTAACTTAAGTAATACATAAGCTACTTTATCGTTTTTAGGAAAAACTAATGCTGTGTCATATTTTAAAGTAGAGACTGAACTTATAAGCGAAACTATTGCTGTAAATGAAGCTAAAATACCAAAAGCATCTTGATTATAGATTCTACTTAATATTGGTAAAAATAATATAGATAATATTTGACTACATGCTGTGCCTGATGCCAAAGTTATAACATGTTTTAGAAACCCATTTTGGAGACGACATTTTCTACAATCTTCCATCAATTTTACTATTATCTAAGATACCTTTAACATCAAAAATAACAGAATTATCCACTACAAGATTATTGATATTTAAGACTGAAAATTCTTTGTGGGCAACAGCTAATATTGCTCCATCAAACTTAGTTTGAGGTAGAGTATTAACCACTTCAACACCATATTCTCTTTTGGCAATAACTGGATTCGCCCAAGGGTCATAAATTGTTACATTTACATTGTAATCTTTCAATGCAGTTACAATGTCAATTACTTTCGTGTTACGTACATCTGGGCAGTTTTCTTTAAAGGTAAATCCAAGAATAAGCACATTAGATTCTAGAACTTGTATTCCTTTCTTTAACATCAATTTAATGACTTGACTAGCTACATACTCACCCATGCCATCGTTCATGCGACGACCAGCAAGGATAATTTCCGGATTATAGCCATGACGTTGTGCACATTGAGCCAAGTAATAAGGATCAACACCAATACAGTGACCACCAACTAAACCTGGTTTAAATGGTAAAAAGTTCCATTTTGTACCAGCAGCTTCCAAAACATCACTGGTGTCAATGCCTAGTTTATTGAATATTTTTGATAGCTCATTTACAAAGGCAATGTTTATATCACGTTGTGAGTTTTCAATAACTTTAGCAGCTTCTGCTACTTTAATGGTTGGAGCTAAGTGTGTACCTGCCTTAATAACTGAAGCATATACCTCGTTTACAATTTTACCTATTTCGGGAGTAGAACCAGAAGTTACCTTCATAATATTCTCTACTGTATGCACTTTGTCTCCTGGATTGATACGCTCTGGGCTATAACCAGCATAAAAATCTACGTTATATTTTAAGCCTGATACTTTTTCTACAACAGGAATACACTCATCTTCGGTTACTCCTGGATATACAGTTGATTCGTAAACTACAATATCCCCTTTTGAGATGACTTTACCAATTGTTGTACTCGCACCATACAATGGAGTTAAATCCGGATTGTGATTTTCATCAACTGGTGTTGGTACTGCAATTACATAGAAATTACAAGATTTCAAATCCTCCAATTCAGATGAACACAATAAGCCATGCTTATTAATTGCTTCTTGTAACAAATCATCAGCGACTTCTAATGTAGAATCGTGACCACTCATTAATTCTTTAACTCGACCTTCATTTAGGTCAAAGCCTACTGTTGGATATTTAGTTGAGAACAAACGTGCCAATGGCAATCCTACATATCCTAATCCTATAACTGCTACTTTAATATCTTTCATTGTTTTGCTTAAAATAAACTTCTTGTTAACTTTTCTTTAAATATTTTCCCAGTACCACTTAACAGCCTCTTTCAAGCCATCCTTCATACTGTATTTTGGTTGGTAACCCAATAAATTCTTTGCTTTATCAATGCAAGCCAATGAATGTGGAATATCCCCTACGCGATTCGGTCCATGCAAGATTTCAATTTCTCCAATTTTTGGATCAAATTCAGCTAAGCCCTCTTTCAAATAACCCACCAATTGGTTCAACGTTGTACGCTCGCCAAAGGCAGTGTTATACACTTGGTTAACTGCTTCAGGATTTTTTGTTGTAATTGCCAACATATTCATTTGAACTACGTTGTCGATGTAAGTGAAGTCACGACTGTATTCGCCATCACCATTAATCAATGGACTTTCATGTGCCATTAATTTTTTAACAAACAAAGGAATTACAGCTGCATACGCACCAAAAGGATCTTGGCGACGACCAAAGACGTTGAAATAACGCAGACCAATGGTTTCCATACCGTAGGTACGGGCAAAAACATCGGCATATAATTCATCTACATATTTGGTAATTGCATAGGGAGAAAGAGGACGACCAATTACATCTTCTACTTTAGGTAGCGATTTGCTATCGCCATAGGTTGACGAGCTGGCAGCATAAACAAAACGTTTAACTTTTGCATCACGTGCAGCAGTAAGCATATTTAGAAAGCCACCAATGTTAACATCGTTTGTAGTAATGGGGTCTTTGATTGAACGAGGAACAGAACCCAATGCAGCTTCGTGCATTACATAGTCAACACCTTCAACTGCTTTTTGACAATCTTCAAAATTGCGGATATCACCTACAATTAATTGAAAAGTGGTTGGATATTTCTCTACTAAAGGAAGTAGATTTTCAATTTTACCTGTAGCAAAATTATCTAAACATACAACATGATACTCATTTTCTAGCAGATGTTGGCAAAGGTTTGATCCAATAAATCCGGCTCCACCTGTGACTAATACTTTCTTTGTCATTTTTTCGTTTATTTCATCACTGTTACTTTTACGCAACACAGATATAATAAATACTCTATTTGCTAAAAAGTGATACAAAAGTAGAGTATCCCATGCAGAATCGCAAAAAAATGTCAACAATATTTCAAAGTTCTTTCTTTCGCTTTAATTCCAGGCTAATAACTAGGTTAATAGGCTTAATATCGAATAGATAGCGCTCAAATGTGGCACAGGGCGAGAAATTGATAAATTATTACAACATAACAAGCAGTAATCATACGTTCTCTATTAGAGTTAATATGATTTATAACTGATAAAATATACCCGGAAATATCCAACATAGATATAGCCAAGCTATACTAATTCAAACAGCTACATAATTGTAAGGTAGCGAAAATTCTAGATACCTAGCTTTTGGTTGTGTTAAGCATAGCGTAAGTAAAGAGTAGCTCAGCAAGAACAAAATAACTTGTCAAAGTTATAATTCTTGATATTTTAGCTTTAAGTTATCTTATAGTTTAACATTTGAATTTAGCTACATCATCATGCCAGCTTAGCCTATTTGGGCAGAATAGGGTTAATCGCCTACAAAATTGGCTAATCTATGTCAAGAGTAATACATAATGCATAAAAACTCATCGAGAGATATTAGGACTCACTTTAAGGAGAGATAATTTCTATTGATGTACATTAAAATAATAAGGACTTACTTAATATTTTTTGGGGCGATTATTCTTAAACTCTTGATGCTCTCTTTTAAGACCTAGGCTAATCTGAGTTACTAACTCTTCGAGAGTCATATTTTTAATATTTTCTACTTTAAGATTAAACAGGTCGGCAAGTAATGCCAATAGATGAGTGCAGAATTTAGCGACATCACCATCGCTTTTCAAGCAAATAAAAAAGCCAAAGACAAGTCGGACTAAACTAAAGACACAACAAGAGTGACCAGCTTCAATATGACGTAGTGTGCTATTGGAAGCCAATCCAAGATCGTCGACAACTTCACGTGTTAATCCTAGACTCTCCCTAAGTGATCTTATAGTCGTACCAAGTTTGCGAACTGAGTTATTTGTAGCATTAATAAGAAATGATTGCATAGTAGTTTGTATTAATTGATAGTTTGTTAAAAATTATACAAAGCAAATACTACACAACGACATACAGCAGAGCTTTAAGCTAAAATAAGTGTTCAATTTTAGACACATAACGAGTTGATACTTTTCGTATATTGCTCCCCTGCAAGAGTCGATAAACCTAATTAACACCCTTGCTCGGTTTTAACACTAATACTAATGACACATAACGATCTACAAGCAGAAAGTCCGTAGATAAAGCTAAAAACACGAAGAGAACACGATTTCAAAGAAAAAGAACTTTAAACTAAAACTGATGAGTATAGTAACTCAAAAACAGTTGTCTACATCGAAGAGTTGCAGACGCAAAATGTGGATGAAATGGCTAATAGATACCTACGAGTTAAGTCCCGAAGAGGCCCAATCCATAATTAATAAAGTTATAGAATTATTAGAACATATGGTGCTAGGTAGTGCGCACATTGTATATAAGAAGAAGACTGGTGAAGTCATCTTATGCAAAGCCACACTTCAGAACTACACCCGATGGTTCTGCAAGCCCTATTCCTGGCTACAACAAAATCATACTATCCCCTATTGGGATGAGGAACAGGATGCCTGGAGGGTATTTGAACTCGGGAATTTTATAAATTGGAGAGTCGTTCCATAAAACTTTTCCCAATCGATTGAAAAGTTTATTTAAAAGGATCGTTTTTGGTAAATATCGTCTTGCGTTATTATTTTAATCAATGCAAGCGTAAAACCAAAAGCGATCCTTTCTTTTTTAATTTATTTTATTGAAGAATGTCCTTTTTCTGCTTAATCAGAAAAAGATACCAAAAAGAATCAAGGCTTAACTTCTACGGCTACTGCGGTATTGAATTCAGCTAAAACGCAATAACTCGCTTCGCTCAAACAATTGCGTTTCTTAACGCTGAACACAACACCTCCGCTTAACGCCTACGAAATTAGGCCATTTTTAAGACCAACCGCGAAGCAAAAAAAGCGAAGCAAACATCAACAGCTGAGGGCAAAGCCCAATAGCAGGGTGACACTACAAATCCATCATATGTCGCAAGAGCGTAGCGGAAGTGCTGATAAGAGCCTTTATGAAATTACTGTTTGAGCGGAGCGAGTTTAATTTCAGAAATGCTATTAGCGGTGCTGGAGTAGCTCCGAAGACATAGATGTAGTTTTTCTTTTTGGTAGCTTTCTCTTTTGTCTAACAAAAGAAAAAGTACTTCTTAATGTACTTTTTCGTCTTGATACGAAAAAGATACCAAAAAGAATCAAGGCTTAAGTTCTTCGGCTACTGCGGTATTGCATT
>NZ_AQWS01000018.1 GCF_000375405.1 Bacteroides propionicifaciens DSM 19291 = JCM 14649 | reverse complement strand
AACGGTTCTATCCCTAGCTGGAAAGTCTGTTATGGTAATTTCGGGATAAAAGCCTTTAGATTGCAAATTAAGATGTCTTAAAGACTCAGGTATTTCATTATTCTCCTCTAAGGAGATTAAATAATAACTACCCATATCTGAAAAATCAATAATCTCAAAATACTCCAATAACCCTTTAGGTAGAAATAAAGAAAGTACTGCTTTGTAGTCGATGTCATGTTGTGATCTCATGGAGCAAAAGTAATTATTCTATCATTAACCATATGTTAAATCCCCAACTTTATGAACTGAGCCCTACCAACCCATACCCGTAATAGCGGACTTTACAAATGAAGATGGCTCCGACAATCTCAAAGAGAGCATCGAAGCCAACTATAAATCTATCAAACAAGAGGTGTTAATCCTTGTGAAAACTGAGACTGAGCGAATTAAGGCAGACCCTAATCTGTGCCATCTGATTAAAGAGTAATAGTCTAAATGTACAAGAGCAACTTCAAAAGCAAAATACTTACCTAAAAAGTCGTTTTTTGAACCTCCTGTCAATGTTTCGCCTAGAAGAAAACAAAAAACGTCGGTAGTGTAAGTTGAACTGTGTCAAGGCCGTATTTCTTATTATATTAACCTCAGATGGGAGACACGATTTGTAATCGTGTTTTCCAGATGAGGAGCCTTCCTGTTTGCAAAGTTACATAATTTCATACCTATCACCAAATTTTATTGCTAATTGTTGGGAGATGAGTGCCCAGTTCGCAAGGGGCATGGTCCACTTTTCGCTGATATTACGATAAGCCAGATAGACAAGTTTCTCCAATGCCGTATCAGAGGGGAACACACCCTTATTCTTCGTAACCTTGCGTATCTGACGATGATAGCCTTCGACTGTATTAGTCGTGTAGATGAGACGGCGGATTTCCTTTGTGTACTGGAAGAACTCAGTCAATCGTTGCCAGTTGTCACGCCACGACTTGATAACGATAGGATACTGCTCGCCCCATTTTGCTTCAAGGTTGTCAAGTTCAGTCTCTGCAGCATCCTTGCTGACAGCACCATAGACACGCTTAAGATCCTTTAGGAACTCCTTCTGATGCTTGCTGCCTACATACTTGATGGAATTGCGTATCTGATGCACGATGCAGAGCTGTACGGCTGTATTGGGGAACACGCTCTGAATGGCATCAGGAAAACCCTTAAGACCGTCCACGCAGCATATCATGATATCCTCCACACCACGATTCTGAAGGTCTGTAAGTACTTCCAGCCAGAAGTTTGCTCCTTCGCTCTTAGCAACATACATGCCAAGCAGTTCCTTGTGGCCCTCCTTGTTGATGCCCAGCACATTGTAAATGGCACGGGTAACGGCGCGGCCGGTATCGTCCTTTACCTTGTAATGGATAGCATCGAGCCAGCAAATGGCATAGACAGAATCCAGCGTGCGTGATTTCCATTCCTTAATCTCAGGCAGCACACGGTCGGTTATTGCGCTGATGGTCTCGGCAGACAGCCTGGTATTAAACTCACGCTCGAAGTAACGGCTGATTTCCCTGGTGCTCGTACCAAAGGCATACATACCGATAATCTGATCAGCCATACCCTCTGCAAGAATCGTCTCTCGCTTGCGGACGGTCTGAGGATCAAAGCTGCCATCACGGTCACGAGGGGTCTCAACAGTAACCTCGCCATACTGCGTCTGAACTGTCTTTGACATCTTGCCGTTACGGCGATTGCCGCTCGCACGGGATTCTTCACTCAGGTGAGCATCCATCTCACCCTCAAGAGCAGCATTCAATATGCGCTCCAACATCGGTGCCAAGGCACCATCCTTACCAAACAATGGCTGGCCGGCACGCAACTGCTCGGCTGCCAACTTGTAATCAATCTCTTCGTTTGCCATCATAAAATAAACGTGTTATACTACTTTATATTATAGCCTGACACAGTTTACTTTACATTCTCAAAAACGTCTCAATCGAGGCAGTTTTTCTCTAAATGCTATTTTTCAAATAACGACCACTTTTCCTATATAATTATGCCATTATGAGTTATTTAATCCTTTTATGGCAAAACCATATAGTTGTCTGTTATCTAAAAGAATATTCAACGTACTTTCAACAGTTGGACTGTCTTTGAAATGATGTAATTAATCTTTGTTTCTTTTGGGTAAATACGAGGTGTTAATTCTCCATTATATATTGATGAATACTGGTAGAGCTCGTTGTTCCTTAAGACTCACAGCTTCCCTGCGATACAGGAGATCTATGATATAAAGACACAGGAAGAATTTTGACATTTGCCTTAATACAACTTTGCAATAAACTCAGTAAAACTATTTGCAACTTTAAGAATAGAATCATCTTCATGCAGCCAGTATACAACTGCACCACCTTTAAAGCAAAGAAAATTTCCTGCAGGATCATTAGCAAAAGGGAAAAGAGAATTATCAATTTTTGACAACACTTTTTTTGCTTTATATACGGTCTCTATATCATCTTCCTTTAATGATAGAAGTTTCTTAAACACATGTTCTGTTGAAGATTCTGTATCAAATGTATTGATAGATGGTCTAGCATTATTATTATCAATAATAACACTTTTATAATCGTTTGGTAATGTAATACCAAACTTTATTTCTACCTCTTTGATTGTTGACTCATCAATTTTTGAGCCTCTTTTCCAAGTTATATTCATATTTTCAATTTTTTAATGTCTATTTTCTGTTCCTCCACCCCAAATATTGCGTCCACCTGTATGACGTGTTTGGCTATGGATATCACTATCAACCAGTTGCATCTTTCCTAACTCCTCATTATGATGCCAAGTATAACCTTCAGGAGTATAACCATCTTCTATATCAGCCAATTGATCTTCTGAAAATTGACTCCTTAATTCAGGATCGGTTGCTACTTTTTCTTGAAGTTGCTTGTTACATTCCGCAAACTGAGTCCTATCTGGTGCTTGTTGGAGTTCTTCGGGTAATTGAACGTCAAATTTACTCTCAAATTCTGGAAAAACTCCCTTCACTTTTTCACCTGTGTCAGTAACCACTTCCTTTTCTACATATGGAATTCCTGTATCTGGGTGATTTTGACCAACAAGTCCATCATTTATTGTTTTTATAGTACGAGGAGAATCATCAACATTTTCAGGAACACTTGAGTCCGTGAGGTCAGATTGCTCCAAATTACCACTCTCGGAAAGTTCATTAGAGGATAAATCACGAACTTCATCACCTTTAATTTCAACAGAGCGGTCTAAAGATGAGTTGGTTGGATCAAGTTCGTTAATTTCACCAATATTATCACCAATGATATTGGACTCAGACCCCGTAATATTAGAAACATCTGACGGATCGACTAATGTTTCTGGTGAAATATTTGAAATTCCCTCAGTGAGCATTTCATTACTTGCATCTGAAACAATGTCTGTTACTCCCTCGGTTGCCAATTCAGAAACTCCTTCAGAAGCTATCTCTGAGAGCGCATTTGTTGCCACTTCTGATGCAGCTTCTGTAGCCACCTCCGCTGCTATTTCAGTTGACACTTCTGTCGCTGCTGCTATTGCTATATCATCTACTACAAACATATCTACAGTTTATAATAAGTTTTTAACCATTCATTATATAGTGGAACGACTTTTGATGATTTTGAAGCTTGTAATCTAAACATTCCACGAGTACAGAAACGTAATAAGAGAGGATCATCAAAATCATACATGTTCTGTACAATTTCCTGAACTGAGTTATTTATTTCTGTTATATTCTTTTTTACTGTCAAAATCTTATGAATAACACCGAACTCTCCGATACAAGCTCCTGTTAACTCTAAGAGCTTAGCTCTATTGCGTTCATTCATTTTGAGTTCTCCTGCCTGATAATTATGCACTATCCTCAGCAAATTATTCTTTAATGAGGAAGAATAATTAGAATTCAGAATTTCATTCTTGACAAGTTCAAACTCTTTAAACCCAACTGGCTCATTACAACAAGCAAACAAGAACTTGATAATGATCTCATTGTTGATTTTAGATTTTTTGTTAATAAGCTCATCCCTTTGTGGTTCGAATGTTGTTTCTGCAATATTTGCGTGCTTAATCTTACATTGAACAGCGTCTTCCCAACCGTTTTGATATACAATTCCTTGTCCAACTTTCTGGCGGGCAATTTCTTCGATTTGCTCATCTGAAAGTCCGATTGATTTTCCTGCGCATTCTCTATCATCAGCCTCAGGAAGTGACATGATAATTTTGGTATTAGTATTACGAATAGCTGACATATCTACTTGAGATGGAGATTGATCTACAATGATAAAACCTTCACCGTAAGTTCTCATCTCTGCAATGCTATTACTTATCATTTCTACTGACTTACCAGCCAAATTACTTCCTTCTTGACTCTGACTTGTTGATGTACGCTTAAGGATATTATGAGCTTCCTCCAATACAGTAACATGACGTAATGAAGAGTTCATCTTGCCTGATGACTGATAATACTCAGAGAGTTTCATGATTAGCAAGCCCATAATAAGCGATTTTGTCTCGCTATTATTTACCTTACTGAGATCAACAATTACATTTTCCTCGAATAGCTCTTTATCAGTTAAATTATTCAAGGAATTATTAAGCATCGAACCTGTCAAACCCTCTGAAAGAGATAATAAGCGTGTTTCAATAGATCCTTTGTAATCGCCCTTTGTCTGTTCTGAGTATTCTGAATTATTTATATAATCCTGTAAAGCTGAAACAACATCCTTAATCGTCGGGAAAAGTTTAATACCATATGCAGTATTAACAGTAGATAAGTCTAAATCCCATCCACAATTCTTGTATGCATCAGTAATAGCTTTTTTCAGTACAACAGGCATAGCAGCATACATTGGCCAACACGCATTAAAAATTTCAACAAGTCGGTCAATGTGTTCATAAACATGAACTTCATCCGGGAATTCAAATGGATTAATTCTTAATAGCTGAGTGAAGTTAGGGTTACTTCCATATACTTTAACCTGCTTTTCTTCACCACTGTCTGTCTTATATATAATTCCTCCAAAGACATTCTTGTATTCACCTTTGGCTGGTTCGATTACGAGGATTTTCTTTCCTTTTCTGAATAAATCTTCGAGAAGCAAATACATTGTATTAGACTTTCCACTTCCTGTTGTACCTGTAATAAAGGTGTGCTTAGTCAATGAATCGCAATTAAGATAAACTGGGTTGTCGGTATATTCGTTACCCAAAGACATAATATTACCAATTTCAATACTGTTCTCAGAAATATTCTTTTCTGGTGATATTACATTTCTACCAAATGGATGTTCTTCTCTAACTAGCAAGCCAGGAACAGACGACTGAGGCAATGAAAGATGTATAGCAAGTTCTTTACTAGTAACAATAGTTCCTGCTGATACATCAATACCATTATAATCAAATCGAGGATGTGTGCAAGCACCTATGTAAGTCAGCAGCTTTTGAGTATTTGCTTCTTTACTCCAAGAATTAATTGCGCATGTTCCGAGGTTAGACTCTTCTCCGATGATACAACCGCGATATAAGTTAGCTAATTTTAAGGAAGTAGTTGCTGACGGAGCCACGAAATATGTAGCAACCGACCACATGCCAAATGGAATTCCATTTTCTATGCGATCAATTTGATCTTCCAGAAGTTCAAGGTATTTCTGGACATGATAATTCTTTAAGCTTACCTGTTTTGATGATCCTGTTGTATCACTGTTATTGGTTCCCTTTTGGGTACCCTTTGTGTCACCCTTTGAATCTGAACTTCCTGTTTGATCCCCAATAGAAGTACCTTTGTTTTTACCAGTTTGTTTTGAAGTGTTCTTGTTGTAACTAGTACTATCACTAGTTCCGGATTCACCACCTACAATTGTAGTCCATATTTTTTTTAGTATGTTAGGGCTGTAGTTAGACGAATGACTAGAATTAGTTCCTTCACTTTCCGAAATACTACTAGAGAAGTTTTCACTTTTTGTAACTGTTTTCGAAATGTTAGTAGAGATCGTACGAGTTACACTTTCAGAAATGCTTTCAGAAGTACCTGTTGTATGGCTTTCATTTGTTGTTATCTGACATTCAGCCAAAGGTGCTAACTGAGTGTGCATATCAGAAAAAGCTGCTATCATTGATGCAGTTTCCTCTCTACTAACATTTTCTGCAATAAAATATGCAGTAAACATTGGTATGGAGGCAGAAGCATTTATCAGTCGTTCTATACCTTGAACAAAGTTTTCTTTTTTATCATCTCTTAAAGATGCTACTGCTGATACGCTTGACAAATAGTAGTTCTTATACTCTGGGAGTTTTAGTTCGCCCTTGATTTTTTCGATCCCAACACCAGGCAGATAACCTTCAAGACCTGCTCTTAATATCTCAGCAGAATTATTATCTCTTCCATGGAAATCTCTAGCTCCAAGGTATAATTCAATGTTACCGTTGTCTTTTTCTTTATTTACAACAAGAATTACATTTCTTGCTGTATTATGCAGAGACATATATAACATTGAAAGTTTGTCCGTGAAAAAGACATCCTTCTCTAACACTATTTTTGTAATGCGATACCATCTTACTGATGTTTCTGGAAGATGCACAGGATTCTTAACTTCACACTGCATTAATGAAGTTAAATATGTGTTTGAAACCATGTCATTAAACAAGGCAAACTCTTTTAATCCAGGCTCATTCATAATTGAAATTTCGTCTTTCATTTTGCTTCTGTTTGATATGTGTCAAGAATTGAATTTGAATATTCCACTCCTTGATTAACCCAGTTGACTAAATCGTCTGTTATGCCATTAACGAGATCATTTTTCATTGATTCAATTTTAATCTCGTATGCTTCCAATTCCATTTCGTACTGTTTTTTGCTCTTCTGATATTTCCTAAAAGAATAATATGTGAGAGCAACAGTAAGTAGTTCTGTTGCAAGCGCTAGCCATGGATGGCCAAATATAAGTAACCCTGTGGCGATAGCTGTTCCAACTGCACCTGTTATTGCAGTTGTCTGAATTTGACTTTTAGTATCTGGCTTAGTGGGATATTCTGGATATTCAAAAGACTGTTGCTGAACAACAATACAATTTTGTTCAATCCAGTTCAGCATAGTTTGCTGATAGCCTGTTTTTAAGTCAACAAACTTAGAGAGGAATTCCTGATCTTCAGAAAAATCACCATCTGTATACCAATCGCATACTTTGAACACATATTTCTGCAATGTTCCTTCTGCGATTTTCTTAACCTCATTAGAAAAGGCTTTTAAGTTTTCCTCGTTAATATCAGTAAGGAAAAGTTCTGCCTTATCCAAAACATCTGCTTTTAATTTTGCAATGTCGAGAAAAGATGAGAAATTAGAATTTTCCATATTATCTTACTTTTATTGAATTTAGCATTTGAATACGAGTATTGATGGTCTTTATTAGAACATCTTTTTCACTGAACTTGTTTTCTAGCTCAGTGAGACTATTCTCAAGAGCAGTGGTCTTGTAGGTTATGTCATTACCGGCATACTCACATAACAACTTAACCTTCTCTTTCAACTGTTCATAAAACGTGTCCTTTGCTGATCTTGCTTCCTTGATAACATATGCAGTAAATTCGCGTGTCTTCATCGCTGCATCAACTTCTTTTTTGGTGTATGGATAAGTTGTTTTGTATTTATCATCAGAAGACATACCACCTTTTTTTACTAACTCTTCTTTAGGACGACTATAGTCCGTAACCGATTTTTGACTTGCTTTCTCTGCACAATCTTCTAATGAAGAGAAGTCTATAGATTTTAATGTTAGATCTTCTTTGTTGAAGCCATTGCAATACTCAATAAACTCTTTTTCAATATTTGCAAAGAGTTGTTTTTCTGTATTCGTAACATCCTCAATAATCTGTAAGTAAGCAGAACGAACGCAGCTTATGGTAGTTTCCTTATCTAGAGCGGCGATTTTGGAATCGATAAACGCGAACTTTTCCCATGCACTTTCGATTGACACTTTTCGCTGAAGCTTTCCGACTATTATTTGATAGCCTGTTTTGTTTTTTTGAATCTCTGTTCTTTGTTTCTCGATTTCGTTTTTTCCGCCTTCTAGAATTTTAATCTGATTCTGAAGGTCCTTGGTAAAACCCACGAGGTCTTCCTCGATAAGACTCAAAATACGCTCTTTAAGATTCTCTTTTTCTGTCTTAACAAAACCATTAAGCAAAGATTTCAGATGAATAAAGTTTGCCCACTCATTCATCTTTGCTAGAAAATTGTCATTAGTTAGTTCCAATCCATCGGCTTTAAGGGCCTTTTTTAATGGAGTGTACAGATTAGTCATCGCGTCCAGTTCGTCCTTATTCCAACCATCAAGATCTCCTTCTTCCAGTTCATCCATGCTTTGTGCATCTTTGACATCTGCTTGGAATCTGTGCAAAAGACTATCTACATAAAGAATTCTTTCAGAAGGAATGTTAAAAGGGATGGCATACAAAGATTTTGCTTTATTTAAAATTTCATTTTTGTAAGTGCGGAATGTACCTTCTGATGCATGTGTTAAGACGAAGAATAAGCGTTTTTTTGCATCATTCGTAAGTTGCTGAATAGTCTCTTTGGCAAAACGCTTAGTTGTTTCATCCTCAATGTTATCAACTCCACTCTGTAGAAGAATGATAGCATCTACAAATTTATTTCCATTATCATCTACCTTAGAAAAAAGTACCTTGGTTTCATCCTGAATACCACCGATTGCACCAATCCCAGGAGTGTCGACAATTCTCCATCCATGGAATTCTTCTGCCATTGGAGTCTTGATGCGAACTTCTTTAGCTATGTCTTTTTTACTATGAGATTGAATATATTTTTTCCAAACTTCTGTATTAACTACAGGGCAATCTGTTCTGGCTTCTATTCCCTCTTTCTTCTTCAAGATTTCAGATACATTATCTCCACCAGATATAAGTCTATTGATATCATTAATTGGGAGGTCATTATACTCCTTAGGGATAGCAACAAGCTTCTTTAGAATATTGTTAATATCCTTTGTATATGTTACAGTATGACCATCTGCATAAACAACGGTCATCTCCAAACTTTCTCCGTGTTCTATATATGTTATTGCACTTGTAGTCTGAAAATGTCCAGTAGGCAAAATCTCTTGTCCTACTAATGCGTTGATAAAAGTAGATTTACCAGAACTCATCTTGCCGACAACAGCAAGTGTAAAGTTTCCGTACAAGAAAGGCTTCGCAAGACGGTTGATTGTGTTGCAATGCCATTGGTTTTTAATGTCGCATTTTTGGATGGCTTCATTATACTTGTCTACAGCTTCTTTAATAAGACGCTGCATTTTCATAAATTCATTTTCTGCCATATAATAGTATTTGACGTTACGAAATTAATATTAGGATAGGACAAAAAGTGTCCAATATTTAGATACATATATTGTAACAATATAGCATAATTAGTATATTAATGTACAACTCATTCTGTATTACTTATCAATAAATCTTTAACATCAACTTCAAGTGCATCTGCAATCGCATTTAGTGTTATGAGATCTGGTTGGACTCGTTGATTGAGATATTTCGATACCGTAGTATTACTCTTGCCTATCTTCTTGCTTAACCAAATGCCCGTTTTATCCTTTTGGGCTAAAACGACTTTGATTCGATTATATTTTCTATTCTCCATACTTCAAACATTTAAACCTACATGCAAAATTAAACAATAATAATTATATCTGTGCATGTTGAGGACAAAAAAAACTTTTCCTACATCACTTACTTGGCGTTAGGTCGTCAAAACTCCCAATATTTCCCGCCATATCCTGCATTATCTCAACCTCGTAAGATGCCTGTTTTATTCCTTTAATTTTGTTGATATACAATTATTTAATTTGTAAAACACAAGCAATTATGGAATCGAACAGCAATGACAACTATGTATTGGTCTTGGAAGACCGCACAGCAGTGAAGAACGAACAGGAGGCTGGTAAGCTCTCCGTCGTTTCCGGGATTGACGAGAAGGGCAATCTCAAAACCACCGAAGCCGAAGCGACAAATCAGGCTTCATTCTTGAAGTTCAACAGCAAGGACGGACTGCTGAAGAACTTCATGGACAACTTTCTCAAACAGTTCAATGACCCGACCCGCTTCGGGCTGTACAAGGTCTTGTCTAACAACGTGGAGCAAGGCGTGGACAATCTTCGCACCATGCTTCAAAGCCGTGAGAAGCCCGAAAGCAAGCAACAACTGGCAGAGATGGGCGTACCCTTTGAGGACTATCTGCCCCGACAGAAGAATGCCACCGCCATCGACCCCGAAAAGGTGGATTGGAAGATGCTCGACAGCCTCGGACTGTCCCGTGAGCGATTGGAACAGTGCGGAGAACTGGAGAAACTGCTCAACTGGCAGAAGAGTAACCTCGTGACGATTGCCGTACCCGTTGGTGACACCACCATCTACACCGAAGCACGTCTTGCTTTCCGCACGGACGAGAACGGAAACATCGGCTTGGCAGTCCACTCCATGCGCAAAGAGCCACAACTGGACTATCCCTATATGGGTTACAAGTTCTCTCCCGAAGAGAAGGAGACACTCCTTGCCACGGGCAACCTTGGCAAGACCATTGAGGTAACACCCAAGAACGGTGAGCCTTTTGCCGCCTATGTTTCCATTGACCCGCAGACCAACGAACTTATTGCCCTGCGTTCCGACCGAGTGAACATCCCCAAGGAAATCAAGGGCGTTACGCTTTCCGACCAGCAGTATAAGGACCTTGTGGAAGGCAAAGCCGTGAAAGTTGAGGGCATGACCGCCAAGAGCGGCAAGTCCTTCAATGCCACCCTGCAGGTCAATGCCGAACGAAAGGGCATTGAGTTCATCTTTGACAACAATCGTGGTTTCAAGGAACGCCGGCAGCAGACACAGCGGCAGGGCGTACCCCGCAAACTCTGTGGCTTGGAACTTTCCGAGAAACAACGCGAGGCACTCGACGGTGGCAAGACGCTCTACTTGAAGAACATGGTGGACAAGCAAGGGCAATCCTTCAATGCCTACGTACGCATGGACAAGGAGCAGAACCGTCCATTCTTTTATAGGTATAATCCCGACAAGAGTCAGAAGAACGGCAAGGTGGAAGCCGTGGCGGAGGAACACAAGACACAGGTAGCGGTCAATAACCACGGCAAGACCAACGAAGCCACGAAGAACGTGAAGGAGCCACTGAAGACAGGGCAGACACAGCCCACAGCTGCCCAAAAGCAGAAACAGGACGAGAACAAGCAGAAAAAATCCCGTGGACGCAAAATGTAACCCTTAATCCTTTTACCGACTATGACAACTTGTATTATCGCCGAGAAGCCCTCGGTAGCCAGAGACATTGCCCGCATCGTTGGGGCAAACAGCAAACAGGAAGGACGCTTGGAAGGAAACGGCTATCTTGTCACTTGGGCGATGGGACACCTCATCACCCTTGCCATGCCCGAAGCCTACGGTTTTTCCGCCTACAAAGCCGAAGATCTGCCCATCCGTCCCAATCCTTTCCGGCTTATCGTCCGCCAAGTGCGCAAGGATAAGGAATTTATGTCAGATCCTTCGGCACTCAAACAACTCAAGGTGATACGTTCCTGCTTTGACAAGGCAGACCGTATCATCGTAGCCACCGATGCAGGACGGGAGGGTGAACTCATCTTCCGCTATATCTACCAATATCTAAATTGTCGAAAGCCTTTTGACCGCCTTTGGATTTCATCGCTTACCGATAAGGCTATCCGTGAGGGCTTGGCAAATCTCAACCCCGGAAGCCATTACGACAATCTCTATTACTCCGCCAAGTCAAGGAGCGAAGCCGACTGGCTTGTGGGCATCAATGCCAGTCGTGCCCTGTCCATTGCCCGCAGGGGAGGCTATTCCTTGGGACGGGTACAGACCCCAACCCTTGCTATGGTCTGCCGTCGGTACATAGAGAACCGTGATTTTTCTTCCGTGCCTTATTGGAAACTCTCCGCTCTCATGGAGAAAGAGGGCGTGCCGCTGAAAGCCATTGGCAACACTGACTATGAGAATGAAGCATCGGCACAGACAGCCTTCGCTACGCTTCGCAGTCAGAACCGGCTTAAAGCAGAGTCGGTCGCAAGACAGGTGGGGCATACCGCACCACCACTCTTGTACGACCTTACTGCCCTGCAGAAGGAAGCCAACAGACACCACGGCTTTTCAGCGGACAAGACCCTCTCGATAGCCCAGAGCCTCTATGAGAAGAAAATCACGACCTATCCCCGCACAGGCAGCCGATACATCAGCGAGGATGTCTTTGAGGAAGTACCCGCCCTGCTCTGCAAGATAGGTAAAACGCTATCCAATCCGCTTAACCGCCATTCGGTGGACAACGCAAAGATAACCGACCACCACGCCATCATTCCCACGGGCGAAACACCGTCGGGCTTATCGGCAGACGAGGTGACTGTCTATCAGATGGTAGTAACCCGCTTTGTCGAAGCCTTTTCTCCCGATTCCGAGGAAGAACGTATGCAGGTGCGGTTCACAGACGGCACCAACGCCTTTACTTGGAAAGCGTGCCGACAAATCTCCCCGGGCTGGAAAGCCGTGCAGAAAGACAAGGCTACTGCTTCAGAGAAGAAAGAGGACGGAGACGAGCAGGTTTTGTCTTCGTTGCCCAACTTGGCAGAGGGAGAACACCTGCCTGTCCTCGATGCAGAGATCACTGAGCATAAGACCAAGCCTAAACCGCTCTATACGGAGGCAACCTTACTCTCGGCTATGGAGAACGCAGGGAAAGAGGTCGAAGATGCAGAAAGCAAGAAGGCTATGGCAGAGTGCGGTATCGGCACACCTGCCACCCGTGCTAACATCATCGAAACCCTTATCCTCCGTGACTATATCCGCAGGGACAGGAAATCTATCATCCCCACAGAGAAAGGCTTGGCAGTCTATGAGATTGTCAAGGACAAGCGAATCGCCAATGCGGAGATGACGGGAAGTTGGGAACTGACGCTTGCCGCCATAGAAGCAGGACAGATGCCGCCCGAAAAGTTCGCGCAAGGCATCAACTCCTACGTCGGCACCATCTGCGAGGAACTGCTTTCGCTTGCTCCCGAACAGAAGTCCTATCCCACCTACCGCTGTCCCAAGTGTGGCAATGAGAGCGTGGGCATTTATGCCAAGGTTGCTAAATGCAGACACGAGGGCTGCGATTTCCATGTCTTCCGTGAGGTCTGCGGCACGCTCCTCACAGAGGACAATATCCGGGACTTGCTGACCACGGGACGAACGACCATCCTCAAAGGCTTGACGAGCAAGGCAGGCAAGAAGTTCAACGCCAGTCTGGTGCTGAATGAAGACTACACCACTTCCTTTGAATTTGAAAACAGGAAAGGAAAACCAAGAGGGAGATAATCCCGACAGAAATAAAGAGGAACGGAATTGGTCGGGAGATAATATACTTTATATCTTCCGACCTTTTTTCCTCCTCCTTAATTAAAAAGAAAACATTATGGCATACAATAAGAAAGCAGTCTTGGCAGCCAACACGGAAGCCATCCGTGTGGTGCTGCGTCTGGAAAAGGAACGCCGCGAAGCCACCGAGGAGGAGAGAGCCGCACTGCGTGGCTATCAGGGCTTCGGTGGCTTGAAATGCGTACTGAACCGATGTGACAGCCCCGACGACCTCCGCTATTGGAGCCAGTCGGAGCAACAGATCTTCGAGCCGACCCAAAAGCTCAAACAGATGATATACCGTGAAGCCGTCGATGCCAATACCGCCAAACGCTATTGGGAGAGCATCAAGGCAAGCGTGCTCACGTCCTTCTATACCGATACCCGCATCGTCGCCGCCATATCCGATGCACTCACTTTTGTAGATGTACCCATACGTCGCTGCTTAGACCCTTCGGCAGGTATGGGAGCCTTTGCCGAGACATTTGCAAAGAAGGCAAGTACGGTCGATGCAATGGAGAAAGACCTGCTTACCGCCCGTATCTCACAAGCCCTGCATCCTTACGGGCAAGGCAACATCTTTGTCCGCCAAGATTCCTTTGAAGCCATCGGGGAGTTGGAGGATAAGGACAAGTACGACCTTGTAACCAGCAACATCCCCTTTGGCGATTTCATGGTCTATGACCGTGAGTACAGCAAGGGCAAGGACATTCTCAGACGGGAATCCACACGCGCCATTCATAACTATTTCTTCGTGAAGGGGCTGGACACGCTCAAGGAGGGCGGACTCCTCGCATTCATCACCTCGCAGGGCGTTTTGGACAGTCCCAAGAACGAAGCCATCCGCCGTTATCTGATGCAGAACAGCCGTCTTGTCTCCGTCATCCGCCTGCCGTCGGGTATGTTCTCCGAAAACGCAGGGACGGAAGTGGGCAGCGACCTCATTGTTCTTCAAAAACAGACGGGAAAGGAAATCGGTGAAGGCACCGAGCAGCAGTTTGTAGAAACCGCCTCCGTTTCCAAAGGCGATGGCTTCTCCATTGCCTTTAACCACAACTCGCTCTTTGAGGGCGAATGGAAAGACGTCGCCCACCGCACCATCGCCACGGAGCGCACGATGGGTACAGATCCATACGGCAAGCCTGCGTGGGAGTACAGCTTTGATGGGAACATGGACGATATGGCAGAGAGTCTTCGGATTCAACTCTCGCAAGATGTAGGAAAACACTTTGACCGCAAGCTCTACGAGACGGGCGTGCCAATGACGGAGGAGGAACGGCAGCAGGAAGCCGGGAAGCAGCTGCACAAGTTGGAGGTAACGGTTGATTTGCCCGAAGAAAAGCCAACGGAGGATAAGGAAACCGAGAATGCTTACAATCTGATGCCCGACAGCATCAGGAAGCAACTGCCCAAACTGTACAGCACGAAAAAGGGGCTGATAGGCGATAAGGTCGCCTACGCACGCTATTTCTTTCCGATGGGAGCTTACACGGCATATCTCTTGGAGTACGACCCGAAGATTCGTATCGGTTTCGGTGCCGTGACGATGGGCTATGGTTGGGAGCTGGGCAATATGTCGCTCGATGAGATGGAGGAAGTCAAGATACATGGGCTGGGCATTGAACGCGACCTGTACTTCACACCCAAGAAACTGCACGAGATTGCAGAACTGGAAGAAATCGTAAGGGGACAATATACCAAGGAACCGATTATCGGGGAAACCAAGGAAAAAGCCGAGCCGACAGTTCAGGCTCACCCAATGGAGGAGAATGTTTCCACGGAAGAGGTCAAGGAGGAAGTTCAAGTTGAAAAGGTCAGTGAACTGGTCAAGGATAAGACTGATGGGCAAACTGAGCAAGTAGCCGACCAAGTTCCCTATGAACCCGCCCCCGAAGGAGTGCCCACATTGACCCTTCACCGTCAGTATGAACAGGAAACGAAGGAAATCCGCACGGACGTGGAAGCCCCGCGGGAGATGAACGGACAGACGGTCTATTTCGATGATGACCACCATCCGATCATCAACGAGAACGAAACGGAAGCAAAGGGGATGCTCTTTGCCCCCGAGGAATACAGCCTGTGGACACAGGAAGTGTCAAGGGTGAACAAAGAAATTTCCGAGAACAAGACCGCTCAGCAAAAGACAACTTCGCCTCTGGCTCACAAAACTCCCGTCCGACGCACCCGCACGCCTCGTAAAAACACTTCTCCATCTCCGAGAGAGCCGTCGCTCTTCGATTTTATGGACGAAGCCGAGCAACGTACCCCACAGCCCATAGCGGAGGTAAAAAAGGAGTTTGATGCCTCACCCCGTCCCTTTCTCTCATCACCCGATGCCCATTTGAGGGACGGCTCCATCGTCGTGCAAAAGGGACAGGTCGGTTTTCTCTCCGACTTGAAACGACACCCCACCTTCAATCCGATGGACTTGCCCTATGCGCAAATCTCACGACTGAAAGCATACATAGAAATAAGGGAGAGCTACCACCGCCTATATGACTATGAGGCAAACAACCGGACAGAGGATAAGGAGGAACGTGAGAAGCTCAACCGCCTTTATGACAATTATGTGTTTCGCTGGGGCTATTTCAACCAGAAGGCAAACACCGATGTGATAAAAATGGATGCCACGGGCATGGAAATGCTGTTCTTGGAACGCTCCGAGAACGGCAGGTACATCAAGGCGGACATCTTTGACCATCCAACGGCATTTTCCACCACGGAACTGACCGTTGCCGCAGACCCGATGGAGGCACTGGGTGCATCGCTCAACAAGTATGGTACGGTGGAACTTGACTACATGAGTTCGCTTTTACCTGATATGGAAGAAAACGACATTATTTCTTCCTTGGAAGGTCGTATATATTTCAATCCCGAAGAGAATACTTACGAGGTAGCGGACAAGTTCATTTCGGGCAATGTAATAGAGAAGGCGGAGCGTATCGAGTCATGGCTCTTGGACCATCCCGACCACGAAGAGGCAAAACAGAGCCTTGCTGCCTTGCGTGCAGCCACGCCAACACCCATTCCCTTTGCAGACCTTGACTTCAATCTCGGTGAACGCTGGATACCTGCTAAAGTCTATGGCAGGTTCGCTTCGGAGTTTTTTGGGACGGATATTGGCGTATCCTACCATTCCAATATGGACGAGTACAGCATTGTCTGCGATCGAAAGAATGCCAATATCTGGCACAAGTATGCCGTACAGGGTGAGTTCCGCCGCTATGACGGCATCAATCTCTTGAAGCATGCCCTGCATAACACCATTCCCGACATCAACAAGAGTAAGGAGGTGACGGACAAGGTTACGGGAGAGACGAAAACTATCAAAGTAAGGGACGGACATGCTATCCAGATGGCAAATGCCAAGATTGAGGAAATCAGACAGGGCTTTGTCGATTGGCTCGGGCGCACACCTGATACCTTCAAGCAGCAGCTCTCCGACAGATACAACCGCCTTTTCAACTGTTTTGTGCGACCCAACTTTGACGGTACGCACCAGACGTTTCCCGATCTTGACCTCAGACGATTAGGCATTGCCGACCTCTACAAGAGTCAGAAGGATGCCGTATGGATGCTCAAAACCAACGGTGGCGGTATATGCGACCACGAGGTGGGAGCGGGTAAGACGCTCATCATGTGTACAGCTGCCTACGAGATGAAGCGATTGGGACTGGCAAACAAGCCGATGATTATCGGACTGAAGGCAAACGTCTTCGATATTGCCGACACTTTTAGGAAAGCTTATCCCAATGCTAAGGTACTCTATCCGGGTAAGAACGATTTTAATAAACAGAACCGCCAACGTATTTTTAACGATATCAAGAACAACGACTGGGACTGTATCATACTTACGCACGAACAGTTCGGCATGATACCGCAGGCATTAGAGATACAGGAAGCGATTATGCAAAAGGAACTGGACTCCGTGGAAGAAAATCTCGAAGTGCTGCGACAACAAGGAAGAGACATATCCCGTGGTATGCTCAAAGGATTGGAGAAGCGCAAGCAGACACTTGAAGCGAAGTTGCAGAGCATACAGGACAGCATCGCCGAAAGAAAGGACGATGCCGTGGATTTCAAGATGATGGGCATTGACCACCTCTTTGTCGATGAAAGCCACCAATTCAAGAACCTGATGTTCAACACCCGCCATGACAGGGTGTCGGGCTTGGGCAATCCCGACGGCTCACAGCGTGCTTTGAACATGCTCTTTGCCATCCGCACCATACAGGAGCGGTCGGGCAAGGACTTGGGGGCAACCTTCCTTTCGGGCACAACTATTTCCAACAGCTTGACCGAACTTTATCTGCTTTTCAAGTACCTCCGTCCGCAGGCGTTGGAGAGGCAGGGTATCAACAGCTTTGACGCATGGGCGGCGGTCTTTGCCAAGAAGTCTACCGACTATGAGTTCTCCATCACCAATGAGATTATCCAGAAGGAGCGTTTCAGAACGTTCATTAAGGTACCTGAGCTTGCCTCGTTCTACGCGGAGATATGCGATTTCCGTACGGCAAAGGACATCGGTATCGACCGCCCCGAGAAGAACGAGATACTGCACAACATACCGCCAACGCCGGAGCAGGAAGAGTTCATCGGCAAGCTGATGGAGTTCGCCAAGACGGGTAACGCCACGCTCTTGGGACGTGCGCCGCTCAGCGAGAGCGAGGAAAAAGCAAAGATGCTTATCGCCACAGACTACGCCCGCAAGATGAGCTTAGATTTACGCATGATAGATTTGGAGGGGTATTCGGATCATATCGACAATAAGGCGAGCCATTGTGCGAAGTTGCTCAACGACTATTACAGGAAATTCGATGCACAGAAAGGAACGCAGTTCGTGTTCTCTGACTTGGGTACTTACAAGCCCGGAGAATGGAACGTGTACAGCGAGATAAAGCGTAAGTTGGTGGAGGACTACCATATCCCGTCCTACGAGATACGCTTTATTCAGGAGTGCAAGAACGAAAAGGCAAAGAAGGCGATGGTGGATGCCATGAACCTTGGCGACATCCGTATTATCTTCGGCTCCACGTCCATGTTGGGAACAGGAGTCAATGCCCAGCAACGTGCCGTAGCCGTCCATCATTTGGATTGTCCTTGGCGTCCTTCGGATTTGGAGCAACGCGATGGGCGTGCCATTCGTAAGGGCAATATAATCGCCAAGGAGTTTGCGGATAATAAGGTCGATGTCATCATCTATGCCGTGGAGCGGTCGCTGGACAGCTACAAGTTCAATTTGCTTCACAACAAGCAGCTTTTCATCAACCAGCTGAAGACCAACACGCTGGGCAGCCGTACCATCGACGAGGGTTCGATGGACGAGGACAGCGGTATGAACTTCTCTGAATACGTGGCAGTACTTTCGGGTAATACCGACCTCTTGGAAAAGGCAAGGCTGGACAAGAAAATCGCCACCTTGGAATCCGAGCGCAAGAACTTCCTACGCGAGCGTGATGCCGCGACAGGAAAGTTGGCGGAGATTGACAGCTCCGTGTCCTTCCATTCTGATAAGATTAAGGAGGCTAAGGCGGACTTGGCTTGCTTTGAGCAGCGTGTGGAGCGTGACAAGGAGGGACTGCCCGTCAATAAACTGACGATAAAGGGTGTGGAGGACTCCACGGACATTAAGGTCATTGCCGCCCGCTTGCATGAGATTGACGAGAAGGCACGCACCAAGGGCGAGTACAACAAAATCGGTGAGATTTACGGCTTTTCCGTCATGGTCAAGACGGAGAGCAGCTCAAAGGACCTGTTCGATTGCTCGGTGAACCGCTTCTTTGTCAAGGGACAGGAGAGCATCTACTATACCTATAATAATGGTAAGTTGGCGACAGATCCGAAACTTGCCTGTGAGAACTTCGTTAATGCCTTGGAGCGTATCCCGAAGGTGATAGAGTCGCATGAGAAGGAAATGGCAAAGGTTGTGGCCAACAAGGACGTTTACACCAACATTGCCAATAGTTCTTGGAAGAAAGAGGACGAACTGCGTGCGCTCAAAGGGGAGGCAGCAGAATTGGACAGAAAGATTGCCCTTACATTGAACGAACCAAATGAAGAAAAAGAAAATTCAAACGAAAATGACCAACCCGAGTATTTAGGGCAAAATAGTAGTAATATCCAAAATGCTGAAAAGGAAGAGGAGGGGATAATTTATTCAAGTTCTATGAATAATAATAGAAACAAACAAGAAGAAAGTAAGGGATATATTGTAAGATCCAGACTAAGATAAATAACGATGGTGTGTCATAATTGATACACCATCGTATTGTATTATTTCCACAAAGTGTATTCTCTCCATTTTTCAGGAAAGCCCATATCTTTCAGAACTACCAATTTGGGAGATTTTTCCAATAGGGTGAGCAAACTCTTTCTAAATGAACTGTCAGGACTGATTATTTGTTGCAAATACAAAATTACAGATAAGTAAGCAAACAACTTATTATCCCTTATCGTTGTAACTTCTTGCTTTGACAAGAAAGGATAATTCGTTCTATAAGGAAACTTCAATCCTATTGTAAAGCGGCGATTCCATACACGGCTATGATGGGCACAAGTATTGCGTAAAGACGATAAACCGTGCATCCAATTCTTCAGAATATCGACATTGTATAGTCCCAAATCTCTGCATATGGTTTTACTTGAAGGATTATTCTTGTCCAAAGCAAAAAACAGCTTACTCAATGTCCCCATAGAAACAACCTCTAAGGTCATCCACGCTGGCGGAAAAGCAGGGTCGCTATATTTTTGATAATAATGAGTTATAAATTCCTCATTACTACGCTTGACCTCTTTCATTAAATCCCCTACAACAGGTTTATCATCTATAATCTCGTTGCGTGTCAATGCGATAAACTTATCGTGCTGAAAGTATAGCTTATGATTGAGAAACCAAAAGGCATCATTCTCATCAACGGAATAAGTTAAGGCGATTCTTGTCCTTAATGCCACCTCGATTTTTTCAATGGCATTGAAGATTAGAGAGCGTAAACGCCTGTCAAAACAATAAAGGTCTATCACATCTTGAAAAGAAATGTCCTTTCTCAGGAATTCGTGATTAGCACCTTCCTCATTATTTTGGAAAGGGTATGTATATGCTCGTAATCTATAATAACTTATGTTATAAAGATATTGGGAAGCAAGTTTTTTGTCTCCAATATTAAGTCCTCGATCGTATAGCCTTTTAACCTGCTCAGATGTGTCTATGGGCTTCTTTTCGTACCTCATAACCATATATAAACTCGAAGACCTCCCCGGGTGCGCTGTTCTGATGAGAAGCGTGGGAGGTCATATTGATTGCAAAATTACTGTTTTTTTTTTGAATACGCAAGGAAAATGCCAGAAAAATCATTGTAAGCAGTGAATTTTCCATTAAAAGTAGCATCAAATATAGAAATGATAAATAATTTTTGTTCGCAACGCTATCTTTATCGGTTCAATAGTACCAAACAATATATGGAAAGAAGTGAGCGAGTACTGTTATCTTTGTGTACAATAAATCCACAACCAACTTTTTACTTGCAAAGGTAATTAGTGTTTGCTGATTAATTAATAACTTGTTGATATTTAAGTGTATATAACATTATTTCTTCTTTTGTTTAACAAAAAATGAGTACCTTTGGGTGTTAAAACTGACAAGCAGATGAGATTTAAGCCAATATACAAGCAGTTGACCATCGACGGTTTCAGGTCCTCCCTTGATGGGTTGGACAAGAACAACCGTTGGGTTTGGCTGGGCGACCATCTCCCGTGGGAAGAGTACGAGAAGCAGTACGGTAAGACACTCAACAACCAGACGGTAGGAGCTAGTGCCAAGCCTGCCCGCATGGTGATAGGTGCCCTGATCGTTAAGCATATCACCCGTCTGTCCGACCAGGACACCATCGAGATGATCCAGGAGAATCCCTACATGCAGTATCTCTGCGGACTTGGGGAGTTCACTGACCAGCCGATATTTGAGTCCTCCCTTTTCGTTGACCTGCGCAAGCGCATCAGCGACGATGACATCAACAAGATGACCGAGGCTCTTTTGAAGCGTGAGCAACAGATGAAGGAAGAGATGCGTAAGCACAAGGAGGACGAAGCCAGGGATCGCGGTGAAGAACCGCCAGCCGCTCCCATCGTAGACGAGAATGCAGCAGCCTTCACAGACAGCAAAGGACGTGAGCACAAAGGTGTACTGAAGATTGACGCGACATGTGCTGATGCCGAGGTTCGTTATCCAGTAGATGTGGATATTATTGATGACGGATGCCGTGTCATTGACCGCTTCATCCGGCGTATCTGCAAGGCGGCAGGCATCTCCGTTCCCTATACTTATTATGGTAAGGCGAGGAACGCCTACAGATACCTGGTGAAGATGAAGAAGAGGGGCGGCAAGCTGGTGAAGGACACCATCGAGCAGATGCTCTGTTGCCTGCACAGGAACATCCTCACGCTGATAGACCTCACCGCAGGTGGGTTCCGTTACCGCCTTGACTGCCTGCGCAAAGACCAGCGTAGGATTCTGGATGCCACGATGAAGATGTACTTCCAGCAGGAGCAGATGTTCCGCACAGGCGAGCATAGCTGCAAAGACAGGATAGTGAGCATCTTCCAGCCCCATGTACGCCCCATTGTCCGGGGAAAGGCTTCTGCAAATGTGGAGTTCGGCGCCAAGATCGGTGTCAGCATCGTAGAGGGCTATAACTTCATCGACCACCACAGCTGGGATGCCTACAACGAGGGTGCTGACCTCCAACTCCAAATCGACAAATACCAGGAGCGATTCGGCTGTCTTCCTGCCACCATCCTTGCAGACAAAATCTATATGAACAAGGCAAACAGAGCCGTACTCAAAGATCTGGAAATCAGAAACTACTGCAAACCACTTGGACGGCCTCCCAAGGAACCGCCCAATCCTGAGAGGCAGGCCCTGATGGCCAAGGCCGTGGGACAGAGGAATGAGATCGAATGCTCGTTCGGTACAGGCAAGAGAGTATATCAAGCCAACGACATTAGAGCCAAGCTCCCCGAAACCGCAGAATGCTGGACTGGGATGTGCTACTTCGCCAAGAATGTGATGAAGTTCTTCAGGGGGCTTTGTCATACCTTGTACGATTTATTGAGATTTTTAACCTTGGTGGCCTTCTGGAGGGTCGGGCTGAGACCTGTCCGTCTGGTGGCCGTCAATTAATCAGTGAACACTAATTAGAAATCAATTACCAACCATCTCGTTTCCGCACCATTTCATCTATTTCTTCCCGAAGGAAAAGTAACCTGCCATTGGCTTTAAGATAAGGGATTTTCCCAGCCCAAACCCAGTTGTAAATGGTTTTTTGCTCCACTTTCAAAATTTTGGATACATCTATGATGTCCAGATATTCGGGTTTCAAGGGTGGACGGACATTTGTATCGACGGATTGCTCTTGCAGGACAAGCAGGCGGTCGAGTTTGTCCTCGACGCTCATCAGCTTGTCGAACAGGCGTTTCTGCCAAGTATCTTCTGTATTGTAGTCTATGTACGGCATAGTTCTCCTTTTTGATAGTTACCATTGGTATCCTGTGCCAAGATACGCTGTTCTTTCATGTAGGCGATGTATTTCTTCGCGGTCCTGTCCTTGATTTCCATCTCCCGCATCAGAACCTCACAAAGCTCTTGGTAAGTGAGCTTGGAAGAATTTCGGAAAGCCTCTCTGACAACACCAATAAGTTCATCGGTCTTGCGCTTTTCCTTGTCCTCCTTGGATTTCTCACCGCGATAGACGTGCATATCCTCAGCCTTATCCCAGCCGAAAAGCATCATCGGTACGTCCAACGGACTTCCGTCACGGACTTTCAATGCCTTTACAACCGAGTATTCGGGATTGTCATCTTTCTCTATGGAGAGAATACCTGCTGCCTTGCGCTGAAGCTCCGAACCGATGTGCCCACGGAGTTTGATGCCATTCGGTACGAAGTGTAGCACGCAGATAATGCAGGTATTATAAATCCCTGCCAAGCGGTAAAGTTCATCCACAATGGCTATGCTCTCCGTTTCATCATTGGCGGAACGTATCAGGTCGGCTATGCCGTCAATTACCACGAGGTGGATACCTCCATGCTTGTGATGGAACAAGTCCATACTCTCGCGGATCAGCTTCAGCCTGTCCTTGCGGGACAGAGAGGCGAGGTACAGGGAATGGTAAAAGTCCGGTACTGCCGTCAATGAAGCCCGGCGCAGCGTCTTGCCCAAATTCTTGTGGAGCTGTGCCTCGGACTGCTCCGTGTCATAGTGCAGGACTGCCAAACCTTTGGGGTTGGCGGTAATCTCCAATCCCAAGGTTCTTTCTATTGGCAGCCGTTCTTCTCCCAATGCTCCGGCAAGAATCGCACCCACATAGTTACTCTTGCCCGTGCCCTCACCTCCGGTGATACAGAACAGGTTATCCTGCGTGCCGAGTGGCACACTGTTTACCGCCACTACTGACTTGGAAATATCCGGCGGGTTTTCATAATCAATTTCACAAGAGCGAAGCATCATCATGGTTTGGCTGTATAGGTCTGTAAACATCTTGGCAAGCAGTTCTTTCAGTTCTTTCGCTCCATTACCCAAGGCAAAGAAATCAGAAATGTCTTTTTCAGAATTCGTGCCACTTAGCGGAAGTGAAAGGTTCAGCACCTTGAACTCCGCTAGATGTTCTGCTTGCCTGTGACTCTCACGTACACCTGTCTCGTCGGCATCATACAGAAGTATGATGTGCCGGAAGCGAAGCTGAAGGCTCTCAATGATGCTTGTCGGTATCTGTGCCGTTTCACTGTTGAAGCAGATGGCATTGAACCCGTGTGCATACAACGAGAGCACATCCTTTTCTCCGCCTGTAATGAAGAGCATGTCTCCTTTGGTGGGAATCTGCTCCATACCGAAGCAATAAGTGACAGGCATCCGTCCGCCATAGAGAAAGCGGATTTTTGGACTGTGGGGGCGGTATATCTTGACATAGCCGTTTCCGATATAGGCAAACATAGGTTCCGTAGGTGAACCATAAAGTTCAAACTTCTTGCCTTCAGCAGATACACTTTCATAGCGTTTAAGACTCCGTACACGAAAGCGTCGGAGTGTATCCTCATGGATGCCATAATGCGCCCAATAGTTCAGCAGCCCATTGTCGAATGGCTGTATCTCGAAACTATATGGGCGTTCTTCGGTACTTTTAGCAATATCAGCCTTAGAGTTGGAAACAATCGGACTTTTATGGGTTGGTGCTGCACACTTGCCCTTGCTACACCTCTCATCGTCATACAAGGAATACAGTCCAAGTTCTTGGACGATGATTTTCAAGACTTCTGGAAAATCGGTTTTCAGATTTAAGCCTCGCAGGGTTGCCACAAACCAGAAACAGTCTCCCGAATAGGTGGTATCCCCATGATCATAGAACTTATAGGAAGAAGTTTTCCTATCATAGTAGATATGGCATGAAGCCCGCCTGTCGTCATAGAATGGGCTGCGGAAGTTTCGGTGAATGTTCACTTCAAAGCCAAGGAAATGTGAAAACACATTCAAACCTCCTTGTGTAAGTAAAAGAATCTGTTCCTTATCTATCATAGTTGTCGGTTTTTAGGATTAAGGCATGAACTCATGATGAGATTGTCCTTGAAACGGTTGAGCCGACCAAGAACCTCATCATTCCTCATGCCGGAGACACGGAGGCGGTTGCATTTCGTGGCTATCACGATAGACTTGAAGAAGTAGCGCACGTCGCCACTCTCCGTGTAGCGATAACGCACCAACTGTTTCTTACGCCAGCGGTAAAGGGTGGACTCTGAAACATTCAGAGTCCCGATAAGGTCTTTCGTAGTCATCTCCAGCTCATCATCTATATCCTGAATAAGACGGGAGGTACGCTCGACATACTGCTCAATTCGGTTGAGCCTGTCTATCAAATCCTGATAGGCCTGGCTTTCTACTGCGATTATTTCCATCTTTTCAACTTGGTGTTTTTAATTGCTATGTCCATCCCTAACTTCGCTAGATATTGCATGAGTGAGTTATAGGTATCTTGCGTATATACTTCAACGTACACCTCAGCGATAGGTCTGGGCGAGTCTTCTCCGTTGCTTGCGAGAAATGCAAACATCTCATATACATCTATCTCCAAAGCGGAGGCATAGCTCTCTATTTGGAGAAAAGTCATTGTAATCTGACCAGACTCCCATCGGGATATTGTACTTTCATCAACTCCCAACTTTTCAGCCAGATACGCTTGTTTCAGACATTTGTTCAGTCTCTCATTTCTAAGAAATTCCAGTAACCTTTTCATAGATATAAAGTTATAGAGACATCTCGGCACGAGCAACCCGTCACACGCAAGTTTATGTACCCTCTGCAAGTAGTCATGCTTCAGATGCAATTATTTGTTTGGTGGCGGATGCAAAGGGCATCTATATATAAATTGACGATCTATCGTGAATCATATTGGGAAGTATTAAAATTTCAATCGTCTGCCACATAGACAAAATCCCTCCAGTGCAAGGTGCAAGACCCTTTATATATAAGGGCTTGCACCTTGCACTGGAAAGTGTAGCAGTAAAATCTCTAAATATTTATGGCACAAAGATTTGGAGGTTGGTACAATTTTATATACCTTTGTACCCAAGAAAAGAGAGCGGTCGTGCTTTCAAAAGGTGGTCAGAATGGTAGTCATTAAGCAGTCAAAGTACTGCTACAAAAATGCTACACAGATGATTTATCAAAATACATAGAAGATTTATATACAACGAGATACGAGAGTTTGGTTCACAAACCTCTCTCTCCGCTGGAAGGCAAAGCCAAGAGCAGCCAAAAAGTAGACAAACCCTACAAGTTCAATGACTTGTAGGGTTTTTTGCTTCTATACAGTCCAGTGAAAAAGACAGGAAAATGCCAAAAAGGGACATACTTTGCGCTCTAAATCGTACCCCTTTTGGAATTTTTTAAAAAGGGGTACGAATTGTCCAAAATTGGCAGTCTGTTGTCTGGATTTGGCAGCATTGCACAATACTCAAATTGAGATAGTTAAACTAAGTTTGTAACATTAAAATTTGAGTTATGAGAAGTACATTTAGAGTGCTCTTTTTTCTGAAAAGAGATAAGACAAAAGCAAATGGCCATACCCCTATTTTCTGTCGAATAACTATCGACAAGCAAGAAGCACGGTTTGGCATTAAAAAAGATGTTGATCCTGCAATTTGGGAAGTGAAGGCAGGGAGAGCAGTTGGACGAACAAGCGAGGTCGTTGAAATCAATTCTATCATTGACAAAACCAAATCCGCTTTATTTAATGTATATAATGAACTTTTGCTGAGTGATGCGAACGTTACTGCAGAAAAAGTGAAGAATTACTTTCTTGGCGGAACAACAAACGCTCACAATCTACTTGAACAATTTACCCGTCACAATGAAGATGTTGAGCGACTCATTGGCATTAGTAAGTCGAAAGCGACTTATCAGAAGTATGAAGTGCAGTCGTTCTTTTCGAGACATTCCTGTAAGGGAAAACGCCCGCAGTTCTTCCGGCTTTTCGTTCAATTTGGCACGTTTCAAGAGATTGGAAACATTCTTAAAGAGTTGCACTTCGGATTGTTCTGTATCATAAAGCAGAACGGCTTTACTGTCAGAGTTGTTACGGACATTCATGCCCAAGGTGTCAATGGTGCGATTATCTTTGACTATCGAACCTGCAATCAGGGCAGCAACATAATTACTTTTCCCTGTTCCCTCTCCACCAGTGATACAAAGAATATTTCCTTGCGTACCAAGTGGCACATCTCCGGCGGAAATAACTTCTTCGGCTTTTGCGGGAGGATTGTTGAAATCAATTTCACAGGATTTTAGCATGGTCATTGTTTCGTTATATAAATTGTCAAGAAAGTCGATGAATAGTTGTCGGAACTCCTTTCGGTTATTTCCTTTGCTGAAATAATCGGTTATATCTTTGTCTTTTTTCTCTCCTGAAATTGGCAATAAAAGCCGTTTTACACCATATTCCACCAATGCTTTTTCATGTCTGATTGCGGCTTCTATTCCTGTTTTGTCTGCATCATAAAGCAGTACAATATGCTTAAAGCGGAAAGTGAGTTTATAGATTATTCCTGTCGGAATAGTGGAAGTCTCGCTGTTGAAGCAAATTGCATGGAAGCCGTGAGCAGCTAATGTCATCACATCTTTTTCTCCGCCGGTAATGAACAGCGTATCTCCTTTGGCAGGTAATTGTTCCAGTCCAAAGCAATAGTTATCTCCTATATTACCACCATATAGGAAGCGAACTTCCGAAAACGGTCGGTAGATTTTCACATACCGTTTACCCATATATCCGAAAATCGGTTCGCTTTCGGAAGAAGTATAGTAAAATGGTTTTCCTTCTTTATTCTCACTTCTAAACTCTTTCAGAGATACGGCTTTGTATTGTTTCAATACTTCGGGAGTGATACCTGACTGCATCCAAAAATCCAGTTCTTTTTGAGAGAATTTCTGTTGTATGACATTGTAAGGTTTGTTTTTAGGTGGTTCAGGAGGAGTCGGATTACTCTTTTGCGGGATAGAATGTGGTATATGACTTCTATAATCTGAACTGTCTAACCCTAAAGACAAATCACTATTTATAGTTTTCAGTATTTCCACGAAATCAGTACCATTGCCACAATCCAATCCTTTTAGCTTACCAACATAGAAAAAGCAATCGCCGCTATAATCATCGTTGCCGAAGTCTTTGATTTTGTAAACTCCATTGCGACGATCAAAATACACATTACACGATGCCTTGCGGTCTTCATACAAAGGATTGAGAAAATTACGTCCGGTTTTCCACTGCACAGACGAAATGTAGTGTTTGAATACGTCCAAACCGTTATTTGTCCGTCTTAATAATTCGTCTTTGTTGAGCATGGAGTTGATGATTTTTTATTAGGTCATTCATACATTCATCGGTACTGCGGATTCTCTTTTCGGAGAGCATTCGTTTAATTTCCGCAATAGTGTAATATGATTTGCCGGAAATAATGGAATAAGAAATCAGCCGCTTACTGCGTAAGCGTTGGAGTGTGCGTTCGCTGATTTTCAGAAAAGTGCATACTTCGTAACTATCCACCCACATTTCATCAGGGTTGGCAGTGTCATCATCTTGATGATCGACAACGAACTTTGCTATTGCGTTGATTTTAGATACCAGCTCTTTGTATGCTTGGCTGTCTATTGTTATGACTTCCATAATTGCAACTTGTTGATTCGCTGCAAAGGTCTGGAAAAGAATCATATAAAAACAGAGGGAGTAGTTAACTACTCCCCGAAAACGGAATTGCATTTCGCTGTTATTCAAAGAAATACAAAATCATTCTTGTTCATTTTCTTTCAGACGCTTGGTTTTCCTCGCTCGTTCCAAAACGCCTTTAAGAAAATTCAATGACTTAGTCAAATTGCAAGGCTTTCGATTATAGACTTCTGCTTGTTTATCATATATGTTCCCAAAACTGAAGTTAAAAACATATTCGAAAGCTTTTGCCAGTTGTATTAAAGAAGCCGGATTGCCATTTCTGTCTTTAACTTCTTTAGACAGGAAAATGCTCACTACTAATTCGGCTATGCCAATAATACCCAATCCTTTTGCTTTCGGCGTTATATAAAGATTAAACTTAAAAGCACTTTCTTCTGTTTTGGGAAAGCTTTCAGGATATTGTATTTTTAGTTTCAGTAAATCCATTTCAGCATTTAGAAAGCTTAAGGCCTTTTGAATGTAGTTGGATTTAACCACACCCCCCCCCAGACTCGAGTAGTGGCGATATTTTCAATGAATCTAACTCAATGCGGGAGTGATTCAATAGACGAAACACTTTCGAGTAATCTTCTTCAGAACTACTAATCTCTGTAAATTCTTTAATAAATGCATCATAAGCAACTTGAATCTCTTGCATAGACACTTGCGAAGGTTCAGACAATAGTCTAAAAAACTTCTGGTTCAATAATCCATTCATAGGCATATTTTTTTAAGTGTTACAAAATATAATATAGACCGAAGTCCTTAATATGCATCTAATAATATGGTATTGTAAAAAACAAGTTCTTTTTTGTCTACTCCTTATTATAAGCAATTATAAACTCTTTACATTTTCGCTTTTCTTGGCGCGATGCTGCGACAGAATAAGGATTGTATTTTTCAAAAATATCTAATCCTCTACCCAATGTAATCGTCCAGCCAGTATCTGTTCTGATACAACGATCGTGAAAATCCCTAAACTTATACTCAAAGGTTATTCCATATCCGGCAAGATCATCTTTAATATCATCCAAGCGGTCAATTAAATCCGGGAGTTTTTCATCTTCCTCGTTGGTTATTAATGTTAATTTCAAGTCATCAACTGGCCTGGTATCTACAAGCATGGTTGCAAATTCTACAAAGTTTCGAATCTGCCATGGTGCACGGATATAGGGATCTTCAATCGTAATTTCATTTGCTTTTTCGAGATATGCTGCAAAGAGCTTTTCATAAGAAGCTCCCGTTTGTCCCATGCGAAAAGACAAACTCTTCTCTTGAAGGACAGCGATGCGATTACGCTTTGTTTTTTCTGTATCAGAAGGTTCTAATTGAGATCTGGGTTCCTCTCCTTTGTTCATTGGTATTACATCAGCATCATCTAAGGTGTTGCTTACAGGAATAGCTGAAGGAGTTATACCATTGCTAATATTTTCCAAGGTTTCTACAAATACCTCGTTCCCATTTTTCAAGTTGAGATATTTGAAAGAAGCTGGTTCTGCTCTAAACGTTTCATCAATAATATATAATTGATCTTTTACACGCTTTCTACTTTCCGCCGCAAAATCGACCAACTCGAATGCCTCTTCACTCGTTATATTCCCATCGGGATATAGAATTTTAAGCATTCCGGAGAATGTTTTGCGGATAGCCAAATGATCACGCTCCGATAGCGACGGATCAAATTTTGCATAATCCTTCAATAGACTGGTTAAATCCTTGTTACGAAGTTCATGCAATACGGCAGCAATATAGTCCGTGATTAAACCATAACCGGTAGAGAAACTCTCTTTCTTCAACATACGAATCTCCCATCCCGGATTATAAAGGTGGATTCTATCTAAAAAAGCACCCTTGATAAAAGAAGTTGGTATCGACTCAAACAAATGCGAGTTTTTCAACATATAAGGTACGGTATGTTTTGTATTTCCTACAAAAGTCATTGATGCAGATGCCTCGTGGGTCGCTTTTCCTCTATTGAATGATTTATTTGCCAAATAGTTTTGCATGGTATCAATCAATACGGCATCTACGTTTCGTCCTTTTTGTTGTTCAAACTCGTCCCAAGCCACCACGTCCCAATAGCCAACCAACCCCAATATCTCCCTGTTTCCTTGCATTTTTACAAATAGTCGGGCACTTGTTACATCGCCGCCACTTATAAGCACTCCATAAGGCGATAGCTCTTGAAAAACATGAGACTTCCCAGTTCCTTTCGGTCCGAGCTCCATAAAATTGAAGTTGCTTTCGACATGAGGAAGTAAACGAGCAAGTGAAATAAATTTCTCCCGACGATTCAACATTTCAGGATTTAATCCGATCGTATGAATCATAAAATCAAGCCATTCGTCTGTCGTAAAATTCTTACGTTGTTCAATATATTCTTGCAAGTCTATATTTGAAATTTGAATTGGCTTCAGTGTTTGTATCTCCCAGCGAACTTTTATATCTTCCCCGTGAATATAACCAAGAGTGACTATGCACCATACGCCATTACCGGAAAGTAATTTGGGATTTGAGTTTACATATTGCGTGCCGATAGGCACATTCGTTAATCCAAGATTGGCAAACGAGGCTTGGTACTCATCCGATTTTTCATTGAGAACTGCCGTCACCTTATCGATAATGCGGTACCTCCCGGCTTCTCGAATATTCCCTTTTACAGATTCAGCATCTGCTCGATGAACGTAATTGTTTTGAATCACTTCTTTGACCTTTTCAAGCCCTATCTCAATGGCCTCTTCGTCATCATTGGCGCAGTATTGACCCAGTAGATATTCCAATACATAGGTCGGCACAGGAAGACCACCCTTCACAAGAAATGCTAAATCTTTGCGAACCACCTTTCCGGAGAAAGAATTCATTATTTTTTGCTGTAATGTCATATTTCCGTGAATTAAAAATCTTGTTCAATCATCGTATTATTTTTTACCGTTTCCCGTATGATGGGATTGAGCATATCTTCTTCATCGTAGATGCGAAGTTGCAACATAGTCGAAGTTGTCGATTTGTTGAGTATCAACGTAATATCATATACCCGGTTATTCAAATTGATGGAATCTGTGCTGTTTAATGTTACTCTTTTACTTTCAGTCACCAAATCATCTCCATTATACACACCACAAATAATTGTTCGTTCTTTTACATTCATCGACACCGCTTCCGATTGAATCAGTTGAAACTTCAATCTACTGGATACCATCGAAAGATTAGGGTTCATCAGAGCAACATTAACCTTCTCCGTCTTATCTACCTTGCGCAATTTAGAGTGAATAACAGGGATGATCATCTCTTGAAGCGTTGCGCCTCCATGAGCGAAATTATACCCACCCGGAGCTGCCAACCGATTTGTTCCGAGCGGAACGGCTATTTGAACGGCTTCTTTGGATGACATACCCGATGCCGATTGTAACGGGAATTTCGCAATCCCATCGATTGCTTGTTGGCTATTGGTCAGATAATATCGTGTTTTCTTCTCTATGCAATCGTCTTTTATCGAATGCTTATCCTTCTCTTCAAAATGAATATCATTATAGATAAACCCATGGTCAGCAGTCAGCATCACATAGTTTACATTCCACGAAGCATGGAGGCGATTTATCAGAACCGCTAATTGTTGGATCGCTTTCCGACAGTCAGCTATAACCTCAAATGGACTCTGCGAATGGCTCGCTTCATCAATCGTATTATGAAAAATATAGACCAATGGGCGTTTGAACAATGTCCTGTTTGATTGTAGGTCCGCATTCATTACCTCCTCATAATTCACGCAAATAGCATTTTCTTTATAGTTTGCCAAATGAGCTGTACGTTCCGGAATACCCGGTAACAGCTTACCATCTACCAGCAAATCATTTCCCTGCCATTCCAACGTACGGTGCGGCAACAAGGCGGGTTTGCAATACTTGGTTTCGGTAGGCAACATTGCCCGATAGGCTGAGAGCGTAGCAACATGCTTCTCCTTCGCCAACTCTTCCATCAATTCGGCAGCCACTTCGTAGCGTAGTGCATCCGACACAATCACCACCTGTTTGTAGGAAGCATCGTATTCATTGGCATAGAAATCTTCCTGACGTTTTAGTGATAGACTGTTGAAACCATCTTCCTGTTCCGTTATGCAACTCATCCATTCCAAATTGAAGATATTGACAATCTTGGCATATTCTTGGTCGAGTTGCTGCTTTGCCTTATAGAGTGCCTGATCGATGGGGATTTCTTTTGTTATCAACTCATGGTAAGCCTCCAAGGCTCGGCGATAGCACATATCTATCGAATAGAACTCATTCAAATACTTTTGAATGTATGCCTCCGGTGAGTTAAGTTTCAACGTCCCAATGATGCGTGCTTTTTCGTAATAGAGAGCCATCTGTTCTACAAAGCGAAATACAATCTGAATGACCGATTGTTCCGGGAGTTTTAAGCTTAATTCCCGTATATGCTCATTCACTTTCATCGGTTCGGCAATCAGCTCCGCTTTTATCATTCCTTCGATGATAGGCCAGCAGAGTGTTTCGGTCATATAAAAATAAGGAGCATCTATTCCGTACACCTTAATGATCTCTTCCTCTTTGATACCTGCTGCCAGGGTGATCATCGCTTGATTGAATCTATCTGACAATAAACGATCTTGTGTGCCTTTTTCGTAAATTTTGTTTAGCTGAATGAGCTTGCCTGAGTTGGTTACCTTGTATTGCTTATAGTTGTCTGCTGAAGAGCTGTCAAGTAGCTGTGTCATAGAGTTGTATTTCAAACTTTCGGCAACCTCTTTCATTTTTGTCTCAGAATTTCGATCGTACGAGAACCCAAAGAGAGCGGTCAGCTTATTGTCAATGGCTTTCTTAGCATCTAAATTCTTTTCTATGCGGCGAAAGAGGTCGATATGTTTTTTCTCTTCGCTGTTCGCTCCCGAAATAATCATTCGAACAATAATAGCATCCCATTCCAAGAGCTTCTTCTCGCCCAAATAGGAGGAGATGAACGCACGACATGCCAAATCTTCTGTAAAGGTATCGGCAGTAATTTGCCCGCTCAATATTGTGTTGATTTTTGAGGTCATCAACTCAGTTACATTGCGCTGAACAAACGAATTAAACTTTGGAGGCAAACCAAATTGCTGCATAAAGGAGGCGTAATCATCCTCTTTGTACTCCATATTCGCCATCAGCATATCTAAGAGCGGAAACTCTAATTGTGCGGCTTCGCTATGCGGGTAAGTGTTTTTAGGAAAAAGCAGCACTATTTTTTTATCTTTCCAATCATTCTCTATTGCATACTTGGTAGCAAACCACGTCCCATCAAAAACCTGATAAAGATATCCCTCTTTCCACTCCACCTCTTTTAGTTCTGTTTCGATGATATTCATTCGGTCGAAAACAAACAGTATATGAAGCTGCGGGTTTCTAACGAAGTAGTTGTATATTCTGTTTTGTACCATATCATTTATTCATTTATCTCCCAATCTCTTCCAAGATAGTCTTTCCCGTCGTTTACTTTATTTTTGCCAACACATCACCAAACTTCGCATAATTCACCACCACGCCATCATCGAGATCGAAAGCGATAGCTTGCTCGGCTACTACCTGCAGGCGTTCGTGGTATTCCACACATTCGGTATGAGCTTTGCGCAGGGCATCGAGCTTACGACTCTCACCTACCGATAGCTGGGCTGCGCGGCTTTCGAGGTCGGCAATTTTATTGTTCAGGTATTCAATATAAGGCAATAGGTATTTAGAGCGCACACGTTCTGCGGTATAGGCATCCATGCGGTGCATATAGCTAATTACCTTGAAGGCACCTTTTTTTGATGACCACAACCAATAGATAGGGCGGTTCTGATACATTTTCTTATGATTTTTCCAATACTCCTTATCGAGGTATTTCTCGATGGTGCTACCTAAGCATTGCTCCACAAAGTTTAAGTTTTCGGCAAGTGAATCATTGCCAAAGGCGATACGCACAAAATCGACAATACGATTCTGTAAGTTATCCTCGAAGGGGCACTCGTAGGGCAATACTGGAATGATACCATCATCATCTATGGTGAGCTTTTCGTCTCCGTAAGGATAGGTTACTATCTCCTCTTCTTTGGCATTAGGGTGGGCAATATATAATCCTGGCTTGTCGAGGCGATAACGTCCCATCCAGCAGCCGATGGCGTAAGAGATGAGTTGCTTGATTACTACATCGGCTTGGAACTGCAATGCTCCGTCTACTATCTTCACTTCGCCTTGTTGAAGAATAGTAATCTCTTCTAACGGAACATCGGGGGTAAGTTCGTCTTGCAAGCCGTAGATGTCGATAAATTGACGGTTGAGCTCTTCTTCGTTGGCGTGGAGCTGGTGGAACATAGTTGTCCACTTGGTTTTGTATTCTTGATAGAGTAATTCTAAGGAATAATAATTCATGGCAGGTTCATCGTTGATACTTGCTTGAATATTACCTAATCCTTCTTGGGATAGTGCAATAAGTTCATTGGTTTGGAAGTCCCAAGAGGTTTCGTGGGCGTCCCAGTCGAGGCGGGAGAAAGAAATAGATATATCAACAATGTTTTCAATATTTCCGACATTATCAAATAATATCGGAATTTTACTTAAACTTCCTGTTTGAGCAGCCAATGTAGGATTATACACAGCCATCGAATATGTGGACACCTTTGAGTTTAATAACCCTAAATAGTAATTATTCTGAGTTTTTGGTACTATTATTGACGTTGCATCTCCTACTAAAATTCCTTGTTGTATATATCGAGCAGTTATTCCATTAGAAGTAATTCTGTTATATCCAACACACTTTCTGAAATATAAATCTTCGTTGGGGATTATTGCTTTTCCGGTTGTTTTTATCGTATAACCATTGTTTCTCCAAAACAAAACACTATCTATATTCCCATACCAACGACGAGCATTTCCTCCACTCGTAAATCTAAACCATGTAAACGATGATTGCTTTAATTTCTCTAAATTTATTGTTTTTTCGATACAAGAATTAGATACTTCATGCCAAAAATGTATATATTTTACAACATCACCACATTGAATAGTTCTTCTTGGATGAGCAACGTCTCCTAATGTCTTTTTTTTAAGAGTTTCACAGAACGAAGATGAAACCCAATACCCAATCGGACTTCCCGGAATCTTGTTAAAGTTCTGTTGAGATACCTTCGTATAGCAATTCTCTCCTGCCAAAAACATCTCCTCTTTCGCTCTACAACTCTTTCCATCAATCAGTCGGTGGTATGTACCCCCTTGTTCTTGAGGCATATCCTTTGTAAACACAAAAGCCGTATTCTGCACCACCTCACCCGAAAGTTCATCGAATGTACGTGGTCCAAGGTGTAGCATATTGTCGAGATGATAATTAGTCAAGAATGTATGGCGTAGTTTCTCGAAAGACGAGAGAAACATCCAGCTCTGCATATTGATTTGTGCCTGCTTGCCATTCTTCTCCAATCGCTCCATACCCAAATACATAAAGACAGAGAACAAATCCGCTTTCCCCTCCTCATAATTCTTCTTCACATACTTACCTAACACCTCGTTCATATTTCCTCCCCCCATATAGGGTGGATTCATCACAATTGCCGCATACCTCTCCGTCAATGCCAATATCAGCTGTATATTTGGCAACATTTCTTCCACCTCTTCGGGCACAAAGCGTTCGTTCGCCCAATACTCCACCGCCTGCTTTAGGGCATAGCGCGTGGTGTCTGCTATATCAAACTTCATAATAGATCCCAATGAGTCGGCATCTTTCATCAGTTCGAAAGCTGTTTGCAGTTCTTCAACGATGGTTGGGGTTTCGCATCCATTAAAGAAGTGTGAGAGGGCAGTAGATAGGCTTCCGTTCTTGGCTTCGCTCCATGGCTTCGGCATGGTGAGTACCACAGGCAATAGCTTGGCATCCACATAGCTTCTATCTTTTTGGCACGCTTTCAATAACAAAGCAAAGATGGCCAGTTGCTGGGCGCGCTTGTCGAGGTCGATGCCTGTTAGGTTGTGGCGGAAAATATTTTCAATGGCTTCGCCGCGGGTATATCCTTCGGCAATGTAGAGGTCGTAAAGAATATCGAAACACTCGTTGAGGATGTGTCCCGAGCCACAAGCCAAGTCGGCAATGCGGAGTTCTGTCAGCTCATTATATCGGTATTTGCTTTCTTTGGGTGTAGGAGTGTCGGGATCTACCAAGTATTTCCATCTCTCCTTCATTGCCGTAGCGTGTGGATTGTTGTCGAGATAGATACGTCCCACGCTGTTTTCCACCATATACTTCACTATCCAGTTGGGGGTAAATATCTGTGTGGCGGCGGGTATCTCGTCTGCACTAAACTTCCCCTTCTTGGCAAACACCTCGTCTTTGCGTTCGGAGATGTAGAATTGATAGAGCCAACCAATAAGTTCGGGAGACCGGAAATCATCATCGGTGATAAACTCTGTATGGTTGAGCATATCCAAGAACCCGCCTTCCGCCAAAATATTGTTGGGCAACAATAATTCTGTATAGTCAGCGATAGCACCAAAACATTTCTCAATGATAGGATTTTGATGGCACCAAGCCGTGATTAATAAAGCGAACTGTTCGGTGGTTTTCGTATCGTCGTCCAATAGCTCCATCAGATGCTTGCGCTCCTCTTCGGTCATTTGGGGGATGCGCCCTCCCCGTGCTTCGTCAACAATGCGTGGGGTACGTGCTTCGTCGGCAAAGTCGAGAATAGGTTCTGCCAATCCGTTCTTTTGCAAGATGCGAATAGCCACCAGGCGGTTAAACCAAGTGTAGGCAGCCTCTTCGTATACTACGTTCATCCCTTTGTCTTGAATGCGGATATAGAGCGACATCCACTGGTGGAAAAATGTCTCCGTTTGAATCTGTCCCTTCCAAAGCGAACCGCCCTGTATCAAGGTAGGACGCATATTCTCTGCCACATCTCCTTTTTTTGTAAAACCCAGAGAAGCCATTTTCATTGCCACGCCCTCTTTTAATTTGTTGCGTGCTTCAATGGCAAATCTTTTTATTTGATTGGTATCCATGTTGTATCTTATTTAATAATCATTACCGAATGCCCCTCTTTTATCTGCTTCATTAATTGCTCCTTCAATTTAGCCAGATAGGCATCGACGTCGCTTTCTACATGCAGCGGTTTTATAGTGCGGGTTTGCAAACTGATATTTTTCACATGAGGCTCAGCCACTCTATTATCGTCGCCCTTGCCTGTATTAAGCGGATAAGGTTTTACAGGCTTTATCGCTCTCTGAATACGCTCTGCCTGTTCTGCGTAAAAGCTATCCGTATTGAGGTTGTTTTGCAGGGCAAGAATATTTTGAGGGGACGTTTTAACTTGGATGGTTGCCTCTTTATTTGAAAGAACCGACTTATCTACATTTTCTGCTTCGCAGCCACGTTCCAATAGTTCATAAGCATTGTTATACGCTTTAGTGATCTTCTCGCGCAGCTCTTTTTTCACCTCTCCCAATGCGGTGGTTAAGTTGGTGCGCATTTTCATATAATCACGGATACGGATAGGCCACGCTGCCGTTTCTATCTTACTAATCTCTACCACTTCTGGTTGCAATTGATCCGGCACAAAACGGAAATTATCGCTGTTTTCACGCACAAAATCACGAATGGATTTGTAGTTTGGTAGCTGATCGTTGATAAATTGGTTTACCTCTTTGCAGGTATCCATCATTGCGTGCGCTTTTTCTCGGTCGTTGATTACGGCGTTGAAGAATTTTTCAGGATCACGCTCTGTCATCCACTCATCAAAAAGTGCTGTCATCTCTCGAATAGGAGCGATAAATGGATATTGGGCGTGATTGTTTACTAAACGATTGTAGGCATCTCTACGCTTGGTGAGGCTACGTTCATTTCCATCTTCTCGACACATTCGGAAAAGTTGTGCACTGTCGTTTGTGGAAAAGACTTCCGTAACCCCGAATATATCTTTCCAACTCTCCATAAACCGATTGAGTATATCTTGTGAGATGGCAGTAGCCTCTCGAAGTGTGAATTTATTCGACTCACCTGCAATTTTATTCGCTACCGTCGCCAGTTCGACATTGGGGTTGTTGGCGTAGGAGTAATCCCTTCGGTGTCGGCGTACCAATTCGTTGATGACATATAAGGTGCAGATATTATCCCAACCGAAAGGAGCTTTGGCAAACTTGGCAAGCACTTCCGATACATTTACTTCGCCAAATTGCTTGCTTAAATAGTTTTCTACACGCTTTTCGGCAGTAGTCATTTCGGCACCCAGACCATCGTAATCACCCGGATTGACCGGGCGCAGTATAGCCTTACGCAATCCATCTGTTGTGCGAGGTATTTCCGGGTTGTCCACCAATACAGCATCGGTATAGATTGAAGATAAGTGTTTTTGTATGGCTGCCTCATAACGCTGCGTACCATATTTGGCTGAAAGTTCCGAATTGTCTATTACCGCCATACCGCTAATAACGGGACAACTATCTAATATCTTTTGAAACTCAGGAATAATATGAGAAGAGAGCACCTCCGCTGCACGTTTTTGAAACTCTTTGCGTGTGTTGGCGTTATCTTCATTCATAACGGGGGTCGCCATGTAGCGTTGCACCTGACAGAACCAATAGAAGTTATTGAATAAACGCTTGTTGGCTTGAAACTGTGGAGCGATATAAAAGATTAGTCGATTTTGTGCGCCATTTTGCAAGGCTAATTGGTCGGCATTATCCCAATCCGCATCCATCGCAAATTCAATTTGAACATCCGGATTGTTGGTAGTTAGAAAAAAACGTTGTTTTATAGTAACTCCGACAGAGAAAGAACGAGTTTTATACTGCTCTTTGTTTCGTAGATTTGAGAAATGTTTGAAAAAAATATCTTTGAGCTGTTCTGCTTGGGTGTTGGTGTCTACTTGCTGGGTCTTGATCAGCGTAGCTACGCGCATCTCCTCTTCCGAATAGAATTGATAGGTTTCGGGAGCACCCTGTTTGCTTTGTTCGCGTCGGATAATATTGTTGTCGCAAAGATAGTCGATCACTTTCTCTACATCGTTTTTAATATTCAAACGAGGAGTATCCACATCGTTTACCAATAGGCTAGTAATATTATCGAGCGTGGCGGGAAATACCAACTGGTCAGTTTGCGAAATATTACAAATCATAAAGAGCACATTTGCCACCCGTACAGCTAATTTGGGATTGGTCGAATAGGCACGTGCCATCTGGACGGCATTGTTCACCGCACGCTGGCCACGTGCTTGCAAGCCCTCTTCAAACATATTGTTGTACAGCTCATCGAAGGATATAAACTTACCCAAGTCAGCGTCCATGTTTGCCTTGGCAGTCGAGTGAATCACTTTGATAATGCTACGCTCATTCCCTTTTACCTCTTTCGCCACATAGCCTAAGTTCAAAAATGAGTTGAATACTTGCATAATCAGTTTGAACTGATAAGGTACAAACGGATAGTAAGCGATAAAGTCTTCTTTGGATTCATATCCCTTGTAGGTAGCGGGTAGTTTGAATTGTAAGTCGAACGAAGCTTTTGTTTGATTGTACAAATCGCCCAGATCGTCTATTACCTCCTCCTTTTTATCCAAGATACGTTTTTGGGTAATAACTTCGGGTTGTGTACCTTTGAGTGATACCTTTACTTCAAAACGTCCTTTAATTTTTCCCTCTTTATCTTTTTCTTCAACAATGTGGCAGTCGTCCATAATTTCGGAAAGATCCTGCTGTGCGGTACAAGCCACCCATACTTTATTGCCGCAGGACTCGGAAAGCTTCGTGATAATTTCCTGTAGATTCAGGTAGCGGTCTCTCTCTTTGTTAATAAACTGACTCACTTCGTCGGCTAAAAGGATGAGACGGTAATCATCGCCTTTGTCTTTCAGATAAGCAGCCAGTTCTCCTCCGAAACGCTCGATACTCATATTCGTATCGCGCTTAATGATTCGTTCACGGATACTCTCTTTATCTAAAGAAGGAGCTAACTCGGCAGCAATATCAAGAACCATAGATAGTTCATTGTCTATCATATCGGCAGCCATGCCAGGGTCATTCCAATCACCTCCCTCTTCGGCAATGCGTTGCTTGAAAGCCTCGAATACACCTTTCTCCGCCAATGGCTTCTCTAAGTGTTGAGCCATGGTAATGTTGAATTTATTGAATCCACGTTTACCATTAAATTCATTCCAAAAAACATGAAGAAAAGCCTTCTTTTTGTCGGTAGAATTATCGTAGGATGTTTCCAAATTGAAGATACAGGTGTCGATGGTTGCTCGTTTCAGCCAGTTCGCTATTGATTCTATATCCCGATAGTCAAATTGTAGATTATGCGTATCATCTAAAGGATCAATATCTTTTACCGCTTCGGTAAATCGGCTTAATGCAACTTCTTGTGTGTTGGGTGTGATGCAATAATCCAGATATTTCAAAAAGTGAGATTTCCCCGAACCATAATATCCATCGATCCAAATCCCGACGTGGTCATAGGGACGATTATTTTTAATGGCATCTAATATGCGGAAAAGTCCATTCATGATTTCGTCCGTAAAGACATATTCTTGTATTTCTACCCATTTTGTCTCTTCGTCGAACTTGGTTGCCGATACGGCAGGGTTTACTGCACGTTCAATAGGTTTGCTGTATATCTCTTTTAATTTCATGGCTATTCGTTTATTAATAAAGTGGCGCGATAGGTATTATTGTCCGGCAAAATACCGAACAGACGGAATGAATTATGATCCCGATGTCCGGGATAAAAGACTATGATTTTGTATTTATTGGTATCGTTGAAATCTTCGTAAAGAGCCAAAAACTCATTTACACGAAGATAAGGGTACATAGATCCAACTCCATTGAGAAATACATAAGGACGTTTGTAATCGTCTCGAATGGATATGTGCTCTGTGATTCGTTGGTGTATATAGTGTAAAAACTCCTGTCCATGTGCGTTGCGCATTAATGTTTCTGATACATTCTGAGCATTCGTCGGGTCGTTTTGTTCTTTTTCTAATAAATAATCCAACATAGAGGGATGACGCAAGAAACGCTTCTGGCTCAAAAAACGACAGAACTCTTCAAACAAGTTCAAAGTTAATACATCCACATAGTTGATAGGGCGTATCAGGTTTGCCTTAAACTCTTGTATCTGGCGACGAATGTCGTATTCTTGGTCGGCGGGGTACTGGTAAATAAAAAAATTGTAGAACAAATCTCCATTTTCGGCATCCTGAAACCCCGGACTGTTTAGTTTATCATCTAACTCTTTTATCGTCATAGCGTTGACTTCTTTATTGTTTCTATCTGATAAGGAAGCAATAGCGCTGCTTCTAAGAACCATTGTTCTTCTAATCGAATGTAGTAATCGAAATTGCTACAAGACAATGATTGTAGTTGGTTGTCGGTATCTAACATCCCAATTTTACGCAAAATGGTAAGGTAGGCACTCGCCACTTTCCTCTTTGTCATCTCTGACCATGAATCAACAAAGGCATCGTTGGCAGAGATTTCATTGAACTCCATCATAAGATCTTCTGTAAAAATTGCTTTGGAGATTGAGTTCCACCTCTTTATCGTAACATTCGTATGAAAATCAAACAATATCTTATATGTTTTGAGCAGGACAAAAAACAAAGCTGCGTACTGATTCTCTTCCGCCATCGCTTGATAATCTACCCAAAAAGAGGGAGAAACAGCATTGTAACGGCGCTTTACTTCTGCTATGCATCTCTTTCGAGATTTTTCAGAATTGATTTGCAGGAGTTCATTGTATAAGGATTCCTGTTTGAGAAGTTTATCTCGCTCCTCAGATTGGAGTAGAGGTAGTAGGATGTTTGTCTCTTCAAACAAGAAACCACCGCCTGTAATTGCAGCAGTATATGGACTTTTCTTATTTATACTCATTTTGATTCTCCCTCTGTCATTCTGCTATTTAGCAGATCTTTTATGTCAACATCCAATAATTGGGCAATCCGAGTTAATGTAGATAAATCGGGTTGTGAAGTGTTTGTGCACCATTTAGATACGGTAGCCGGGTTTTTCCCAAGAGATTCTGCCAGCCATTTGCTGGTTTTCTTTCTTTCTACAAGGACTACTTTGATTCTGTTTATATCTTCCATTGCTCTAAATTATATTGCGTTAAACGCAAATATAATTGATTTATTATAATTAAATGGTATTTTATCGTAGTTTATTTACTCCAACTGGTAATAATCTTCAGATCATCAAACTGTATTCTTCGTAGTCAAACACTATTCCCTCTTTTTAGTGCAAGGTGCAAGTATCTATATATAGATAAGCTTGCACCTTGCACTAACATTAAAAGATTGTAATCCAGCATAGTTGCTTATTGCAAAATATATTGTATCTTTGAACCCGAGTATTGTGGAGACAATGGGAAGCAAACCCAAGACAAGAGTTCCATTTTGCAGTGCGCTCTTATCCGTACCCCACAAGCAAAAAATAAGATATAATACATTGAACTTAAATAGGTTGGAGTATCAGGTTCATCGACCTCTCTCTCCGCTGACTAAAGGTTACCGACCATATAACCTTTTCTAAATATAAGATGCAGGGACTAAGAAAATAATTTTCTTAGTCCCTTTTTTATATCACTCACGTATGAGACAACCTGTAGTGTTATACAGTATGATCCATGATCCCCCCGCACTTATGAGCGAATAGTATAATAAAAAAGGGAAGTATATTACTATACTTCCCTTACTAGTTGCGGAGACCCGACTCGAACGGATGACCTTTGGGTTATGAGCCCAACGAGCTACCAACTGCTCCACTCCGCGATCATTTCTGATTACAAATGTAGGCTATTGTTTTATCAATATCAAATACTTCTTGTAAATACTTCTTGAAGTAATATTATTTAACATTGAGAGCCGTGTTTAAACATTTAAATACTCTTTTATGCAGTTTGTGAATTGTTTGCCATACTTCTCTTGCTTGTATTCACCAATTCCACTAATTGTACCGAACTGCTCAACTGTAACAGGTTTGGACGAGGCAATTAGGTGAAGGATCTTATCAGACATTATGATGTAGGCGGGGACTTCCTCCTTGTGTGCTAACTCCTTGCGAAGAGCTCTTAGGTTTTCGAATAACTCTAGGTCTTCAGCTTTAGTGTCGAATAGAGAAGCCTCTTTTTTCTTTCTTTTGGTTAAAGCCTCTTCTTTGTCGTCCCTAATAATGGTAACAAGTTCAGCAACTCGTTTACCGAACAGCACTTTTCTTCCTGAATCGGTAATTTTAAGTTTATTTCCCTCGTTATAGGCAATCTCAATGTATCCAAACTGCAACATTTGTAATAAGTAGTTATTCCAATCTCGTGGTGGAATTTCTCGACCTATTCCAAAGGTCTTGATCAGGTGGTATCCAGGTTCTACGACATCTTGGTTTTGCGAACCTCTAAGGATATCTACCAGTAGCCGCAGTGTGATCGATTCATTAGTTCTAGCAATAGCACTAAGGGCCATCTGCGTGATTCTAGAGCCATCAAAGCGTTCAGGCGGATTTTTGCAAATATCGCAATTACCACAATCTTGATGTGACTCCTCTCCAAAATAACTCAATAAAATCCTACGTCGACAGATATATGATTCGGCATATTCTTGCATACGGTCGAGTTTGTCGAGGTTGATTTGTTGTTGTTTGCTATCGTTAGCAAATTTGGTGAGCATGATTATATCAGCAACGCTATAAAATAAGACGGTATCACTTGGTACCCCATCTCTACCTGCACGTCCAATTTCTTGATAATAGCTTTCTATGCTTTTGGGCAAATTATAGTGGATTACCCATCTCACATTCGATTTATCTATTCCCATTCCAAAGGCGATTGTAGCACAAACTACCTGAACTCGGTCGTTGATAAAATCGTCTTGTGCTCCTTCTCTTATGTGTTGAGGTAAGCCTGCATGATATACAGCTGTCGAAACTCCCTTTTTTTCTAGAAAACGGGCAATGGTTTCGGTATTCTTTCTGCTTAGACAGTAGATGATTCCAGCTTCGTTTTTATGTGACTCTATAAACTCCAGAATAAACTTGTGCTTGTCTTTCTGTAGGTACCCTTTTTCAACCCTTAGGCTTAAATTTGGTCTATCAAAGCTTGAAATAAAGACTTTTGGATCCTTAAGCTTAAGCTGAGAGATTATGTCCTGTCGGGTGATTTTATCGGCAGTAGCGGTAAGTGCTACTATTGGCACTTTTGGGAAGTAATGACCTAAAACGCCCATTTGTGTGTATTCTGGACGAAAATCATGTCCCCATTGCGAAATACAGTGTGCTTCGTCAACTGCAAAAAGTGCGATATCAATCTCTTTGAGCAGATAATCTATTTCCGATAAAAGTTTTTCGGGAGATACGTATAGAAGTTTAATTGTGCCTTGAATGCACTTTTGTTTGACAAGCTCATTTTCACTATCTGTGTTTCCACTGTTGAGTGCCCCTGCAGAGATTCCGTTGGCAAGGAGTGCGTCAACCTGGTCTTTCATGAGCGAAATAAGAGGAGAAATTACGATTGTAATGCCATCCATCAAAAGAGCTGGAAGCTGATAACAGATTGATTTTCCACCACCTGTTGGCATTAAAACCAATGTATCTTTGTGATTTAGAATGTTTTCTATGATTTCTTTTTGCAAAGGACGAAAACCTTCATAACCAAATTTTGTTTTAAGAGTATGGAGCATGTTTTTTGAATGCATTTGTGCGTATTTATACCGTTTGATATAAAAAATATTTTAATCTTGAAAGGTAAACTTATGAAATAATGTAAGTTTCGTTTGATTTAACTGTTAAATTTTATTATTATTGGGCTTCATTATGTCCAAAGTTAAATATTCATTTGTTATAACTATAATCCAATGGGTTGAAACTATCATAATTTAATGATTATTTGTGTTGGTATAAATGCAAAAAACCTAAACTTAGATATTATTATGACTAACTCAGTAGACAAAAAGAACAAGCGTAAACCTTACAACATCAAAGATCGTAAGGATAAAGATGCTGCGTATCGTACTCTAATCCGGCCAGAATTGGCTGATGAATTATATGACAAGATTTTAACAAAGATTGTCGTTCAGAAAAAGTATCGTGATCCTAATTATTCAGCGAAAGAATTGGCCAATGATTTGGATACCAATACTCGTTACCTATCCGCAGTAGTAAATTCACGCTTTGGAATGAATTACTCTAACTTATTGAATGAGTATAGAGTAAAAGAGGCACTACACTTATTAAAAGATAAGCGTTATGCAGATTTGACAATTGAGCAGATTAGTGCGAAAGTCGGTTTCGCGAATCGACAATCTTTCTATGCTGCTTTTTATAAAAACAAGGGGGAAACTCCAAATGATTATCGAAAGCGACATGAACAGAAGTAAATCACTAAATCAGACCAGCACTAAGAAGAAATAACAGGATGATATTTTTACCATCCAATTATTTCTTCTTATTTTTATGTGCACTTCCAAAATAAATAAACATGAAAAAAGTAACAATTTTAAAAGCGGTAGCTGCAAGTCTCTTAGTGTCTTGTAGTTCTCCTAAGAAACCCGCTGAATCTACACAGAATAATAATTTTTATAACGTGGAACAGTTTGCTGATTTACAAATATTAAGGTACAAAGTACCCGGATTCGAAGATCTTTCTACTGACCAAAAGAAATTGGTCTATTATTTGAGCCAAGCAGCTCTTACAGGTAGAGATATCTTATTCGATCAAAATGGAAAATACAACCTTCGAATTCGTAGAGCTCTTGAAGCTATTTACACCAACCCGAAGGAAGATCAAAATAGTGAAGAGTTCAAAAAACTGTCAACGTACTTAAAGCGTGTTTGGTTTTCGAACGGAATTCACCACCATTACGGGATGGATAAATTCCTACCTGAGTTTAGCCCAGAATACTTCAAAGAAGCTTTGCTACGTGTTGATGCTTCTGAGCTGCCATTAGCAAGTGGAGAGTCTGTTGATGTGCTTTATGCTACGTTGCAGCCCGTAATGTTTGATACTCAGGTATTGCCTAAGCGAGTGAATCAAGCACATGGTGAGGATTTAATTTTAACTTCTGCTTGTAATTACTATCAAGGTGTAACTCAGGCTGAAGCTGAAGCCTTCTACGATAAGTTGAAAGATCCAAACGATGCGGCACCTATCTCTTATGGCCTAAATAGCCGTTTGGTAAAAGAAAATGGTGTAGTGCAAGAGAAAGTTTGGAAAATTGATGGTCTTTATGGAGATGCAATTGCTCTAACTGTTTATTGGCTAGAAAAAGCAGCTACTGTTGCCGAAAATGCTACCCAAAAGGCAGTTATCGAAAAGCTAATAAAGTTCTATACCACAGGAGATCTAAAAGATTTCAATGACTACTCTATCGAGTGGGTACAAGATCTTGATTCTCGTGTTGACTTTGTAAACGGTTTTACCGAGACTTACGGCGATCCTTTAGGGCTTAAAGCTAGCTGGGAGTCGTTGGTAAACTTTAAGGATATTGATGCTACTCGTCGTACCGAGCTTATAAGCCAGAATGCACAGTGGTTTGAGAACAACTCACCAGTTGATCCTCAATTTAAGAAAAAAGAGGTAAAAGGAGTTTCAGCAAAAGTAATTAATGCTGCAATCTTGGGTGGTGATTTATATCCTGCAACAGCAATTGGAATTAACTTGCCTAATGCAAACTGGATTCGTAATAACTATGGCTCTAAATCGGTAACTATCGGTAATATAACGGATGCTTATAATAAAGCCTCTCATGGTAGTGGTTTTGATGAAGAATTTGTTTATTCTCCTGTTGAACTTGACCTAATTAATAGCTATGCCGACTTGACTGACGAATTACATACCGATATTCACGAATGTCTTGGTCACGGTTCGGGAATTATTCTTCCAGGAAAAGAAGATGCCTTGAAGGCTTATGGAGCCACAATCGAGGAGACTCGTGCTGACTTATTTGGTTTATACTACTTGGCAGACGAAAAGTTGGTTGAGCTTGGATTGACACCAAATATGGATGCTTACAAGGCTGCATACTATAATTATATGATGAATGGTCTTATGACTCAACTCGTACGTATCGAATTGGGCAATAATGTTGAAGAGTCGCATATGCGAAACCGTCAACTTATAGCACAGTGGGCTTACCAAAAAGGTAAAGCAGACAATGTTGTAGAGTTAGTAAATAAAGACGGAAAAACCTATGTTGTGGTTAATGATTACCCGAAACTTAGAGCACTCTTTGGTGAGCTTCTATCGGAGATACAGCGTATCCGTTCAACTGGAGATTTAGATGCAGCGCGTGCTATTGTCGAGGCTTATGCTATCAATGTTGATCCTGCACTGCATAAAGAGGTGTTGACACGTTATGCTACACTTAATCTAGCTCCCTATAAAGGTTTTGTTAACCCTGTGTATACTGCAGTTGAAGATGCTGACGGCAATATTGTTGATGTTCAGGTTACTTACGACGAATCGTATGCCGATCAAATGTTGCGTTATTCAACAGATTATTCATTCTTACCCTCGGTTAATAACTAGATAATGACTGTACAAGAACAAATCAAAGATATCAGATCACAACTCCGTTTATACATGAACGGAGTTGTTTCTGCTAGTATGCGTAAGAGCGGACTAGACTATAAATTAAATTTTGGTGTTGAGTTGCCTCGTATTAAAGAAATTGCAGCTACTTGTGAGCCATCAGTTGCCCTGGCCGAAAGCTTATGGGTAGAGCAAACTCGTGAGTTGAGAATTTTGGCAACTTTGCTTTATCCTCGTGAAGAATTCACGGTTGAAACAGCGAATCACTGGCTAAAAGAGGTAGGTAATATCGAGATTGCCAATTTGCTAGTGATGAATCAACTTCAGCATATTGAGGGTGTTTGTCCATTATCTTTTCAATGGATTGCCGATAAAGACGAGCTAATTCAAACCATCGGTTATGCAACTATTTCTCGCTTACTAAATAGGGGAGTAGAGATGGACGAAAGAGCCGCAAGTGAGTTTGTAAATCAGGCTGTTGTAGCTGCTGTATCGGGTGAGTTTAACCTGCGCAATGCTTCAATTATGGCACTCAAAAACTTTATGAAGCAGAGTCCTAATAACAAGTATACCATCTTAGCAGCCGTTGAACCCTATGCTGACTCTAGCGATGAATTAGCTAAAGTTTTATATGATATAATCCACAATGAAGCTTCGTACTTATAAAAGTACACTACGTATTCTTCATCGTTTGAATAAAAAAGAGTTACCTTTGTGATACTAAAATACCACCTATATAGATATGGATAAACAAGAAGTGAAAGATATAGTGAGGCAAATATTTACAGAATATTTAAACGTCAACGGGCATCGTAAAACGCCCGAACGCTATGCTATACTCGATGCCATATACTCTATAGATGGCCACTTTGATATAGATACACTTTATAGCTTGATGCGTAAAGAGCGCAAGTATAGTGTAAGTCGAGCTACTCTTTACAACACAATAGTGTTGCTTATCGATGCTCGATTAGTAATCAAACACCAGTTTGGTAACACCTCTCAATATGAGCGGAGTTACAATAGAGAAACGCACCATCATCAGATTTGCACTGAATGTGGTAAGATTACTGAATTTCAAAGTGAAAAGCTTCAGCATGCTATTGAAGAGTCTAAACAAGACGATTTTCAATTGTCTCATTACTCTCTCTATCTATACGGTATTTGCAAAGACTGCATAAAAAAGCAAAATCAAACATATTAAATAAACATTTAAAGAACTAAGATGAAAGTAGATGTTCTATTAGGGCTACAGTGGGGTGACGAAGGTAAAGGTAAAATTGTCGATGTCCTTACACCTGAGTATGATGTTATAGCTCGTTTTCAGGGTGGACCAAACGCTGGTCACACGTTGATATTCGGTGGTAAAAAATACGTTTTACGCTCTATCCCTTCTGGTATTTTCCAGGGAGATAAAGTTAATATTATTGGTAACGGTGTGGTTTTAGACCCTTCTTTATTTAGAGAAGAAGCTGAATCTCTAGCTGCTTCGGGACATAATCTGAAAGAAAGATTACTGATTTCGAAGAAAGCTCACCTAATCCTTCCTACTCACCGCATTCTTGATGCAGCTTATGAAGCAGCAAAAGGTGACGACAAAGTAGGTACTACAGGAAAAGGTATTGGCCCAACGTATACCGATAAAATCAGTCGTAATGGAGTTCGTGTTGGTGATCTTCTTCACAACTTTGATGAGAAATACAATAAGCTTAAAGCCGCTCACGAAGAAATTCTAAAGAGACTGGATTATGATTACGACTTGACAGAACTTGAAGCTCAATGGATGAGTGCTATTGAATATCTTAAAGAGTTTACACTAATCGATAGTGAAGAAGAGATCAATCGCTACTTGGCTTCTGAAAAGAGCGTGTTATGCGAAGGAGCACAAGGTACGATGCTAGATGTTGATTTTGGCTCTTATCCTTTTGTAACTTCTTCAAATACTATTTCTGCAGGAGCTTGTACTGGTTTAGGAGTTGCTCCTAACCGTATTGGTGAAGTCTTTGGTATTTTCAAAGCTTATTGTACTCGTGTAGGTGAAGGTCCTTTCCCAACTGAACTTTTCGACGAGGTTGGCGAAAGTATGTGTGAGCTTGGTCATGAATTTGGTGCAGTTACAGGTCGTAAACGCCGTTGCGGTTGGATCGACTTGGTTGCTCTTAAATATGCCATTATGGTTAATGGTGTAACTAAACTTATCATGATGAAGAGTGATGTACTCGATACTTTTGAAACTATCAAGGCTTGTGTGGCTTACGATGTTGATGGAGTAGAATATGATTACATGCCCTACGACATTACTGAAGGTGTTACGCCGATCTATGTAGACCTTCCAGGTTGGAAGACTGACATGACAAAGATGACTAGTGAAAATGAATTCCCTGAAGAATTCAATGCTTATGTATCTTTCTTAGAACAAGAGCTAGGGGTTAACATCTCTATTATTTCTGTTGGTCCTGATCGTGATCAAACTATTATTCGCGATGCAGAATAATTGAAATAGATAAAATATATATATATTAGAAGATAGGCTGTCAATTAATTGGCAGCCTTTTTTTATCTCCTTAGTTCTTACTGACATAAGAGTCTTCTTAATTAGTTTAAAACTTCTAATAAACTAAAATATTCAAAAACTAGCGGTTTAATAAGAGTCCACTTATCAGAAATTTCAACAGAATTTGACTATATTGTTGAGATAGAACTAAAAAAGTAATACTTTTGGCAAGCTATTTGCTAGTTCTGTAGATAGAATTATATTAATAAAAAATTAATCGATTAGTCCTATGGCTATATATTGGATTTTATTTGGTGGTATTGCGTTGCTTAGCTTTCTAGTTCAAATGAACTTGAAGCGTAAGTTTGAGAAATTCTCAAAAGTAAGTTTGGGTAACGGTATGACAGGCAAAGATATTGCAGTAAAGATGTTGTCTGATAATGGAATTCGTGACGTTCAAGTAATCTGTACACCAGGTCAACTTAGCGACCACTACAATCCAACAAACCATACTGTAAACTTGAGTGAAGATGTATTTTATGGTCAAAGTGTAATGGCTGCTGCTGTTGCTGCCCACGAGTGTGGACATGCGGTTCAACATGCACAAGCCTATGGACCTTTGAAGCTAAGAAGCAGCTTAGTGCCTGTAGTTTCATTTTCGTCTAAATGGATCACTTGGTTACTGATCATCGGAATCTTAACCATTCAAACTTTCCCGCAATTCCTTTTGGCTGGTATTGTTCTTTTTGCTACAACAACCCTGTTTAGCTTCATTACCTTGCCAGTAGAGATTGATGCTAGTCGTAGAGCGCTTGTATGGCTTAGAGGTGCTGGAATAACCAACAACTTCAATCAGCAAGATGCTAGTACTGCGCTTCGTGCAGCAGCTTATACCTATGTAGTAGCTGCGTTAAGCTCACTTGCAACTCTTATTTATTATGTTATGATTTTCATGGGGCGAAGAAATTAAGCTCGAAATAATCAACCTTATAAAAACATAGGGGGTAAAACTAGCAGAAGTTTTATCCCCTATATTTTTTAGTTACCTGGGCATTAAATGCAAATGACTTATTGGTTTTCATACTCCGAGTAGCTCGCCTCTATTGGGTGACCTACTCATTTTTTATCATGTAGTTATGGCATTTCTGCTTGTGTCTGGGGTAACTCTCTTAAGTCATAATGTGTAATTATCAATAATTTCGACTAAATTTGTAATTCTTAAACTTATAAAATTGATATGGCAGCAAAACCAAGTATACCAAAGGGAACTAGAGATTTCTCGCCTGTAGAGATGGCGAAACGTAATTATATTTTTGATACTATTCGTAATGTATATCATCTTTATGGTTTTCAGCAGATAGAGACTCCAGCAATGGAGAACCTTTCTACCTTGATGGGAAAATATGGAGAAGAAGGCGATAAGTTATTATTTAAAATACAAAACTCAGGCGACTATTTTTCAAAACTAACCGATGAAGAGCTTCTGAGTCGAGATGCTGCAAAATTGGCAGGAAAGTTTTGTGAAAAAGGACTTCGTTATGATTTGACAGTCCCTTTTGCTAGATACGTGGTGATGCATCGCAACGAAATAACTTTCCCTTTTAAGCGTTATCAAATTCAGCCTGTATGGCGTGCCGACCGTCCACAACGTGGTCGTTATCGTGAGTTCTATCAGTGTGATGCTGATGTGGTGGGCAGTGATTCACTATTCAACGAAATCGAATTCATTGAGATTATTGATACCGTATTTACTAAGCTGGGCATTCGTGTATGTACTAAGCTAAACAACCGAAAGATACTTTCTGGTATTGCCGAAGTTATCGGTGAGGCCGACAAGATTGTAGATATTACGGTTGCAATTGATAAGCTCGATAAAATTGGCCTTGAAAATGTCAATAAAGAACTTACCGAAAAAGGTGTAACTCAAGAGGCTATCGATAAGCTTCAACCTATTATCCAACTCTCTGGTACCAATTTAGAAAAGCTGGAAACGCTTAAACAAGTGTTGGTCGAGAGCGAAGTAGGTGTGAAAGGAATCCAAGAGTGCGAATTTATTCTAAACGCATTGGCTGATTTAGACCTAGTTAATGAAGTCGAACTTGACCTTACTTTAGCTAGAGGTCTAGACTATTATACGGGTGCTATTATTGAGGTAAAAGCCTTGGATGTTGAGATGGGTAGTATTACAGGTGGTGGTCGTTACGACAACCTTACGGGGGTATTTGGTCTGAAAGATGTTTCGGGTGTTGGTATTTCTTTTGGGGCAGATCGTATCTACGATGTGCTTAACCAGTTGGAGCTTTACCCTCAAGAAACCCTATTACGCACACAGCTTATATTTGTCAACTTTGGCGACAAAGAGGCTGCATATTGCATCAAATTATTGACCTCTATCCGAAAGGCGGGTATCCGTTCCGAAATTTATCCCGATGAGGCTAAAATGAAAAAACAGATGGCTTATGCCAACAATAACGATATTCCATTTGTTGCTATGGTGGGAGAAAACGAAATGAGTGAAGGTAAAATTACACTTAAAAATATGCTTACAGGAGATCAAAACACTGTAACCCTAGACGAGCTTATTGACTTAGTAAAGAAATAAGAATCTATCTAGATACTCATATAATGAAGAAGAGCAAGGTGTATTTGACATTTTGCTCTTTTTTATAGAGTCAATTTGTCAGTATTTGCTGCCAAAGAATCAGAGATTTTATCTTGGCATAGTTTTCGTATATTAAGATAGTATAAAGTATAAAATGTTAAACAATTAAATAACACGTTAGATTATGAATATTAAACCTTTAGCAGATCGAGTTTTAATACTTCCTGCACCTGCAGAAGAGAAAACAGTTGGTGGAATTATTATTCCTGATACAGCAAAAGAGAAACCTTTGAAAGGTGAAGTTGTGGCAGTTGGTCAGGGGACTAAAGATGAAGAAATGATTCTTAAAGTTGGCGACACCGTATTGTATGGTAAATATGGCGGTACTGCTCTAGAATTTGAAGGCAAAGAATACTTAGTTATGCGTCAGAGTGACGTAGTAGCTGTTCTTGGTTAATTAATTTATCTCATTCATAATTAAAAATATAAGAAACAATGGCAAAAGAAATATTATTCAATATTGATGCTCGTAATCAGCTCAAAGATGGTGTTGATGCATTAGCAAATGCAGTTAAAGTAACTTTAGGACCAAAAGGTCGTAATGTAATCATCGAAAAGAAATTTGGTGCACCTCATATCACTAAAGACGGTGTAACTGTTGCAAAAGAGATTGAACTTGAAGATCCATACCAAAATACAGGTGCTCAACTTGTAAAAGAGGTAGCTTCAAAAACTGGTGATGACGCTGGTGACGGTACCACTACAGCTACTGTTTTAGCACAAGCTATCGTAGCAGAAGGTGTTAAAAACGTTACTGCGGGTGCTAACCCTATGGAACTAAAATCTGGTATCGATAAAGCTGTAGCTAGAGTTGTAGAGTATATCAAATCTCAAGCAATTCAAGTCGATGACAACTACGATAGTGTAGAGCAAGTTGCTACAGTTTCGGCGAACAACGACGCACAAATTGGTAAACTTATTGCTGATGCTGTTCGTAAGGTTTCTAAAGATGGTGTAATCACAATCGAAGAAGCTAAGGGTACTGAAACTTCAATTGGCATTGTAGAAGGTATGCAGTTTGACCGTGGATATCTATCTCCTTACTTTGTGACAAACACAGAGAAAATGGAGGTTGAAATGGAAAATCCATACATCCTTGTCTACGACAAGAAAATTTCAAACCTAAAAGAGTTCTTACCTATCCTTGAACCAGCAGTTCAATCGGGTCGCCCTCTATTAGTAATTGCTGAAGATGTAGATAGCGAAGCACTAACAACCCTTGTTGTAAACCGTCTTCGTTCACAGCTTAAAATCTGTGCTGTTAAAGCGCCTGGTTTTGGCGATCGCCGCAAAGAGATGCTTGAAGACATTGCTATCCTAACAGGTGGTATTGTTATCAGCGAAGAAAAAGGTCTAAAACTTGAGCAAGCTACTCTTGAAATGCTTGGTTCTGCTGATAAAGTAACCATTTCAAAAGACAATACAACAATTGTAAACGGTAAGGGAGATAGTAAACTTATCACAGAACGTTGCGAGCAAATTAAATCTCAAATTGAAGCTTCAACTTCAGACTACGATAAAGAAAAACTTCAAGAACGTCTTGCTAAACTTTCTGGTGGTGTAGCTGTACTTTATGTAGGTGCTGCTTCAGAGGTTGAGATGAAAGAGAAGAAAGACCGTGTTGATGATGCACTTTGTGCTACTAGAGCAGCTATCGAAGAGGGAATTATCCCAGGAGGTGGTGTTGCTTACATCCGTGCTATCGAAGCTCTTGACTCACTTAAAGGTGATACAGCCGACGAAGATACAGGTATTGCTATCATCAAACGTGCTATCGAAGAGCCACTTCGCCAAATCGTTGCAAATGCTGGTAAAGAAGGTGCGGTAGTAGTTCAAAAAGTACGTGAAGGCAAAGGTAACTTTGGTTATAATGCACGTTACGATATTTACGAAGATCTTGTTAAAGCTGGTGTAGTTGATCCTGCTAAAGTTACTCGTGTGGCACTCGAAAATGCAGCTTCAATTGCTGGTATGTTCTTGACTACTGAGTGTGTTATTGTAGATAAAAAAGTAGATGAGCCAATGCCAATGGGTGGTAACCCAATGGGCGGTATGGGTGGTATGATGTAATCAAACATCAATTAAACCTATAAAGCGCTTAGCTTATATATGTAAAATAATCCTCCGATAGAAAAGTTAAACTTCTACCGGAGGATTATTATTTTAATAACTTGTGATCTAAGGATTATTATTTGCAAACTTTCGTTGCAAGTTCTACTCCTTGACGGATTCTATCGGACATACCGATACCCCCTATAATATTACCAGCCAGCGTAAGAGTTGGGTATTTATTCTCAATAAGTCGAATGGCTTCAAATCGATCACCCGAACTAAGCTCGTATTGAGGAATTGCTTTTTTGTGGCGGAATATCTTAATCATATCGGGCTTTATGTCGGTAGGGAATTTTAGCATTGAGTGGAAATTACGAATAACAAGCGCTTCTAATTCCTCATCACTTAGGGTGGTAAGTTCGTGATGTTTTACTCCACCAATAAAGAATGAGAAAAGTGCTCCTCCTTTGGGTGCTCTTCCTTCGAAACATGCCGATGGATAAAGAATACCCAGCACTTCTCGATTTTCCTTTGAAGGAACTAGTCCTCCGAAAGCATTAAACGATAAGCCCTTGGTGTCTTTAATACCCACACTGATTTGCACTACTGGTGCATACTCAAGGCAGGTGATTTTATCCATCAAATGTGAGTCAATAAACGGTAATAACTCTTGCAATGCATAAGCCCCCGTTGTGGTGATGACTTGTTTGGCTTGAAGCTTAAGCTCTTCTCCTTTGGTTGTGAAGCTGATGTCCCAAACATCACTCCCAGGGGTGATGCGAAGTTTATCTGCTCCAGTAAAGATGTTTTCTAGTCCAATCCTTTTGGCCATAGCTTTGGGGAGTTGCTCTAGTCCGTTAGTAGCAGAGAATACTTTTTTAGTAGCTAATTTATCGCGGTCGCTTTTAGGTATTTTAGCCTTAGCCATAGCTCCCTTAATAAATCCTCCATACTCTTGCTCTAAGTTGTATAGTTTAGGTAGGGCATAACGGGTAATTAACTTCTCGGGATTACCTGCATAGACACCCGAAAGAAAAGGATCGACAGCATAATCTAGAAAAGAGTTTCCCATGCGTCTACGCGTAAGCTGAGCCACGGATTCGTTAGGATTATTACCTTTTTTGCGAAAAGGTTCTCCTAGGAGTCTGAACTTGTCAAATAACGAGAAAAGGGGAGTAGTTACACCACCCAAAAGTGAGGATGGTATTTCGTGAAAGCGATTACCTTTCCAAATAAGTCGACGTTTAGATTCTTCTCGAGCAGTTTCTAAACTGCATAGAGGGGCTAAATCTTGGAACAGTTCAGCCACTTCAGGATAAGAAATAACCCCTGTATTAGGTCCTTTCTCGAAGATGAAACCATCTTCCTCAAAGGTTTGAATCTGTCCACCTACACGATTTTGTTTTTCTACGATTGCTACAGTTTTCCCCTGCTTGGTAATATAGAATCCTGCTGTAAGCCCAGTAAGCCCAGCTCCAACTATTAGAATATCGTATGTTTTCTGAGTCATAATTATACGGGTTTTGAGAAGCTTTTAGTACTGTTCTCCATTAGTGGATCTAGCGAAGCAGCAATATTACGAACAAAAAGCTTTCCTATTTCAGTCATTCTGATGTCGTTCGCAGAGTATTCGATGAGTCCGTCATCGGCGAACTCTTGTAATTCACTCTGGTTGTAGCGAATTGCATTTAGTACTTCTGCTTTATCCTTTTGGATGTAATCGGCTATCTTTTGCCAATTCACACTGTAGTTACACATGAGTGTTTCAATGACAGTGCGTATGATTTGTTGCTGGCCGGATAGTTTATATCCTTTTACGATGGGTAATTCTCCCTGCTCTACAGCTTGGATATACGACTTAATGTCTTTGATGTTTTGTGCATAAGCTGAGTTGAGTTGACTAATACCTGTTACCCCAAAAGCGTAAATCTGCCCGGTAGTTCGGCGGGTGCAATACCCTTGGAAGTTACGATGTAGCTCGTTGGTTTGAAGTGCTTGGTTAAGCTCATCATCTTCGCGGACAAAATGATCCATCCCTACGGCATAATAGCCAGCTTGCTTTAGAACCTCGCTAGCCTTTTCGAACATTAACTTCTTGTCTTCACTCGATGGTAGTCCTACTTTCTCTAGGATAAGTTGTCGTTTGCTTACCCAAGGCACATGTGCGTAAGAGAAAGTTACCAAACGGTCGGGCTTTAGTGCAGCTGCACGTGTTATGGTTTGAGCAAAACTATCCACTGTTTGGTGGGGAAGTCCGTAAATAAAGTCTAGATTGATTCGTGCTCCTGCCGATTTTAGTATGTCAAATATTTCTTCTACAGGCAGAAGTGAAGGTTTACGATTAGATGTTTTGAGCACCTGCTCGTTGAAATCTTGCACCCCAAGGCTAAATCTGTTGAAGTGTGCCTTTGTTAAGTCTTCCCAATAGGCACGATCTAAATACCCGGGATGGCATTCAATTGCTATCTCTGGATTCTCAATTGTTTCAAAGCCTTCGAGCAAATACTCGTTAAGCATCTTAAGTGTAGCGACGGGTAGTACGGTTGGCGTACCACCTCCATAATGAACTTGTGCTATCTTACGCTCGCTGCTTAGTAAGCTTTTGACCTGCTTAATTTCTTTTAGTAACGCATCGACATAGCGATCGATGTTCTCTTGGTTCATCATCGGAAACGAGTTGCACCCACAGTAATGACAAAGATGCCTACAGAAAGGAATATGGATGTAGAACGAAATGTGTGAGGGATTCGCCTCGTTCGATATCTCTACAGCTTGTAGATAGTCTTGAGATGAGAAGCTATCTTCGAAGTAATTAGCTGGTGGATAGCTTGTATATCGGGGTACGGGAGTATTGTATTTTGTAATGAGATCTTTAGTCATGCTTTTTTCTTTTTAAATGCAATCAGAATATAGATGAGAGTAAAGGTTGCAAAGCCTACCTCAACGCTAGCTAGTGTTCGGTAGCCATAGTGTTGGGCTACGTAGCCACTCAAAATAGCGATAAACATGGAGCTTAAATGTGTTATTACAGTCTGTATGGTAAAATCTGTTCCTTCCTTGCCTGGTCGAACATGGTCCATTGCTGTTGTATAAACAATGATGGTTGCCATTCCGTAGCTACACCATAGCATAATAATGCCCAGATAGAGTAGTAATGCAGAGTAGGGGATACTCATGATGATTAAAAAGTAGATGGTGGTCAGCAAAATCAAGCCTCCAAAGAGAAGACGAGATCGATATCGGCCGAGTTTTCTTACAATTATTCCACCAAAGAATGAGGCGATGAAGCCTAGAGCTGTTCCGATGATTCCAAAGATGAAACCTATCTGGTTTGTACTGAATCCTATATCAACTAAATAGGGTTTTAGCATGGCTAGTGTACCAATCAACCCCGAATAGTAGAGAAATAAGAACCCAATCTGTCGCCAAATATTCTGATCTTTCTGCTTGAAAAACAACCAGAGGTCTTTGAGCTTAGCTGTATCCTTCTTCTCTTTCTTCTTAAAGTGTAGGCTATTATTAAATAGCAGTGGTATTATGGCAAGTAAGACAAATAAGCCAACATAAGGAACTAAACTCGTCCACCCAATTTTTTGGAATAAGAGTAGGAGTAGCCCCGAACCAATCATCACACCACCAAAGCTTCCCATAGATTGTATACTATTGACCATGCTCTTATCTTTCTTGCTAAACGAAAGTACTGCTAAGGCATCCGTAGCAATATCTTGCGTAGCCGAAGCCGCAAACGAGATAAAGATTAGTAGTATGATAGTCGAGAAATCGACAGAGAAATCAAGAAAAGCCACCACAAAGATTGAAGCAGCATAGATAATCTCCGATCCCAGAATCCAACGTTTGTAATCGTCGGTTGTCTGGCATTTTTTGTCTACATAGGGCGACCAAAGGAATTTTAGTATCCAAGGTAGCTTGATGAGTTGCATTGCACCAATAGTCGAAAGCTCAAAGTTTTCTTGACGCATCATCACGGGGATAATGGTCGAGAAGAAACTTTTGGGGATTGACTGAGCTATATAAAGAAAGAAGAACGTCAGGAGGTTAAAGTTTTTAGCTCCTGGCGTTATCTCGTTGAAGAAATCGTCTGATTTAGAATTCGTCATAAAAACATGTACGTGACCTTGTTAAATTTTTATACGTAGGGTTCCACCAATCATAAAAGGCTTCCCTTTCTGAGCATATAAGCTGCTTGTTTGTACGCTATATGCAATATAGTCTTTATTCATCAGATTTTTAGTCCATAAAGAGATAGTTATGTTATTTCTTCTAACAGAAGCTGTAGCGTTCCATAAGCCGTAATAGCTTTGTGATTGCTTGTTGTTGTCGGCCCAATAAATCTTGCCTGTTCCAAGGTAAGTTACTCCTAGTTTTATCTCGTCAACCCCATTAAAAGGTTTGATAAAACGGTAGTCTGCATGAGCAGAAATTGTATGGTCGGGCACTAGTGGTAATCTGTTGCCACTATAACTTATTTTGTCGTTGTAGATATAGTCTTTATAATATGCTTTTGTATAACCGTAGTTGGCTTGAAGACTTAATGCTTCAATCGGATTGGCAGCGATACTAATCTCTACTCCCTTACTTGCCGAACGGCCGATATTAGTTAATCCTCTACCTGTTCCTGAAGCTAGTGGTTGATAGACCTGTTGGTGTCTCCAGTCAATGTAGAATAGAGATAGGTCTGCTGTTAAACGCTGGTCAAAGAAGCCAAGTTTTGTTCCAACTTCGTAGTTCCAACTGTATTCTGGATTGAAAGTGGTTTGGTCTTTCTTATCAAAAGAGGTGTTGAATCCGCCTGCCTTGTATCCACGTGTAATAGAGCCATAAAAGTTTTGCTCATTGGCAGTTGCATATTGCAAAGCAAGCTTAGGTGTTACTTGATTAAAGCTTAGTTTGTCGCTGAAACTATTATTCCCTGCTTCTACGTCATTCTTGAATAGGTGTTGAGTAAAGTCGTTCTTGGCATGCTCATAATCAAAACGCACCCCTGCTGTTAGAGATAAACCGTCCCAAATAATGTTGTTCAGCGTTGATTGATGGAACGCTGCAAAACCATAAGTGGGGAGATCAAAATCTTTATTATCCAAACTACTATCGGGAATCTTATTTACGTTTAGCTTTCTATCCGTATTTTGATAGAACGTAAAGATACCAAACAGCCATTGGTAATTATGTGGTGTAGTCGATTTGATATTTAGCTCCTCTGACAGCATGAGGTGACGATCTTTACGAGTCACAAAGAATAAATCATTGGGCGAAAAGTCTTGGTCAATCGCTTGAGAATCCCAAAGGTATTGAAGAGAGGTTTGGCTATTTATGCTATAACCTTTGCCTGTGTATTCAATATTAGCACCTGTTGTTGAGATGTTTCGTTTATAAGTGCTTTCTCTATTGTAGTTGACAGGATCGACTCTGTCTTCGTCGATATTATAAACACCAAAGGGATATCCGCCTTGGTTTAGGTAATCGTAGGAGGTGATAATTCGCATGGCCCATCTGGGATTGATTTCCCAGTCGAATCGTACTCGACCTAATGCTGCATCTGAGCCGTCAGCTTTTTTGTGTAGGGTTACATTTTCAAAGTTTCCGTCGAAATGGTTGTAATTTCCCGATACTGATAAGCCCATTCCCTTCTTGATTTTAAAATAGTGGGTTGCAGAGATATCGTATAAATTGTTCTTAGCACCTGTAAACTCGATGTCTGTTCCTTGATAATTGAGTGGTGATTTAGTATAGACATTAACAATACCGCCCATGGTATTTCTTCCGTAAAGTGTGCCTTGAGGACCACGTAATACATCAACGCGTTGGATTCCACTAAAATTGAAATCAAAGGCTGCACTTTCAAAATAAGGTACGCCATCAATATAGAGTCCAACCGATGGCGAGTTTATTTTCGATCCCACTCCACGGATGTAGAGAGGGGATGATACTTTTGCTCCGTAATCGGGCATATAGAGGTTAGGCACTAAGCCCGTAATTTCTTTAATGGAGTGTACCGCTTCTTCCTGAATGAGTTTATTGCTGATGCTAGATGACGATACGGGTGCCAAACGATAATCAGCAGTTTCTTTGAATCCTTGTACCACCACCTCCTGCAAGAAGAAAGGATTATTACGTCTGAGTGAATCGAGTTGATTATCTGTTAAACTGTTCTTCGGGCTTTCTGTTGCTTTGGTTGGAATAGAAGCTTGGGCCGTAAAACTCAGCCCAGAGATTAGTCCTGTTAGAAATAATGTTAAGGTAAGGCGTTTTGTCATTTTATTTTTAGTTCAAATTCATTGAATAGTTGCAAAGAAACAAATTGTGGGGCTTACTTGCAATCCTAATAAATGATGATTTTTAGGTTTTATAGAATATTATTCGTGCATATTTAGCAAATCGAGGTGGATTTAATCATAAATCCACCTCGATATTACAGTTTACATCAAAAGTATAGTCTGCTATTTTACTCCATTAAGTCGGTTGCCCAAGTTTTACCTTTCCTAACTGCAGGCAAACCTTTGATCATCCATTCAGGTGCAGGTTCACCTTTAAGGTAATGGTCAAAAAATTGTTGTAGACGAATAGTTAAGTCTTTTCGGTTTACTCGCTTAATTAGGTTGTGTGCTTCTTTATTGTATTGAAGCATCCAAACTGGTTTTTGCAATCTACGCATAGCCATGTAAAGTTCGATTCCCTGATACCATGGCACAGCTCCATCGTCGTCGTTGTGCATAATCAGTAGAGGTGTCTCGATTTTGTCGGCACGGAATAGCGGAGAGTTTAGTATATAAAGCTCTGGACAATCCCAAAGTGTACCACCAATTCGGCTTTGTCCTCTTTCGTATTGCACTTGGCGGCTGGTACCCGTTCCCCAACGGATTCCTCCGTAGGCGCTAGTCATGTTCGATACAGGAGCTCCTGAGCCTGCAGCCTTAAACATGTTGGTGCGTGTAACTAGATAGGCTACTTGGTATCCACCCCAGCTTTGGCCTTGGATAGCCATATTGTCTTTGTCAACCCATTTGTTTTTGGCTAAAGCCTCCGTTCCCGAAATAATACAGTTGTATGCTCCCTCTCCAGGCATTCCTGTGTAGTAATGAATGTCTGGTGTAAAGACAACATAACCTCTACTTACATAGAACGAAATATTAATAATTGACCAACTTGGTTGAGGCATATAATGTGAATTCAGATCGTCTGAATGTGTCTCGTAGAAGTAAACCATCACAGGGTACTTCTTATTAGGGTCGAAATCTTCTGGCTTATATACAATACCCTCTAGTGGTTCGCCATCGAAGGCATGCCATTTGAATAGCTCGGCAGTACCCCAGTTATATTCCTCTTTTTGTGGGTTAATGTGACTCAATTGTTTGCTTTTAGTCCAATTATTTTTGGCAAAATAGACATCGGGTGAGTCGGTGAAATTAGACTTCACGTAGAGGTAATCGTCTTTATCCTTAGCTTTTACTACCAAATTATACTGAGTGGGTAGCATCGGACAAAAAAGTTTAGGAGCGGCAGGTCTATCTATACGCAGTGTTCCAATGCCTGCATTTTTGTTTGTTTTATCAAACGCAGAAATGAGGATTTCGTCCTTGCTTTCAAGGAATCTCTTTTCAGAATCTGTCTTGAGATAACGGTAGCGTGTATTGTTTTTGCGACCTTCCCCATTAGTCAGTATTGTAGGTGCTTTATTCCCCTTTAAATCAAACTTCCAAATGTCGAATGCATCGTAAATGTAAACGGCTTGATCGTCTTCTTGCCATGTAGCAATGCCGTAAGGGTAGGGTTCTCCCGGAGTGTCTGTAGATTCGTCCCAAAAAACAACATCAAGACCTACTGTCAAATTCTTTTGCTCTTTAGTTTCAATATTAAATGAATGCCAATTCAAATCGTCTAAACTATACAATAGCATAAATTGGCCGCAAGCTGAGGTTTGAATATATCCATTCCACTCTTCAAGTAAAAGTTCGCGCTTACCTGTGGTGAAATCGACTTTATAGATATCTTTTCGGGGTGAGCCCATCCACTGACTCTCTATAATATGCTTAGCTGTGTTTGTAGCAATGGCATAATTCATATCTCCACGGTTTACTGCATCGATACTTTCGTAGCGTTCCGTAGTTAATGAAATGAGCTTATTAGGTGCATTTAAATTGACTACTGCGTCGTAAGTGTATTTTAAATCTCTACCTAGGTTAACCAATTGTCCTGGTTGCGTTACAGGGTCTTGGTAGTGCCAAAGGTCGAGTACTGCTGTCTCCTCCTTAATCGTTACGGTATCAGCAGGTAGTGTAAGTGGTGCTATAGAGGTAAATATCTTATCTCCATTATAACTAAAGTCTACATTGCTGTTTTCGTTAAAGAACCAATTAGAGGGTAAACTTCCCGAATAATCGGTTCCGATTAGTGTCTGACACGAGTCTTGTCCGAGTTTAAAATATCTTAGTTCAAATCTTCTGTCTGTTGGTATAACCGAGTCTTTCGAAGCAAGCAAAGCAAGTTGTGTTCCCTCTTCGTCGAACTTCATAGACTGATATTTATAATATCCCGATGAGATAATCTGCCTTTTCTTGTTAGCTAGGTCGAAAAATACAACCTGTTTCTCTTTTTGGAGTGTATCTTTTTTGTTAGGTACAACTGAAGCAACCAATCGATTACCATCTTTACTAAACGAGTAACTGTTTACGTAGTTAATAGTGTCTGTCCAAGTAGAGCCAAATTCACGAATCACTAAAGGTTCCTTAAACCAGATACTGTCTTTTTTAGACTTTGTTTTTGTTGTATCAACAGGTTGATAGGCATAAAAGCGATTCCCTTTAGTTCCTACAGCATACGATTTAACACCTCCAATGGTATCTACACGTTGAAAAGGTAGAGCTGCTACCAATAAAGTGTCTTTAGGAGCATCCTCCGATTTTTTCTTACTCTCTTTGTGTGCTTTAGTTTCTGAAAACTTAGGCTGCATTAGCCCTATGAAAAACTTTTCGTTAGGCGTAATGTCGTATTTACCAATTCGAGGTAGTGAGTTTGTTTTGTTCTTAGCAAGTTCGTTAATATAAAATGTTCCATCTCCCTCTTGAGGGGCAACAAGGTAAGTTCCATACTTCCCGTTATCGGTAATGCGAACTCTTTTTACGCTTTCCCAACTGTCGTACACACTGTGGTCGAGTGGTTTCTTCTGAGCGAAACTAACGCTTGATATAAGTAGCAAGCAGCTAGTTATTTTAATAAAGTGATTCAAAATAAATTTGGATTAATTGGTGATAATTTAATAAAGTACTTAACTCTACGAAGATATTAATTCTTTATTAGGAAGTTAAACTTTGGAAACGCTAATTCCCACCAAAAAGCTTTGATTAGGATATCATGTTTTATTATTTCCCTACTCGCTTTAGTGTTCCGACCTACTCGGAGCCCCCAAGGGAGTAGCTCATTTTATATTTCCACCGTAGTGGTTTGACTGCAACAGTGCAGTCAAAAAACAAACTCTATATAATAAGGAGTAGTAAAAGAGGGGCTAGTAACCCCATTAAAACTATGTAAAATTATTTCACTAGTTAACCCACGGGCTAATAGAGTTTTACGAAATAATGAACCAAAAGCCTTGTAAATATGTTCTATATTACTTGCATTTGGCAATCCTATGCTATACTTTTGCACTCGCTTTGTAAGAGACAAGGCCTCGAGGTTAAGGCCACGAGAAAATGACATACTGGCAGAAAAGAAGTTAGAGATTTTGTTTTTAAAGTTTTTGTAGATTAAGGATTTATCCTTACTTTTGAAAGCTAACCAAAAAGCAAAACGTTAGAGAAAAACTTTTTCAATTATTCTTCCAAATGATTTGGATAATAAAAAGAAAAGGTTTACTTTTGCANTCGCTTCTGAAAAGTCAGGAGGTTTAAA
>NZ_AQWS01000017.1 GCF_000375405.1 Bacteroides propionicifaciens DSM 19291 = JCM 14649 | reverse complement strand
TCTTCGTAGAATATCCATTACGGCTATTATCCTCTTTTCTATGACTGTGTTTGTCATAATCTAAATGAGCATCCAGCTCACCTTCGAGCATTTTCTCTATACCTCGCTTTTGAATGGACTTAAGGAAGTTGTTTAGTTCTTCACCTGTTTTGAACTGTTTAAAGAACTCATCGGGGATTAAATCTTCTGTTTTCATACATGTCTAAGTTTTTTATTATAAAACAACGGCTCAGGTAAAGTTGTTACCCAAGCCCATCATTTTAACTTACACACTTTATGAGAGGTTGTCATTTTCTTTATTCTACAATATCAAACTTTGAGTCGATACTGAAATTATAAACCTCTCTGTATAGCTTAGTCTTAATTTCTCTGTGGTCTTTGTCTTGATCAAGATCGCCTCTGCTCATTAAAACCATTGGCACTGCAAGGCCGTTTGGTCTATAGGGCGGTTGAACATAATCCTTATTCCAAGCTTCAAATTTATAGCGTTGGTAGAAGCCTATTCTGCGTCTTGCAATTTCCGTATCGGGTAACTCAACTTCGAGGATTAATGGCTTGTCGATTTCTTTCTCTAAAAGGTCTAGCACTTGTTTGCCGTAGCCATTATTACGTAGTTTGATGTCAATGGCAAAGTGTTCTATGAAGTAGCATTTGCCAAGATCCCAATAAGTCACAATACCAACTGGTTTATTCTTATCTAGGATTATATTGTTTTGGAACATCTTACTCTTGTCCGACAGCATTCTCCAATGTTCTAAAGGTCTGTATTCCTCTATGGGGAATGATGTGACAAGTAGCTCTTCGGCATAGCGATACAATTCTATGTCGCTAGTATTAATTCGTTTTAGCTCAATCATTAAATTATTATTCTTAATATAGTCGTTATTCTTCTGTGTAAAAGTGTATTAATTTCTTTAGTGCTTCTTGGCAAACTGGGCAAAACTCAGGATAGGTATTTGTTCTCATTCTGCAATCTACAGCGGGTCTATAAACCCCTTTGGTCGCATAGCCTCCACCTTGGTATACTCCAATAGGATACTTTGACTTCTCACTTTCAGGAGTTGGTATTGGCGTATTCTCTTTTAATTGATTCTTCCATTTTTTGTCGAATTGTACGAGTGTTGTTATATTCTGTTCCCAAGGTTCTACATTGAGTGGGTAAATTTCATCTGCCAAATCAGATACATCTTCTTCGTAGAAGTACTCGTCTGCTAAGCCTCCAAAGCTATGACCAAACTCATGTACTACAACAGCACCAAAAGTCTCGTGGTGAGCAGCTGTAAGGGTATACGCATTGTATATCCCTCCACCACCATATTGGTTAGTATTAGCTAAGATTATAATATGTTCATAAGGTATTCCTGCCAATGCATCGTGTATGGCATAAACTTTACTTGTAGTGAGATATCGCTCAGAATAGAAAGTGTCAAAATGTGAACTGAAAGCCGTTGAACGCCACCTGTCTTGGTGTGGAATACTTACACCTCTGTCGTTGGACTGACTGCTTACTGCTACAAAATTGAAGTGGTTCTGTAGGCTTTGAAAAGGTTCATGCGATAAAATACTTTCTACAGCTTTCTGGGCATCAGTATAGAATGCGTTCATTTCTGGAGCAGTGTACCCTTCGGCTAAAATAACTACATTGATAGGGTTCTTAACATCTCCCTTATGTATTATTCGGTATGGGGTAATATCTTCAAAACCTTTCTTGCGGATGAGTATATCTGCTGGCCTTACCGTGTGTGTAAGACGTGCTATTTCCTTATGACTCATATCCGATAGAGTGATTGTTACTTCCACTTCGGCCTTAGGATAAGGAATTAAACAGGTGTTTTCATAAGCTCTTCGCGTAGTTTTGGCTTCATTTGTGTCGAGCCACTCTTGAAATAGTGACGAAAATGAGTTGGTGTAGATGAGTTTTCCTGTTGCCTTATCTTTGATCTGGATATTTCCATTGCCTTTAAGCGGATTAACTGTGAGTCTTTTAGTTTTACCCGCCCATTGAGGGTATTGTGATAGTGCCTCTAAGCTAATATTCCTTGAATTAGTGTCGCCACTAAATATATAATCTAATCTTAAGGTTTTGTGTTCAAAGTGAAGATCGAAGCCTTGTGCATTCACGACAAATGAAACGCATATACTTAATATACAAAGGATTGTTCTCATGATGAATGTTCTTAATTAATTGGTGTTTTCTTCAGTAGTGTCTCTACTTATTGTTCAAAGTTTAATGTGACGATATGCTTAATATTTTACAATTATATGCTACCTTTGATTACGATAATCAATTAAATAGTGATAGATATGAGTAAATACGAATTGGACGACCTTGATAGACAAATTTTAAAATTAATATCAGAAAACGCTCGTATTCCTTTTTTAGAAGTTGCTCGTGCTTGTAAAGTTTCTGGTGCTGCTATTCATCAACGCATACAGAAGTTGACAGGTGTTGGAGTAATTAAAGGATCACAATATGTCTTAGATCCTGAAATGGTTGGGTTTCACACTTGTGCTTACGTAGGTCTATTTTTAAAAGAGCGGGAAAACTTTAACTCAGCAATCACTGCTTTAAAAGCTATCCCTGAGGTTGTCGAATGTCATTTTACTACTGGACGTTACGATATCTTTATTAAGATTTATGCACGTAATAATAATGATCTCTTAAACATAATACATAAAAAGTTGCAGCCTCTAGGCTTAGCTCGTACAGAAACTTTGATTTCTTTTAATGAAGCAATCAATAGACAAATTCCTCTTGATGAATTAGCTACGGAATAATAAAACTTATACTTTGATATAGGTTACGTAATCAAAACTAAAAGCGTGTTTTTCGTCTGAGGGATGAGAAATACGCTTTGTTTCTTTCCATTGCTTTTTGTCAATTTTCGGGTAGAAGGCATCCGCATTTTCTACGCTGCTATTCACCTCAGTAATTTCTAAACAGTCTGCCAACTCAAGAGTCTGACGGTATATTGTTTCTCCTCCCATAATAAAAACTAATTCATCATTCTTGCAGTTATCCAATGCCTGCTCAATAGAATCGTAAAGCTCTGTTGAGGGATAAGGTGTTTTAATCGTTTTAGAGAGAACTATATTACGTCGATTAGGCAACGCTCCTTTAGGAAGTGATTCAAAGGTTTTACGACCCATAATTATTGTATGGCCCGTAGTGAGTTCCTTGAATCTTTTAAGGTCGTTTGAAAGTCTGTAAAGTAGTTGGTTTTTATAACCTATAGCATTATCGTTGTCGATAGCTACGATGTGAATAATCTTAGGCATAGCGTTTATGATATTAGATAGATACTTTACCCGCAATATGTGGATGTGGGTTATAATCAATCAGGCTGAAGTCTTCAAAGTTAAACTGGTCTATCTCTGTAACTTCTGGGTTTAAAATCAGTTGAGGTAGCTTTCTAGGCTCTCGAGAGAGTTGAAGGTCTACTTGCTCTAAATGATTTTTGTAGATATGGGCATCTCCTAATGTATGAATAAATTCACCGGCTTCCAAATTAGTGACCTGCGCCATCATCTTCAGGAGTAGGGCATAAGATGCAATATTGAATGGAACTCCAAGAAATATATCAGCACTTCTTTGGTAAAGCTGAAGGCTTAGTTTGCCATTGGCAACATAGAATTGAAACAGAATATGACAAGGAGGTAATTTCATATCGTTGAGACAACCCACATTCCAAGCGTTTACAAGTATGCGTCGAGAGTCTGGGGTTTCCTTGATCATACGTACTGCTTCTTTGATTTGGTCGAAGCTTTCACCATTATAGCCAGGCCATGAACGCCATTGATAGCCATAGATTGGTCCTAATTCTCCGTTCTCTCCAGCCCATTCGTTCCAAATACGAACACCATTATCTTGAAGATACTTTACGTTAGTTTCTCCTTTTAAAAACCAAAGTAGTTCGTATATTATGGACTTCAGATGTAGTTTTTTTGTTGTTAGGCAAGGAAATCCCTCTGCCATATCAAAACGCATTTGGTGTCCGAATACGCTGATTGTACCAGTTCCAGTTCTATCTTCTTTTTCAGCTCCTTCGGCTTTTACTCGTTTGAGTAGGTCTAAATATTGCTTCATGATGGGTATATCTTATTCTATGACTGCAAAGGTATCAAAAAAAAAGCGAATCTTAATATTTGCCCTTCATTTACATTCGTATTACAAAATCAATTAGAGCAAGTTTAGAGTTCTAAAGAAATGGTGTTAATAACCCACCAAACCAGCCCATGAATTTCTTCATGGCAGATCTTTGCTTCCAATTTTCTGGAGTTAATAATGTACTTCTGTAAGTGTCATTTACAAATAGAGTATCGAGTTGGGCCGTAATTCCCTTATCGAAGATAAAGGCATTGGTTTCGTAGTCGTATCTTAAGCTTCGACTGTTGAGGTTTGCACTGCCCACAGTACAAAAAGTATCGTCAACAGTCATAATCTTAGTGTGATGAAAACCTCCATCAAAAAAATAGATGGTAGCTCCAAGTTTACGGAGTTTATTGACAATATAGGCCGAAGTTTCGGGTGTAAAAGGTATATCTGCTTTTGAAGGCACCATGATTTCTACCTTCACACCTTTAGCTAAAGCTTTTCGGATAGCCCTTTTTATGGTCTTAGTGGGAATAAAGTAGGGGTTTATAATTCTTACCCTATGTTGAGCCGATAAAATAGCAGCACTGTAGATATCTCTCATAGCGCTAGGTGTTTTTCTAGGCAATCTATCGACTATAGCTATTGGTTTTTGCAGGCTATCGGGGATTTGAATAGGGTCTGGGTAATATTGAGGACCTCCCACGTGTTGCTTTGTTTGCGTATTCCAGGTGTTGATGAAGATCTCTTGTAAATAACGTACAGCACTTCCTTCAATACGCATGTGCATATCATACCAATTACCTACTTTTGGGAGGCCATGGATATAATAATCTGCAATATTCATTCCTCCAGTATAACCAATTAGTCCATCAATCACCACGATTTTACGATGATCTCGGTGGATTGCATGGTTTATATAAGGAAAACGCATAGGGTCAAACTTGACAATTTCAATACCTAAGCTCCTGATTTGGTCAAGGTGTCTTCGTCTTAAAGGCTTATTGTTTGACCAATTACCGAAAGCGTCAAATAGGGCTCTAACCTTCACTCCATGTGCAGCTCTTTCGGCCAAAGCCTCGAATACAGCTGCCGCAATTGAGTCATTCCTGAAATTAAAATACTCTAGATGAATATGGTGTTTTGCTTTTTTTATATGTGCGATAAGGTCTTCAAACTTTTCTTGTCCACTAGTAAGAAGCGTTACGTTATTATTCTCCGTGATAGGTATTCCGTAATCTTCGACATATTTAGCAAATATCGAATCACTAGTAAGTTTCTCTTGTGCATCAAGATGAAAGCTTCCAAAGAATATAACAGTAACTATCAGAAGTATATATCGTTGCAAAATAGATAAGTTTAAGATTTGATTTGCAAAGGTACAATTAATTCGTCTTTTTAGTAAAATTGAACCATAAAGAATCGTTAACAGGCTATAATAGAACATACTTATTCTAACTCTCCTATTGCCTATTAAGAAAAGAGGTCGTTGCAGCTAATGCAACGACCTCAGAGAGTTATGTTTTCTAATCGAATCGTACGATCAGAAGTTTGTATCTGCTCAAATGAGTCAATACATTATAGACGATGTTTATATAACTGAGCTATCTGTTTTTGGTAGATATTTGATATCTGAATATAGTTTTCCAAGCTTTGGTAAGCTGTAGCTAGTTCAACAAAATAGGCTGTCATGCTCATCTCTCCACCTTGAAGTGCATCTTGCAATAGTCCGAGTAGCTGATCAACATCCAATGTCGATTGGTAGATATCCATCTGCTCTTTCATTGCAGCAGCTTCTTGATAAGCCTGATAGATGTCCGACTCTAATTTTGTACGAACTAAGTCGTGCGAATATGACTTGCCGATAGCTGTGGCTTTTGCACTGCTAACCTTACCTCGATTATTAAATAAAGGGATAGACATTCCTACAGCAATTCCGTTAGAATGAAACCCTGTGCCACTATTTCTTTTGTAGCCTACCGATAAATTTGGTAACCAGCCAGCTCTACTAACAGCAATCTGCTTTAAGGCCGACTCGTATTCATTCTGAGTAAATTCTAAGTTTGGATTTGAGCCCAAAGCTTCACCTCTGATTAATTCATAAGCTGGTAAAGCGATATTTGCATAGGTATTCGCATTAAACTCTATAGGTGTGTTACCATTGAGTTGCATCAGCTCAGTCTTCTTTTTCTTGAGTGTAGCCGAATTAATGGTATACTCTGTTTGCAGATTAAGCTTTTCAAGCTTAATCTTATTTACCTCAATGCTTGTAGCATCTCCAGCTTTGAGCATCTGTGAATAGAGTTGATCAAGCTGATTTGCATACCCCATTCTACGTTGGAGGATGTCTATAAGCTGATTGAGCATAATGATATCCAAGCAAACTTCTTTAGCTTGCAATAAGATATCTTGTCTTTGAGCTTGAAAGGCCGACTCCAAAGCATTAATTTGTTTTCTGTTGGCCTTGTTCCTGTGGATGTAGGCTGTAGGGAATTCAAACTCTTGCATTACTACCAGCTCTGTCTCCGAGTCTTTTTTATCTTTAGAGTCCCAAACCTGAGCATAAGAGACCGTTGGATTCGCCAAGTTATTGGTCGATTTAGTGTCCCAAACCTGAGCTTTCATCAGCTCCTGATTAGCTTTTAGCTCGGGGTTATTGCGTTCGATTTGTTTTAATAATTGATCAAGGCTCTCTTGAGCGTCTAGTTGTTGGAAGGATAAAAACATTCCAACAACTATTAGTATATATTTAGTCATATCATTATTTCGTTTTATGCATTTTCTGATAAACAATAGGTATGATAAACCCATTGAGCAAAGTTGAAGTAAGCAGACCACCCAAAATTACTTTGGCCATTGGACTTTGAATCTCATTTCCTGGTAGGTCACCACTAATTGCTAGTGGAACGAGGGCCAGTGCAGAGGTTAAAGCCGTCATCAATATGGGGTTCAGTCGGTCTAGCGATCCTTTTATGATACTTTCATCCAAGCTCAAACCATCAATCTCCTGTAGGTGGTTGTAATGGCTTATAAGCAACATACCATTACGAGTTGCAATCCCGAAGAGTGAAATAAATCCGATAATTGCTGGGATGCTTAACTCTCCTGTCGTAAAAGAAAGTACAAATACTCCCCCGATTAGCGCAAGTGGAAGATTCAGTAAGATAGCCCCTGCCTCTTTAGCACTCTTAAATTCGGTGTAAAGCAATAGGAAAATCACTATAATCGACATAAGAGATGTGATAGCAAGTGTTCTGCTCGCAGCTTGTTCACTTTCAAATTGGCCACCATATTCGATATGATAGCCTTCGGGCAACTGGATTGTTTGTTTAACTCGATCTTGGATCTCGTTAACTACACTTCTCAAGTCTCGCTCAGCAATATTGGCCGAAATAACAATCTTACGTTTAACATTTTCTCTGCTAATCGTATTGGGGCCCATGGCAGAACTAATTTCAGCAAGCTGATTAAGTGGCACTTTCTTTCCATCGGGTGTATCAATAAGAAGGTTTTTAATCTTCTCCATCGTGTCCTTTGAGTCGTGATTAACCTTGACAATCAAATCGAATGATTTGCCCTGTTCATAAACTTGCGAAACGACTTCACCAGCAAGGTTTACGTTGACAAATTCAGAAAACTCTGGAAGCGTAATACCGTACTTTGCAAGTAACACCCGGTTAGGGGTAATTTTAAGCTGTGGTCTTTCAATCTGTTGTTCTACATTGAGGTCGACAATACCTTCAATGCTTGCTATTTCTGCTTTGATATCGTTTCCGATACTAAACATTTCATTCAGATTTGTTCCGAAAAGCTTAATTGCAATATTGGCTTGTGTTCCCGATAGCATGGCATCAATACGGTGGCTGATGGGTTGACCTATCTCTATCATTGCTCCGTTTATGCCCCCTAACAACTCACGAATCTGGGCAACCATCTCATTTTTGGTCCGATCTTTAAGTACAAATGGTGCCTCAATTTCGGAGGTGTTAACTCCTAGAGCATGCTCGTCGAGCTCGGCACGACCAGTTTTTCGGGCTACGGTTTGAATCTCGGGGATAGTCATTAGTAACTCTTCTGCTCTTTGTCCTAGATTATCACTCTCTTCTAAAGATATCCCCGGAACTGTACTCACATTAATCGTTAATGATCCCTCGTTGAAGGGTGGTAAGAAGCTGTTTCCGAGCCCAAACATTATTGCCACAGCAATTACAAATAGGACAAGAGTAGTTCCTACAGTAGTCTTCTTATGTCTTAGCACCCAATTCAGGCTTTTACCATAATATTTCTTTAGCCAAACTGCAAGAAATGCTTCTTTGGGGATTTTATCACTCTTCTCCGTGTTGAGTAAGTAACTACATAATACGGGAGTAAGGGTTAGAGCAACTACTGTTGAAGCCAAAAGTGCTGTAACAAATGCGATACCAAGTGGTACAAGCATTCTACCTTCCATGCCACTCAAAAAGAATAGTGGCACAAAACTGGCAATGATGATTAGTGTTGAGTTTAATATGGGCATTCTGACCTCTTTTGAAGCTTCAAATACCACCTCTATAGTGCCGAGTCGCTCTTCCTGTGGTTTGATTTTATTTTCACGAAGTCGCTTATAGACATTCTCTACATCGACAATTGCATCGTCGACTAGTGACCCAATAGCAATAGCAAGCCCACCCAAGCTCATCGTATTGATGGTTAGGTTGAGATAATGCATTACTAAGATTGCAGTCAAGAAAGAGAGTGGTATAGTTACCAAAGATATAATCGTAGTTCTGATGTTTGCCAAGAATAAGAAAAGTACAATTACCACGAATATTCCACCTTCAATAATTGCTTGTTCGACATTACCAATTGAGTTTTGAATAAACTGACTTTGTCTGAAAATATCGGTACTAATCTTAACATCGGCAGGTAGGGTTTGCTTTAGATCTTCTAGAGCTTCTTCTATTGTCTGGGTTAACTCTATAGTACTTGTTTGGGGTTGCTTATTGACGGTTAATAATACAGCAGGTTTGCCTTTTTCCGAGGCTGTTCCAAGCTTGGGCTCTTTGGCTCCAATTTTAATTTTTGCAACATCTTCGAGTAAAACGGGTTGGTTATCTACAGCTTTGACTACTGCCTGTCCTATCATATTTACATCGTTAGTCGAGAGAACCCCTCTAACAATATATTCGTTGCCATACTCATAAATCACACCACCGTTGGTATTTATATTCATGGCTTTGGATGCGTCTAAGACTTCATTGAGTGAAACATTATAGTGTTTCATGCGAATCGGGTCGAGTAAAATCTGATACTCCTTAACATCACCACCTAGTACAGAGACCTGAGCTACTCCACCTGTTGATAGCAAACGGGGTCGGATACTCCAGTCGGCTAGGGTGCGCAGGTCGAGCATCGATATGCTATCTGCTGTTAACCCTATGATAAGCATCTCACCAAGTATTGATGATTGTGGCCCTAGTGTTGGTTTTCCTACATTGTCGGGCAAGTTTTCAGTAACTACCGCAAGTTTTTCAGAAACGATTTGTCGGGCAAGATAAATATCCATATCCCAATCGAATTCAACCCAAACTACAGAAAAACCTGTAGTCGAAGATGAACGTACTCTTCGTACACCTGTAGCTCCGTTAACCGAAGTTTCTACTGGGAAAGTTACGAGTTGTTCTACCTCTTCAGCAGCCATACCATTAGCCTCTGTCATCACCACTACTGTGGGAGCATTCAAGTCAGGAAATACGTCGATTTCAGTCTGCTTAGCTATGTAAGAACCACCTATAATCAAGAGAACTGCAGCGAATAGAACAACAAGCCTATTCTTTAGAGAATATTCTATTATTTTGTTTAGCATGTCTTTTGATTTTTAGTGTTCGTGTGTATGTGCAGGAATTGAGCTGCTAGCTGAAGCTAGTTTGATTTGTTGTGCACCATGTGTTACGATAACATCTCCTGGTTCGATACCACTTAAAATCTGGATTATCTCACCGTTATCTTCTCCGAGTTTAACCTCTATCTTTTCGTATTCAGCTTCACAAACTTTTTTATAAACAAAGAATAAACCTTGCTCTTCTGTAATAGCAGAAAAAGGTAGGCAAATGCTGTTTTGATAAGTTTTAGAGAGCAAGAAGACCTCGACAAATGAGCCAGGTACTATATCTCCCACATTATTGAAGGCAAAGGTTATAGGAATAAGATATTCATTAGTTGCAGGCGATTTGCCATACGAAACAACCTCACCACCTAGGTCGGCAAGTTTATAGACAGACTCCTTGTAAGGAGATTTGAAATGGGCTGTATTGATGTCTTTTAGTTGGCTGTAATACCTTTCTGAGACCTCTGCTTTGAGGTAAAGTCGTTGGTTTTGAGTAATGGTCATTAAGGTTTGTCCAATCCCTACAAAATCTCCCTCATTGACAAGAATAGATTTTACAAAACCTGTAAGTGGTGACTTGATTTGTTGTCCTTTTTCGCTATAGTTTTTCGAAATAGCCTCATAACTCAATTTAGCATTTTCATACTCTTGCTTGATTTTAGAGAACTCTTTGAGCGTTACGATTTGCTTTTCTGCAAGAGGTAAAACACGGTCATACTCTTCTTTAGCAGTAAAATAACTGATTCGAGCTCTTAAGACAGGGTCTCCATCTTGAAGGTATTTTGAGGAGAGTGCGGCCACATTTTGACCTTTTTGTACGGCTGTACCTTCAACTAGATTTTTGGGTAGTCTAGCGATTCCAGCCACTGATGCAACAACAGCCGACTCGTCACCTTGAGCGACCAAAATTTGGCCTCCCGTTTTAATTACGCTATTGAAGGGTTGCAGGGATATTGTATCCCATTTTACGCCAGCTGCTACCGCTTTGTCTAAGCTAAGCTCAATAACGTTTTCTCCGTGCTCGTGATTGTGCTCTTCGGTCTCTTCAGTTTTGTCTGTTGATTTGTCTGTGCTTGGTTTACACGAATATAAGCTGAGAATGCACGCAAGTGCTATATATATATGTATGTATCTGTTCATGTTAATTCTTTATAAATGATAAATAGGAATTACTTAAACTGTAAACGTTCAGTAAGTTATATTTTATTTGTTTGAAACTCAAGTCTCTAACAAATAAATTTATACATTTATAAAAGGTGGAGCTCGCCGACTCTTGATATCGGCAGGGGGAGTCGTATAGTAGTTGTTGAGATAGAGGGTATCTAGTGACTTAATCTCGCTCTTTGACGAAAGAAAGACTATGACAAACTCCGAAATATTCAGATTGAAAAGTTGTAGTGTATTCTGTTCAAACTGAACTTGATTTGTTCCGGCTTTGATTGCATGCATACTGGCAGGGCAGCCTTTACCATTACAATCCTCTTTATCAGCAGTCGAATTTGTACTGTGTTTACACTCTACAGCACAATAACAGATTTCGTCTAAGCCCATAACATCATCATCAACATTCATACATATGCCGAGCATATTGGAATGGTGATGATGCGGAATGGTTGGTATTGCCACTATTACAAGGGCAACACAAGCCAATATCCAGGTTATGAATCTCTTCTTTGTCATCTGTTTAAAATACTTAAGCGCTAAAGATAGAATAAAAACTTACTTTTCAAGCTCTTTGAGTGACTCAATTTTCTTGTTTTGTAAGAATTCGTATATGCCTCCAAGATGCTCTCTGATTTTTTGATTTCCAAATTCATAGATTTTATCAACCAGCCCGTCGAGGAAATCTCTATCGTGAGAAACTAAAATCAGCGTACCGTCAAATTTAATAAGTGCTTGTTTAAGAACATCTTTAGTTTTGAGGTCAAGGTGGTTGGTTGGCTCATCCAGAATCAAGAGGTTTACAGGTTCGAGTAAAAGTTTGAGTAGGGCAAGTCGAGTTCTTTCACCACCCGAGAGTACCTTTACTTTTTTAGTCGACTCTTCACCACCAAACATAAATGCACCAAGCAGATCTTTAATTCTGTTTCTGATTTCTCCTACGGCTACATCGTCGATAGTTTGAAAAACAGTAAGTTCATCGTTGAGTAATGAGGCTTGATTTTGAGCAAAATAGCCAATCTTAATATTATGTCCGAGTTTCAACTCTCCATCGTGGTCGATTTCTCCCATGATGCTTTTGACAAGGGTCGATTTACCAGCACCGTTTTTACCCACAAAGGCTAGTTTATCTCCTCGTTCGATAACCAGATTAGCTCCTTTAAAGATTACATTATCGTCGTAGCTTTTGCCCACGTTGTCCATAATTACAGGATAGTTTCCTGAACGAGGAGCTGGTGGGAAGCGTAGACGAATGGCCGAGTTGTCAATCTCATCTACCTCAATGATTTGTAGCTTTTCGAGCATCTTTACTCTACTCTGAACCTGAAGGGTTTTGGAGTAGGTGCCTTTAAAGCGTTCGATAAAATCTGTTGTTTCGGCAATGAATTTCTTTTGCTCTTCGTAGGCCTTGAGTTGTTGCTCACGACGCTCTTCACGAAGTTGGAGATATTGAGAGTAGTTGACCTTGTAGTCGTAAATGCGCCCCATAGTTACCTCAATGGTACGTGTGGTGATATTGTCGACAAATTTCCGGTCGTGACTAATGACTACTACCGCTTTGCCACTTTGAATGAGGAACTCCTCTAACCATTGGATAGATTCGATGTCTAAGTGGTTGGTCGGCTCATCGAGAAGTAAAACATCGGGGTCTTGTAGTAGAAGTTTACCGAGTTCAATACGCATACGCCATCCACCACTAAACTCTGAAGTTTGGCGGCCAAAGTCTTCACGTGAAAATCCTAAACCCAATAGGGTTTTTTCGATACTTTCATCGTAATTGATCTCTTCGATGGTATAAAATTTCTCGCTAAGGGTAGAGACTCTTTCGATAAGTTGCATGTACTCATCGCTTTCGTAGTCGGTACGAGTAGAGAGTTGCTCATTAAGCTCTTCGATTTCTTTCTCCATATTATGGATACTTGCAAAGGCTTGAGCAGCCTCTTCGAACACTGTTCGACCATCTTCGGTCATCAAGTGTTGTGGTAGATAAGCGATGGTAGCCTCTTTGGGAGCCGAAACTCTACCTCGAGTGGCTTCGCGCTTACCCGAAAGTATTTTTAATAGGGTAGATTTACCTGCCCCATTCTTTCCCATCAAAGCGATTCTATCGCTAGGGTTAATAACAAAAGATACATCACTAAAGAGTGCTGCACCACCAAATTCTACGGTTAGTCCTTCTACTGAAATCATATAGTTAATAATTGAGCCGACAAAGATAGGCTTAATTCATCAAAGGATAAGAATCAGTGCGATAGAAAAATAGGTGGTGCACACAAGTTATTTGGATGCCTTCAAATATTTGGGGTTAACTCCCATGCTATTATAGCTTGAGCTAATCTCTTTAAGACAATTAGGACAGAGACAATCGTCGTAATTGTCTTTTATATAATCCTTTGTTCCTGGTGTAAGGCTAGTGTGTGAGCATTTGCATAGTTCAACTCTGTCTTGTCTACAGCCAAAGCTTGTTGAGCAACGTGTACATATCTTTTTCATAACTTCTGGGTTTAAAATGTTTTACAGTTTTAATTACAAAAGCCCTTTACAAACTCTGATAATGCAAAGTCGATAAAGATAAATGAATCCAAATAGTCCGATATGTAATGTTTAAGGGAGTTGTTTGAGACATTATACTTTTTCGCGAAGCATTGTCAATCCAAGTTAAGGCAGGTATCCTGGCTCTCACTATTTCTATATTCCTTCCCATTTCATATTGGTTGAAACAGTGGCTTTATATATAGAAACATTACAGTGATTACAGTTGCGCGACAGCTCACGAATTAAACGTGATTCCCTATTCTCCTCTTTATAAAAGTTTTAGAGGCACCCTAATGGTTGATGAGTAAGTGAAAGAACGATTCTTGTTTTAAATATAATCATTAAACCCAAATGAGGCCCTAATTGTTCAATGATTTACTCACAAAGAGTAAACCACTAGGTGGTTTGCCCGCTGCGAGTAAGTGGAAAGCGATAAGCGAGTAGGTGGTTTTTGAAATATATAGAGCCAGGTCAATCCACTCAAAATATGCTAATCAAACGCTTTAACGGTAGCTACCGTAGAGGAGAGGTGTGCTCAAATGATATATATTTGAAACCTTAAAGCAAGTTAGATAGCAAACAAGAATATGGATGAATGATTATATTAATCATCGACCAAACCAAGCTTTAGGTAATTTGTCCCCTATAAATCACAGCTAATAACTATATTGATAAATTGGAATTATAAGTGGTTCTAATTTGGGGAAGCCGACATTGGTGTAAGCTTCCCCAAAAATAGAACTGTTTAAAAATGGAAAAACATTAAATTAGACAGCATTATGAGAAAGAGCAAATTTAGTCCCACGCAGATCGCTAAGATTTTAAAAGAGTTTGATCTTGGTAAGAGTGCCAAAAGAGATTATCCGTGAGCATGGTGTTAGTAGCTCAACTTTTTATAAATGGCGTTCAAAATACGCGGGCATGAGTAGTAAAGAGCTTAAACGCATCAAAGAGCTTGAGGAAGAAAACGTGCGGCTCAAACAGATGTATGCTAACCTATCGCTAGACTATGAGTTAGCTAAGGAGATTATCGAAAAAAAGCTTTAAAGCCCTGTCAAAAGCGAAGTATAGCAAAGGAGTTTACCCGTTACGGCATCAACAGGGCGTGTCGAGTATTACGCTTAAGTGAAAGTATTTATTATCATAAGCATTTGGTCAAAGATGATGGGCACATGGAGCAAGCTCTTCAAAATAAAGCCCAAAAACATCCAGAAGAAGGATTTTGGAAAGCTTATAACCGTTTAAGAAGTGAAGGTAAAGAGTGGAATCATAAACGTGTACATAGGATTTATGTAGCCTTGGGGCTTCCATTGCGTAGAAAGGTAAAAAAGTGATTACCCACTCGCCTAAAGGAGCCACTCGAGATACCCAGTGAACTCAATCACACGTGGAGTATTGATTTTGTGACAGATGTTTTGGATAATAAAAGGCGTTTTAGAGCTTTTAATGTAATAGACGATTATAATAGGGAGGTTTTGCATATAGAGATCGACTATTCGCTCACGAGTAACCGCGTAATATGGGTATTAAATCATCTGATTAACAGAAGGGGTAAACCACAAAAAGTACGCATGGATAATGGTCCTGAGTTTATAGCTAAAATAGCTTCAATATGGAGTGAAATGCAACAAATAGTTTTTAAATATATAGAGCCAGGTAAACCCACTCAAAATGTGCTAATCGAGCGCTTTAATGGTAGTTACCGTAGAGGTATGCTCAAATGATATATATTTGAAACTGGATATGCTAACCAAATTAATAGTATTAGTTAAGCCATACTTTTATATTTATTCTTTTTCTTATAGTATCTTCGCTACACGAAAAAACTGAAAATAGATTATGACTAGAATAGGACTATTATCCGATACACATGGCTTTTGGGACGACAAATACCTCACTTACTTTACCGATTGCGACGAAATCTGGCATGCTGGCGATATTGGCTCAGCTGCACTGATTCATAAGCTTGCTGAGTATAAAAAGGTGAGGGCAGTTTATGGTAATATCGATGGACAAGACATTCGTAAAGAATTCCCCGAAGTTAATCGTTTTACTATCGATGGTGCTGATGTGTTGATTAAACATATCGGAGGTTATCCTGGCCGGTACGACCGTTCGATTCAAGACACGCTGTTTATTCGTCCTCCTAAGCTGTTTATAAGTGGACATTCACATATATTGAAGGTAAAGTTCGATAAGACGCTAAATATGTTGCATATTAACCCTGGAGCTGCTGGTATCTCGGGCTTTCATAAGGTTCGTACGATGGTGCGCTTCACTATTGATAAAGGTACTTTTAGCGATCTTGAAGTTATTGAACTTGCTGGTTAAGAAGCTGATTAACGGCTTAAGAAAAATCCTACCGAGAGTAATATCCCCAATAATAAAATATTTTTCGAGGTCTTGCCTAGTATTCCGTTGAGTGCTTTGCCTTGTGTTGATTTCATCTCCCTATAAGTTCGGATATGTGGGAGGAGATAGAGTAGGGGGAGTTGTGCAGCAAAGGTATAACCCTCAAAAAGATAAATTAAGGGTAAAGTACCTGCCAGCAGACCCACGACCAAATAGAACTGAGCCCCAAAGTTTTTCCCAAAGCGAACGATTAGTGTACGCTTGCCACTCTTAAGGTCTTCGGTGTAATCTCGGTAGTTGTTAACAATCAGTAGCGTATTGATAGCTAGTCCACAAATAACTGAAGCCAGTGTTACTTCCCAACTCCAGTCTAGCGTTTGTACATAATAAGTGCCTCCAACAGGGACAAAGCCAAAGAAGATAAGTACCAAAACATCTCCATAACCGTGGTATGAGAGCGGATATGGACCTGTAGTGTAAGCAAATGCAAAAACCACACAGAGTATACCTACGATAATGAGTTGCCAGCCTCCAAAATAGACTAAGCTTAAACCTACTAAGCAAGCTATTGTTATGATAACGATAATCCCCAAGCGCATGGCCTTGGGCGAAATCCAACCTTGACTACAGGCACGTTCAGGGCCTAGTCGGTCTTCTCGATCTGTTCCTTTAAGGTAATCGTATAGGTCGTTGATAAAATTGGCTGCAATTTGCATGAGTCCTGCGAATACCCCGCAAATTAGAGCCGGTAACCACTGAAAAGACCCATTTAAGAAGGCTAGTGCAGTACCAATAATTACGGGCACTAATGCACCTGATAAAGTTTTAGGGCGGGCTGCTAGAACCCAAGCTTGGATGGAGTTTTTTTGAATATATTGCATGAAAAAGATCGTTTATACGCTTACTTTGAGCAAAGATAGAAAACATTAATGTCACTGTTTAAATTAACTACATGAAAATAATAAAATTACTTACCCCTCACTATTCACTTCTCTGGAGTATTTATCTGTTCTTTTTTCTGGTGTCCTGTCGAAGTTCAGATAGTTTAGTTACTCCCAAAAAAGTTGCGGATAAACCGTCTATTATGACTAATCTTAGGCGACTAGACTTAGAGACTACAGGTATTAATCGATTGGCCGAATATACTGTTGTGCACCGTGATATACCTCAAGACTTTGACGGTAAAACTATTCTTTTTATTTCCGATTTGCACTATCCTAGTCTGTTTGCAAAAGAGGATATCTATAAGCTAAGCAGTTATCTTTCGACTTTAGATTATGATATACTTTGTCTTGGAGGGGATTATCACGAAGATATAACCCTAATTGATACGTTGTTTGATGAACTTGGTAAGCATGTTCCTGCTTTAGGAGCATTTGCGGTGATGGGTAATAACGATTACGAGAGAGGTTACGAACAGGTCGTTGAGGCAATGAAAAGGAATAATATCCAGCTCTTAGAGCATGAGGTCGCTCAAATAGGGATAAATCGTGAGAAGCTATTTATAGTTGGGGTACGCAATCCTTTTGATCTTACTAAAAATGGAGTTTCTCCTTCGCTAGATATGAAAGCTAATAATTTCGTGATTTTACTGACTCATACGCCCGATTATGCTGAAGATGTAGCTATTGGACCAACAGATTTGGTTTTGGCAGGACACACGCATGGTGGGCAGGTACGCATTTTTGGGGTAGCACCAATTGTACCCTCCAAGTATGACCAACGCTTTCTTTCGGGGCTAGTCTATAACTCCGATAAAATCCCCATGCTGGTAACCAACGGTATAGGAACTTCAAACAAAAAAATCAGAATGGGTGCTCCCAGTGAGGTGATGCTTATTCACCTCAAGAGGGCAAGCTATTGATAAAGCTTGTGCTTGGTGATAAATTCAAATACACTGGGGTAAAGAAAATAGCGAAAGTCTTTGCCTTGCTTGATTTTTTCTCTGATTTGGGTGGCGCTGATTTCTATAATCGGCGAGTCGATAAGTTTAACGTTTAGAGGAAGAGTCGAAATATTAACCTCGTAATTCATTCTCGGATAGATAAGTAAGTCGAAATCTCTAAGGATTATTTCACTGCTTTTCCACTTGTGAAAACTATTCCAATTGTCGGCTCCAATAAGTAAAGAGAACTTGTACTCAGGATAGCTCTTTTGAAGTTCTCGGAGTGTGTTGATCGTGTAGGAAGGGCGTGGCAGACTAAACTCGAGGTCGCAGAGTTTAAATTTGTCGTAGCCAGTTATGGCTATCTTAACCATCTTTAATCGAAGTTGGTCTTGAGCTAAAATCTGAGCCGACTTGAGTGGGTTTTCCGGGGTAACCATAAACCAAAGTTCATCAACCTGATTGGTCTCACAAACATAGTTGGCAAGTGCTAGATGCCCAATATGTATGGGATTAAATGAACCACTAAAAACAGCTACTCTTTTCTTCATAATAGGGGTGTGAAAATAAACCTCAACACAGTATCTTTAGCTAAAGATACTGTGTTGAGGCCTAATATAGAAATATATTCTTGTTTGAATTATGCTTCAATAAATTCTTTGACAATCTTGTAAGCCTCTTTTTGGGCTGTTTCTAGATCATCATTGATTATAATCTTATCGAATTTTGAAGCAAAGCTTAATTCGTATTCTGCTCTACTGATGCGTTGTTCGATAACTTCGTGTGAGTCGGTAGCACGTCCGTGCAATCTCTTTCGCAACTCCTCTATAGAAGGGGGTTGAATAAAGATCGACAATGCTTTGTCTTTGTAAAAGTTCTTGATATTGCATCCGCCCAAAACATCGACATCGAAAATTACGTGTTGACCCGCTTCGAGTTGTTTGGTCACCTCACTTTTTAGTGTACCGTAGAAACGATCGGTATAAACCTCTTCGTATTCTAAGAACTCGTCATTAGCAATGCGCTTTTTAAACTCTTCAGGCGACAAAAAGAAGTAATGATGTCCGTGTTGTTCTTCACCTCTTGGTGGTCGGCTAGTTGCTGAAATTGAAAAGACTAGATTTAAGTCTTGTTCTAGCAAGTAGTTGATAATAGTCGATTTACCAGAGCCCGAAGGAGCCGAAAATATAATTAGTTTACCCGCCATTACAATACGTTCAATACCTGTTCTTTGATTTGTTCTAATTCGTCTTTCATCTGAACCACAATTTTTTGCATCTCTGCGTGGTTTGATTTACTACCCAAGGTGTTTATTTCACGACCAATTTCTTGAGAGATGAAACCAAGTTTTTTACCTTGTCCTGCTTCACCATTGAGTGTTGTGATGAAATAATCTAAGTGGTGATTTAAGCGTTGCTTTTCTTCGTTTACATCGAGTTTCTCAATGTAAAAAATAAGCTCTTGCTCTAAGCGGTTATTGTCGTACTCTACATCAAGTGCATTCTCGAGGCTATCCGTAATTCTTTCTCTAACCTTTTCGATACGTTCTTTATCGTAGGGCTCAACTTGTTTGAGTAATTGCGCTATTTGCTCTATATTGTGTTGGAATTTAGTTTCGAGTGCTTCGCCTTCTTGGTTACGGAAAGTAACCAAATGATCTACGGCTTCATTAATACCTTTCATAACTTCTTTCCACTCTTCGTCGGTAACTTCTTCCACCTCAGGCTTTGTAAGTACGTCGGGCATGCGAAGTAAGGTTTGAAACCAATCAGCGGGCAATGGGAGGTTTAGGTTTTGTGCTACAGAGTTAATTTGCTTATAATAGCTTTCGATAAGCTTCTCATTTACGATTACTGCAGCATCACTTAGATCATCTTTTTCAACCCAAAGATTGAAGTCAACTTTACCCCTAGCTATGCGATTGGATAGAAGTTGGCGGATTTCAATTTCTTTGTCACGGTATGAAGGTGCTATGCGTGTCGATAAGTCTAAGGATTTACTATTCAAAGATTTAACTTCAATCGTAATCTTTTTATTGGTGAGGTTAGCCACAGCCTTACCATAACCTGTCATTGATTGTATCATATACTTGTTGTTTTGTGCAAAAGTAAAGGATTTTTCGTAAATATGAGTTATATTTGTACAATATTAAATCGAAAGTTATGTCGTGTATACTACACATTGAAACGTCTACTGCTGTATGTTCTGTTGCAGTAAGTCAAGACACGGATGTAATCTTTAAAAAAGAAGAGTTCGAAGGGCCTTCACACGCTGTTTTATTAGGCGTATTTATTGATGAAGCGCTCTCATTTATAGATAGTTTAGCAATCCCTTTAGATGCTGTTGCTGTGAGTTGTGGCCCTGGTTCTTATACAGGGTTACGTATTGGAGTATCTATGGCTAAAGGTGTTTGTTACGGTAGAAATATCCCCTTAATTGGGTTACCTACCCTAAAAGTGCTTACAGTTCCTCTATTATTATATCATTCTATCCCCGATGATGCTCTGTTTTGCCCTATGATTGATGCCCGAAGAATGGAAGTTTATTCGGCTATGTACGATCGTTCGCTAACAGAGGTGAAAAAAATATCGGCAGATATAATTGATGAGAATTCTTATAAAGAGTTCTTAGACCAACAACCAATATACTTCTTTGGTGATGGTGCTGCAAAATGTAAAGAACTAATTCAGCATCCCAATGCTCACTTTATTGACAATATTCACCCATTGGCAGCCAATATGATGCCTTTAGCAGAACGTGCAATATGGGATAAAGATTTTGCGGATGTTGCTTATTTTGAGCCTTTTTACTTAAAAGAGTTTGTAGCTACTCAACCTAAAAAAAAAGTGCTTTAGTTACAACAACAAAATTAAAATTAAAATGATGAAAGGAAAGTATGGAATATAATACACAGAAGATGAGGATGCCACTACCAGAGTATGGTCGTAGTGTTCAAGACATGGTTAACCATGCACTTACAATAACTGAAAAAGACGAACGTCAACGTTGTGCAAACACAATTATTGACATCATGGGTAATATGTTTCCACACTTGCGTGATGTGCCTGATTTTAAACATAAGCTTTGGGATCACCTTGCTATTATGTCTGATTTCAAGTTGGATATTGATTATCCTTATGAGATTGTGCGTGAAGACAGCCTTCAAGCACGCCCAGATGTACTCCCTTATCCTCAAACAAGAATCCGTTTTCCCCATTATGGTAAAACTATCGAACGTTTGATTGATCAGGCTATTGCTTTGGAAGACGCTGACGAGAAAAATCACTTGGTCGCTTTAATAGCGAACCATATGCGTAAGGCTTTTATTACGTGGAACAGAGATTCAATTGACGACGATAAGATTAATGCTGATTTGAAAGAACTCTCAAAAGGTAAGCTTGAATTGACTCCTGAGATTCTACAACTTATGAATGTGAGAGTAAACCAGCATCATAATCGACCCAAAAGGAATAATCCGCGTCGAAATCATAAAAACTAATATCATTGAGAGTCTGAATGTTTAAATGCATTCGGTCTAAATCATTAACCGTATTACTTGAAAGACTATGGCTTCATTCATTATAGAAGGTGGGCATAAATTGCATGGAGAGATCCACCCCCAAGGTGCTAAAAACGAAGTGTTACAAATTATTTGTGCTACACTATTAACTCCCGAAGAGGTTACAATTCATAATATTCCAGATATTTTGGATGTGAATAACCTCATTCAACTGATTCGTCAGATAGGTGTTACAGTAAATAAAGTCGGAGTTAGCAGTTATAGCTTCAAGGCAGAAACTGTTGACTTAGAATATTTGTCGAGTGAAGATTTTCTAAAGAAATGTTCTAGCCTGAGAGGTTCTGTTATGTTAATTGGTCCGTTAGTGGCTCGATTTGGCAAAGCGGTAATTTCTAAACCAGGTGGAGATAAGATAGGTCGTCGTCGTTTGGATACTCATCTCGTAGGTATTCAGAAGTTGGGAGCAGAGTTTGCTTACAATGACGAAGACGGTATGTGCGAACTTACTGCTGATAAGCTTAAAGGTTGTTATATGCTTCTTGATGAAGCTTCGGTAACAGGGACAGCCAATATTCTTATGGCTGCTGCTCTAGCCCAAGGCACAACAACAATTTATAATGCTGCTTGTGAACCTTACTTACAACAGCTATGTAAGATGTTGAACCGTATGGGTGCTAAAATTTCGGGCATTGCTTCGAATTTGCTAACTATCGAGGGTGTTGAAACACTTGGTGGTACTGAGCATACGGTGCTTCCCGATATGATTGAAGTAGGTTCGTTTATCGGTATGGCTGCTATGACTGGCAGCGAAATTACTATCAAAAACGTTTCTTATGAAAACTTGGGTATTATCCCCGAAAGCTTCAAACGCCTAGGCATTAAAATAGAGCAACGTGGTGACGATATCTTCGTACCTGCTCAAGAGACTTATGAGATTGATACTTTTATTGATGGTTCAATCATGACTATTTCAGATGCACCTTGGCCTGGGCTTACCCCAGACTTATTAAGTGTATTGCTAGTTGTTGCAACTCAGGCTAAAGGAAATGTACTTATTCATCAAAAGATGTTTGAGAGCCGTTTATTCTTTGTCGATAAACTAATCGATATGGGTGCTCAAATTATTCTTTGTGATCCACACCGTGCTGTTGTTAATGGTCACAATAAAAAATTACAACTTCGAGGAGGCAATATGACCTCTCCTGATATCCGTGCTGGTATTGCATTGCTTATTGCTGCAATGAGTGCCAAGGGAATTAGTCGAATCCATAATATCGAACAAATTGACCGTGGATATCAAGATATCGAAGGTCGACTCAACGCTCTAGGAGCAAGAATCACCCGCTTATGATACGAAAAGAAGAGGTAGTCAAAATTGGTTTTGTAGCCAAAACTCACGGTATATCTGGTGAGTTATCGATTAATTTTTTAAATGATTTGTTTGAGAACTCAGATCCAGACTTAATTGTGTTTGAGTTGGAGGGAATTATGGTTCCCTTCTTTATTGAGCAATATCGTTTTCGTAGTGATACTGCAGCATTAATAAAGCTTGAAGATATTGATACGGAAGAGAAAGCTAAACGTTTGGTTAAAGCTGATATTTACCTACCTCTAGACTTGGTTGAAAACAATGCTAAGGATATGGATCATTATTCGTGGAGTAATTTTCTAGGGTACACGTTGGTTGATACTGAGCTAGGTGCTATAGGTGAAATTACCGATGTTGATGATTCTACGCTTAATATCCTGCTCAAGGTTATCTATCAAGGAGAAGAAACTCTTATTCCTATTGATGAGAACTTAGTAGAGTGGATTAACGTTGAAAAACGCGAAATAGGCATGCAGATTCCATCGGGTTTACTTAGTCTTTAAGGATTTGTAAATTAGCTTGCTTAAGCTAGTATGATTAGCGCATAAATGTTACCTTTGTGCGCTAATGTCTTTTATAATAGGCACATTTAAAACAAAAATTAATCTTAATGTCGTTCGCAATTTTAATGGACTTTGGAGATACAAAACGAAGTTTTTTGGGGTTGTCAGAGGTTGTGGCGCTTTAAGTTCAATATAATGGATGAAATTCAAAAAAAACAGATTGCAATATTAGGCTCAACAGGTTCAATAGGAACTCAGGCACTTGAAGTTATTGATGAACATGCGAATCTCTTTGAGGTCTATGCGCTGACGGCTAATAATAGGGTGGATAAGCTTATTGAGCAGGCTCGTAAGTTTTTGCCCGATGTTGTGGTTATTGCCAATGAATCAAAATATCTATATTTAAAAGAGGCTCTTCAAGACTTGCCAATTAAGGTCTATGCTGGAGCTGATGCAATAGCTCAGATTGTGACAGCTGAACCAATTAATATTGTGCTTACAGCTATGGTTGGCTATGCAGGCTTGTTACCTACTATGGAGGCTATCAAAGCACGTAAGATAATTGCCTTAGCCAATAAAGAAACGCTTGTAGTGGCTGGAGAATTAATTAATCAGCTTGCTCAAGAGTATAATGTACCGATACTTCCTGTCGATTCTGAACACTCTGCAATCTTTCAGTGTTTGTCAGGCGAATATAATAATCCCATTGAAAAAATTATTCTAACAGCTTCTGGAGGTCCTTTTAGAACTTTCAAGTTTGAAGAGTTGGGTGGTGTAACTAAAGCTCAAGCTTTGAATCATCCCAACTGGGAGATGGGAGCTAAAATAACTATTGATTCAGCATCGATGATGAATAAGGGGTTCGAAGTTATTGAAGCAAAATGGCTTTTCGGTGTAAAACCTGAGCAGATAGAGGTACAAGTTCATCCTCAATCCATCGTTCATTCGATGGTCCAATTTGAAGATGGATCAGTAAAAGCTCAATTAGGTGCTCCAGATATGCGTACGCCAATTCAGTATGCTTTTTCATACCCGAATCGTATTAAGTCTTCTGTAGAACGAATAGATTTTAAGAAGTTTAATACATTGACCTTTGAGGAGCCAGATACTAAGCGTTTTCGCAACTTAATGTTGGCCTATCAGGCGATGAATATTGGAGGCAATGCACCATGTATATTGAATGCAGCTAACGAAATTGTTGTTGCAGCTTTCCTACAAGATAGAGTCGGATTCTTAGAAATGAGTGATTTGATAGAGAAAACGCTGAGTGAAATAACATTTATTGCTAGGCCTACTTATGATGATTATGTAGAAACGAATCGTCAAGCTAGAGAGTTTACCGAGCAACTTCTCACAAAGAGATAAGTAAATTAGAATACAAATTAACAGACTATAATTATAATGGAAATATTTTTAATAAAGGCACTGCAATTGATGATGAGCTTATCTCTCCTTGTCATTGTTCATGAGGGAGGACACTTTCTGTTTGCACGTTTATTCAAAGTCCGTGTAGAAACATTTTGTGTTTTCTTCCACCCTTGGTTTAAACTCTTCAAGTATAAACCAAAGAATAGCGATACGGAGTATGTTTTAGGCTGGCTGCCTTTGGGAGGTTATTGTAAAATTTCGGGTATGATTGACGAGTCGATGGATACCGAACAGATGAGTCAACCTGCAAAACCTTGGGAGTTTCGCTCTAAGCCAGCATGGCAACGTTTGTTGATTATGGTTGGTGGTGTATGCTTTAACTTTATCTTGGCGCTAATTATATATGCAGGAATGCTATTTACTTGGGGTGAAACTTATATTGAAACCTCTGAGATACCTAATGGTATGGAGTTCAATGAAGCAGCTCATGAAGTAGGATTCCAAGATGGAGATATTCTCTTATCTGCTGATGGTGTGCCTTTCGGTAAATATGGCTCAAACGTTGTTTCATCAGTAGTTGATGCACGTCAAGTAACGGTTTTGCGTAATGGACAAGAATCTTCAGTCTATATTCCTGAAGACTTTATGCAAAAATTAATGGCGGATGGAACCTCTTTTGCAAGTATTCGTTACTCGACCAAGCTAGGTACAGTTAACCCCGATTATCCTGCGAGCAAAGCAGGCTTGGCAGTAGGAGATAGTCTTGTTGCTATTAATGGAGTAGAAGTTGCTTCTTGGTTTGATATCCTTGATGCTTTAAGTCAGCTCAAAGAACAGCAAGTTTACGACTTCAATGTTGAGGCTTATCGTGGGGCGGATAAACTTGATTTAAGCCTGAAAGCTGACTCAACTTTTCTGTTGGGTATAGGTATTCAAAATATCCCATTCCAAAAGCAAGAGTATTCATTGCTAGCATCAATTCCTGCTGGTGCTAAATTGGGAGTAAACACACTCGCTAACTATGCAAACAGCATGAAGCATGTTTTCTCAAAAGAAGGTGTGAAGCAACTTGGTGGCTTTGGTGCTATTGGTAGTTTCTTCCCCGCCGAATGGAACTGGCTCGCTTTTTGGAATATGACAGCACTGTTGTCTATTATTTTAGCATTTATGAATATCCTACCGATTCCAGCTCTTGATGGTGGTCACGTGCTATTCTTACTCTACGAAATTGTTACAGGGCGTAAACCAAGTGATAAGTTCCTTGAGCGTGCACAAGTAGTAGGTATGTTGATCTTATTTACCCTACTAATCTGGGCTAACTTAAATGATGTATTGCGATTCTTCTTCTAAAAAGAGGCTCGACTTATAAAAAAGAACGGACTATAGAATATTCTATAGTCCGTTCTTTTTTATAAGTCGCTACTAACTAATTTAATGCTCAGCTAGAGTTTCGTGCATGTGCCTTAGCTAAGCTTAGCGAGTTCTAAAACTTTAGCTACAGCTTCATGTAAGCCATCTTTGTTTTTGCCTCCAGCAGTCGCAAAATGCGCCTGGCCACCGCCACCACCTTGGATTAGTTTGGCTGCTTGGCGAACTAGGTCACCAGCTTTTAATCCAGACTCAACTAAATCGTCACTCATCATAACCGTTAGCATTGGTTTGCCACTATCACTGCTTCCTGCTACGAAGAATAAATTATCTTCAATTTCAGAACGCAATTGGAAGGCGATGTTCTTAACCGACTCTGCAGGGATTTCACTTACAAAGCGAATAACCTTGACGCCGTTAATAACTTCAATCTTTTTAATTAAGTTTTGCTTAATCATGATCTCTTTCTCTTTCAAGAAGTCTTCGACTGTCTTTTTAAGCTTAGAGTTCTCTTCGATATGTTTCTCTATTGTAGAAACTAGGTTAGGCGTATTATTGAATAAAGATCTTAATCCTTTAAGTGTATCTTCTACCTCATAGATCATCTTCTCTACTTTAGCTCCTGTCCAGGCCTCAATACGACGAATACCAGATGCTATAGAACCTTCAGATATTATTTTGAAAATACCAATGCTTCCTGTTGCAGGAACGTGTATACCACCACAGAATTCTATCGAATCTTCGAATTGAATAACTCGAACTTCTTCACCATATTTTTCACCAAAAAGAGCTATCGCACCTAGGTCTCTAGCTTCTTGGATTGGAATACTGCGGAATTCTGTTAGGTTGATGTTCTCGCGAATTCTTTCGTTGATTAGTGTCTCGATTTCACGCATCTCTTCATTGCTAACTTTTTGAAAATGTGCAAAGTCAAAGCGAAGGAAGTCTGGAGTTACTAGAGATCCTTTTTGCTCAACATGTACACCTAAAACTTCTCTTAACGCTTGATCTAGCAAGTGAGTAGCAGAGTGGTTGGCAGCAGATGCAGCTCTTTTCTCTCTGTCTACACAAGCCATGAACTCAGCTTCAATGTTTTTAGGCAACTCGTTGGTTATATGAATCGCTAAGTTATTTTCTTTTTTAGTATCAATGATCTCGATAGTTTCCTCTTCGTTAACTAGTACACCAACATCTCCGACTTGTCCACCACTTTCTGCGTAGAAAGGAGTCTGAGCAAGTACGATTTGATAGAACGTGTTTTTCTTTTGAGTTACTTTTCTATAGCGTAGTATAGATGTTTCGTATTCTGTGAAATCGTAACCTACAAACTCGGTTGTTCCTGGTTTTATTTCAACCCAGTCCGATGCTTCAATACTTGCTGCATTACGAGCCCTATCTTTTTGCTTTTGCATTTCTGCTTCAAAGCCTTTTAGGTCAGCTGTCATGCCATTTTCACGAAGGATAAGTTCTGTCAAGTCAAGAGGGAAGCCGTAAGTATCGTACAGCGTAAAAGTTTCTGTGCCACTAACTTCGGTTTGCTTGTTTTTGCGAGATTCTGCAATTGTCTTTTCTAACAATTGAATACCTGTTTCCAGAGTATGCAAGAATGATTCTTCTTCTTCTTTTATTACTTTCTCAATCAGTGTTTTTTGAGCAATTAACTCTGGGTATGCATCACCCATACTTTCATTAAGTACAGGCAATAGCTTATACATAAAAGCCGATCTTTGATTAAGGAAAGTGTAACCGTAGCGTACTGCACGGCGTAGAATTCGACGAATAACATAACCAGCTTTAGCATTGGATGGAAGTTGACCATCAGCAATAGAGAATGCGATTGTGCGGATATGATCAGAGATAACACGCATAGCAATGTCTTTCTTCTCGTCTTGTCCGTATTTATTATTAGATAGGCTTGCTATCTTTTGAATTAGTGGCTGGAAGACATCAGTGTCGTAGTTTGAAGTCTTATGTTGCATAGCCATGCAAAGACGCTCAAACCCCATTCCTGTGTCAATTACTTTATGGGGTAAGCCTACTAGCGAACCATCAGCTTTACGATTGAACTGCATAAATACAAGATTCCAAATCTCAACCACTTGTGGGTGGTCGTTATTTACTAAATCTCTACCTGCTACAGCTTTTCTTTCTTCGTCAGTACGTAAATCGATGTGGATTTCTGAGCAAGGTCCACAAGGACCTGTATCACCCATTTCCCAAAAATTGTCGTGCTTGTTACCGTTGATGATTTGGTCTTTCGGAAGGAATTGCTCCCATAGGGTCGCTGCTTCTTCGTCTCTACCTAGTCCATCTTCGGGGCTGCCTTCAAATACAGAGGCATAAAGTCTGTTAGGGTCAAGTTTTAGAACATCTACAAGATATTCCCAAGCCCATTCAATAGCTTCTTTCTTAAAATAATCGCCGAAAGACCAGTTACCTAGCATTTCGAACATGGTGTGGTGGTATGTATCGTGTCCTACCTCTTCGAGGTCGTTATGCTTACCACTTACACGAAGACATTTTTGAGAATCGGCGACTCTTTTATATTTTGCGGGTTGGTTCCCCAAAATTATATCTTTGAATTGATTCATACCCGCATTTGTAAACATCAATGTGGGGTCATCTTTAATTACCATTGGAGCCGAAGGTACAATTTGGTGTCCTTTAGACTCAAAGAATTGCTTAAATGATTCTCTAATTTCTTTTGCAGTCATCATATCTATATCTCTATCCTCGAGGTTAATATTCTTTATGAAAGGATGCACAAAGATAGCTTGTTTTATTATTTTTGTAACTATAATAGTGAATAAATTAGAGACGTAGCTCTGTGGCTACGCTATCTATTAGGTACTAAACTTTGCTAAAAAGTATAATATAGAATAATTATGGACGACTCAATGCTCAAGGAGATACCTCAAGAATCTGAAAACGAAATTACAGCTCGTGTAAAAGAGGAGTTAGAGAAGGACGATTTCAAGCTTTATCACTCGATCGGAGAGGTTGCAAAAATGTTTGAAGTAAACGAGTCTTTACTTCGTTATTGGGAGCGTAAGTTTCCTATCTTACGACCCAAAACCAATAAGGGAGGGACACGCTTTTATACCAAAGCAGATATTAAAAATGTAGGGTTGATATATCAGTTAGTTAAGGTTAAGGGGATGACTTTGGCAGGAGCCAAGAATAAGTTAGCCCAAAACCCACAAGAAACTCTTTCGGCATACGATATGCTTAAACACTTAAAAACAATAAGACAAGAGTTGGTTGCTATGAGACAGGAGCTTGACCGCCCCTAATTACTCTTCCTCAATACGTGATACTTGTTTGATGCTAGGAATCTTCTTGAGCTCAGTATAAATTTGATTTACATCATCAACATTTTGTACGTTGACTTTCACTCTTCCCTCAAATATACCATCTTCGGTATTAAACTTGATATCTCGGATGTTGATGTTCAGTTTCTTCGAGAACACTTCAGTAATATCTGATAATAGTCCTAAGCTGTCAATTCCTTTTATGTAAATAATAATAGGAAAGATATTGTTGTATTTCTCATCCCACGCTGTGGCTAGGATTCGATTTCCAAAACTACTTTTGAGTCTGGTAGCTACAGGACATTGTCTCTTGTGGATAAACAGATGTCTGTTTTCATCTAGATATCCCAAAACCGGATCTCCAGGAATCGGGTGACAACAACTTGCCAACTGGTAGGTTGTATTGAGTTCATCTGCCTTTAGTAATAGTGTCTTTTTAGTATCTATTTTGCTCTCTATAGGCTGAATGTCTTTGGCTATTACTTCTTCTTTTTCGGGTTTGTTTCCGAAAGAAAAAGTAAGGTATTTTTTCCAAGTGGGAACTTGCTTGCCATAAATAGCTTCTCTCTCGATTTGACCTAAGATTATTTCACCCTCGCCAATGGCTTTGGTCAAATCTTCTTTATTCTTCTTATTATGGAGTTGGAGCAGCTTATTTATTAAACTAGGGTCTTGCTTGATATCTATATCTTTAAAGAAAGAGACTAAGATTTCCTCCCCTTGCATCTGAAGGATTCTATTTTTCTTTCTTAAGTACGAAGCAATCTCAGACTTGGCTTTTGCTGTTGTCGCAAATCCAGTCCAATAAGGTTCTACTCTTTCTTGGACCGAAGTCAATATTTCGACTTGATCACCACTCTCTAATTTATGACTCAATGGAACAAGCTTATGGTTTACCTTTGCTCCAATACAATGTACGCCTATGTCTGAATGCAGAGAAAATGCGAAGTCGAGTGCTGTGGAGTTTTGAGGCATTGTCTTGATGTCTCCCTTAGGAGTGAAGACAAAAATCTCAGAAGCAAATAAGTTAAGCTTGATGGTGTCTAGAAAATCCATAGCATCGGGCTGTGGGTCGTCTAGAATCTCTTTAATTGTTTTAAGCCATTTTTCTAGTTCACCCTCGTCTTCACCACCTCCACCTTCTTTGTATTTCCAGTGTGCGGCAAAGCCTTGCTCTGCAATGTCATTCATGCGTTCGCTACGGATTTGGACTTCTATCCATTGCCCGTTGCCCGCCATCAGTGTAATGTGAAGTGCTTGATATCCGTTTGCTTTGGGGTGACTCACCCAATCTCTTAAACGATCGGGGTGTGGCTTATATATCTTTGATACCGCAACGTAAATGTCAAAACAATCGTTCAACTCTTCGGAGCGACTTCTTGGTTCGAAGATTATTCTAACAGCGAGAATATCATAAATCTCCTCAAATGGAATATGCTTAGTTTGCATTTTATTCCAGATAGAATAAGTCGATTTAATCCTTGCTATTAGCTTATATTTTATACCCATCTTATCGAGCTCGGCTCGAATAGGGGTTGTAAAACTCTTAAATATTGCTTCGCGTTCGGAAGCTGTCTCGTCGAGTTTGCTCTGAATTAATTGATATTCTTGAGGGTGTTCATATTTAAAGCTTAGATTTTCAAGTTCTGTCTTAATCTTATAAAGCCCTAAGCGGTTGGCTAGGGGAGCATATATATATAGTGTTTCTCCAGCAATTTTATACTGCTTGCTTGGCAACATTGCTCCTAGAGTGCGCATGTTGTGTAGGCGATCGGCAATCTTTATTAAGATTACACGCACATCACTAGACATGGTAAGGAGTAGCTTTTTGAAGTTCTCTGCTTGAGCAGAAGCACGTTCACCAAAGATTCCTCCCGAAATCTTGGTCAGTCCATCAACGATTTGAGCAATTTTAGGGCCAAATATATTCTCTATATCTTCGACTGTATAGTCTGTGTCTTCAACAACATCGTGTAGTAATGCAGAACAAATTGAAGTTGAACCTAAGCCAATTTCGTTGCACACTATTTTAGCTACAGCAATTGGGTGTAGAATATACGGCTCACCCGATCTTCTACGAATCCCCTTATGAGCTTCGTTAGCAAAATTAAATGCTTTAGTTATTATCTCAATTCTTTTCCTATGCTTAGTAGCTAGATAGTCATTGAGTAGCTCTTGAAAAGCATTTTGAATCATGGCCTCTTCGGTCATTTCCTTGTCAGTCATTTCATTCATTTAATTAAGCTTTATGCAACTTGATATAGATACAAAAATAGTGATTAATCCCAATTTGTTATCAAAACCTTATCTTATAATTTTGAGAGTTTTGCCTGCTCGTATATTGTTAGTGGATAAATTATTCCATTGTTTCAGTTTAGCTACTGTCGTGCCATATTTAGAAGCAATGGTCGAAAGGTTTTCACCACTACTTATCTTATGGTAGATGGTAGAACCTGCCGCGTTCTTTGATTTATTCAATTTGGCTGTTGGGGTAGGTTCGTCTATTTTGAATAGCAAGTCTCTTCGATAGGTATAGATTGAATCTTCATTCTCAATAAATACAGGGATGAACTCTACAGGTAGGCGTAAATCATAAGGCTTGCTATTACCTGGTATAACTTCGGTCTTAAATTGTGGATTCAAGCTAAGCAATTCTTTCTTGTCGATTTGACAAATGGCAGCAATTTGATCAAAATGTAATTCTTTATTGACCTTAATAGTATCACTGATTAAAGGAAGGGTTCCATCGATTGGACAGATGTTATGGTCGCAGTAATACGTCATGATGTAGTTGGCTGCAATGAATGCAGGTACGTATCCGCGTGTTTCTTTGGGTAGATAAGGATAAATAGTCCAGTAATCGGCCTCGCCTCCAGCTCTTCTTATGGCTTTATTGATGTTTCCTGGTCCACAGTTGTAAGCAGCAATTACTAAATTCCAGTCGTTATAAATATCATGTAAGTCTTTCAGGTATCTAGCTGCAGCCCATGTTGCTTTTATAGGATCTTTTCTCTCATCCACTAAACTATTAGTCTCTAAGCCGTAGTGTTTACCTGTTGTTAGCATGAACTGCCATAATCCTGATGCACCAGCTCGTGATGTGGCTTTGGGGTTAAGTGCAGATTCAATGATGGGTAGATATTTAAGTTCCAGTGGTAAATTATAAGCATCTAAAGCCTCTTCGAAAATTGGCATATAAAAGTTATTAGCTCCAAGCATGATTGCCACGTGGTTTCTTAATCTTACAGCATATAGGTCGATAAACTTTCGGATTGTCTCGTTGTAGGGCATATCCATTATTGTTGGAATCCGTGAGAGTCTTTGTGCATATACAGAATCCGTAAAGAATGGATTGTCAACTGCAGTGGTGCATTCTTTCTTCAAATTCAGATATTTCTGAATTTGCCAATCATTTAATAGACTATCTATGGGCCATATCATCGTTTCTGGAATATCTATATCTTCATCAATTGATATAGAATCCGTTTGAGCATACAATTTATTAGTCGAAAATAGACTGATGAAGAGAAATGCGTAGATCAATACTTTCTTCATTATTTCTTGTTGTGTTAAAATGTAAACTTACACTGTAAGCCTACTGATTTATTTTGGATTCTTGATGTGTTGTTGTTTGTTGTGTCGAAAACAGCTGGTTCAATTCGCATACTTAGATCGGGACTAATATCAAAGTTTGAAAGTTCGGCATCAACATATGCATCAATAATTGATAATACATATACGCCGATAAAAGCAATAACGCTCAAATCTCGATATCTTCTGAATCGATCTTTTCTGTTTTTGAGAAGAGATTCTAGTCTTCCTTTGTCTTTCGAATTGGGAGGCAGTAACTCTAAATAACTATTTGTATTAGGGTTATTGTCTTTAAGGTCTCTATAAGCTTGTGCATAATCTTTGTACATGGTATTATTCCAGTTTAATGCATAGGCACATCCTGTGAACCCTCCATAAAAAATAGGTAATTTCCAATACTTGCGATTATAAATTTGACCACCACCAGGGAATACGATTGCGTACCAAGTCGCTTTTGTGGGGTTTGGCCTCCACTGCTCTTTTATTATGTTGGCAGTTTCCATTGGTGGAGTCTTGGGGGTTGCAGCATTTAAGCTGTCCAGCAATGCCTTGTTAGTCGCTTTGATGCTATCAGCAAGCGCGACACTATCACCCATAAGTACTCTTGCAGGTAGGACAGTGTCTATAGTGTTCAAAAGAGAATCAATCATCAGTTGACTCTCTAGTTGTTTCGTGATTATTTCTTGTTCTAGTTGCTTAACTTCTTGCGCATGAGTTTTCTGTGTATGAAAAAGCGCAAGAGTTAAAACGGCAAAGAATAAATAATGTATTAAGCTTTTCGCAATATTCATCTATTTTTTCAGTGAATCAAATATTTCTATAATTCTTTCTAACTCTTCATCATTCTGGAATGGAATACTAATCTTTCCTTTTCCTTTCTCAGTGCAAGTTAACTGAACTTTTGTATTGAAAAAATCTGAAAGGTGTTGTTTAAGAATATTAAACTCTTCAGGTAATTTAGTTTTTCTTTTTTTCTTTAGCTCATCAGTTGATAAACCTTCATTAAAAGCTTTAACAAGCTCTTCTACTTTACGAACAGAATACTGATTGGCAATAATGTCTTTAAGTAGTTTAATTTGAACTTTTGGGTTTTCAAGAGGTAGTAAAGCACGGGCATGGCCCATGTCGATTTGTCTGTTTTGAAGTGCTACTTGTACTGGTGCAGGAAGTTTTAGTAGTCGCACGTAATTGGCAACTGTAGCTCTTTTCTTTCCTACTCTTTCGCTAAGTCGTTCCTGAGTTAGACTGTATTCTTCAATTAGGTTTTGATAGGCTAGGGCAACTTCGATAGCATTCAAATCTTCTCGTTGAATGTTCTCTATTAGTGCCATCTCTAGCACATTTTCGTCACTAGCTTTTCGGATGTATGCAGGGATTGAGGTTAGACCAGCAATTTGAGATGCTCTAAATCGACGTTCGCCTGCTATAATTTGGTATCTGTTAGTTGAAAGCTCACGTAGGGTAATGGGTTGAATGATTCCGATTTCTGCAATAGAACCAGCAAGCTCTTCCAAGGCAACTTGGTTAAACTCTCGTCTGGGTTGGTTGGGGTTAACAGATATCTTAGAAATCTCAATCTCATTGATAGAAGATGATCCATCAGTTTTGATTTCATCCATTGACAATAGGGCATCTAAGCCCCTTCCTAATGTGTTTCTTCTTTGTGTCATATCAACTAGTTACTATTTATTCTTTTTAATAAGCTCTTTAGCCAAGGCTAAGTAGTTTTTTGATCCACTTGAGTCGGCATCGTACAAGATTGTTGGTAATCCGTAGCTAGGAGCTTCACTTAGCTTTACGTTTCGGTGAATCACAGTCTTAAAGACTAAGTCTTGAAAGTGCTTTTGAATCTCCTCGTGAATTTGCTTGGCTTGTCTTAAGCGAGCATCGTACATAGTTAAGAGGAATCCTTCAATCTCCAAGTCAGGATTAAGTCTTGATTTGATAATCTTAATGGTATTCAAAAGCTTACTAATCCCCTCTAGAGCAAAGTACTCAGCTTGCACAGGTATAATTATAGAGTCAGCTGCTGTAAGCGCATTAACTGTTATTAAACCCAAGGATGGTGAACAATCAATAAGAATGTAGTCGTATCTTTTTTTAAGCGGAGTAAGAATCTCTTTTAAGATATTCTCTCTATTTTCTAAACTCAGCATTTCTATCTCAGCTCCCACCAGATTAATGTGAGATGAAACAACTTGCAAAGTATCAATATCAGTAGTGAGTATTGCGTTCTCTATCTTCGCATTCTCTCTATCGATTATACATTCGTAGATACTGTGTGCAGATTGACGCATATTAACACCTAACCCTGAAGTAGCATTGGCTTGAGGATCAGCATCAATAACTAGTACCTTTTTTTCGAGAGTTGCTAGTGATGCTGCGAGGTTTATCGTAGTAGTAGTTTTACCTACGCCACCCTTTTGATTTGCCAAGGTTATTATTTTTCCCATATCAATTAATCAATTAATAATAGCGAATTAAGCCATAATACACAAGAAGTCCATATAAAAATACTGAACTTTATTAAAACTGTTGATAAGTTATATCTTATGTTTATAACTAGAGTTAGGTTTGTCACATGTTATTAATATTACTATGCGTCTTTTAGCAAATATACTAAACATTATTCTAAACATGCTTGTTTTTTACTAGCTTACAAGGAATTAACTAAATCTTTGTTAAGTCTAGTTTTTGTAAAGCTTAATTTAATTCATCTGAATTTATAGTTATATTTGTAGGTGTTCTCATAAATAACGATTAATTAAACAAATATGGAATCAAATAACAAACCCCTTATATTAATCACCAACGACGATGGCCTTATAGCAAAAGGAATTAGTGAATTGGTGAAATTTGTCAGACCTCTAGGTGATATTGTAGTGGTAGCTCCTGACTCTCCGCGTTCTGGAACATCCTCAGCTTTGACTGTTAACGACCCTGTTCGTTACAAGTTAATCCGTCAAGATGTTGGTTTGACGGTGTATAGATGTTCAGGAACTCCTGTGGATTGTATCAAGCTGGCTCGACATACTATTCTTGATCGTGAACCTGATTTAGTGGTGAGCGGTATTAATCATGGCGACAACTCTGCAATCAATGTGCATTACTCAGGTACCATGGGTGCCGTTATTGAGGCATGCTTAAACAATATTCCCGCAGTTGGATTCTCACTTTGCGATCACGATATGGGTGCTGATTTTGAACCTATGGGTTTCTATGTTCGTGAAATAGCAAAGACAGTTTTAGCCAATGGCTTACCAGAACGTACTTGTTTAAATGTTAACTTTCCAAAGACGGATAAAATTAAAGGACTTAAAGTGTGTCAGCAAGCTATTGGTCAATGGACTAATGAGTGGGAAGAGTGTCCAAGAACACATAGCGACGAGAAGCACTTCTGGATGGCTGGTCAGTTTGTGCCTACAGAAAAAGGCAACGACTTAAGTGATAATAGAGCTTTGGCCGAAGGTTACGGAGCTATTACACCAACTCGTGTTGACGTAACAGATTATGAGTATATGAAAAAACTAGAGCGTTTAGTTTCAGTAATAAGACCCCAAGAGGACTAAACTCTATGAAATATTATATAATAGTAGGTGAGGCCTCTGGTGATCTTCATGCCTCTCATCTTATGTCAGAACTTCTCAAGGCTGATTCGTCTGCCGAGTTTCGATTCTTTGGAGGAGATAAGATGGAGGAAGTAGGGGGAACACTTGTTCAACATTATAGGGATTTAGCCTTTATGGGCTTTATCCCTGTTTTACTTAATTTGCATACAATATTCGCCAATCTTAAGTTCTGCAAACAGGATATTTTAGATTGGAATCCCGATGTTGTAATTTTAGTAGATTATCCAGGCTTCAATCTTAAGATTGCCAAATTTATCAAAGAGAACTCTTCAATTCCCGTCTTTTACTATATCTCGCCCAAAATTTGGGCTTGGAAAGAGTATCGCATAAAAAACATTAAGCGTGATGTTGATCAGCTTTTCTCTATCCTTCCCTTTGAGGTTGATTTTTATAAAAAGCACAGCTATCCTATTCATTATGTTGGGAATCCGACTGTGGATGAGATTCATGACTTTAAGAAGGATTATAAAGAGTCGTTTATAGACTTTACGGTCAGATTAAATCTCTCTTCATCTCCTATCATTTGTGTCTTGTCTGGTAGCCGTAAGCAGGAAATTAAAGATAATTTGCCTCAGATGCTTCAAGCTGCTTCACTCTACTCCAATTATCAAATTGTGGTAGCTGGTGCACCAGGAATCGAGCGAGAGTATTATAATCAGTTTATTTCTGGATATGATGTGCATCTTGTTTTTGGAGAGACTTACCCTATATTAGCCCATAGTCATACAGCTTTGGTTACCTCAGGTACTGCAACACTTGAAACGGCACTTTTTGAAGTGCCTCAAGTCGTGTGTTACTCAACACCTATTCCTAAGGTTATCGCCTTTTTAAGAAAACGAATATTGAAAGTTAAATACATATCACTAGTCAATCTGATTGTTGATCGTTTGATTATTCAAGAGCTAGTAGCTGATACAATGAATGCTAAATGTTTAAATGCCGAGCTGAAGAAGTTGATGACTGATGAGCATTACCGTTCGCAGATGATTGATGATTATCGTCAGATGGAGCGAATTCTAGGTGAGCCTGGAGCTCCCCTACATGCAGCTAATCAGATGATCAATATTCTAGCTAAATAATATAAATACTGTGGTTTCGTGCAGTATTCTTGCTTTTAAAGTGTTTATTAATTAGAAATACTAACTAATTAGTAAGCACTTTAAATTTTAGAAGGAATGAAAAAGATAATTACGAGAATTATTTTATCCTGTTTAGTTATAATGTCGGTGTCTTCACTTCAGAGTTGCAATGATGATGGCTATTCACTGGGAGATTTTTATCTCTCTTATGCGACTGTAAAACGAGGGACTAACACTTATTACCTTCAATTAGATTCTGGTGATAAGCTTTGGGTAGCTGCAGGTTATCTGGGTTATAATGGAGTCGATGGTCAGCGTGTTATTGCTGACTATACTATCTTAAGTGATAAACAGGGGGAATTTGCACACTATGTTAAGGTGAATAACCTATGGAATATCTTAACTAAGAATATAGAGAAAGTTGAGACAGAGAAGCAAGATGAGGAATTTGGGAATAATAAGTTATTTGGAATAAATGAGATGTGGTTTGGTGGTGGTTATATCAATATTAATTTCAGTTTCTTTCTGCCTCAAGTTAATAGGCAACATCGAATTTCACTTGTTGAGAATCTGCTAAATGATCAGTATTCAGATGATGGATATCTATACTTAGAACTTCGCTACAACAGCTATAATAATGAATCTGACTATGTTGGAAAGGATATGGTTAGCTTCAATACTAATAATGTTAACCTAGAGGGTAAAAAAGGATTTAAAATAATCTGGAAAAATGCAGAGGATGAAGAAGTAATTCAGACTCTTGAGGTAAAAAAAGCTAAGCCTGTTGATTCAGAAGATATGCCGAAATTAAATCAGGATAATATGGTTCATAACTAGAATTAATCATTAAATTTAAGACATAAGAAAGGGGCTCTTAAGCCCCTTTCTTATGTTTAATATCTTCTATATTTAGAACATCTTAATTAAGTATATGTAAAATACTACAGCAGGAATTGCAATTAGCGTACTGTCGAAACGGTCTAAAAAACCACCATGTCCTGGGAGTATATTACCCGAGTCTTTGATTTTTAGCTGTCTTTTGAATCGTGACTCAATTAAGTCGCCCCAAGTGCCAAATACTGCTACTACAAGTCCAAAGCCCATCCACTCAGCGTAAGATAGAATAGGACTGATCGAAGCTATAATAGCTGCAGCGATTAGTGTTGAAATACCTCCTCCAATACTGCCTTCCCAACTTTTGTTAGGGGAGATTCGAGGAAATAACTTTCTTTTACCCAATAAGCTTCCCACACAGTATGCACCTGTGTCGTTTACCCAGATAAATATAAATAGGGCAAGAGGCATAATGTAGTAATAGTCTACATATAGCCCACCTTCATTTGAGACAAATGACAAGGCATTGATAAGTGCAAAGTTTAGACCAACATAAAATTGGCTAAGCATTGTTGCACTAAGATTACCAATGGGGTTTTCATGCTTTAGGTATAACTGCTGAATAAATAGGTATAGCATTATGGCGAGGTAGGGGATAAAGATAACCGAAGTCGCATTATCCGAGACGTAGCCTGCCATAGCTATAAAAAGGTAGAAAGACCCTAAAGCTGTGATGGGTCTATTGACTGTTACTTTTTGGGTGTCATTTAAAAGTCCAGTAAGTTCATAAGTTGTAAATGCTGAAAATAGAGCAAATAGGGCAACAAAAGTTACTGAACCATAAACTATTGAGCCTACTAAAAGTATTACAAATAGTAGGCCCGAAATAGATCTTTTTATAAGGTTAGAATTCACGTTATAATTTAATTTATGAGTTAGAGTTTGCTTGTGAATCTTCTGTTTCAGTTGGTGATGTCGTTTCCTCACTCTTTGTTTCAGACTCTGGCTGGCTTGCACTGTTTTGGGCAAGAGCTTCTGCTTCTTCACTCTCGTGTTTCTTTTTTTCTTTCTCTTCTTCCTCTTTAAGCTTCGCTTTTTGTTGAACTTCCATAATTTCTTCAGAACGAGATTTCCATTTACGTTTACCGAAAATTGCTTCTACGTCTTCAGCTAGAATTACTTCTCTATCCATAAGTTCTTGAGCCAATTTGTTGTGTTGCTCTTTATGCTTTATCAAGAGTTCTTTTGCTCTTTCATATTGTGTATTAATAAGCAGTTTGACTTCTTCGTCAATCTTCTCTGCTGTACTCTCACTATATGGTTTACTAAAAGAGTATTCATTATTATTATAATAACAAAGGTTTGCTAAGTTTTCGCTCATACCAAAGTAGGCAATCATAGCATACGCTTGCTTAGTTATTCGCTCGAGGTCATTCATCGCACCAGTTGATATGCGACCCAAGAAAACATCTTCGGCAGCACGTCCACCAAGCAAAGCACACATTTCGTCGAGCATCTGCTCTTTAGTTGTGATTTGTCTCTCTTCAGGTAAATACCAAGCAGCGCCCAGTGCGCGTCCTCTAGGAACTATAGTCACCTTAACCAATGGGTTGGCGTGTTCTAGTACCCAAGAGATGCTAGCGTGTCCTGCTTCGTGTATAGCGATAGATTTTCTTTCGTCTTCAGTGGTGATTTTGTTTTTCTTTTCTAGTCCACCCACAATTCTATCTACTGCACTCAAGAAATCTTCTCGAGTTACAAACTCTTTGTTGTGACGAGCTGCAATTAATGCTGCCTCGTTGCATACGTTTGCAATATCAGCTCCGGAGAATCCGGGAGTTTGTCGAGCTAGTAATTCTACATCTACATCTCCATGAAGTTTTAATGGTCTAAGGTGAACATTGAAAATCTCCATCCTGTCGTTAAGATCGGGTAGGTCAACATAAATCTGCCTGTCGAAACGTCCAGCACGTAGTAATGCTTTATCCAATACATCAACACGGTTAGTTGCGGCTAAGATGATAACGCCACTGTTTGAACCAAAACCGTCCATTTCTGTAAGCAGCTGGTTAAGTGTGTTCTCTCTTTCGTCGTTTCCACCCATAGATGGGTTCTTTCCTCTAGCACGCCCAACAGCATCAATCTCATCTATAAAAATGATACATGGTGCTTTTTTCTTTGCTTGTTCGAATAGGTCTCTAACACGAGATGCTCCTACACCCACAAACATCTCTACAAAGTCTGAACCAGCCATTGAGAAGAACGGTACATGAGCTTCACCAGCAACCGCTTTTGCAAGTAAGGTTTTACCTGTTCCCGGAGGGCCTACAAGTAGTGCTCCTTTAGGGATTTTACCTCCTAAATGCGTGTATTTTTGAGGTGCTTTTAAGAAGCTAACAATCTCTTCAATTTCTTCTTTAGCTTCGCTTAAACCAGCCACATCATTAAATGTGATGTTGGTGGATTCTCCCTTTTCGAAGAGCTTAGCCTTTGATTTTCCTACGTTGAAGACGCCACCGCCTCCACCACCACCGCCAGAGTTCATTCTTCTGTATAGGAATATCCAGAAGCCAATGATCAAAAGGATAGGTAGTAGGTTCCATAGTAGTGCACCAAAGAAATCTTTCTTTTTGTCGTAGGTTGTATTTCCACTAAAATGTCCTGCCTCAGTTTCACTTTCTAAAAAGTTGCTCAATCTGTCTCTAGAAGGAGCTTCTGTTAGAACCATAGGGTTTTTACCCACCTGATTTGAATCACGTTGGAATACGTTGGCTACAGAGTTTTGTTTGACAAATGCCTCTACGGTATTGTCGTCGTAGCCAATAACTTTGTCTATATATCCGTTGCGAATATACTCTTGAAACTCATTATAAGATACTTCTTTATTTAGCGAGCCTCCAGGGTTGGCAACTAATAGCCCAAGTAGCATCATTGCTATAAAAAAGAATAGCCAATTCAAATTGAATTTTGGCATATTGGGCTTGTTGGGTCTTTGAATTCTTTTACTCATTATGATTAATTAATCGATATCAGGAATAGTTGTTAATTGAGCATCAGCCCATAAATTCTCTAAATCGTAGTAGTTTCTAGCTTCGGGTTGAAAAACGTGTACTACAACATTAATATAGTCGAGCACAACCCACTCGGCACTACCTAGCCCATCAATGGCTAAGGGAGATTCTCCAAGTTGTTCTTTTATATCGTCTTTCAGGTTTTCAACTATACTACTTACTTGATTTGAGGACGTGCCCTCACAAATTATAAAGTAGTTAGTTATGGTATCTTCTATTGCTGTGAGATCTGCAATTACAATCTTTTTACCCTTTCTTTCTTGAATGGAGCTTACAAGCTGATTGATTAGATCTTTTGTGTTTTTTTCCTTCAATGTGTTTCCTTTATATTTATTACCTTAATAGTACACGCCTGAGTATTACTACTCCTTAGTGTACTAGTTACTCTTACAAATATACATTGAATTCTGGTATAGATGCAAGTTATTACAATAATCAAAAACAAACTTTGTTCTTATTTCAAGTTTGACATGACAAAGTACAACAATTTTGGCAATAAAATAGTTTTAATTTAATGAGTCTGTTTGTCGGTTTTATTTTTTTTATATCTTTGCAGAACTCTTGGGCTATGGTGTAATGGTAACACTCCAGATTCTGGGCCTGATATTCTAGGTTCGACTCCTAGTAGCCCAACTATTTCCAACTATTCGTTTGAGTATAGATTGGTTTTGAGTTAAGAAGGATAATCAACTTTGGTTGATTATCCTTCTTTTTTGTTTCTATTATCTTAAGAAAAAAACAAACATGCCTTAGTAGGTTAGTACTAAGGCATGTTTAGTTTTTACGTCATCTCTCAATGAAATATAAATATGTAAATCAATATTTTAGATGCTAGTGTTTAAAACTTCAATTTTCTTTTCTAAAACAGCTATGTCTTCTTTAAGCTTGTCAGCCTTACGGTTGATTTCGTCAAGTAGGCTACCACCACTCTTGGTTGATAAGGTTAAGAAACCTAGGTTGTTTTCGTAAGTTGTTAAGTCCGACTTCATCTTATCTAGCTTGCGTGTTAGACGCTCTTTTTCTCTATAAAGGGCTTGGTCGTTGCCTCCTTCTTGGATAGAGGTCACTAGATTTTTAAAGTTGTTTATCTTCTTACTAGCTTGTCCTTTGTTAACCTTGTCGAAATAGTTATCAACAAGCGTTCTGTACTCTTTGTATATTTCGTCTTTAACCTTGAAAGGTACATGCCCGATGCTGTTCCACTCTTTAATCAGTTCGTGGACTTGCTCGTTGATGTCATCAGCTTCGACTTCGCCATTTACTAGAGCTTTAAGCTTAGTAATAATCTCTTTTTTTGATTCGAGATTGGCTGTTTCTGATTTTCTAAGCTCGGCGTTGTGCTTATTTCTGTTTTCGAAGAAATGGTCGCAGGCATCGTTGAATCGTTTCCATTGAGGGTTTGATAGTTTGCGATGAACTGGTCCTATCTTTTTCCACTCTTCTTGTAGCTTGATGAGTTCAGAGCCTGTAGTTCTCCAGTCAGTGCTTTCTTTAAGCTCTTCGGCTTTTTTACAAAGCACCTCTTTTTTAGCAAAGTTATTTTGCATTTCATTCTTCTGCTCCTTTAAGAACTCATTCTTTGAGTCGAAGAATCTGTCACATGCTGCTCTAAAGCGTTCGAATATTTTATTATTCATTTGGCGAGGAGTAAAGCCGATGCTTTTCCATTCTTCTTGTAATGCAAGTACAGCTTCAGTTTCTTTGCTCCAAGCATTAAAGTTATCGAGTACTGAAAGGTCTATAGCTTCTATTTTTTCACAGATAGCAGCTTTTAGCTCCAAGTTTTTAGTTTGCTGTTCTTTAAGCATTTCAAAATGGTCTTGGTGTTTCTTGTTGATAACCGTTGAAGCCTCTTTGAAACGCTCCCAAATGCTGTCTCTTAGCTCTTTAGAAACAGGACCTATTTCACGCCATTGTTGGTGAAAGTTCTGAAGCTGATGAAAAGCCGAAACTACATCGGACTCTTGATCAAGAGCTTCAGCTAGCTCACAAATCTCTGTTTTTTGCTCAAGGTTCTTCTTGAAGTCGTACTCTCTAAATTCGATGTTGAGTTTTAATTTGTCGTAAAACTGTTCAACATAGAGTTGATAGTTGCTCCAAAGCTTATTGAGCTCCGATTGTGGTACTTGACGTATCTCGTTCCACTGATTTTGTAATTCTTTAAACTCTTTATAAGAGCCGCTAACGTCATCGGGAGATTCAACAAAGTCTTTGATCTTGTCAATGATGGCTAGTTTGAGTTTTAAATTCTTTTGTCTTAGCTCTTCTGTTTGAGCTGCTATTACACGACGTTTAGCTTTCACTTGCTCTATCAAGTCGTTCAACTCAGCTTCTAATGGGTTTACTTCAGGCTTGAAATCCTCTGGCTTACCACCATCAGCAATGAATTTGGCTTGTTGCTGTTCAAGGTCACTTAGATGTAACTTGTAAAAAACCTGTTTAAGTGTGTCAAGTTCAGACTTATTGGTGTTTTCAGCTTCATCTAGTAGTTGCTTTAGTTTGTCTACAACCTCTTGTGTTGTACTCAAAAAAGTCTTATCCTGTTTGTCGGTAGCCTCTTGTGGAGTGCTAGTTGGGACTTTTTGATTGTCTAAAGCATCTTTGTTTTCTAGGGAGTCCATCATTGTACAATTATTTAGATAATTTAGGTCTAAAGCCTATAGTTAAATTTTTACTTTGTTTACTTAAAAGCAAGTGTTTTGATATTTTCTGTGAATATATAAATATTTTATGATAGTAATCGTGTTAAAAACAGATAAAACATCATTCCTACAATATCGTTGGTAATTGAAATAAAAGGTCCTGTAGCAATTGCTGGGTCTATTTTCAATCTCTCTAGGGTCATTGGGACAACAGTTCCAAAAATAGAGGCAAACATTACTACCGAAAAAAGGCTCAGTGAAACCGAGTAGGTGATTACCGCTGTTGGTCCAAATCTAAAAAAGTTAAAGATGTATACCAACATCGAAATAATGGTCGCATTGACAAGCGCTACAACCGATTCTCGAGTCACTTGTTTAAGAGTTTCTTTTGAGTTAAGTGAGCTATTGGCTAGACCTTGTACCACCAATGCCGATGACTGTGTTCCTACGTTACCACCTGTACCACCGATTAAGGGTATGTAATAAGACATTTCGGTTGTTAGTGTTGAAGAGAATCCTTCAATTAACACTGAGTTTCCCATTCCTCCAATCATACCAATGAGTAGCCAAGGCAGCCTTGCTCTGGTTTGTTTGAATAGGTTGTCGTCAGTTTCAACGTCTTGCGAGATACCCGAAGCCAACTGGTAGTCTTTCTCTGCTTGTTCACGAATTTCATCCATCACGTCATCGACGGTGATAATGCCCTCAAGCCTTCCGATACCATCGACAACAGGTAATGCCACTAAGTCATATTTTTCAATAATCTGAGCTACTTCCTCAAGGGGCGTATCTACCCTGACCGATATGGGGTCTTTTTTCATCACGTGCTTTACCTTCGATACAGAGGGTGAAGTTATCACCTTTTTTAGAGGGAAAACACCTTGCAATCTGTTATCGTCGTCGATAACATAAACATAGTGTACGTTGTCGAGTTCTTCAGCCTGCATACGCATCTCTTTAAGACACTCGGGCATACTGAGATTCTCGTTGACTTTAACCAACTCTGTGGCCATAAGTCCACCGGCAGTATGTTCGTCATACTTAAGCAGGTCAACAATATTCCCTGCTTGTTCGACGTCTTCTATGTGCGATAGAATTTCGCTTTGCTTTGTGGTATCAAGATCACGCATTAAGTCTACTGCGTCATCGGTATCCATATGATCAATCAAGCGTTTGGCGATCGTTGCTGAAGGAAGTAATTCCAGAAACTCATTACGCATATCGTCATCCATCTCAACCAAAACGTCTGCTGCTACCTCGTTATCGAGTAAACGGAAGATGTCTTTTGATTCGGATGAAGTCAGATCGTTTAATAACTCTGCTATATCAGCAGGGTGAAGTTCTGATAAATACTCCTTAATTTGATCTTGAGCTTTCTCTTTGATCAAGGATTTGATATGGTCTACTTTTTCTTCGTTCACGACTTAAAATCCTTTTAATTATTTAGCTACTCGTGTTATGTTTGAGCTTTATGTGTTTGCTAGCTCTTTTGCTACTCGGTTGGTGATGTCTATAAATTCGGCAACGCTCAACTGCTCGGGTCTTTTCATGAAAATAGGATCTGCTGTAATTGGCGAGTTTTTACCTAAAACTAGTTTAATCGAATTACGCAATGTTTTTCTGCGTTGATTAAATGTTGCTTTAACAATTCGCTTGAAAAGCTTAGGGTCACAGCCCAAATCAGTAGTCTTATTTCTTTTCATACTGATTACAGCACTCTTCACTTTAGGAGGTGGATTAAATACATCCTCACTAACGGTGAATAAATATTCTACATCATACCAAGCTTGGATTAGTACTGATAAAATGCCATACGCTTTTTTACCCGGTTTAGAGGCAATTCTTTCGGCTACCTCTTTTTGAATCATACCCGAGCATAGTGGTATAAGCTCTTTATAGTCGAGCATTTTAAAGAAAATCTGACTAGAGATATTGTAGGGGTAGTTGCCGATCAGTACAAAGGGCTTACCGTCAAACAACTCGTTCAAATCCATTGCCAAAAAATCAGCTTCAATAACCTTGCCCTCTAACTCTTTGAAGGTTTCGTTGAGGTAGGCAATAGATTCAGTATCTAAATCTACAACTTGAAGGGGTCTGTTTTTAGGGATTAAATATTGGGTAAGTACTCCCATTCCAGGGCCTACTTCAAGGATTGGTAATTCAGGTACAAGATCTACCGTGTCTGCAATATCTCGAGCTATTTGAAGGTCCTTTAGGAAGTGTTGCCCTAAATGTTTCTTAGGTTTGACTAATTTCATCTACTAATTTTATGGTATAACTGTTTATTATTAATTGACAAAGATAGGCTAATTCGAGCCAAAAATTAAATATTAGCTCTTTTTATCTTTATTGTGAGCTTAAGTTTATTACACAGCCATTTAGGTCTTGGCTTAATATTAGCTACCCAGCTGGATATTCTTAAGCTAGAGTCTTCTCTAAATGTTTGGGAATTAATTATTTTCTCAGTCTTAATTATTTATGGTTCCCATAGCCTTTTATTATCCTTTTAAAGGATATACTGTTTAGTATGGTTCGACCTACTCGCATGGTCAAAGTCAGTAGCTCGGAGCAGGTAAACGAGTAGGTCGTTTTTTTATTTCCATCTAACTTGGTTGGTCTTTCGCATAATTCTTATAAAATAAGTAGTTTTGTCAACTCATAGTTGAAAAATGAATAAAATAAGCTTCAAGCATGTTCTTCAGGTTCTATTGCCCTTTTGTTTGGGTATTGGGATTATAGGGTGGATTTATCGAGATTTAGATTTTGATGAAGTTTGGGATGTTCTCAAGACCCAGACGAAATGGTCTTGGATGATCGCTTCACTCTTTTTTGGCCTACTTAGTCACATTATTCGTGGGCTACGCTGGGTGTTGGCGTTGGAGCCACTTGGAGTAAAACCCAAAAAGAGCAATGCAATTTACGCTATATTCACCTCCTATGCAGTGAATCTTGTTGTCCCTAGGTTAGGCGAGTTTACACGTTGCGGCGTATTGTCAAAATACGATGGAATATCCTTTAGTAAGTCGTTTGGAAGTGTTGTTGCGGAGCGAATGGTCGACAGCTTTTGTGCTATCCTAATTTTAGTACTGGCCGTAATTCTTCAAGGTGGTTACTTTATCAACTTTTTTAATGAGACAGGTTTTGTGATTCCTTACGAAGATCTCTTGAAAAGTAAGTTCTTTTATCTTTCACTATTGGGTATTATCGGCGTTGTGGGAGTGCTTTTTTTCTTTGTACGTAAACTTGCTCTGATGGGACGCATAAAACGAATACTTATCAACATGTGGGAAGGGATGATTGCACTAGTAAAAATGAAAAACGGAGGTCTATATATATTGTTTTCCGTGCTTATTTGGAGTTGCTATTTCCTTCATTTTTATCTGACTTTCTTCTGCTTTCCCTTTACATCCGATTTAGGTCCACTTGCTGGCTTAGCTCTTTTTATTGTTGGTAGCTTTGCTGTAGTAGTCCCAACCCCCAATGGAGCGGGGCCTTGGCACTTTGTAGTAATTACGCTAATGACCATTTATGGCATAAGTACAGCTAATGCAGGAATATTTGCACTTATTGTACATACTATTCAATCGTTTTTAGTAGTTTTGTTAGGAACCTATGGATTTGTGGCTCTACCCTTATCCAATAAAAAACTATTAAACAATGAAGACAATACTAGCTTTAAGTCCTAAAGAAGTTTGGAAGCATTTTCATGCTTTGACTCAGATTCCACGTCCATCAGGACATGTTGAACAGGTAAGAGAATACTTAATCTCTTTTGGTAAAAACTTGGGCCTTGAGTCTTTCTCAGACGAAATAGGCAATGTTATTATCCGTAAGCCTGCTACAGCAGGGATGGAAAATCGCTGTGGAGTAATTCTTCAAGGTCATATGGATATGGTTCCTCAAAAGAATAACGATACAGTTCACGATTTTGAGAAAGACCCTATCGAAACTATCATAGATGGTGATTGGGTTAGAGCCAATGGAACAACTCTAGGTGCCGATAATGGTATGGGTGTTGCTGCTGCAATGGCTGTACTAGAATCAAAAGATCTTAAACATGGTCCACTCGAAGTTTTAATAACTACTGACGAAGAAACAGGTATGGTAGGAGCTTTCGGGTTGAAAAAAGATACCATTCAAGGTGATATCCTTCTAAATCTTGACTCTGAGACTGAAGGTGACCTATATATAGGTTGTGCTGGGGGTGTAGATATTACAGCTTCTTTGCAATATAAAGACATTGAACCCGACTTAGACGATGTTGCTGTTGAGGTAATCCTTAAAGGACTACGTGGAGGTCACTCTGGTTTAGAAATAAACACTGGTCGTGCAAATGCCAATAAATTAATGGTTCGTTTTGTGCGTGAGGCAGTAGCTGCACTCGATGCTTGCCTCTCTTCTTGGCAAGGTGGAAACATGAGAAATGCAATTCCTCGTGAAGCACATGTTGTACTAACCATCCAAAAAGAAAACTTAGAAGAGCTTAAAGAGCTTGCTAAACATTGTGAGAATCTATTCAATGTAGAGTTTGGTGCAATAGAAACTCCGATTACACTCTCTGTTGTCGATACAAAACTCCCTAAGGGTATTGTTCCAACTGAAATTCAAGACAACCTAATCTCAGCTATATTTGCTTGCCCTAATGGTGTTCTTCGTATGATTCCAACTATTCAAGATACGGTAGAGACCTCTACTAATATGGCAATTGTTGAAATTAAAGACGGTAAAGCCGAAATTAACTCACTTACAAGAAGTTCTTCAGACACGATGAAAGAATACTTGGCAACGATGATTGAGTCTTGTTTTGGTATGGCTGGAATGAAGATTGAACTTTCGGGTTCATATTCAGGATGGAACCCAAATGTAAAGTCTCCAATCCTAAAGACTATGACCGATGTTTACCATAAACTATTCAATAAAGAACCTGATGTTAGAGTGATCCACGCAGGTCTAGAATGTGGTATTATCGGTGCTGTTGAGCCTGAACTAGATATGATCTCATTTGGACCCTCTATGGAGTCTCCGCATTCACCTGCTGAGCGTGTTCATATTGATTCTGTAGCTAAATTTTACGATTTACTTGTTGCTTCACTTGAAGCAGTTCCTGTAAAGAAGTAATACTTAATAAAGATTAAACAAACCCCTCAAGACGAAATATATTGACTCTTGAGGGGTTTATTGTATAGATACACTACTAATATACAAAATTGAGTATCTTAGTAGTAAGATTTTATTTGCTATAAGCTGAATTAAATAGGAATACGAAATACAATAGATATGAAGAAATGGTTATCATTAATTGTAATTGGGGTAGTAGCTTTAAGCACTATGGCTTTTACAAGCTCATTTAAAAAGTTATGGGCTAAGTATGAATCATCCGTAGAACAAGGTTTACCTAAGACTGGGATTGATATACTTTCTAAAATTCAAGATAAAGCTAAAGGTAAGAGAGATATAGGGCACTATTTCAAAGCTACCTATCTCAAGGCTGAGCAAAGTATGAGCCTTGGCTACAGTGACACAAAGAAGAATATTGAAGAACTCGAAGAGTGGCTTGCAGGGGTAGACACTCCCGATCAAAAAGCAATTATTTCGGCTATTCTGTTTTCAAACTATCTGAATTACTTTAATAATAATCGGTACAAGTTTAATGAGCTTACTGACATTGAGGCCTCCGAAAAACCTTCCGACGACATCGATCAGTGGACGGTCAATCAGTACCAAACACGAATCAATGATTTGTATGATGCTATTTTTGTGGATTCGGAATTTTTACTCACTAAGTCGGCCAAAGACTATATTCCTTTTATAGAGATTCATGACTTTGGAAAATACTTTAATCACGACTTATATCATGTGATTTATACATTCACGCTGAATACTTTAAATAGCTATCCTTACGGTCCAGGATGGAGAGAAAACTTAGCTTCAGACTTGAGAGATACCACTATCGATTTATATCATAAAAACTCCGATGGTGTGTTGCTTCTTGAGCTGGATGGGTTTACCTCGGATAGAAACTTTAGGTTCGATTTTAGTAAAAAGCTTGATCGTATAGATGAGCTCATTGAGCAAAATCATAGTTCCGAATTGGTGGTTGAGGCTGTAGCTGTAAAAATGAACTTACTGCTTTCTCAGCGAGTTAATTCCAATCTGAATTATCCTGACATGATTCAACAGGCGGAGTCTTACATTAAGAAATATCCTAAGTATGCAAGGATAGAGATACTTAGTGATATTATTGAGCGCATTAAAGCACCTGCTGCTTCGCTAACTATAAGAAAACATGCCCATACCAATGAAAATATAATAGCCACGCTGAGATATAAGAATATCAACAAGGCAAATATCAATCTATATCTATGGACTGGTGATTCTTCTCTAAAGCTTAATAATATACAAGAGCAATTGGACAAGAAGGAATCATCTAAAGACTTTTTGGTTAATAATACCAAGCTAATTGATGATTTAGTGTTGAATGATATTTATACCAAAGACCATAAATTGGTCAACGATACAACCTTGAATATTTCTACGCCAACTGAAGGTCTTTATGTTATAGCCTTTTATACAGATAAAAGTGAAGATAAATCTTATCAGTTGGTTACTGTTCAAAACACAACATTGATTAGACAGTCTTCTCAAAACCACGATTATGACTTTTTTACTGTTGATATTTTGAGTGGTGCACCTGTAGAAGGAGTAGATATTAAATTACTATCTTCTTCAAAAGACAATTTAGGTCAGAAAAAACAAGTTGCAAATCTATTAACCGACAAAAACGGTCGTGCCTCTTGGGTTGTTCCCGAAAGTTTTGACCCTCAGACTTACTTAAGCCTTCTAGCACAAGTAAACGGGCAAACAATTTACGACGATAATGAACGTACGATTTACGCTCAGAGTAAAGTGCAAAATCCTTATTCTGATAAGATAACATATAACTTAATTACAGATCGAAGATTATACAGACCTGGTCAACGAGTTTATGTTAAGGGATATATCTATCAGCAAGACTCTATTTCGGGTAAGTATCGTGTAGTTCCTAACTATAAGGGGACAATGAATGTCCGCGATAACTCTTCGCTGGTTGTTGGTGATTTTGCATTTGAAACAACTGATTTTGGTTCTTTTACTACTCAGGTACAATTGCCAACTTCCATGTTATATGGAAATGTAAGCTTAACAATCGCTAATGAGCAAGGGAATCAGCAGACCATAATGGTTGAAGAGTATAAAAGGCCAACCTTTGCCCTAAGTTTTCTTCCTATTGAAGGCGCTTACAAAGGGGGTGATACCGTTACACTACGTGGTAGGGTAGAGAGTTTTAGTCAGTCTATGTTGACCAATGCTAAACTTGAGGCAGAAGTATCTCTCTATGACTATAGTCAAGGTAAATCAAGAATTATCCCTTGTCATTTTATTAAACCAAGAGCATCCGAAGTTTCGATTAAAGATGGGCTGGTTATTGACTCAGATGGTAACTTTGCATTAGAAGTTTCGACTCTAAAAGATATGCAGGGGTCATATCAGGTAAAGGTTAAACTCGTTTCGGCCGATGGCGAAACACACGAAGAACAAACTAATTTCTATGTGTCGGAGGCTCCTTATCGTGTATTTGCGAGTCTACCCGCTGTGATCGACTTGAATGTTCCTTTAGTACTTAGTTTTGCTGCTCAAAACAATGACGGCACTTCTGTTGAGGCAAAAGGTGAGTATAAGTTGTTTAAGCAAACCGATGAGTACGAAAAACAAGAGCCCCTTTTAAAAGGATCGTTTGATACCGAAAACAAAGAAGTTGTTGACCTCGCATTTTTACCCGTGGATAGCTATGTCTTGTCTGTTTATGGAGAAGATGGCAAGATGAGTAGTAGCAATTACTTCCAAGCATTCTCCAAAAAAGAAACTGCTGTTCCTGTTGATAAAGGGGAGTGGTTATATGTAGAGAAAAACACGTTTAGTAAAACTGAACCTGCTGTTGTTTATTTCGGATCAGCTGAAAAGGATGTTCGACTTTTTGTGGATGTTTACACCCTTAAAGGTAAAGTGTATTCAGAAAACAGCCTTCTAGATCGATCATACACTAAGCTAGCACTGCCTTTTAGTCAAGCGTATCGAAGTGGAGCCGTTGTGGTATTTACTTATTATAAGAACCATAGACTATATACACGAAGAGTCTCTTTGACTTTAGATGCTAAAGAGGAAAACCTATCGCTAAGTTGGCTCACTTTTAGAGATAAAATTAATGCTGGGGCTAAGCAGGAGTGGATTCTTCAGGTGTTGGATGCTCAAAGCAGACCAGTGACAGATGTAGAGTTGCTAGCTTTAATGTACGATGCCTCTTTGGATGAGCTCACACCAGCTTATATGCGAGGTGAAAGTCGATTCGATTTCAATAATGCAAGTCTTCCGTCGGTAGATGTATATTCATCAGCTAGGAATTATAAAAATACTATTTACTCAAAGTTTGCTTTTGACCAGAATCCTAAGTCTATTCCTGAATACTCGTTTGATAAGTTTTTCTTCTTTGAACAATATAAGCCGAGAGTGATGATTAGGGGAATGTCTAGGGCTAAAGTATCCTTCGATGGCGAAGATAGACAATATGACGAGCTTTCAGAAGCTGTAGTGACGGGTGCTGTTAATGCAGCACCACAGGCTGTAATGGAAGAGAGTGCAGCAGATGCTGGAGCAATGAATCAAGCAGGTGCGACAACAGCTATTCGCTCGAACTTCGATGAAACAGCATTCTTTAAACCCACTTTATCTACAGATAAAAACGGGAAAGTAAAGATTAGTTTTACAAGTCCTGAACAACTAACCAAATGGAATGTACAGGTTTATGCACATAATAAGGATATGATTGTCGGCTATTCCGATAAGATTGCTTTTACAGAGCGTAAATTTGCCATTCTTATGAACACGCCACGTTTCATTCGTCAAGGTGATAAAGTGACGTTAAGTTCAATCTTGAAAAATGCTTATCCTACGTCCCTAGAGTCTTCTGTTGAGCTGGTTCTTTTTGATCCTGTTACCGATAAGCAAATCGCTAAATTCAAACAAGCTGTAGCTGTTAAGGCTAACTCTGAAAGCACTGTGTCTTTTGAATTGCCAATGTTAAGTGATCGAAGTGAAGTTGGTATTCGTATCCTAGCCAATGCTGGTAAGCACAGTGATGGGGAGCAATATGTAATTCCTATTCTCTCTAATATTGAACCTTTTATTTCGGGCAAATCAATCATTGAAATTAAGCCAGGACAGAAAACAGTTGATCTAAGTGATCTCTTTGGGAATAATGCTAAAACAGCAAAAAATAAAGAAGTACTTGTTGAGTTTACCTCAAACCCCTTGTGGTTTACTGTAGATCCAATCTTGCGTACATGGATGTCGAGTTCGGTAAGCTCGTTGAGTTTAAGTAATAAGTTGGCTGTGAGTAGTGTTGCTTACGAGCTATGGAAATCTAATCCAGAGTTTATCAAATCGTTCACAAAAGATAATTCATTTAAGAGTTTTGATAATAATGCTCAGTTTAGAACAATCTTAAATCAAGAAACTCCTTGGGCGGCTATGCCAGCTAATCAAGAGAATACAATTTCTATGTTCCAGCGTGAGGTGGTTATAAATACCTCTCAACTTCAACTTAGAGGTTATCTTGACCAGCTTAAAGCGCTTCAAGGAGCTGATGGTGGCTTTGCATGGTATGAAAACATGGATTCTAGTGTGAGAGTTACACTGTTGGTGGTGCAAAACTTATTTGATTATAGCCACTCGACTGGAGTAGACGCGGCTAATGCTTCTCTTGCTAGTGAAATGATAGATTCAGGATTAAACTACCTCTATGCAACACTCTTTAGAGCTGAATATATTAAAGATATTGTAATGCCTTCGGTAGCACAAATGCAGGTGGTTGTGTTGGGCTTGAATCAGAAGTTGAAGTTCTCACAAGAGCAGAAAAAGCAAAATGAGTTAATTGTGAGCTTGTTGCCAACAGTACTCAAAGATGGAAGCCTTATGCAGCGTGCATTGGCTTTACAGTTGGCTGTGTCTGGAGGGCACAAGAAACTAGCTAATAGTTTCCAGTCTTCATTAATTGAGTATTTGTATGATGATGCGACAAGTGATGGGGTTTATTTTGCTGGAATTCAGTTCGATAAACTACCATTGTATGAGCAGTTGAATACCCATATTGCTGCTATGAAAGCTTTAGAACATTGGCAGAGTGATGAACAAAGACTAAATGATATGAAGTTCTGGTTGGCTGCTAAATTAAATAACGAAAAAGTTTATAACGAGTTTACTGCAGGTGCAGCTATTTCTGCTATTGGAATGGACTCCCAAAAAACTAAGGCTAACACTGAGCGTTTAACTATTAAGTTAGGCAAAGAAGAGTTAGTCGTGGATGCTAAAAAACCTTTTGTAAAGCAAACTATAAGGGTTGACCAAACTACGCCTGAAATGGTGCTTGATAAGACAGGTAATCAGGTAGTTTGGGGTAGGATTATTGGTAAGTATTATGCGCCAATTACGGATGTAAAATCTTCGGGCTCTACCATTCAAGTTGATACGAAGTATTATCTGGAGCAAGTAGTGAATGGTAAGAAAGAACTCAAACCAATAACAGAGAAGACTATCCTTCAGGCAGGTGATGTTTTGGTTAGTCGTGTTAATTTTAAGCTTGAACGTGATATAGATTATGTACAGATAACAGATAGTCGCGCAGGCAACCTTGAGCCTACTGTAACGAATTCAGGTTACAGGTGGAACAGCTTGCTTAGAGGAAGGCAGTTTATAGCGTCCTATACATCTGTTCGAGATGCATCTACCCAGTATTTCTTTTACTCCTTAGAAAAAGGTAGCTATGTTCTAGAGAATAGATCGTTTGTAGTCCGTGGTGGTCAGTACCAAACTGGTACAGTAACGATACAAAGTGCTTATTCTCCTGAGTTGTCCGGCTATTCTGGTAGTCAAGTTATTGATTCTAAATGAGTAACTATCTAGTTGCTACTATCAAAATGTCCTCAATAAGAAGTTACTTTCTTATTGAGGACATTTTTTATTATTGGGAACAAGTACGGACTTCTTGTAAAATAATTTACTTAAAACGCATTTTATTTCATCTTTAGCCAAACTATTTCAAGAAGACTAGAATAGTTTGGCTAAAAAACCTATTTTTGTATGTAAACGAACATCCTAAAAAACTAGACATTGATGAAGCGCATATCTTTCGTTATAATTCTATTTCTCCTAAGCTCAATTCAGCTTATGGCACAGGCACGTCTGACTGCAAATATAGAGTCTTATGATTTTGGTCAGATAGAATGGAACAAACCTGTTGTAATTGATTACATTATTACCAATACGGGTGATCAGCCCTTAATACTCTCTAATGTTACAACTTCTTGTGCTTGTAGCGTGGCTTCATGGCCTCAGGATGCGATTGACCCTAACCAAAAAGGAGTAGTGCGTGTAGCCTTTGATGCCAAAGCTTTGGGTAGTTTTTATAAAGAGGTTTCAATTTATAGCAATGCTAATCCTGATATGGTCTTTTTGAATTTTACGGGTGAAGTAGTCCGTGAGATTACAGACTTTAGTAGATCTCATCCTGTAAAGATTGGTGATATTCGCTTAAATTTAGACTCCCTAAATTTTGGAGATGTAAAGGTGGGAGATAAACCTTCCTTTAAGATAAGTGTAGTCAACGAAGGCAGTAGTCCTTATGCTCCAATTCTTATGCATGCGCCTTCTTTCTTTACTGTAAAATCGTCAGATCTTTATATTCCTAAGGGTGAAAAAGGAGAGATTGAAGTTACCTTCGATTCAGAACTTTGGCCTACTTATGGGCTGTATGCTTCTGATGTTTATTTGTCTAGATTTATTGGTGATAAAGTGGGAGTAGACAATAAAATCCCCTTTTCGTTTACCTTATTACCAAACTCAGGAAACAATACAGAAAGTTCAAATGTTAATAAACCAAGGATGGAACTTAATCGTACCAATTCTGATTTGTCAGTAATTCTTGCTCATAAAGATAAAGCTTCTGGATCTGTTATGATAACAAATAAAGGAATGGGAGACTTGAAAATTCTAAAGTTACAAACCTTTAGTCCAGCTGTTAAGTTATCGCTTAATAAAACAACATTAAAAAGTGGAGAGACTGCTCGCATAAAAATAAAAGTGGATCAAAACAAGATAATAAGTAAGAAAGACAGCTTAGACTTTCTTATCGTTACAAATGATCCGTTTGCTCCGAAATCTCTCATACAAATAAAATAGTAAAATATAAGAATCGAATTTGTTATGGAAAAGCACCCCGAAAATAATGAAGAATACAAAGGTCTGAAAGTAAATAGGGGAATAGATCGCCCTGATACCGTTAGTCCCTACCTGAAAGCTAAACGTGTCCGTAAAAAAGGATTGTCTATTGGTGATTATGTTGAGGGAATTGTTAGCGGGAATATAAGCGTACTAAGCCAGGCTGTAACATTAGTCGAAAGTGTTAATCCCGATCATCATGCTATTGCCCAAGAGGTGATAGAGAAATGTTTACCCTATTCGGGTAACTCTGTTCGTATCGGTATTAGTGGAGTTCCTGGTGCAGGTAAAAGTACCTCTATCGACTCCTTTGGTATGCACGTACTCAAACAAGGTGGAAAACTAGCTGTATTGGCCATTGACCCAAGTAGTGAGCGTAGTAAGGGAAGTATCCTGGGTGATAAAACCCGTATGGAACAACTCTCAAATCACCCCAACTCTTTTATTCGTCCTAGCCCCTCGGCTGGTTCATTGGGTGGCGTAGCTCGTAAAACAAGAGAATCTATTATTCTTTGTGAGGCAGCTGGTTTTGATAAGATATTTGTAGAGACCGTTGGTGTGGGGCAAAGTGAAATTGCAGTACACTCAATGGTTGATTTCTTTCTTCTAATCCAACTTGCGGGTACAGGCGATGAGCTTCAAGGTATCAAGCGTGGTATCATGGAAATGGCTGATGGCATTGTTATTAACAAAGCTGATGGCGATAATATCGATAAGGCTAAGCTTGCAGCAACTCAATTTAAAAATGCATTACATTTGTTTCCTGCTCCTGAATCAGGTTGGACGCCTCAAGTCTTGACCTACTCAGGTTTCTATAATTTGGGAATCAAAGAGATTTGGGACATGATTGATGAGTACATGGTTTTTGTTAAACAGAACGGATACTTTGAACATCATCGCAATCAGCAGAGTAAATACTGGATGTATGAAACTATTAATGGTGCTTTGCGTTCTAATTTCTACAACAATACGATAATCAAAGATATGCTAGCCGATTATGAGAAATCGGTATTGAGTGGAAACGTAACATCTTTCGTTGCTGCTAAAGCATTACTTGATGCTTATTTTGGTAAGATGGGAAAATAAGAGAAGTGTTATAACCTTTAATGTTGACTAACTATGGCTAATGAATTTGCAAAATACATAAAGAGTATTTCTATCGAGAATCTCTGGAATAAACTTACTGTTAAGTGGGATTTACATCGGGATGTCAATATTCTCTCGGGAATAAATGGTGTTGGTAAAACTACTATTCTTAACCGTATCGTTAGCTTTTTAGAACAACATGAGGGTGATGTGTCTTCAACACTGCGTCCTGTCGAAGGAGTGAGTGTGACCTTTGATCAACCCGAGGCCAAGTTCATAGCCTACAATGTAATTCGTAGCTATGATAGGCCTTTAATGTTGAAAGAGGTAGCACTTAAGGTAGACAAGGATATCCTCTCGGAACTTGATTGGCAGCTTTATCTCTTGCAGAAAAAGTATTTGGATTACCAAGTTAATGTGGCCAATCGTATGATTGACTGCTTGGGTAGTGATGATCCTGAAGTCCGTGCTCAAGCAGCATCTTTGGCAGCAAATAAAAAACGTTTCCAAGACATTGTTGACGATCTATTTTCTTATACCGGTAAATTTATTGATCGGAAGCGTAACGATATTGCTTTTCGTAAAGACGATATTTTATTACTTCCTTATCAGCTCTCTTCAGGTGAGAAGCAGATGCTTTTAATTTTACTGACTACCTTAGTTCAAGATCAGCAATACTATGTTATGTTTATGGACGAACCTGAGGCTTCTTTACATATTGAGTGGCAGCAGAAGTTAATCGCCATAATAAGAGAAATTAATCCCAATGTGCAGCTAATATTGACGACACATTCTCCTGCTGTAATTATGGAGGGTTGGATTGACAATGTTACTGAAGTCTCTGATATATCGTGCCTAAAGCAGTAATACATGGCGAAGTCATTAAAAACGAACCTATCATCCGACTATCTTAAAGCAGCTCAATACCTTTACTCAAAATCAGCTCGTAAATGTATTGTAGCCTATGTTGAGAGTTATGATGATGTTGCCTTTTGGCGGAACTTGCTAGAGAAGTTTGAAACTGATAAATACTACTTTAGAGTGATGCTGCCTTCGGCCAATACGCTGACTAAGGGCAAGAAGATTGTTCTACTCAATTCGATTGGATCTTCGCAACTAGGCGAAAGCTTGCTTGCTTGTGTCGATAGTGATTACGACTTCTTGTTGCAAGATGCTACCCATATCTCTAAGGAGATCAATACCAATGCTTTTGTTTTCCATACTTATGCCTATGCTATTGAGAATTACTTCTGTTTTGCTGATAGTCTGCATGAAGTGTGTGTGCAAGCCACACTAAATGACAACGAAATATTTGACTTTAAGCGCTACCTAGCTGAATACTCTCAAATCGTTTATCCTCTTTTCTTATGGACCATTTGGTTTGCTCGTCAAAGAGATACACAAGCCTTCCCCATGCATGTACTCAATAATCTGACTCGTATCTACACCTTTCAGGTTAGAGAACCTCAGAAGTCTTTAAATCGTTTGCGTGATAAGGTTGCTCAGAAGCTAGCCGAACTAGAGCGAAATTACCCCGAGTATGTCCAACAGGTCGCTCAGCTTGAGCCAGATCTTAAGCAATTGGGTTTAGAGCCCGACACGACATATCTATTTATGCAGGGTCACCATATCTTCGATCATGTAGTAATGCGAATAATCAAACCAGTATGCTCCATCTTGATTCAACAGCGTGAGCGATATATCGAGCGTTTGGCTGTACACAAAGAACAATACAATAACGAATTAACTGCATATCAGAATAGTTTGACTGATATAGAGCAAGCCTTGAAGCGAAATTTTGGCTTTAATAATCTTTTTGCCTATCATTGGCTTTATTCAGATTTGAAGAGTTTTATGGAGAATCTGAATGGTGGCTCTCTAGCTACAGATTAATTAAATACTAACTTTTAACTTTTTGAATTATGAATGAAACCCTGAATACTATATTTAATATGTTTGTAAATTGGGGCTTCTCACAAAGCTTATCTGGGATTTTATCTAAGGTGTTATTGCTTTTAATACTTATTGGTGTTGCCTTAGTGGTCGAATATATAGTTACTTTTTTAGTCTTAAGGTTGATTAAAAGAGTGAGGTCAAGGTTTCCTGCCAATAGTTTCTTTTATTTTGTTACTGCTCCAAAGATAATTAAGTCTACGGGGCGTCTGATTACTCCATTCATTCTGATCACTCTGTTCCCGCTCCTTTTTACAGTTGAGCTAGATAAGCTTATGCAGTTTTTCTTAAGACTCTGTAATGTTTATATTATCGTAGTTATTCTGCGTGTTATTACCTATGTTATGACAGCTATTTATGAGGTTTACTCTGCTAAGGAGGAGCTAAAAAATAGGCCATTGCGGGGTATTCTCCAAACTGCTCAAATTATAGTCTTAATTATTGGTGCTATCATTGTAATCAGTGCATTTACAGGTAAAGAACCAGGCTATCTATTGGCTGGTCTTGGTGCTTCAGCCGCAGTATTTATGTTGGTGTTTCAAGATAGTATTCTTGGAGTGGTCTCGGGAATTCAGCTATCGGCCAATAATATGTTGAGTGTGGGCGACTGGATCACGGTTCCTAAGCATGGTGCAGATGGTACTGTGATTGAAGTAAGCTTGAATACTGTGAAGGTTCAAAACTTTGATAAAACAATAACAACTCTTCCTCCATACGTATTGGTAAAAGATTCTTTCCAAAACTGGAAGGGAATGGTCGACTCCAATGGGCGTCGTGTTAAACGACACATCAATATAGATATGTCGAGTGTGAAGTTTTGCTCTCAAGAGATGATAGAGCGTTTCAAGAAGATTGATCTACTTAAGGAGTATATCTCCGAAAAGCAAGAAGAGATCAATGCATATAATCAAGCCTATAATGTCGATACTGATTTGCTTGTGAATGGAAGGCATCAAACAAATCTTGGTGTGTTTCGTCAGTACATCACACTCTATCTGCAGAACAACTCACGGGTAAATAAGAATAGTGGATTCCTCTGCATGGTAAGACAACTTCAGCCTACCGAGATCGGTATTCCTCTTGAGCTTTACTTCTTCTCGGATACCAGTAGTTGGGTACCTTATGAAGACTTGCAGTCGGATGTTTTTGATCATGTATTGGCTGCAGTATCAGAATTTGATCTGCGTGTCTTTCAAAGTCCTACGGGTTATGATTTATCTAAATTAAGCTGATAACTCAAAAGCTTGTTATGATTGACTGTTAATTACCTCTGTGAGGTAAGTGTAAGTATAAAAAGATGGTGTCCTGACAAAGGTTTTAGCTTTGTTAGGACACCATCTTTTTATTAGTATCGGCTACTTCTATAAATCTTGTTGGCTAACTTTAATCAACCCTCCAGTGGTTGGGTTAAAGATAGCTTGTACTTTGCTCTTCTTGTTAAATAAAGCTGGAGCTAGGTATTCAAGGCTACCAAATTGTGTTACGGGTAAGTCACCTTGAGTTATAATGTTTCCATTGTATTTGATAGTAACATTTGCTTTACCTGGAACGTTGTAAGCTATACCTGTAGTTTTCTTTTTATTATCTACTGGAGGTAAATTTACAGTGCGCAGATCTTTGAGTGATAGGTAAATTGGTTCTCCTGCTAAATCATCACTTTCTATTACACCTAGTTGAGTTGAGAAACGGCAAATAACTGAATCTACTATATCAGCTTTAGGCTCAATGTCAACAGTAAACTCTTGCGAAGACATGGTTGTCTGTCCCTTGAATAGAGTAAGTAAAGACTCTTCTTGGATTGCTAAGTTGTCAAGCATTAGCTTCAATTGATTTCCATCTTGAGGTGTGTTTTCCGCCTCTCCACGTAGCAGACTGTTACGACTTTCTCGGATTGAGTAAATTTCTTTGGCAACCAGCTCAGCCATTTTAGCTGTTGAGCTAGCTACTAATATCTCTTCTGTGAAATAATTACGTGGATTGGGTAATGCCTTTTCACTGCTAGCTTTAGGTTCTGTTCTAACTTCTTTAGAGCCGTAAGGGACATTAATGGCTTCAATAAGTCCATCTTTAGTTAGCGATAGGAAAGGTGCAACCGTTTTATCCTTCATTTCGACAAAGAATATTTTGTCAGGATCAGGTACACCTATTGATGAGATAGCCACCTTGTCTAATTCCCAATAGTTTTTAGGTTGTAATTGTACTCCTTCGATATGGAGATAGGTACTTGCATATTTTGCGAACTCACCAGGAGTATAACGCTTGTTATTTGCAGTAAGGGTTAACTCAATTTTCGTTTTGGGTAACGTATAGGTTACGCCATACTCCTTGCCTCGCATAACTCCAGTTGTAACTTTTGTTTGTGCAGCAAGTGTGAGTGAGCTGAGCAAAATAGCTCCTATTATAAGTGATTTTTTAAGCATAATTGTATAAATTAAAACAGATATTTATTTAGGTGTTTTCCTTTTTTACTAGACAAAGGATATGGTATGCATTTCTTTTGACTTCTGTTCAAGCTCTTTCCATACAAAAGAGAGATTATCTACAATATCATTAGCAGTCATACTAATTGTTCCTAGTTTTTGCGCTGCTAGTTCTCCTGCTCTGCCATGGACATATGCACCAATAATTAAGGTGTCTTTCGCCGAATAACCCTGAGTCCTTAAGCCAAGAAGTATCCCTGTAAGTACATCACCACTTCCAGCAGTGGCCATGCCTGAGGTACCTGTCGGATTCATAAAAAAGTCTCCATCAGGAAATATTATAAATGAGTATGAACCTTTGAGTAGGATGTAGGTTTGTGTCTTACGCGCAAACTCAATTGTTCTTCTTAAACGGATATATGAATTATTACATTTCCCTATTAATCTTTCGATCTCGCCAACATGAGGGGTTAAGATAGCGCCAGCGATTTGATTTTGTAGCTCGGTGTAGTTCGATAGAGCATTTAATCCGTCAGCATCAATGATTAGAGGAGTATTGCTTTGTCTATTTTGACTTATAAGGTGAGCAAAAGCCAAGTCGGTCTCTTCTGCCATACCTAATCCAGGCCCAACTGCAACAGCATTGTATGGCGTAGTATCTAACAGTTGAGAGAAGCATAGTTCATTCGAATCACTATCGACTATTGCTTCGGGAACAGTAGTTTGATGAATTATACGATTTTGTGCTGGTACATGTAAAGATAGCAAACCTAAGCCACTCTTCAAGGCTGCTTTAGCCCCTAAACTGCAAGCACCAGCCATACCATAGGAGCCTGCAATTAATAGACCGTGCCCGAAGGTCCCTTTATGACAAAACCTTTTTCTGGGTTTTATCAGTTCGACTACCTGTTCTTCTGTAATAAAGCTAACGTTGTTTTCAGCTTGAGGCTTTTGCTTAAGTGGCAAAATACTCCATTGGCCTAGAAATTGTTGATTTTCGTCAAAATAACAAGCTAAAGGAGCCTCTTCTATAAGTAGAGTATAGTTTGCCCTGACTATCTGGTTAGGATTATTATTTGTATTATCTCCATTGAGTAGGCCCGAAGGGGCACCAATAGAGAGAACAGTAGAACTAGAGCTGTTGATAAGACGTGTAACAGCGGCAAAGCCTCCACTAAGAGGCTCTTGATTCTCAAATCCAAAAAGAGCATCAATAATAAGTGTTTCTTCACTCAGTGTTGGAGGAACAAACTGCTTAGTTATTTCTTCTATTTTGATATTGGGCTTATCCATAAACTTAGGCAGAGTTATTGACTCATGTCCCAAAATATTAAATAGATAGATAACGGTGGATTGATTAGCAGTAAATGGCTCTATAATTTGATGAATGCTATCATTATAGAACGTACTGTTTAAAAATATAACTACGTTATGTGAATAGTTGGTATCCATACTTTCTTCTAAAATCGTCTTTTAAATAATTGTATGTATATCGTTTTGACGATTACACCAATTAAAATGCAATATAAATATTATTCTTTATATTATAAATTCTATGCTCTTATAGATTACGTACATCTATAAAATAAGGCATAGTAAAATTTACCATGCCTTCAAGTTTTTATTAGCTTGTGAATAATATGATTATTCGGTTACAGACTTTCTTATTTCTCTAGGTGTAATACCAAACTGCTTTTTGCAGTAAGTAGAGAAATGAGATGCTGAAGAGAATTTAAACTCTTTAATAATTTCAGAAAACTCAATATCAGGAGTTAGCAATTGAGCTTTAATATGTTTTGCTCTTTGTTTAAGAATCCAGTTGTAAGGAGAGTCATCGAAATGTTCTTTAAACTTTCTGTTAAACGAGCGTAAAGAACATCCAAATAATACCGAGAGGTCTTCCACTGTTTTTACCTTCTGATAGTTGGCTATTACAAAGTCTTTGAAGTTTACTGTTTTGTTTAAGATGGGTGAGAAGAAATTAATCATCTCCTCTTTTTTGTAGAAACCCCTAAAAATAAAGAATACCTCTTGAAGCTTGATGCTGTGTATATGGCAGCATTGAAGTCTGTAGTTCAGATAAAAATCCATACTTTCAAGTACTTGCTTCATACCCTCGTTTATAGGAAGGCCTAGATATTCATTTTTCTCAATCGGGAACTGAGTGTATAAACTTTCTAACACTAACTTATCGCATACATTGACATGTTTGTCAAAGTATAATAGGTAGATGCTTGTATTTGTAATCGCTTTCCCAATGATATTGCTATTTTTAGAAAAAGCTACCATTGTGTTGGCTTTATAAATGCGATAATCAAAATCATCGCTGCAGATTTCTAATGTGCCTTCTAATACAAATAGAATATAGTGTAGGTCTTGTTGCTCAACTTTAAACTCCTCATTGGAATTGAAAGTATGTCGAGTAAAGCCTAAATTATGCTCTTGATCAACATAGTTAGGGCAGGAAAGATGTTCCTTAATATAAAGTGTTTTCATTTTTAATGATAGTTTCTATTTTTCCTCATCTAAATCCACTTGCAAAAAGCTAGTTATCATATATATACTCAAATTACTTATTTATGGATTAGGATGGATACGTTTCTTAGTTAGTTGTTGCAAATATATAATTATTATCTGATATATCTCATGATAATTCAAATATATGACAGTTAATTATAATAAATCGGCGATATTTTTTATAGATTAGTGCCTACAATGTAATCTTAAAATTATTAACTCAAGAATATATCCTTAAATACATGGTATTTACAAGCAAATTCAACTTAATTAAAGTCTCTCTATTACTTCTTATCCTTTTTCTGAAACTACCTTGTTATTCTTCTAATGTTGAGGAGGTTGTAATCAAAAGTTCGGGTTTTAGCTATCCGGTCAAAGTTACTGTTATTTCACCCACATCCCCTGAGTTAGAAAGTGGTATGGTGGTGCCTACAGTCTATTTACTAAATGGTTATGATGGGGATCATCAGTCGTGGTTAAAGTCAGTTCCTCACTTGGCTCTCTTAGCTGATCGGTATGGTCTGAGAATTATTTGCCCCGACGGGCTAAATAGTTGGTATTGGGATAGTCCTAAGGAGAAGGAGATGGCTTATGCTTCTTTTTTTGTTAAAGACCTTATGCCGCAATTGCGATTAATTTATAATTTACCAGATAAGAGAGAGTTGACTGCTATTACAGGTTTTAGCATGGGAGGTCATGGTGCCTTTTGGCTCGCGGTGCACTATCCTAATCTATTTGGTGCTGTTGGTAGTATTAGTGGCGGGCTCGATTTAAGAGGATTTAAGACTAATTGGAATCTTCGTGAGCATCTAGGACCTTATAATGAAAATGAGAAGTTATGGTCTAATTATACCGTAACTTCTCATTATTCTGAGCTGCAAAAACATAAGTTTGCAATTATCTTTGATTGTGGTGTTGATGATTTCTTTTATTCTGCCAATATGCAGTTTCATAACTTACTACTGGAGCATAAAATCCCTCATGATTTTATCTCTAGGCCAGGGGCTCATACGCACAGTTATTCAGCTAATTCAATAGAGTATCAACTTTTATTCTTCCATAAATTCTTCCATAAATGAAGGATTTACCACTAAATCGTTCTGCCTTCTCAAATCAACCGAGTTTAAGATAAATCTCAATTCCTGTGTTGCTGATTGACGAGTCTTGGCTCTAGGGAAATCTCCATTAATTAGCTGTAGTGCACGGTTGATTAGAGGATCTTTATCATCGCCTATCTCTTCAAAAGGATACATTTCCTCTACTTCAAAATTACTGTTTAATAGTGTGTTATTTGCAGTGTATACTCCAGGCTTAAAACCTTCGGCATAGTCGGATTGGTTTTTACTATTGTAGATTTGACAGACTATAGGTTGCATATGCCAGTTACCTTTATCAAATCCAATGGACCCTACGTTTTTTCCTACGGTAGTCTTTCCGATAACATTCACTGTCATGTAGGTTTTTAAGCTATTTATTACCAGCTCAGATGCTGATGCAGTACTTTCGCTGGTTAATATATGGATACTTTCTAAGTTTAGGTTAGGTGCTCCTCCGAGCAGTGCTTCGGATGTCTCGATGTCAACTTTTTGATTAATCTTATCACTATACTGCATATATCCCACACTTTGACCTACTATTGATGCGGGGCATAATATTGAAAGTAAAACTTCTGCACTACTTACCGCACCACCATTATTGTATCGTAGATCTAGTATTAAATCTTCTGCCCCTTCAAGCTGATATGCAGCATCGCGGAGTGCTTGGTCGTAGTCTTTCTTAGCATTTGAACCTCCTGGAGTAAAGTGATTATACATAAGATAGCCCACCTTACCATTATTAAGTCTGCTAACTTTATATACAGGGTTGTCGTTAATTGATCTAGCACTCTCTATTATGACCTGAATTTGTTGAGTATAGTTTCGGTTGATAATTAACTCTGCTGCTGGACCACCTAAAAGCAGTGATGCATTAGATCTAGTTATGGGTGTTCCATTAATCGTTTCGATTAGATCTCCTCTAAGCAATTTTGCTTCACTAGCTGGTGAATTTTCACTGATATATGTTATTAGTCCATACATCTGAGAGTTTTGGCCTGTAGCCAGAACAAAATCAAAACCATAACTATAATTGGTTTGAGCAATACTTCGGGTTTCGGCTTGTTTTGAACGATCTTCTATATAAGAAAATGGTACTTTGTTTCTTCCGTCTTTTTCGCTCAGTAGTTTTCCGAAAAAAGCTCGGGGTTCATCAAAAAAGTTAAGTGTATTTGCTTGGGGGATATCTGCGTACCAATAATACCACTTTTCCATGTTGGTATAAATCCAATTTTGAGTTTCTTGGAGCTTGTCTGCCTCGCTCGAGCGGTTTTCGCCACACGACGAAAATGTCAGTATACCTATTATCATAAATAGTATAGGACGTATTTTTGCTTTAGTAAATATCATATTGCAATATAATTTTAGACATATAAAAGCTAAAGTTAAATGAAATGTTCGAATATTAATACCAAAACTAGGATTTGTAGCTTAGCTTACTCTTGATTTTATAGCCAATAGCCGCAATAAATATACTCATTAGTGGGCTGATGTAGTTGAAAAAGCAATAGGGGAGATATACCAATGTTGGTGTGTTGAGTATTGTTGCATGTGTCATTCCGCAGGAGTTCCAAGGTATAAGTACGGATGTGACTGTTACAGAGTCTTCGGTGGTTCGGCTAAGCAGTCTGCTTTCATACCCCATCTTCTTATATACCTCCTTAAACATATTCCCTGTTAAAATGATTGAGATATATTGATCAGCTGTTGATAGATTTAAGAATAGACCAGAGAACACAGTTGAAGATACTAGGCTCAGTCTGCTTTTTATCATTCTCGTAAATGCAGAGGTGATGCTTTGAATCATTCCTCCTGCAATCATGGCTCCACCAAAGCACATAGCACATAAGATTAACCAAACGGTGTTTAGCATGCCTTCCATACCTCGTGTGGCAACGAGTTCGGATAATATTTCATTTGAAGCACCAATGCTTGTAGCACCGTAGAGCGTAAGCATTACGCCTTTAAAGAGATCTCTAGCTTTGTCTGTTAAGTCATAGTTGGCTATTTCGAGAAATATATCTGCTTGAAATATCAGGCCAAATATTGTGGCTAGCATAACCGATAAGAAGAGTGTTATGATGGAGGGAACTTTGCGTGCAATCATTATTCCTGTCAAAATAGGGACCAATAGCAACCAAGGTGATATGTTAAATCGGTGATCTAAATCAGTAACAAAAGCTTGTATGGTGCTGGTGTCACTCTCTGTTGAGGTAAATCCAGCTATTCCAAATATGATAAGTGTAATCACCATTGATGGTACAGTAGTAATTAGCATATAGCGTATATGCTGGAATAGGGGGGTGTCGGTAATTGATGAGGCCAACACAGTCGTGTCGGATAGAGGTGAAATTTTATCTCCAAAATATGCACCCGATATAATGGCTCCAGCAATCCAACCTTCCGAAAATCCTTGAGCCTTACCTATGCCCATTAGTGCTAGTCCTATAGTAGCAATGGTTGTCCAAGAGCTCCCCGTCATTACCGATACTAATGCACAAATAATGCAAGTTGAGGCCAAGAAGAATTTAGGATGAATTACCTGGACTCCATAATATATCAATGTAGGAACTACACCACTAATCATCCAAATGCTACTCAATGCTCCGATTATTAGTAATATTATTAGAGCTGTACTCACTCCTGTAATGTTTTCAATCATGGCAAGCTCAAAATTTAACCATTTGCCCTTATAGAATGCCATTCCGATAAAGACGGCTACTGCCGTAGACATGAGTATGGCTATTTGGCTACCGCCTGAGAGTGCGTCACTTCCGAAAATGGGAATGATAAGGGTTAATAAAAAAATGAGTGTTGCAATGGGAACTAGTGAAACAATTACTGAAGGTTGTTTATTCATGACGCTGTATAATAATAACTATTTTGGCGTCAAAGGTATAATATATATGCTTGTTTTTGCATATATATTATAATTATTTAATTAAATATCCTTGCAAGTGTATATTAATACATTGTTTATTGATGTGATACTTTATTCCACTCGCGTATAAACTTGATACCTACAATTGTAAGTGCAATGGAGAGTCCGATGTAGAATGGTGCAATAAAGGTATTGGGTAGTAGGCTGAATCTTCTAACCGAGAAGCCAAGGCCCATCATAAAGAACATGATTCCCCAACCACGGATGTCGAAAAAAGTAAGTGGATGGTTTCGATGATTTAGATCGAGTATGCGATCTATGTATTTCTTTGATAGAGGTCTAAATATTATAAAGTTGAATATACAAAAAGTGACAATAGCGAAGAATATCTTGTAGATTAGTTTCATATCGGTTATTAGCCAAGTTTGAACCCCTGTTGCAAATACACTTATTCCTGCGAAGAACCAGGTTAGTGTGCATATTAGAATTAATGTTTTACGGCTTACGTAATATTTAGGTGTTGAAGACATTCTTGATTTATTAAATAGTTATGCTTTCAAAGATAAGAAATTATATCCGATGCTTAAGCCATATGTATTATTCGCTATTGATTGGATTAGGCGCTGTCTTGTTTTACCACCTACTGGTTTGACCACTTCGACTTACTCGGAGCCCCCAAGGGAGTAGCTCATTTTATATTTCCACCGTAGTGGTTTTGCTGCACCAGTACAGTAATAAAATAAACTGTATATAATAAGGAGTAGTAAAGGAGGACTTGTAACCCCCATTAAAAACTATGTAAAATTATTTCATATGCTAACCTGTGGATTGATAGCTTGTTATGCATAAGCCTCTAAAATCTATTCAAAATAAGTGCAAATGCATTTGGAATTCGCAATCCTATGCTATACTTTTGCACTCGCTTTGTAAGAGACAAGGCCTCGAGGTTAAGGCCACGAGAAAATGACATACTGGCAGAAAAGAAGTTAGAGATTTTGTTTTTAAAGTTTTTGTAG
>NZ_AQWS01000016.1 GCF_000375405.1 Bacteroides propionicifaciens DSM 19291 = JCM 14649 | reverse complement strand
AAGATTAGAAAGTACACCAAGAACAAATTATCGTTCCCAACCGATGATTCTGTGATGAAATCAGTATATTTAGCCGTTAGAGAGGCCACAAAGAAGTGGTCAATGCCTATCAGGGACTGGGGCATAATTTTAAATCAGTTCCTAATTATTTACAAAGAAAGGGTCAGGCTATAACAATAACCCAACCCAAGCTTAATTTACTTACACACTTCCTGAGACAGTGTCTTATTCAGCAGAATCAACTGTAGTTGTGTCTTCAGTACCTTCAGCAGATGCACCACGTCTTGAACGACGAGTACGTTTTTTACCACCTTTAGCAACATCAAAGTGCTCATTGTAATCAACAAGCTCAATAAAACACATTTCAGCGTTATCGCCTAAACGATTACCAAGTTTAATAACACGAGTATATCCTCCCGGTCTATCAGCAACTTTTACAGAAACTTCTTGAAATAATTCAGTGATAGCTTCTTTACTTTGTAAATGACTAAATACTACACGACGAGAGTTTGTTGTATCATTCTTTGATTTGGTAATCAAAGGCTCAACATACTGCTTCAAGGCTTTAGCCTTAGCCACCGTCGTAGTGATTCTTTTGTGCATAATCAATGAAGTAGCCATATTTGATAACATAGCACTTCTGTGAGATGCAGTACGACCTAGGTGGTTAAATTTTTTATTATGTCTCATTTTTTATTCTTTATCTAATTTATATTTAGAAATATCAGTTCCAAATGATAGATTCAGACTTGCGAGCAAATCATCAAGCTCAGCAAGCGATTTCTTACCAAAGTTACGGAACTTCAAAAGATCAGTTTTTTGATATTGAACAAGCTCACCTAAAGTGTGAACTTCAGCTGCTTTCAAGCAATTAAGAGCTCTTACAGATAAATCGATATCAGTAAGTTTAGTCTTAAGTAGTTGACGCATATGAAGTACCTCTTCATCAAACTCCTCATTGCCTTCACCTTCTGTTGCCTCTAGAGTAATTTTCTCATCAGAGAATAACATAAAGTGATGAATCAATATTTTAGCTGCTTCCTTTAAAGCATCCTTAGGATGTATGGAACCATCAGTACTGATTTCAAGTATTAATTTTTCGTAGTCAGTTTTTTGTTCTACACGATAGTTCTCAATGAAATATTTCACATTTCTAATTGGTGTGAAAATTGAGTCGACTGGCAACACATGAACATCGGTACAGTACTCGCGATTTTCCTCTGAAGGAACATATCCACGACCTTTGTTTATGGTTAATTCAATCAGCATCGTCGATTTTGGATCTAAATGACAAATAACTAATTCAGGATTTAACACTTCAAATCCAGTCAAATATTTTCCAATATCACCAGCTTTAAATTCTGTAGAATTTTCAACAGTGATGCTTACCCTTTCGCTTTCGAATTCTTCAACAATCTGTTTGAATCTAACCTGTTTTAGATTCAATATAATATTAGTAACATCTTCGCGTACACCTGCAACACTAGAAAATTCATGTTCTACACCATCAATTTTAATAGTAGTAATAGCGAATCCCTCTAGTGAAGAAAGGAGAATACGACGTAGAGCATTACCAACAGTGATACCGAAGCCAGGTTCTAACGGACGAAATTCGAATTTACCGAATTTGTCATCCGCTTCCAACATTAATACTTTCTCAGGTTTTTGAAATGCTAATATCGCCATGAAATTAATTATTATTTAGAGTATAATTCTACGATCAATTGTTCTTTGATATTTTCTGGTATATCTGTACGGTCAGGAATGTGTAAGAACTTACCAGTTTTAGAAGCTTCATCCCATTCCATCCATGCATATTTGCTATGGTTGAAACCAGCTAAAGAGCTGTTAATTACTTCTAAAGACTTAGCTCTTTCTCTCACAGCAATCAATTGACCTGGTTTAACAGAAAAAGAAGCAATATCTACTACTTTACCATCAACAGTAATGTGTCTATGATTAACTAACTGACGAGCAGCAGCACGAGTAGGTGCAATACCTAAACGAAAAACAATATTATCGAGTCTTGACTCAAGTAGTTGCAAAAGAATCTCACCAGTAATACCTTTAGCTTTCTCAGCTTTAGTAAAGAGATTACGGAATTGTTTTTCTAATACACCATATGTATACTTCGCTTTTTGTTTTTCACTAAGCTGTATTCCATATTCAGAAGTTTTTCTTCTTCTTGAGTTGCCATGTTGACCTGGAGGATAATTTTTCTTTGATAAAACTTTATCAGCCCCAAAAATAGCTTCTCCAAACTTACGGGCGATTTTGGATTTTGGTCCAGTATATCTAGCCATTGTATTTTAATATTTAATTGTAAAAATATGAACTTAAGTTTGTTGCAGCCGCGACTACAGAGAAGAAGGTGTAATCCAAAACAAATTCAAGCTTCATAAATAAGAATAAGTGATTAAACTCGACGTCTTTTTGGTGGACGACAACCATTGTGTGGAAGTGGTGTTACATCAACAATTTCTGTAACTTCAATTCCTGCACCGTGAATTGTTCTAATAGCAGACTCACGTCCGTTACCTGGTCCTTTAACGTAAGCTTTAACTTTTCTCAAACCTAGATCGTAAGCGATCTTTGAACAATCTTGCGCTGCCATTTGAGCTGCATAAGGAGTGTTCTTTTTAGAACCTCTAAAACCCATTTTACCAGCAGAAGACCAAGAGATGATCTGCCCATCACTATTCGCTAAAGAAACGATAATGTTGTTAAATGAAGAGTGAACATGTAATTGTCCAACTGCATCTACCTTTACATTTCTTTTTTTAGCTGCGACTGTTTTTTTTGCCATATCAACAATTATTATTTAGTAGCTATTTTCTTATTTGCAACTGTTTTCTTTCTTCCCTTACGAGTACGTGCATTGTTTTTTGTGCTTTGACCTCTTAAAGGTAAGCCAACACGATGACGAACTCCTCTGTAACAACCAATATCCATCAAACGTTTGATGTTTAGTTGCACTTCAGAACGTAAATCTCCCTCAACTTTAAATTCAGCACCGATAATCTCACGGATACTACCCGCTTGCTCATCAGTCCATTCATTTACCTTAAGGTTAAGGTCTACGCCTGCTTTTTCTAAAATCTTCTTAGCGTTACTTCTACCAATACCGTAGATATAGGTCAACGCTACTTCTCCCCTTTTATTTTGGGGCAAATCTACACCAACTATTCTAATAGCCATATATTAATTTATTTCTTTACAAAAATAATGAAATTATCCTTGACGTTGTTTATACTTAGGATTTTTCTTGTTAATAATATACAAACGACCCTTACGTCTAACAATCTTGCAGTCTGGCGTACGTTTTTTTAATGATGCTCTAACTTTCATATTTCAATTTATTTATATCTAAATACAATACGACCTTTAGTTAAGTCATACGGAGACATCTCAACTTTCACCCTATCTCCAGGAAGAATCTTAATGTAATGCATTCTCATCTTACCCGAAATATGAGCTGTAATCTCATGTCCATTTTCTAATTCTACACGAAACATTGCATTAGACAATGCTTCTACAATAACTCCGTCTTGTTCTATCGCGGATTGCTTAGCCATATATTAATATCCTTTCTTTCTTAAAACTTCTTCAACATAATCAAAAGATGATAGAATGTCTGCCGAATCCATTCCGATTGCTACTGTATGCTCAAAGTGAGCAGCAGCCTTTCGGTCTAGTGTTCTCACAGTCCATCCATCATTATCCATTCCTATTTCTTTATTGCCTAACGTAATCATAGGCTCGATAGCAATGCACATGCCCTTTTTAAGCTGCTTTCCTCGTCCCCTGCTACCATAATTGGGTACAGCTGGTTCTTCATGCATTTCACGGCCAATACCATGACCCACAAACTCGCGAACAACACCATATCCATTCATTTCTGCGTGTGACTGAATAGCAAAGCCAATATCACCTAACCGTCTTCCATGGACAGCTTGTTCAATCCCTTTATACAAAGATTCCTTGGTTACCTTTAAAAGCTTCACAACTTCTTGGGCAACTTCTCCAACACAAAATGTGTACGCGGAGTCACCACAGAAACCATTCATAAGAGTCCCACAATCTACGGAAACAATGTCGCCGTCTTCAAGAGGAACACCATTGGGAATACCATGTACTACAACGTCATTAACTGAAGTGCATAGAGATCCAGGGAAAGGCTGACCTAAGTGATTGGGATAACCCTTAAAAGTAGGGACAGCACCATGATCTCTTATAAATTCTTCGGCTAACTGATCTAATTGGAGAGTAGTAACACCTGGAGCAATAGCTTCCGCTACAACTCCTAGCGTTCGACCAACCAATAGATTACTTTGTCGAAGTAATTCAATCTCCTCTTCTGTCTTAAGAAAAATCATATATCTATTTTACTTAATAAGCAGAAACACCTGAACGTCCACGTACTCTACCCGAATCTAACAAACCATCATAGTGTCTCATTAGTAAGTGACTCTCTATTTGCTGTAGGGTATCTAAAACAACACCCACAAGAATTAATAAAGAAGTACCACCAAAAAATTGAGCAAAACCTGGTTGAACTCCAAAAATAGAGCCAGCAAACGCAGGAAGAACCGCAATTAACGCTAGGAAGAAAGATCCAGGAAGTGTAATACGAGACATAATCTCATCAATGAAATTAGCTGTGCTCTTACCTGGTTTGATACCTGGTATAAAGCCATTATTACGCTTCATGTCATCTGCCATTTGTGTTGGATTAATAGTTACAGCCGTATAAAAATAGGTGAAAACTATAATTAGAAACGCAAATACAAAGTTATACCAAAAACTAGTATAATTAAATAATGATTTCATAAAACCTCCAAACTCGTGAGAGTCTGTAAATAAAGATGAAATCGAAATAGGAATAAACATAATTGCCTGAGCAAAAATGATTGGCATAACTCCAGCAGCATTAACCTTTAAAGGAATATACTGACGAGCGCCACCTACCTGTCTATCACCAACAACACGCTTTGCATATTGCACAGGAACTTTCCTTACTCCTTGAACTAACAAAATAGCGCCAGCTATAACTACTAACAGAATTACAAGTTCGATAAGGAACATTACTAATCCACCAGCACTAATATTACTGAATCTACTAGCTACCTCTTGAATAAACGATTCAGGAAGCCTCGCAATAATACCAACTAAAATGATCATAGAGATACCATTACCGATGCCTTTATCAGTAATTCTTTCTCCTAACCATAAAACAAACATGCTACCTGCAGCTAAAATAATAGTTGAGGTAACCATAAACATAGTCCAATCTAATGAAGCATTAAGGGCCGTGCCAGCCTGTGCTCTAAGATTTAGGAGGTAAGCAGGTGCTTGAACTAGAAGAATCGCGATAGTTAAGTATCGAGTATATTGATTCATCTTTGTTCTACCACTCTCACCATCTCGCTGCAGCTTTTGAAAGTAAGGAACCGCTATCCCGAGTAATTGAATCACGATGGATGCCGAAATATAAGGCATAATTCCTAATGCAAAAATTGAAGCATTAGAGAAAGCACCACCGGAAAACATATTAAGCAAAGCTAATAAACCCTCACTAGTTTGGTTCTGCAAAGCAGCCAAAGATGAAGGGTTAATACCGGGCAATACTACAAATGAGCCGAAACGATAAATTGCAACAAACAATATGGTTATGAGGATCCGATTTCGCAGATCCTCAATACTCCATATATTTTTTAATGTTTCAATAGCTTTTTTCATTAAATCAGAGTTTTATCGCTTTACCACCCGCCGCTTCAATAGCAGCGATAGCAGTTTTAGAGAATGCACTTGCTTCAACATCAACTTTAGATGTTAGCTGCCCATTAGCTAAAACTTTTACAGGCTCGCCAGCGGAAGTAAGACCTGCATTGATAAAATCATTTAATCCAACTTTTTCAAGTTTAGTCTTTTCAACTAATTGTTGAATAGTATCTAAATTGATTGCTTTGAATTCTTTTCTGTTTATATTTTTAAAACCAAATTTAGGCAAACGACGTTGCAGAGGCATTTGACCACCTTCAAAGCCGGTTTTCTTTTTATAGCCTGATCTTGATTTTGCTCCTTTATGTCCACGAGTAGATGTACGACCAAGGCCAGAACCGATACCACGACCGAGTCTTCTTCTTGAATGTGTAGATCCACAAGCAGGCTTTAAGTTACTTAAGTTCATATTCTTAATGTGTTTAATACAATTAATATTACTCTACGATAGTAACTAAGTGTTTCACTTTAGCTACCATACCAAGAATTGCAGGGTTGTTTTTATGCTCTACAATTCTATTGAGTTTGCGTAGGCCTAGTGCATCTAAAGTCTTCTTTTGATCTTTAGGAGCTCCAATTCTACTTTTAACTTGTTTAATTTTAATAGTTGACATATTTGAATTCTCCTATCCTTTAAAAACTCTTTGTACACTAATACCTCTATTGTTGGCAACCATTTTAGCATCACGTAGCTCTTCAAGTGCTTTAATTGTAGCTTTCACTAAATTATGAGCGTTAGAAGAACCTTTAGATTTAGCCAAAACGTCAGTTACACCGACACTCTCTAGAACAGCACGCATAGCACCACCAGCAACAACTCCAGTACCATGAGAAGCAGGTTTAATAAAAACCTCTGCTCCAGCAAAGCGAGCCTCTTGTTCGTGAGGTATTGTACCGTTAAACACAGGAACTTTAATAACGTTTTTCTTAGCTGCTTCTACAGCTTTAGAAATAGCTGAAGTTACTTCACCAGCCTTACCAAGTCCCCAACCTACAAGACCGTCTTCGTTACCTACAACCACAATTGCAGAGAAGCTAAAGGTTCTACCACCTTTAGTCACCTTAGCAACACGGTTTATAGCAACAAGTCTATCTTTAAGTTCGATATCGTTAGTATTTTTAACTTTATTTCTTACCATAATGATTTAAAATTTAAGTCCTCCTTTACGAGCAGCATCAGCAAGCTCTTTTACTCTACCATGGTATAAATAACCTCCACGGTCAAAAACTACTGCTTCAATACCTGCTTCAACGGCTTTTTTAGCGATTAACTCGCCGACTTTAACTGCTTGGTCTTTGTTCGAAGGAACGTTAAGACCTAGAGATGAAGCTGAAACTAGTGTTTTACCAGATAAATCATCAATAATTTGCACGTAAATTTGCTTATTACTACGATAAACACTCATTCTTGGGCAAGAAGAAGATCCAGAGATTTTATTTCTTACTCTATATCTAATTTTTCTTCGTCTTTCTACTTTTGTTGTCATATTATTATAAAATTACAGATTTTACTTAGCTGAAGCAGCTTTACCAGATTTTCTGCGAATTTCTTCGCCAACAAATTTAACACCTTTACCCTTGTAAGGCTCAGGTTTACGGAAAGAACGAATTTTTGCACAAACTTGACCAATTAATTGCTTGTCGCAAGACTCTAGCAAGATCAATGGGTTTTTGTTTCTTTCAGACTTAGCTTCAACTTTAACCTGTGAAGGCAACTGCAATAAGATGCTATGAGTAAAACCTAAGTTTAACTCTAAAATATTATCTGCTTGAGTCGCAGCACGGAAACCAACTCCAACTAACTCTAGTTGTTTAGTATATCCTTCAGACACACCAATAACCATATTGTTAACAAGAGAGCGATAAAGGCCGTGAAAAGCACGTTCTTGGCTTTCTTCCGAAGAACGAGTTAAAACAACCTCATTACCTTCAACGTTAACAGAGATTTTAGGATTGATTTCTTGACTTAATTCTCCTTTTGGTCCTTTTACAGAAACAGTGTTTTCACTAACTGTTACAGTAACACCAGCAGGTATATGGATGGGTGATTTTCCTATTCTTGACATAATTCTCCTCCTTTTAATATATGTAACATAAAACTTCACCACCGATCTTATGATCAGTAGCTTCTTTATTTGTCATTACACCTCTGGAAGTAGATACTACAGCAATACCCAAACCATTAATAACTCTAGGCATATCTTTATAACCAGCATACTTACGTAAACCTGGACTAGATACTCTAATTAGTTTCTTGATGGCATTGACTTTGTTTACTTTATCGTACTTCAATGCAATCTTGATAGTACCTTGTGGACCATCTTCTACAAACTTGTAGTTAAGGATGTATCCTTTCTCAAAAAGAATCTTAGTGATATCTTTTTTAAGGTTCGAAGCTGGAATCTCTACAACTCTGTGATTAGCAGTAATTGCATTTCTCAACCTCGTTAAATAATCTGCTATTGGATCAGTCATATTCAAAAAATTAAATTAATCAGGACTCTCCTGACAATATTCATAAAATTACCAACTGGCCTTTTTTACGCCAGGGATTAAACCATTTGAAGCCATTTCACGAAATTGAATTCTTGAAATACCAAACTGGCGCATATATCCTTTTGGACGACCAGTCATACTACAACGGTTGTGAAGTCTCACAGGTGATGCGTTTTTTGGCAACGCCTGTAATCCTTCATAATCTCCAGCAGCAATAAGAGCAGCACGCTTATCAGCGTATTTGGCTACTAATTTAGCTCGCTTTACTTCACGAGCTTTCATTGATTCTTTTGCCATATTATTTTAAAACTTATTTAGCTTGTTTAAAAGGTAAACCAAACTCTTTCAATAAAGCATGACCTTCTTCATCAGTCTCAGCTGAAGTCACAAAGGTAATATTCATTCCTAGAATTTTAGTAATACTATCGATATTAATTTCAGGGAAAATGATTTGCTCCTGAATACCTAAAGTATAGTTACCACGACCATCAAACTTACTATTGATTCCTCTAAAGTCACGGATACGTGGTAAAGCTACACGAACAAGTTTTTCTAAAAACTCATACATACGCTCGCGACGTAGTGTAACCATAACACCAATAGGCATTTGCTTACGCAATTTAAAGTTTGAAATATCTTTTTTAGATACTGTAGCTACGGCTTTTTGACCTGTAATTGCAGTGATTTCATTGATAGCAACATCAATAATTTTTTTATCTGCAACAGCTTGACCTAAACCTTGATTGATAACAATCTTTTCTAGTTTAGGAACTTGCATAGCTGAAGTATACTGAAATTGTGATTGTAATGCAGGAACGATACGTTCTGCATATTCATTTTTAAGGCTTGCAGTATTACTCATTATTTAATCTCCTCTCCTGATTTTTTTGAATAACGCACTAAAGATCCTTCAGAATCTTCTTTTCTACCAATTCTTGTTGGTTTTCCAGATTTAGGATCAACAACGTTCAAATTAGAAATATGAATTGAAGCTTCTTGCTTAACAATACCACCTTGTGGGTTTGCTGCGCTAGGCTTAGTACTTTTTGATACTAAGTTAATACCTTCAACTATAGCTCTATTTTCCTTAACAAGGACTTGCAAAACTTTCGCAGTTTTACCTCTGTCTTTGCCAGTGTTCACGTAGACTGTATCGCCTTTTTTTATATGTAATTTACTCATTACTAAAGTCATTTACAAAATTAAAGTACCTCTGGTGCTAAAGATACAACTTTCATGTTTTTTGAACGAAGTTCTCTCGCTACAGGCCCGAAAATACGACTACCTCTTATGTCACCTGCTGTATTTAACAACACGCAAGCATTATCATCAAAACGTATATAAGAACCATCAGTACGACGGATTTCTTTCTTAGTACGTACGATCAAAGCCTTTGATACTGCACCTTTTTTAACATCACTAGATGGGATAACGCTCTTTACAGAAACGACAATTACATCCCCAACTGAAGCGTAGCGACGACGTGTTCCACCTAAAACGCGGATACACATTACCTCTCTAGCTCCACTATTATCACATACTACAAGTCTGGATTCTGATTGTATCATAATTACTTAGCTCTTTCGATTATTTCTACTAATCTCCATCTTTTGTTTTTACTCAAAGGACGAGTTTCCATAATATTAACAGTGTCACCAATGTTGCATTCATTGTTCTCATCATGAGCATAGTACTTCTTCGTTTTACTAACGAATTTTCCGTACATAGGGTGCTTTTCTTTGAACTTAGCGGCAACAGTTATGGTTTTATCCATACGGTCGCTTAACACTACCCCTATTCTTGTTTTTCTTAAATTTCTTGCTTCCATTAAGCTCATCATTTATTGTTAAGTTCTCTTTGGCGTAAATCTGATTTCATACGCGCAACTGCCCTGCGTAATGATTTAATAACTGCAGGATTCTCTAATGGAGAAATAGCATGGTTTAAAACCATTTGGTTTAAATTAGCCTTCTCTGTTTGAATTCTCTCTGCTAAATCAGCAGTAGACATTTCTTTAATTTCTGCTATTTTCATACGTTAGGCATTTTCATTTTTGATATCAAAGTCGCGTCTCACAATAAACTTTGTAGTCACTGGAAGTTTTTGAGCAGCCAAACGCAAAGCCTCTCTAGCAACTGCGTAAGGTACACCTTCTACTTCGATAATAATTCTACCTGGACTAACAGGCGCAACAAAACCTTCTGGAGCACCTTTACCCTTACCCATACGAACCTCTGCAGGTTTCTTTGTAATAGGTTTATCAGGGAAGATACGAATCCATATTTGTCCTTGACGTTGCATATATCTAGTTACAGCAATACGAGCTGCTTCGATTTGTCTTCCTGTAATCCACTTTTCTTGCAAAGTTTTAATACCAAAAGATCCGAAAGCAAGTTCATGGCCTCGTTGAGCATTACCTTTCATGCGGCCTTTTTGCTGTCTTCTGAATTTAGTCTTTTTTGGTTGTAACATAATTTCCTAAAATCTAACTCAATTAGCGATTATTTTTCTTTCTGCGGAAGTTCTTATTATTGCTACCACCGCTATTACGACGTCCACCAGCTTGTTTTTCTTGTGTAAAGTTTGGCGCTAAATCAACCTTATCAAATATTTCACCTTTACAGATCCATACTTTAACACCAAGAAGACCAACTTTAGTTAGAGCTGGAGCATGACAGTAGTCAATATCTGCTCTAAAAGTGTGCAATGGAGTTCTTCCTTCTTTGAACATTTCTGAACGAGCCATTTCAGCTCCATTCAAACGTCCTGAGATTTGAATTTTAATTCCCTCAGCTCCCATACGCATAGTGTTGGCAATAGCCATCTTAACTGCACGACGGTAAGCAATTTTACCTTCTAGCTGACGAGCAATACTATTTGCTACAATTACAGCATCAAGTTCAGGTCTTCTTACTTCAAAGATATTGATTTGAATATCTTTATTAGTAAGTTGTTTCAACTCCTCTTTCAATTTATCAACTTCTGAACCTGCTTTACCGATAATAATACCTGGTCTAGCTGTACAAATTGTGATAGTAACTAATTTAAGCGTACGCTCGATAACGATTCTAGAAACACTAGCTCTTGAAAGTCTAGCATTAAGGTATTTACGGATTTTACTATCTTCGTATAAATTATCGCGATAATTATTTCCACCATACCAGTTAGAATCCCATCCTCTGATAATTCCTAAGCGGTTACTTATTGGATTAACTTTTTGTCCCATCTATACCTTAATTTAATTCGTTGTTAGTATTTTTAGAATCAACGAATAGCGTAACATGGTTAGAACGTTTACGAATTCTGTAAGCTCTACCTTGAGGCGCTGGACGCATACGTTTCAACATAGCACCACCATCAACAAAGATATTTGTTACAAAAAGTTCACCAGTTTCAGCTTTTCGATCATTTTTTTGCTCCCAGTTCGCAATAGCTGAACGTAAGAGTTTCTCAACTCGTGCAGCTGCTTCCTTAGAAGAAAACTTCAACACACCAAGTGCTTTGTTAACTTCCATCCCACGAATCATGTCTACGACATAGCGCATTTTTCGTGGAGAAGTAGGAACATTGTTCATCTTCGCAAAATACGTGGTTTTAAGGGCTTCTTTTCTTTTTTCAGCCGATATTCTTTTTCTTGCTCCCATTATAATTTATTACTTTTTTGTTCGATAATAAGAACCTGCTTATCTTCTATTACCTGAGTGGCCTTTGAAGGTACGAGTTGGTGAAAATTCACCAAGCTTGTGCCCAACCATATTCTCAGTAACATAAACAGGAATAAATTTATTTCCATTGTGAACCGCAACAGTATGTCCAACAAAATCTGGAGATATCATTGAGGCTCTAGCCCAGGTTTTCACAACATTCTTCTTGCCTTCTTCATTCATAGCAAGAATCTTTTTTTCAAGTTTAATGTCGATATATGGACCTTTTTTTAATGAACGACTCATAAATTCTTCAATTAATCAGTTTATTACTTTCTTCTCTCGATGATGTACTTAGATGAATGCTTCTTAGGAGCTCTAGTCTTAAGACCTTTAGCATAAAGTCCCTTACGAGATCTTGGATGCCCTCCTGAAGCTTTACCTTCACCACCACCCATTGGGTGATCCACAGGATTCATTACAACACCTCTAGTACGTGGTCTACGTCCCAACCATCTTGAACGACCAGCTTTACCCGATCTCTCAAGAGCGTGATCTGAATTACCAACACTACCAATAGTAGCTTTACAAGCACTCAAGATTTGACGAACCTCGCCTGAAGGCATTTTAATTACACAGTACTTGCCTTCACGAGAAGTAAGCTGAGCATAATTACCTGCTGAACGAGCGAAAGCAGCACCTTGACCTGGACGTAATTCAATGTTATGAATTACAGTACCCACAGGGATATTTGCTAGAGGTAATGCATTACCAACTTCTGGTGCAGCATTCTCGCCTGATAATAGAGTCGCTCCAACTTCTAATCCATTGGGAGCAATAATGTATCTTTTCTCACCATCAGCATAGTATAACAATGCGATACGAGCCGAACGATTTGGATCGTACTCAATTGATTTTACAACTGCTGGAACACCGTCCTTATTTCTCTTGAAGTCGATAAAACGGAGTTTCTGGCGGTGACCGCCTCCGATATAACGCATAGTCATACGACCAATTGCATTTCTACCACCCGATTTTCTCTTACCTGTTACAAGAGATTTTTCTGGTACACGTGCAGTAATCTCCTCGAAAGTACCAATAATTTTATGTCTTTGCCCCGGTGTAGTGGGCTTCATTTTACGTACTGCCATTTTTATTAAATATTGCTATAAAAGTCTATAGTATCTCCTTCTTTCAATGTAACAATAGCTTTCTTAAAAGCATTTGTTTTTCCACTGATAATACCTGCTCTTGTATAACGAGTTTTAGACTTACCCTTATACTTCATTGTATTAACATCAGCTACTGTAACATTGTAAAGGGCTTCAATTTCTCTCTTTATTTGTAGCTTGTTAGCCTCAGGACGAACAACAAAACCAAAACGATTGCTTGTTTCAGTGATGTCTGTCATTTTCTCTGTAACTAACGGTCTAATAATAATTCCCATTATAAGCCTCCTTTTTACATTAAAATATTGTCAATAGCCGACAAAGCGCTTTCAGTAACCACAAGAATTCCAGCATTCAAAACACCATAAGTGTTTAAATGAGAAACTGCGTTCACTTCAGCACCCTTAATATTACGAGCTGACAAATATACATTTTTATTTGCTTCTGTTAAAATCATAAGTAGCTTTTTATCAGAAACTTTAAGATTATTAGTGATTGAGATAAACTCCTTTGTTTTAGGTGTTTCAAAAGCGAAGTCTTCAACAACAATAATCGATAAACCTTGTGCCTTGTAAGACAAAGCCGATCTTCTTGCTAAAGCTTTTGTTTTTTTATTCACTTTGAAAGAGTAATCTCTTGGAGTTGGACCAAATACACGGCCACCACCAACTAATAGTGGAGATTTAATATCACCACGACGAGCACCACCACCACCTTTTTGGCGGCCTAGTTTACGTCTTGAACCGGCGATTTCATTTCTCTCTTTAGTTTTGTGAGTACCTTGACGTTTGTTAGCCATGTGCTGCTTAACATCTAGATAAATAGCATGGTCGTTTGGCTCAATACCGAAGATAGATTCGTTTAACGTAACCTTTCTTCCAGTGTCTTCACCCTTTATGTTTAATACGTTAACTTCCATTATTTTTCAATTAAAACGATTGAACCTTTGCAACCTGGAACCGAACCTTTTACTAATAGTAAATTGTGTTCCGCGATTACTTTTAATACTTGTAAGTTTTGAACAGTAACTCTGTCGCCACCCATTTGGCCACCCATTCTCATTCCTTTGAATACTTTCGCAGGGTAAGAAGCAGCACCAATAGAACCTGGCTTACGTTGTCTGTTATGTTGACCGTGAGTTGATTGTCCAACACCACCGAAGTTGTGTCTTTTAACAACACCTTGGAAGCCCTTACCTTTGGAAGTACCTACAACGTCTACATAAACGGTATCACTTAGGAAATCCACTGTTATAGCATCACCTAAATTCAACTCTTGATTAAAACCCTTGAACTCGGCCAAGTGTCTCTTTGGCGCTACTCCAGCTCTTTTAAAGTGTCCCATCAATGGTTTTGAAGTATGCTTGTCCTTTTGATCCATAAAACCAATTTGAACAGCCTCATAACCATCTTTTTCAAGAGACTTAACCTGAGTAACGACACAAGGACCTACTTCGATAACAGTGCATGGTACATTTTTACCCTCGGCACTGAATACGGATGTCATTCCGATTTTTTTTCCTATTAATCCTGGCATTTCAGTAAATTTTTAATTTATCAAACCTTAATTTCAACCTCAACTCCACTTGGTAACTCTAATTTCATTAAAGCATCAACAGTTTTAGCAGTAGAGCTATAGATGTCGATTAGACGCTTAAATGAACTAAGCTGAAATTGTTCTCTCGATTTTTTATTAACGAAAGTTGAACGGTTAACAGTAAAAATACGCTTGTGAGTTGGTAATGGAATTGGTCCACTAACAATAGCACCAGTCGCCTTCACTGTCTTAACGATCTTCTCAGCTGATTTATCAACTAAGTTGTGGTCGTAAGATTTGAGTTTAATTCTGATTCTTTGACTCATAAATAATTATATAATAAATAAATAAATTTATATTGCATAATATAGAACTACAGAAATTAAGAGTCATTCGCTAATTTCCGTAGTTCTATAGTTTTATAGTTATACTAAATCAACACGACCGTCACACTCTTCTAGTACTTGTTTAGCAATAGAAGAAGACAATGCTGCGTGGTGAGAGTAAACCATTGATGATGTTGCACGTCCTGAAGATATAGTACGTAAAGATGTTACGTAACCAAACATTTCAGCTAGTGGAACAAGAGCTTTAACGATACGAGCACCTGAACGGCTAGACTCCATACCCTCAACTTGACCACGACGTTTATTTAAGTCTCCGATAATATCACCCATGTTTTCTTCAGGTGTTACTACCTCTAATCTCATGATAGGCTCCATCAACACAGGACCTGCTTGAGCAGAAGCTTTTCTATAAGCTTGCATAGCACAAATCTCGAAAGATAATTGGTCAGAGTCAACAGGGTGGAAAGAACCATCAGTAAGAACAACTTTTAATGAATCTAATGGATAACCTGCAAGGACACCATTTTTCATAGCTGTTTGGAAACCTTTTTGAACTGAAGGGATAAATTCTTTAGGAATATTACCACCTTTCACTTCATCTACGAATTGTAAACCACCTAGTGTGAAGTCTTCATCAACTGGTCCCATCTTAACAATGATATCAGCAAATTTACCACGACCACCAGTTTGTTTTTTGTAAGTTTCACGTAAATCAACAGTCTTTGTAATAGCCTCTTTGTAGTTAACTTGAGGACGACCTTGATTACATTCTACTTTAAACTCAGTACGAAGACGCTCAATAAGTACTTCAAGGTGTAACTCACCCATACCCGAGATAACTGTTTGACCAGTTTCTTCGTTAGTTTTAACAGTAAACGTTGGATCTTCTTCAGATAGTTTAGCCAAACCTGTACCAAGCTTATCCATATCTTTTTGAGTTTTAGGCTCAATAGCAATACCGATTACTGGTTCTGGGAAGTCCATTGATTCAAGTACGATTGGGAAATCTTCATCACAAAGTGTATCACCTGTGTGAATATCTTTAAATCCTACTCCTGCACCAATATCACCTGCACCAATTACATCAACTGGATTTTGTTTATTAGAGTGCATTTGGAATAGACGTGAAACACGTTCTTTTTTGTCTGAACGAGTGTTGTAGATATAAGATCCAGCAGCAATTTTACCTGAGTAAACACGGAAGAAAGTCAAACGACCAACATAAGGGTCAGTTGCGATCTTAAATGCTAAAGCACAAGTTTTTTCGCTTTCTGAAGGCTGTCTATCTTCTTCTTCACCAGTTTCTGGATTAGTACCAACAATAGTACCTGTATCAACAGGAGATGGTAAAAATGCACAAGCATAGTCAAGAAGTGTTTGAACACCTTTGTTTTTGAAAGAAGAACCACAAAGCATAGGAACGATATCCATAGTCAAAGTAGCCGCACGAAGTGCACGCATAAGGTCTTCTTCAGTAATTGTAGATGGATCTTCAAAATACTTTTCCATTAAAGCTTCATCAAAGCTAGAAACGTTTTCAAGCATTTTATCTCTCCACTCTTGAGCTTCATCCATAAGATCTGCTGGAATTTCAGCAACATCAAAGTCAGCACCCATAGTTTCATCGTGCCAGTAGATAGCTTTCATTTTGATAAGGTCTACTAAACCTACGAAAGTTTCTTCAGCACCGATAGGAATAACCACTGGACAAGGATTAGATCCAAGAACAGTTTGCATTTGGCGAACAACTTCGAAGAAGTTTGCACCAGAACGGTCCATTTTGTTTACGTAACCAATACGTGGAACGTTATATTTGTCAGCCTGTCTCCAAACTGTTTCTGATTGAGGCTCAACACCACCAACAGCACAATAAGTAGCAACAGCACCATCAAGCACACGAAGAGAACGCTCTACCTCTACAGTAAAGTCAACGTGCCCTGGAGTATCAATCAAGTTGATTTTATACATCTGGTTGTCATACTTCCAAAAAGTAGTAGTAGCAGCAGATGTAATAGTGATACCACGATCTTGTTCTTGTTGCATCCAGTCCATGGTTGCACTACCGTCGTGAGTTTCACCGATTTTGTGAGTTAATCCTGTGTAATACAGAATACGCTCAGAAGTTGTGGTCTTTCCGGCATCAATGTGAGCCATGATACCAATATTTCTTGTAAAGTGTAAATCTTTTTGTGACATTTTCTAATTCTAATTTTTAGGTTTTAAATATATAAAGTAAATCTAGAATGATTGAATTAGAAACGGAAGTGAGCGAATGCTCTGTTGGCTTCAGCCATTCTATGAACTTCTTCTTTACGTTTAAAAGATCCACCTTGCTCGTTATAAGCATCTTGAATTTCAGAAGCAAGCTTTTCAGCCATAGATTTACCTGCTCTTTTACGTGCAAATAGAATCAAGTTTTTCATTGAAATTGACTCTTTTCTAGCAGGGATGATTTCTGTAGGAACTTGGAAAGTAGCACCACCAATACGACGAGATTTAACCTCAACCAAAGGAGTAACATTTTCCAAAGCTTTTTTCCAGATATCCAACGCTGATTTCTCTTCGTTAGTCATTTTTTCAGTAATGATATCTAGTGCAGTGTAAAAAATCTCATAAGAGATATTTTTCTTACCATCATACATTAAGTGGTTAACAAATTTTGTAACCTTACGATCATTAAAACGTGGATCTGGAAGTACAACACGTTTTTTTGGTTTAGCTTTTCTCATTTTTGATGAAATAGTGTTTTGTTTTTGGTTGTATCAATTTGTCTTCAAAACCCACTCTTGGGCATTTACTCAACCTTGAGCTATCCAATAAACTAAAACGATAGTTATTATTATTATAAAATCAAAACAAGAGTCTCTTTAATAAAATAAAGAGGCTCTTAAGTTTTTGTTATTTTTTTCCTGCTTTAGGGCGTTTTGTTCCGTATTTAGAACGTCTTTGCTTACGATCAGCAACACCTGCTGTATCTAAAGTTCCACGTACAATATGGTAACGTACACCTGGAAGGTCTTTTACACGACCACCACGAACTAAAACAATAGAGTGTTCCTGTAAGTTGTGACCTTCACCTGGAATGTAAGAGTTCACCTCTTTTTGGTTAGTCAAACGAACACGAGCCACTTTACGCATCGCAGAGTTTGGTTTTTTAGGAGTAGTAGTATATACTCTCACACAAACGCCACGTCTTTGAGGGCAAGATTCTAGTGCAGGAGAATGACTTTTCTCTTTAAGCACTGAACGACCCTTTCTAACTAATTGTTGAATTGTAGGCATTTCTTAATTTGTTTTTATTATTTATATATTGTTGTTATTGATTTCTAATCAAGTATAATCGGGGTGCAAAATTACAAATAATATTTTAATTATCCACAACCTTATACTTTTTTCTTTATCATGCCTCTCCCCTAACATTTCCTATTGGAGGTAACTGCATTTCTTCCAGAACAATCTCACCACACTCTTGTTCGTATCGGACTATATTATCACGAAGCGTAAACAACAGCCTTTTGGCATGTTCTGGTGCTAAAATAACTCTTGAGTTAACTTTAGCTCTATCCATACCAGGTAAAAGAGAGATAAAATCCATAACAAACTCTGAAGAGGAGTGCGCCACAGATACAAGATTTGCGTAATTACCTACAGCGATATCTTCGGGCAACTGAATCTCTATTTTGGGTTCTTTATCTCTATTACTCATGTTGGGGTATAAATCTTAAACTGGTTCTGATTATCAATTTGCTAAGATAGTAATTTATCTTCTAGCTCATTAGCTTTAAAAGCATAAAAAACATAAGAGGGAGAAATATTTAACTTCTCCCTCTTATTTGAGCTTATTTATACATTTTATCTATGATTTCTTTATAGTTTTTAGCAACTACATTTCTCTTTATTTTCAACGTATTAGTGAGTTCTCCCTTCTGCATACTGAAGGGTTCTTTGAGCAATGTAAAGCTCTTTATTTGCTCGTAAGAAGCAAATTGTTGCTGAAGAGTGTGAATTCGTTTTTTGTACATGGCCAGAATAGCTGGATCAGTAAGAAGCTCTCCAACATCATTATAAGGGATATCATGCTCCTTAGCATATTCTTCGACTTTGCTATAGACCGGAACAATCAGAGCTGACACAAATTTACGAGCATCAGCAATAAGCGATACCTGATCAATAAACTGATCAATCACCAACTTAGTCTCCAAAGCCTGAGGCGCAATGTATTTTCCGTTGGAGGTTTTAAACAGATCTTTCAGTCGACCCGTCATGTACAACTCTCCATCTTTAAAGTGCCCCGTATCACCGGTATGAAACCAACCATCAGCATCAAAAGCCTTAGCAGTTGCCTCTGCATTTTTGTAGTAGCCTTTAGTTATCGTTTTACCTTTAAGAAGAATTTCTTCTTTCTCGCCAATTTTCACTTGAACATCATCCATAGGAAAGCCTACAGAATGGAAATCAAAATGAGTTTTGCTTGTACAAGATACCGTCGCAGTAGATTCTGTTAAACCATAGCCAGTAATGACATTTATACCGACTGCATATACAAATTCGGCAACTTCGGCTGGCAAAGCAGCTCCAGCAGCAGGGAAAAAGTTTCCGTTTTCTAATCCGATAGTTTTCTTGAGCACCTGCATAACAGTCTTTTCGTAGAACTTATATTTCAGGTGTAACATTCTAGGCGGTTTCTTACCCAGACGTATATAATGATTATTATGCTCTCGCCCCACTTTAACAGCATTGAGCATAAGTTGCTTAACAACACCCTTAGAACCTTCGATTTTCTCAATAACACCCAAATATACTTTCTCCCAAAAACGAGGTACGCTACACATAACAGTAGGGCGAAGCTCCCTCATAGAGGTCTGGATATCTTGAGGAACCAAGTTAACGCAAACTTGTACACCCTTACTAAAGCAGATATAAACCCAACCACGTTCAAAGACATGAGTAAGGGGTAAAAAGTTTAGAGAAACGTCTTTATCCGTTAGATCAACTAATCGCAAGTGATGCAAACGAGTAGCCTCTATAAAGTTGGAGTGATGGAGCATCACACCTTTGGGCTCACCCGTAGTACCTGAGGTATAAAGAATATTTGCTAAATCGTCACCAGAAGCCTTACTTGTTCGCTCTTGAACAACATCAGCATAAGAACGAGACTCACCAAGCTTTAAAAACTCATCAAAATAAATCGAAGAGGTATCTCTAGGATCTCTAACGACTTTTTTATCGAATATTATAATTTGCTTCAACGTGTGGCAATGACCAATAACACGTATAGCAGCTTCATATTGAAATTGCTCACCCACGAACAAAAATCGAATCTGAGCATCATTAATCATATACTGAGCTTGAGCAGGAGAACTTGTTGCATAAAAAGGAATAACAACAGCCCTATTGGCATATGCCCCAAAATCGCAGTAAAGACACTCAGGCTTATTCTGAGAGAAGACTCCGATATTCTCAGTTTCTTCAATCCCCAAAGCAACCATTGCATTAGCTACTTTATGAACAGTATCAGAATATTGATTCCAGCTAATAGGGATCCATTGAGCCAAATCATAGTCACGATACTTCATTGCTATTCGATCGCCATATTTTTCAGCTTGACGATGAATTAAAACAGATAAATGATGGTATATCATATCTTATATTTTGAAATTCAGCTACAAAGGTATAGGATAATTATTAATTTCATCATTTTAGGCAGAGAATAATTGTAAATACAACTATTATTTAGGCTGTTATATCTTCTCAAAGGCCTAAATTTGGAAAGCTTAAAGACTAGAACAATAAAACATACAGACATGAAAAAACTAAGCCTTACAGAACAAGCTATAAATTTACTTCAGTCAATTATAAAAACTGCTTCGTTCAGTCGACAAGAAGACTCTGTTGCCGACATGTTGGAAAAATTCATCAAAGATCAGGGACTGCCTTTAGAAAGAATTGGGAATAACTTACTAATACTTGATAAGAAGCGCTACCTCAAAGAACCCACACTACTCTTGAACTCTCACATAGATACGGTCAAGCCAGTTAGCTCCTGGAGCGAAGACCCTTTCGGCGCTGAACTCAAAAAGGGCATATTATATGGACTGGGTAGTAACGATGCTGGAGCAAGTTTAATCTGCCTTCTCCTGACGACCATAGAGCTATACGATAAACTCCCTTTTAATCTCGCATTTTGTGCCTCAGCAGAAGAAGAGGTTAGTGGAAAAAACGGGATATCATTGGTTTTAAAGCAGTACGATAAATTCGATCTTGCTATAGTTGGAGAACCCACAGGGATGCAACCTGCCGTAGCAGAAAAAGGATTAATGGTTTTGGATTGTCTGACAACAGGAGTTGCAGGTCATGCGGCACGGAAAGAGGGAGTAAATGCTATCTATAAAGCAATTAACGAAATTACATGGTTTAAAGACTTCTATTTCCCTAAAGTTTCTTCTTTTCTAGGACCTGTACAGATGAGCGTAACACAAGTTGAAGCTGGCTCACAACACAATGTAGTGCCAGATAAATGTTCATTCGTAGTGGATATCAGAGGAAATGGATGCTACACAAATGAAGAACTATTAGAAATAATAGAAACAAACACCAGTTGCGAAGTAAAAGCCAGATCAACACGCTTAAACTCCTCGCAGCTTCATATAGAACACCCTTTCTACAAACATCTCATCAGCCAGGGGTATAAACCTTTTGGCTCACCTACTCTCTCAGATCAAGCACTCATGGGGTTTCCCTCAATTAAACTTGGCCCAGGAGAGTCTGCTCGCTCACACACGGCAAATGAGTACATTAAGGTTTCCGAAATTGAACACGCACTCTTAAGCTACAAGAAACTAATCGAAAGCTTTAGATTCTAAAAGTAGCAAGAGAGTACCTAGGATAGCTATGGACAGATAGTAAGTCACACCATACAAACCAGTAGGTGGTTTGACTACAACGAGTAAGTCATTTTTTAAACCCAACAACTCAATGCTCAAAGGCCCATTGACCCAAGCAACTCATTCAGAGTAGATGAAACATAACGCCTAGAGAGTTTAGTGGGGCGAACCTCGAAGGGAGAGTCCGAAAACTTATAAAGCTGAATTGTAGCCTCCCCAAATGCAGTCCACCCAAAATCTGAGGCAAAAAAGAAGGAGGGCTTTTTGCGCTTCGATGCATTAATTATTCGATTTTGAAAAGTATCAAAAGAGTCGACATGTATTCCATAAGCGGGATCAATGGGATATGCCTCACTAACATAAAGCTTATTAGTTCTATCTACTACCAACAGCTCTGTTGGACTATAGACTAATAAGGCGAGTTCGGAACGTACCATAGGTGCTCTAAAAGAGATACGAATCACGCTATCCTTGTAGAGTTGTAACACTCCATTAATCTTCTCGTGTGCCTGGGAGGGCATAATAACCTCAAATCGACAAGTCAAATAAGGCTTCTCAGAAGCAGAATGAAACCTTGATGTAGAACAAGAGGACACGAATAAGACAATCAATAATAGAGGCCAGAATAGTCTTTGCTTCATAATGATTACTCACTAATGTATTTTCTCTTCTTTATCTTCTCTTTAATTTTGGGTCCAGCACCAAGCTTATCAGCTTGTAACCAAAGTTCAATAGCTTTATCCTTCTGACCAACTTTCCAGTAGATATCACCAGCGTGTTCAACCACCACTCCACTCTCCTGTCCTCCATGTTGCAGAGCAGTATCAATAAACACTTTGGCCTGAGTAAATCGGTTCAACTCAAAAAGAATCCAAGCATAAGTATCCAAAAATGTAGCATTTGAAGGTTCGGCATCAACCGTTTTTTTGCTCATTTGTTCGGCTTTATCAAGTTGACGTTTTTCAACCGAAAGGTAATAAGCATAATTATTGAGTACCCCTAGGTTTTCAGGATTTAACTCAAGCGCTTTTTCATAAGCCTGATATAACTCCTTAGTTTTACCCAGAGAATGATAAGCATCACCCATTATGGCATAAAAATCTGAAATCAACTCTTTGGGAGTGGTCTCATCAACCACATTAAGAGCAGATTCAACCACTTCAATTAGCTTATCATAAGACTCTGCCTGATTATAAGCAATTGCCAAATAGTAATAGAATTCCAGAGTCGAAGGACTAGCCAATATACCACCTTGACAAAGTGTAATAACCTCTTTATAATCGTCAGCTTTTATAGCTAACCCTAAAAGCATTAATCTTGAGGGAGTATTGGAGGGATCAATTTTAATCACACGTTCTAGAACAGGCTTAGCTTGATCTTGCATGTTTTGTGTGTAGAGATATTGAGCATAGAGCATCGGAATTTGATCGTCTTCAACATCCAATTCTAAAGCTTTGTCAAACAATGCAATAACATCCAAGCTATCAACCTTGGGGTTTGAGATATATTGTCTGATAAGATTCAGACGAAGCTCATCCTCAGCTTTGGGATTAAATATTATCTTTTGCACCTGATCGAGATACTCTTTGTCTTGATTGGTCTGTTGGTAATAACTAGCTAAAGCATAAACAGCCATTGGGAAATCGGGTTCTTGCTCCAATACTTTTTTGAGTAAAGAGTAAGCCTGTTTCTTTTTTCCGTTAGTCAAGTATAGATCTGCTAGGACAACACGGTAACGCAAATCGTTGGGACAAGCCTCTACTAGAGCTAGCATTTCAGCATAGGCTTTATCTTCTTCGCCCTTCATCAAATAAACTCGGAATTTCTGCATACTTAGCTGCTCACTCTTGCCCATTTTGCTCTCGAGCTGGTCGAGTACAGAAATCATCTTATCGTACTCTCTACTTTGAGAGTAAAGCTCAAAGAGTTGAAACTGAAGTTGAGTCTTATTGGGGAATCGTCTGGTCATCGCTTCGAGCTGAGCAATAGCTGGAGCCATATCCTTTGCCGATGCATTGTAAAGCGAAATAAAGTAAGATTCATTATACCAGTAGTTAAGACTATCAATAGCTATAGATTTGCGAAAAGAATTAAGTGCTTTATCAGCCTGATTGAGTTGCATATACATTGAACCCAACTGATAATATGCATCAGCCTGAGTACTATCTATTGCGATGCAGTGGTTAAATAGCTGAAAAGCATCGTCTAGATCACCCGTATTTTTTTTAAGAACCCCCTCGAGATAATAGTAAGAATATTTACGGTCAAGATTATCACTTAGCACGTTTGCTAGCAAAGTATCCTTAGACAGCTCTTGCGCTTGACTTATATTTTGCCCCATCGCAGGAGTCAGACTAAGTCCACCAAGCAAAAGAGCCAGCAGAACGTAGCATAGTTTATTTAATTTAATCATTGCATCTTATTTTTTACCTGTATGGCCAAATCCTCCTGTACCTCTTTCAGTATCGTCTAATGTTTCAACTAGCTCCCAGCCGATTTGTTCATACTTGGCAATTACCATTTGAGCAATTCGCTCACCATCATTTACAACAAAAACCTCTTTAGATAGGTTTACCATAATGATTCCTATTTCGCCTCTATAGTCAGCATCGATAGTACCAGGAGTATTGAGCAAACTAATACCATGCTTGAGAGCCAAACCACTTCTGGGGCGAATTTGAGCTTCGTAACCCGCAGGAAGTGCCATAAACAAGCCCGTAGGAATAAGCCTTCTCTCCATAGGTTGAAGCGCGATTGCTTCTTCAAGATTGGCCCTAATATCCATGCCGGCAGACAAAAGAGTTGAATAGTTCGGTAATTGATGTTTTGAACGATTTATTATTTTAATTTTCATACCTTCATAATTAAATTGAGTGACGAAATTAGATAATTTCGAGAGATAATCATTACTTTTCTGATAAAATAACCTTCCAAAGCATTTGTTGAGGGGGATATAAAGTCCTAATTAAAAACATCATGATGAATTGGCAACAACTTCTTTCTACCAAACGATTCGGTTTAGAAGAGAGGTACAAAATAGCAGAACATAACCGCACAGAGTTTCAGCGAGATTTCGACCGCTTAATTTTTTCGAATCCTTTCCGACGTCTACAAAACAAGACTCAAGTGTTTCCTCTTCCAGGAAGCGTTTTTGTACACAATAGGCTCACACATAGTTTAGAGGTTTCATGTGTAGGCCGTTCACTAGGTAACAGTGTTAGCCACCTATTAATAGAGAAGCATCCCGAGCTAGCAAACAACACATTAATCGGGGAGATAGGATCTATCGTATCAGCAGCTTGTCTTGCCCACGATTTGGGTAACCCACCTTTTGGTCATTCAGGCGAATCGGCTATTTCAACCTATTTTTCAGAAGGAGCAGGTAAGAGTCTAGAGGGTATAATAAAGGATAAACTTTGGTCTGACATCGTACACTTTGAAGGCAATGCCAATGCATTCCGATTGCTAACACATCAGTTTAAGGGACGTCGCAAAGGTGGCTTCGCATTAACTTATAGCACCTTGGCTTCGATTGTCAAGTATCCATACGAATCAAAGCTAGCAGGGAGCAAATCAAAATTCGGCTTCTTTGCAACCGAAAAGGATAATTTTGAAAGAATAGCCTCTGAGTTGGGTATAATTAAGCACGATGGAGAAGCGGTACACTACGCAAGACACCCTTTGGTCTATTTAGTCGAAGCGGCAGATGATATCTGCTACCAGCTCATGGATATAGAGGATGCTCACAAACTCAGAATATTAAACTCGAGTGAGGTCTTTGAACTTCTTAATGCTTACTTAAATGAGGAACAGCTTTCTAGTGCTCAAGAGGTATTTAAGACAGTTACCGATGCAAATGAACAAATCGGCTACTTAAGATCAATTATCATTGGGCTACTAGTCCAACAAGCCTCTAGTACATTCATAGCTAATGAAGAAGAAATCTTGAGGGGTGAATTTACTGAGGATTTGATTTCATGTCTCCCCGATAAGACGAAGTCGGCCTATGAGGCATGTAAAAAGACAGCATACAAAAAGATTTATCGATCCAAAGAGGTTGCTGATATTGAGTTGGCTGGATATAAAATTATTAGAACCCTACTTGACTACTATATTGAAGCAGTACAATCGCCCGAAAAAATTTATTCAAGACTTCTTATAGATAAGGTACCTACTCAATACGACATGCTAGCGGACGACTTAAATATAAGAGTTCAGGCAGTGCTCGACTTTATCTCAGGCATGACCGATATCTACGCCTTAGATTTATTCAGAAAGATTAATGGACATAGTTTACCAGCCATTTAAAATGGCTGGTAGTAAGAGTTTATTTTATAGGGAAAATAACATTATTGGCACCAGAGGTCAAGTCGCCATAATCTCCGTTGCGCTCGTCGACAAAAGATTGGATGTGACGGACTCTTTTATCTTCAAGAATCTCATCCACAGCAATAAGAATTCCTGTTTCTTCAACATCTCCAAATCCATAATTAACGGCAGTTCCAAACATTTTCATAGTTGGGCTTAATCCCATATATGCATTAACAAGAGGTGGAATATTAAAACCTAGCTGACGGATTTCTTTATTTAGGATGCGATAATCTTCACTAAAGCTATCTTTATTGAATAGTTCGACCAAAGCCTGCTCATCCGATTCAATTTCGAGTGGCTTAATGGGAGTAATTAAATTCTCTTTATCAGCAAAATGCTTTTTAAGGAAATATAAAATCATATCTCGTCCCTGCTTATGGTAGCTCGGATACATAGTTACTTTACCAAAGAAATACTTCACTGTAGGCATGATTACAGTCAAAGCTCCAAGCCCATCCCATAAATTATCCAAAGCAAATAGACCTTTTCTGCCAGCACGAGTTGACTGATATTCTAGAGTAACAAAAGAACGTCCTAGCTCTATGGTAGTCGGAAGATATTCAGAAATAAACTGCGAAGAGAAATTAAAAAGATGAGAAGTAGCAATTTGAGGAACGCCGTTTTCAATGCGCACATCAGTGCCCAAGATATAACGATATCCACCCAAAATTTCTTCTGATTCAGGATCCCATACAAGCAGTTGCTTATAAGCATTCTCCATCTCATCGAACTCATCAATATCAACAGCTTTACCAGTACCACCACCAGCAGCTCTAAATGCTATTTCACGCAAACGGCCAATCTCACGCATAACATTAGGTGAATCTTGGTAGGTAATGATATAGATTTGATTCTGACTTTTATTAGTCATCCTCAACCTTTTATCTTCTGTCAGTTCTGCCTTTATGAGGTTCTTATCAACCGCATCAATAATTTTTTCCATAAATATAATAGTGGTGTTTCTTTATAATTTATAAACAATATCTCGTACATAAGCTGCCCACTGGTTTGCAGACTTACTTTTGTCAAAGGTTTGCCATGGAATAGGCTTACCTATTTTAACAGTAAATGTTTTGTGTCTGTTTTTAAACATCTCATCGGCTAGATAAAGCATCGCAATATTAAATTTAATACCCAAAACCTTACAAGCTTTCGATAAGTTATAAAAAAAGTTTGAATTTCGTCCTTCGAAGAATATAGGAATCACATCTCGTTTAGTCTCAACACTCTTAACAATGAAGGTTTTCTTCCAAGGTAAATCTTGGATTATACCATCAATCTTTCGTGAACATAAACCTGCGGGAAACATGATTAGCTGATTATCGGACTCAAATCCAGCCTTTATCATTTTGGGGAAATCCCTAGATTGGTTTCCAGTTTTATTGATTGGAATACATAAAGGAGCTAATCCGCTAAGGTTCATTAGTAAATCATTAACTAAGTACTTCACCTTACCATCGTAGCGCTTTCCTAAAATATAACCCAATGCGACACCATCTTGTCCTCCTAAGGGATGATTAGAAACAAAAGTATACAATCCACCCGAAGGAAGATTTTCTATTCCTTGAACATCTAAACTAGTATCCAAAAATTCAAGACAGGCCTCTAAAAAGTCAACCCCCTCTTTCCCCTTTCCTCCGTTGAGTAAAAACTCATTCAATTCCTCTTGATGAACAATTCTCTTGAGGTAACGGATAAAGCTCTTTGGTACATATTTATAATACTTCGACATTTTATTGCGAAGTATTCCTTCAACATCAATTAAGAATAAGTCATTCTTACCCATAATAACGAAAAATGAATTACAATCGCAAATTTAGCTTATCTTTTGAGAACTATGTAATTATTTAAATAAAATATGACTAATCAAGCTGCAACAGTCTTAAAACTCAGGTAAAAAAACCTTTTGAAACCTACTTGATCTAAGTTAACTGGAGGTATAGCTAAGCCTTTAGGTTAAATTAAAGCTAGAGCACACCCAAGGAAAGTAGGGCAAGAAACTAGCCGAGCAAATATTCTTTTACACTTCAGCACAGCATAAAACTATAGCTATACATATATGGCAAATATTCAATCGAAAAAGAGTGGGGAATTGTGGAGAATTGTGTACTTTTACAAATCAAATTGTGTGTTTTATATAAATAAGGTGATATTTTGAGCTTTTTAGGAAACATCGAAGCCAAACTAGACAGTAAAGGACGTTTTTTTATGCCTATGCCGTTTAGGAAACTTCTGCAAGAAAATGCAGAAGAGCGGATGATATTAAAAAAAGACCTCTATCAAACCTGCCTCGTTCTATATCCTGAATCGATCTGGAATAATGAACTTCAAGAGCTCAAGTCCAGACTCAATAAGTGGGATCCCAAGCATCAACTTATTCTTAGACAATATGTCAGCGATGTAGAGATACTCAGCATTGACATAAACGGAAGAATGCTCATCCCAAAGCGATATCTTGAAATGGCAAGCATACAAAATGACATTCGTTTTATAGGAATGGACGACAAAATTGAAGTTTGGGCAAAAAACTTAACTGACCAACCTTTTATGCATCCAAAGGACTTTAGCGAAGCTTTAAAAAACGTCATGACTAAAGAAAACAATTATGAATAATGATACTTACCATATACCCGTATTGCTCGAAGAGAGCATTGCAGGACTAAACATAAACCCTCAGGGAAACTATGTAGATGTTACCTTTGGCGGTGGAGGGCATTCCAAAGAAATTCTCAAAAATCTTGTTACTCCAGGACACCTCTATGCTTTTGACCAAGATGCAGATGCAGAAAGAAATATAATAGACGATGAATGCTTTACATTCGTCCGTTCAAACTTTAGATACATCAAGAACTTCTTACGCTACCACAACGTAGAAGAGGTCGATGGTATTTTGGCTGATCTAGGTGTATCATCACATCACTTCGACGAAGAAGAGAGAGGATTCTCTTTCCGATTTGATGCTCCACTAGATATGCGTATGAATACGCGTGCCACAAAAACTGCAGCCGATATCATCAACAACTATACACAAGATGATTTGGCGGATGTATTTTATCTCTATGGTGAATTTAGAAATAGCAGACAGATTGCATCAAAGATTGTTCGTGCTAGAGCTGAAAGCCCTATCCTAACCATTTCTCAATTCATCGAATTGACTACTCCCCTTTTCAAGCCTCAACGACTAAAAAAAGAGTTAGCTAAAGCCTTCCAAGCCTTACGCATTGAGGTTAATCAAGAGATGCAAGCGCTTAAAGAGATGCTTGAAGGAGCAATAAAGGTATTAAAACCAGGCGGAAGATTAGTTGTTATTACCTACCACTCGCTTGAAGATAGAATGGTAAAAAACCTCTTTAAGACTGGTAATATTGAAGGGAAATTAGAAAAGGATTTTTACGGAAAAGTCATCAGCCCAATTAAGGCGATCAATAATAAAGTTATTATACCATCGGATACAGAGCTCAATCGAAATCCACGATCCCGAAGTGCTAAATTGCGTATCGCAGAAAAACTTTAAAAGCCATGAAAACCTCTAACCTAAACGCTCCCAATGACGACAAGAAAAACAACATAAGCAAGACTAAAAAGTTTGCTCAATTTCTTGGTGGCGACATTTTACTAGAAAAGACAATACAGAAGAATATACCCATTATATTTTTGAGTATTATTCTTATTATTGTCTATGTGAGCAATAGGTATCAGTACCAACAAGATCTCATTGAGAAAAATAGGCTAGAAATCATCCTTAAAGACATTAAATACCGCGCTTTAACACGCACAGCAGATCTTATGGACAAAAGTCGTCAATCAAAAATAGAAGAGCATATAACTAGAAAAGGGAGTGAACTTGAGATCCCCACAAATCCACCATACATTATTAAATAATTTAGATAGCCGTGTCAATAAAGAAGAGTAGCATATTAAATAAATATTTCTTTGTTGTAATCATTTTAGTACTCTGTGGCGTCTCCATTATCGTAAAAGCTTCACTAGTCATGTTTGTAGAAAAAGACTACTGGATGGAGGGCAAAAAGATGTATACTAAAGAGAACGTAACAATACCTGCCAACCGTGGGAAAATATTTTCCAGCGACAATAAGTTGCTGGCTAGCTCGTTACCTCAGTACCGGATCTATATGGATTATAAATCAAATCATAAAATTAAAAAAGAGCTATTTAAAACTTCAATAGACTCTGTCGCACGTGGTTTGCACAAAATAATGCCAGATAAAAGTGTATCCTATTTTAAGAGCAAAATTAACAACGGACTCCGTGCAAAAAAGCTTAGTGCCCACGCATCATTATACCCCAATCGAATCAGCTACTTACAATACCAAGACATATTACAATTACCCGTATTTAGAAGCGGACCAAATAAAAGTGGACTTCATGCAACTGAATCAAATCATAGGGAAAAACCTTTTGGCACATTGGCATCTAGGACCATTGGAAGCCTCTTTCTGGACAAAGGTAAAGGGGCTAAAAACGGTTTAGAAAAATCCTTTGATGACATTCTTAGCGGTAAAGAAGGCTTAGCGCATCGAATAAAAATTCAAAACAAATACTTATCAATCTTAGATGTCAGGCCAGTCAATGGGGACGATATACTAACCACGCTCAATGTCGACATTCAAGATATAAGCGAGAAAGCCATTGTTGATATGCTCAAAGAGGTCAACGGTGCACTTGGAGTAGTAATTGTCATGGAAGTAAAAACTGGTGATATTAAGGCAATTGTTAATATGTCGCGCGGATCAGATGGTCAATACCGTGAAGAGAAAAACAATGCCGTTATCGATCTATATGAACCTGGCTCAACTTTTAAAACTGCAGCCATACTAACAGCTCTAAACGATCAGAAGATCACTAGAGATCGTAAGCAATTTCTTGGAGATGGAACGTATAACATGCACGGCCGTCTTATCCGTGATCACAACTGGCGAAACGGAGGATTCAAAGAGGACAAGAAATACCAAAACATTGATGAGATCATGATGAACTCGTCGAACATTGGTGTGGGTGTAACTATCGAAGAAGCCTATTACGGCAATAAGCAACAGTTTATCGATGGGATACGTAAACTTGTAGGTATGAACCTAGACCTCCAACTTGAAGGAGTCGCTAAGCCAATCATCAAAGACACAAAAGACCCTGGTTTCTCAAAGCTAACCATCCCCTGGATGAGCTTTGGTTACGAAACACTTTTACCACCCATCAATATGGTCACTTTTTATAATGCCATTGCTAATAATGGAGAAATGGTAAAGCCTCGTTTTGTTCAAGCCGCTACTAGAGAAGGATCTGTAATAAAGAAATATCCTGTAGAGGTTATAAACCCAAAAATAGCCTCTAGCGAAGCCATAAAAGACATCCAAGAAATTCTTGAAAGAGTAGTTTCTGAAGGTACGGGTAAAAGAGCTGCCTCAAACCAGTTTCGAGTGGCAGGAAAAACAGGTACAGCACAATTATCACAAGGAACAAGTGGTTATGGAGGCGGACAACAACATATTCTGAGTTTCTGTGGATACTTCCCCGCAGAGCAACCCGAATACACAATACTGGTAAATATCAAATCTGCCCGAGGAGGCGGTGGTGGTGGTGGACGTGAGTGTGCTATAGTTTTCAATCAAATTGCAGAACACATTTATGCCATGAACTTGAAACAGTATTTTCATGTTGAAGCGGCTAAAGATACAATCAACCCAACAGCTCCATACATCAAAAAAGGCCTCATCAATAAAAGCATTAAAGTTCTAAAAGAACTGGACATAGATTACGATAAAAACATTGAAGAAGAAGGCCTTTGGGCTTCATTCAATACTAAAGATAATCAAGTTGAAATTGTAGATGCAAAGGTATCAACACAACTGGTGCCCTCGGTTTATGGCATGGGAGCAAGAGATGCAGTCTTTGCCCTGCAATCAGTAGGGCTAGATGTCAATATTATTGGCAGAGGAAAAGTATACCGCCAATCAATACCAAATGGTTCAAAAGCAAGACAGGGTGCAAGAATAACAATAGAACTGAGATAAATAAAATTCAGGTTATGGAAATAAGAAAATTGTTAACAGATGTAGTAACTAAACAGTTAATAGGTTCTACAGAGAATAATATAGATAAAGTCTGTATCGACTCAAGACAAATCGATACAAATAGTATGTTTGTTGCTATAAAAGGAACACAAACAGATGGCCATCAATACATAGATCAAGCTATACATAAAGGTGCTACAGCCATAGTCTGTGAAACCTTACCCACAGAGTTAAAACCCGAGATAACCTATATTCAGGTTATACACTCAGAAGACTCACTTGGCCAGATTGCATCTAATTTTTATAGTAGCCCCTCTTCTAAACTAAAGTTAGTGGGCATAACAGGCACCAACGGAAAGACAACTGTAGCTACAATCCTTTACGAGACCTTTAGAAAACTAGGTTATAAGGTTGGCTTGATATCAACAGTATGCAACTATGTAGACACTACAGAAGTTCCTGCCGACCACACCACACCCGATATTATCACAACCAACCAATTATTAGTTGAGATGGTGGATGCGGGCTGTGAATATGCTTTCATGGAGGTAAGTTCACATGCTGTAGACCAAAAGAGAATCGCTAATCTTACATTTGAAGGAGGCATATTTACCAACCTTACACGTGACCACCTTGATTACCATAAAACTGTAGCAAACTACCTGAAAGCCAAGAAAACTTTCTTTGATAATCTACCCAATACTGCATTTAGTTTGGTCAATACCGACGACAAGAACGGACTTGTCATGCAACAAAATACAAAAGCCAAAACCTATACCTACTCCCTAAGAAGTATGGCTGATTTTAAAGCTAAGATATTGGAACTCCATTTCAATGGGATGGATTTGGAAATCGACAACAAAGAGGTTATCATGCAGCTTACTGGCCGCTTTAATGCTTCAAACCTACTCGCAGTATATGGTGCAGCCGTATTGCTAAAACAAGATCCCGACGAGGTGTTAATCGCTATGAGTAGCCTAAAACCCGTAACTGGTCGTTTCCAAACACTCATATCACCTTCGGGCTACACCGTTATTGTTGATTATGCACACACCCCCGATGCATTAGTCAATGTATTGACTACCATACATGATATCTTGAACAACGACGGAGCTGTAATAACTGTTGTTGGAGCTGGTGGAAATCGAGACAAAGGCAAACGCCCACTAATGGCACAAGAGTCCGTTAAACACAGCGATAGAGTTATTATCACCTCGGATAATCCTAGATTTGAGAAACCTCAAGATATCATAGCAGATATGCTAGAGGGATTGACCAATGCCGAAAAAAACTCAGTCCTAGCAATAGAGAGCCGAAGAGATGCCATCAAAACTGCATGTATGCTTGCAAAGCCAGGAGATGTGATACTCATCGCTGGCAAGGGACATGAAACTTATCAGGATATCGAAGGAATCAAACACCACTTCGATGATCGTGAAGAAGTTTATAATATATTCAAAACACAAAACAACTAAAAAGATATGCTTTATTACCTATTCGAATGGCTACAAAAATACGATATACCTGGAGCAGGACTATTTAATTACACTTCATTTAGGGCTATACTGACTATTATATTGGCTCTATTGATATCGACCATATTTGGAGATAAATTTATAGATCGCCTAAAAGCAAAACAAATCACAGAAACACAAAGAGACGCCAGTATTGACCCTTTTGGAGTGAATAAGATTGGTGTTCCTAGCATGGGAGGTGTTATTATAATCACCTCAATCCTTATCCCCTGTTTACTGCTGGGGAAGCTTACCAATATCTATATGATTCTCATGCTCATCACCACTGTGTGGCTTGGAGTTATTGGCTTTGCTGACGACTACATCAAGGTAATGAAGAAAAACAAGGATGGACTGAAAGGCCGATACAAAATTGTCGGTCAAGTTGGTCTTGGCCTAATTGTTGGGCTTAGCCTCTACCTCAGCCCCAATGCTGTGATCAGAGAAAACATGGAGGTTAAAATCCCAGGACAAGAGATCGAAGTCATCCATGCAAAGAAAAACACGAAGTCAACACAAACAACCATTCCTTTTTTCAAAAACAACAACCTCGACTATGCTGATATTATGAGCTTTATGGGTGAACACAAACAAGCTGCGGGCTGGGTACTCTTTGTTTTTGTTACCATATTTGTTGTTGCAGCCGTATCTAACGGTGCCAACCTCAACGATGGCATGGATGGAATGGCTGCAGGAAACTCTGCCATAATCGGGGTTGTCTTGGGTATATTTGCCTATTTAGGTAGCCATGCCGAATTAGCTCAATATCTGAATATCATGTTTATTCCTGGTAGTGAGGAGCTAGTTATTTTCATTTGTGCATTTGTTGGAGCTCTTATAGGTTTCTTATGGTACAACGCCTACCCTGCTCAAGTATTTATGGGTGACACAGGTAGTCTAACCATCGGAGGTATAATCGCAGTATTTGCCATTTTGATCCGTAAAGAGCTTTTAATACCTATTCTTTGTGGTGTATTCCTTGTGGAAACACTTTCGGTCATTCTTCAAGTGCAATATTATAAAAGAGGAAAAAGAAAAGGCATAAAACAACGCGTATTCAAACGTACACCCATTCATGATCATTTTAGAACAACGCTAGCACAACTTGATGCTAACTGTACATATTTGATCACCAAACCAAAGAAAATAATTCATGAGTCCAAAATAACAATACGTTTTTGGATTATAACTATTCTCTTGGCTGCCATAACTATTATCACCTTAAAAATCAGATAAAAGTGAATAAGAAAGTTGTCATACTAGGCGCTGGAGAAAGCGGTACAGGCGCAGCCCTACTGGCTAAAACCAAAGGGTATCACGTTTTTGTTTCGGACTCAGCCCAAATCAAAGAGAAGTTTAAAACTGAACTCGACAAGATACAAGTTGAGTGGGAAGAGGGATCACATACTTGGGATAAAGTGCTGAGCGCAGACCTTATCATCAAAAGTCCTGGAATCCCTGATACTGCACCAATCATAGAAGCCTCAATAACTAAGGCTATTCCTGTGATTTCTGAAATAGAATTTGCTGGAAGGTTTAGTGATGCCAAAATGATTTGCATTACTGGCTCAAACGGTAAGACAACAACAACGAGCCTACTCTACCATATCTTCAAACAAGCGGGTAAGAACGTTGGAGTAGCGGGTAACATTGGAGCTAGTTTAGCACGTCAAGTTGCCACAGTTGAGCACGATTATTATATAGTAGAGTTGAGTTCTTTTCAGCTCGACAACATGTACGATTTCAAAGCAGACATTGCTATCTTACTCAATATTACACCAGATCATTTGGATAGATATGAGTATAAAATGGGCAACTACATTGATGCTAAGTTTCGGATTATACAAAACCAAACACCAAAAGATCACTTCATCTATTGGGTTGACGATGCGATCATTAGCAAACAGGTTGAGCAAAGAGAGATTATTGCGCAGTGTAACCCTTTCAGCCTTGAATATCCCTCGTACACTACAGCCGACCAAACAAATATTAAAGTAGATAACGGTAGTTTTATTGTAAAGAGAGAACATCTAAAGCTCTTAGGAACACATAATCTACTCAATGCAATGGCAGCCACTACGGCAGCACAGCTATCTGGACTAACTGTAGAACAGATAGAGCAAGGGATGGAAAGCTTTGAGGGCGTGGAACACCGATTAGAATATGTTACCACTATAGACCAGATAACTTATATAAACGACTCCAAAGCTACTAATGTAGATTCTTGCTATTACGCACTCCAAGCTATGCATAAACCCACAGTCCTGATTTTGGGTGGAAAAGACAAAGGCAATAACTACGACGAAATTAGCCAGCTTGTCAAAGATAAATGTGTGGGACTCGTATTCATGGGTATTGACAACAGTAAACTTCAATCCTATTTTAAAGATTTTGGTATTCCTATTTCAGATACTTGTAGCATAGAAGATGCAGTCAAAGCAGCTAAAGCATTGGCTCCTAAAGACTCTATTGTACTGCTGAGCCCTTGCTGTGCTTCGTTCGATTTATTTAGTAGCTACGAGAATAGAGGTGAGTTATTCAAACAGACCATAAACAAGCTATAACTATGGATTTAATAAGTAAGATATTTAAGGGAGACAAAGTAATCTGGATGATTTTTGCTTTGCTCTGTGTTGTTTCAGTTATTGAAGTATTCAGTGCTGCAAGTATACTTACATACAAGTCGGGAAACCATTGGGCTCCTATTATGCAACACTCTAAATACTTACTTATCGGACTGCTTACCATGCTATTTGTCCAGAATGTGAGATATCAATGGTTCAAGGTATTTGCTTTTTTAATTGTACCTGTGTCATTTCTCTTACTACTATGGGCAAGTGCTAAAGGTTACGTTTCAGGTGAACGAGTAAATGGTGCCGCACGTTGGTTAGAGTTTTTCGGAATAAGATTTCAACCCTCAGAGGTAGCTAAGCTTGGATTGGTTTGCATTATAGCTTATGTCCTTTCAATATATCAAAAAGAAGATCACGCTGATAATAAAGCTTTTTATTGGATTATCGGTGTAACCACTCCTATCATACTCCTTATTGGTCTGGAGAACTTTTCTACAGCTGCGCTACTGCTCGTAGTTATATTTATTATGCTATTTATTGGACGAGTTAAGATTTTAACGCTAATTAAAGGAGTAGGATCTGGGATAATTATATTAACAGCAATAGTTGGCATTGCCTTCTTATTTAGCACTTTCGATAAAAGTGAAAAAAAAGGTCCTACAATTTTCCATCGAGCTACGACTTGGGTTAATCGTATTACTAACCACATCAGTGATGCAGAAGACTCTTTACCTGTGGCAAAATACTTAGAAGAGTATGGACAAAGAGGACATGCAAATATTGCCATAGCCTCAAGTAATATCATGGGAGTTGGTCCGGGAAACTCTATACAGAGAGACTTTTTAAGTCAAGCTTTTTCGGATTTCATTTATGCTATCATTATTGAAGAGTTGGGGCTTATAGGTGGTATTGGAGTCACACTCTTATATATATGGCTACTGATGCGAATAGGGAAAATAGCCAAGAAATGCAGAGATCGGTTTAGTATGTTTCTCGTATTGGGCATAGGGCTCATGCTCGTAATACAGGCTATGATCAATATGATGGTTGCTGTAGGCTTACTCCCCATAACGGGTCAACCTCTACCACTAATTAGTAAAGGGGGATCTAGTGGTGTCATAAATTGTGTGCTTTTGGGCATGGTACTTAGCGTGAGCTACTATACCGATTTACAAATTGAGCGAGAGCAAAAGATAAAGGAAGCTACAACAAAAGATGAATTGGAAGAACTCAACCAAGAAGATATTGGGCAAATCCCAAACTCTCCGATGCTGAAAGAAGATAGTGGCTTTATCGATGAAAAAAACATTTAAGATTATGAAAGAGACAAAGCTTAAAGTCATCATTAGCGGTGGCGGAACAGGCGGACATATATTTCCAGCAATATCAATTGCGAATGCACTTAGAGAGGTTGCACCTACTTGCGAGATTTTGTTTATTGGAGCTCAAGACCGCATGGAGATGCAACGCGTTCCACAAGCTGGTTATGAGATAGTAGGTTTACCTATCAAGGGGTTTAACAGAGCTCAGGTTTGGAAAAACATATCAGTTGTAAGTCTACTCATCAAGAGCCTTTTTAAAGCTCGCAAAACAATTAAGGAGTTCAGCCCCGATGTAGTTGTGGGTGTGGGAGGCTTTGCTAGTGGTCCAACACTAAAAATGGCTGAGATGCTAGGAATTCCAACACTCATTCAGGAGCAAAACTCTTATGCGGGTGTTACCAATAAACTACTGGCAAAGGGAGCAAGTAAAATATGTGTCGCCTATCCTAAAATGGAGCAATTCTTTAAGGCCGATAAGATAGTTCTAACAGGAAATCCTGTGCGCCAAGATATACTGACTAATACGATGAGTCAAGAAGACGCTAAACAGACTTTAAAATTTGACCCAAAGAGACCTGTAGTACTAATTCTTGGAGGAAGCTTAGGTGCTCAATCCATCAATAATGCCTTATTAGGGATGATTGATGAGCTGGGTAAAAGCCCCATTCAATTTATATGGCAAACAGGCAAACTCTATATTGATAGGGTACGCACAGCATTAGAGGGAAAAGAACTAAACAACATCATCGTGACCGACTTTATCACCGACATGTCTATGGCCTATCGGGCAGTAGATTTGATCGTATCTAGAGCAGGCGCGAGTTCTATATCTGAATTTTCACTACTTGGGAAACCCGTATTACTTATTCCCTCGCCTAACGTAGCTGAAGATCACCAAACTAAAAATGCACTCGCCTTGGTCGATAACCAAGCAGCATTATGGCTGAAAGACAATGAACTTAAGGATCAATTATATCCTTTAATCAACGAGACAATAAACAACAAAGCTCTTCTGAACAGACTGAGCGAAAACATAAAAAGAATGGCTTTACCGAACTCGGCAGATAATATCGCAGCTGAAGTATTAAAGCTTGTAAAATAGATCAAATACCCTTATGAAAATAGAAGATTTCAACTCTATATATTTTGTAGGTGCAGGTGGTATTGGAATGAGTGCCCTAGTACGCTACTTTTTGGCGAAGAATCTACCTGTTGGTGGATACGATAAAACCCCAAGTAAACTCACAGAGCAACTGATCGTAGAGGGTGCACAAATCCACTACGAAGATAACCCTAAGTTAATACCTGATGTATTTAAAGATAAGGGTAATACATTGGTTATCTACACACCAGCTATACCTGAGTCACACAAGGAGCTTGCTTTTTTTAAAGAAAATGAGTTTACCATCATGAAGAGAGCTCAGGTTTTGGGGCTCATCACCCGATCAAGCAAAGGTTTATGTATTGCTGGAACACATGGTAAAACCACCACTTCAACGATGCTCGCCCATCTACTGCATGAATCAAGTGTGGGCTGTACTGCTTTTCTGGGCGGAATATCTGAGAATTACCATACCAATTTACTGGTAGACAAGAACAGCCCATACACCGTAATTGAAGCCGACGAGTTTGATCGCTCATTCCATCAGCTCCATCCGTATATTTCAGTTATTACATCGGCTGAACCCGACCACTTAGATATTTATGGAACTAAAGAAGCCTACCTAAAAAGCTTTGTCGATTATACATCACTAACGGCTTCAGATGGAGTACTACTTATTCGTCAAGGGCTTGAGATTACTCCTGAGCTACCAAAGGGAACATCCTGCTTCACTTATTCAAGAGATAGTGGGGATTATCACGCTAAGAACATTCGTATTGAAGATGGTGAGGTATATTTCGACTTCGTTGGGCCAGAAATTGAAATAGCCAACGTTAAGCTCGGTGTTCCTGTAGCAATCAACATCGAAAATGGGATTGCTGCAATGGCCGTAGCCCATCTATGTGGAGCTACTCCTAAGGAGATAAAACAAGCCATGGGTACTTTTAAAGGAGTTGAGAGACGATTTGAGTTCTTGGTAAAAAACCAGAAGCACGTCTTTATTAACGATTATGCACACCATCCTGCAGAAATCAAACAAAGCATTCTTTCGGTCAAAGAACTATACCCTTCAAGAAAAGTAACTGTGGTTTTTCAACCTCATCTCTTCTCTAGAACTAAAGACTTTTACCAAGACTTTGCACAGAGTTTAGCTCTAGCAGACTGCGTAATCTTGCTAGACATCTATCCGGCAAGGGAAGAACCTATTGAAGGAGTTACAAGTGACTTAATTTACCAAGAAATCTCTCTACCTAAAGGTAAAAAAGAAATGAGCAGTACGAAAGATATTATTTCACTGCTATCAACACTAGATACAGATATTATTTTAACTTTGGGTGCAGGTGATATTAACTTATTAACACCGCAAATCAAAGCGTTACTTGATGTATGATATAAACTATGATTAAGAGAATCTTCATATTGTTTTTCGTCATTTCAGTGGTAGTTTATCTATTACTAGCTGTTACGGTACTTAACTCTTCTGATCCAGAAAGAGTTTGTACTGATATAGAGCTAACAATCAAAGATTCTGAACACGGAGACTTCATTTCCAAGAATGAAGTATTCGCCATACTAAAACGTCATAAGATGTACCCCATCGATACAAAGATGGAGCAAATATCTACAAAGAAAATAGAGAATCAGCTACAGAAGCACCCACTGATCGATCAAGTACAGTGTTATAAAACGCCAAGCAATAAAATAGGTATAGATATTCATCAAAAAATCCCTGTACTGAGGGTCTCATCGAACACACTTGGTTCATTTCTTGTTGACAATAAACGTGGAATAATGCCCTCAAACACAAGGTGTGTAGCTGACTTACCTGTAGTAACAGGAAACATAACAAAAGAGCATCTTCAGGGGGAACTTTATGATTTTATTAATTATATTGATGAAGATGACTTTTGGAACAACCAAATCAGTCAGGTACATGTTGTTAAAAAGAATCAGATCGAAATAATCCCTCGAGTTGGAGAACATATCGTTATTCTTGGTGATTTGAGTGATTACAAAGACAAATTAAAGCGTCTAAAAATATTTTATGATAAAGTTCTCAACCAAGTGGGTTGGAACAAATACAAAGTGATAAACATTGAGATAAGCAATCAAGTCATTTGTACGAAAGCAAATAATAATTAACTATATATATGGCAATGACAGAATTTATAGCAGCAGTTGAGTTAAGTTCAACAAGAATTTCTGGAATAGCAGGAAAGAAGAATGAGGATGGCACACTTCAAGTGCTAGCCTATGCTCAAGAAGAAGCTACCTCTTACATGAGAAAAGGACTTGTTTATAATATCGATAAAACTAGCCAAAGTCTTATCGACATTATAAAAAATCTAGAAGAGACCCTAGACAGCAAAATAGCGAAGGTGTATGTGGGTATTAGCGGCCAATCGGTCCATACCATAAAAAGTGTAATCAATCGCTCCTTGGGTAAAATAGAAATAATTTCACAGAGTCTTATTGATTCGATATCAGATGAAAACATTGGACTGCCTGTGGATAATAAAGTAATACTCGAAGTTGTTCCACAAGAGTTTAAAATTGGAGATAACTTCCAGAAAGACCCCGTAGGAGTTGCTAGTGATCATATAGAAGGTCATTACCTCAATATTGTAGCACGTGAAGATGCTCGAAAAAACTTATTACACTCATTCGAGAAAGCAAATATTGAAATTGCTGACTTACTTGTATCACCACTAGCCGCTGCTAAGCTATTGGTACCCGAGGCCGACAAAAGAGCAGGATGTGCCTTTGTCGATTTTGGGGCTGAAACAACTACCGTTGCCATATACAAAAATGAGATATTACGCTTTTTAACTGTAATCCCATTGGGAGCCAATAATATCACAAAAGATTTGGCTTCATTAAAGATCGAAGAGAGCCGAGCAGAATATCTAAAACTACGCCTAGCCGATTTAAACTATAAGGATGAGGATGATGAAGTCATCGAGACATTCTTCTTAGACGAAGAAAAGACACGTGAGATATCAATCTTTAAGGTTAATGAAATGATCCACGCACGAGCCGAAGAAATCATAGCTAACGTGTGGAATCAAATTCAACTCTCTGGTTATGACGATCAACTTCTAGCAGGATTTGTTATTACTGGAGGAGGAGCCAATTTAGTAGGACTAAAAGAGCTAATTCGAAAAATTACGCGCATCGAAAGAATTAAGCTAGCCAAACCTTGTATTGATATTATACATTCAAAGCGTATTGCCGAGATCAAGGAAAAAGCTGCACCTCATAGTCTAAATACAGTTTTAGGATTACTGGCTGCAAGTGAGATGAACTGTGCTAAAATTGAGGCTCCAACAACAGGCAAAATATTCGAAGCAGAAAATCTTATCGAAGATCAAGAGACAACTAAGCAAGATTTACCAGAAACTAAAACTCCCGAGCAACTTCTAGCAGAACAGAAACTCATTCAAGAGCAAGAAGAGGCTAAGAAAAAAGCTGAGAAGGAAAAGCTAGAAAAACTAGAACTACAAAAAGCCAAAGAAAAAGACTTAGAGCAAGAGAGAAGCAAAAAGAAAAAGAAAAAGTCTTGGAAACAATCACTCTTCAGCACATTCGAAGATTTACAAAAGAACATCTTTGACGAAAATGACGAGTTAAAATAATGATTAATGCCATGGATACTATAGATAAAGAATTGAAAGATTTACAAAGTTTTGATATCCCCACAAGCGCCCCCAAAATAATTAAAGTTATTGGTGTTGGTGGTGGAGGTGGTAATGCGGTTAGTCATATGTTTAAAGAAGGCATTCACGATGTTTCTTTTGTACTTTGCAATACAGATAATCAAGCCCTTCTAGAATCGCCCGTACCTCTTAGAATCCAATTAGGGAAAGAGACTACTCGAGGTTTAGGCGCTGGTAATAAACCCGAAAGAGCCAAAGATGCGGCACAAGAGAGCATCGAAGAGATTGAACAAATGCTTCACGATGGCACTAAGATGGTCTTTATAACCGCTGGCATGGGTGGTGGAACAGGTACTGGAGCTGCCCCTGTTATCGCAAGCACAGCCAAAGAGATGGGAATATTGACTGTGGGTATCGTAACCATACCTTTCTTGTTTGAAGGTGAGAAAAAAATCATTCAAGCCCTTGACGGTGTGGAGAGACTTGCCAACAGCGTTGATGCATTATTGGTTATCAATAACGAAAGACTTAGAGAGATCTATTCGGATCTTACCTTAATGAATGCCTTTGCCAAGGCCGACGACACACTCTCTATTGCTGCAAAAAGTATTGCGGAACTGATCACGAAGAAAGGAAAAATCAACTTAGACTTTGCCGATGTCAACACCATCCTTAAAGATGGTGGAGTAGCCATTATGAGCACTGGATTTGGTGGAGGAGACAATCGTCTTTCCAAAGCTATTAACGATGCACTTCACTCTCCCTTACTCAATAATAATGACATCTTTAACGCAAAGAAAGTGATGTTAAACATCTACTGTTCGGACGATGTAATGATGGATGAGTTTAATGAAGTTCACGAATTCATGAGCAAATTCAAAGAAGAGGTCGAAGTTATCTGGGGTATGGCAATAGATGAAACTTTGGGCAAAGAGGTTAAGGTAACTATTCTGGCTACAGGTTTTGGTGTCGAAGATGTACCAGGCATGAGTGATAGACGTAAAGAACGCACTCGTGACGAAGAAGATGCCCTAATGATAGAGGAAGAGAGAAAGAGAGAAATCATAGTCAGAAGAATAAAGGCTGCATATGGTGAGGGTGCAATCAATGCAAGAAACAGAGCACTTAAGAAACAGAATAATATCTATCTCTTTACTTCCGAAGACTTAGATAATAATAAAGTAATTGCTGAGGTGGAAAATACACCAACCTACGAAAGGACAAAAAGCAAACTTAACATCATAGCAAACCTAACAACATCGCAAGGACTTCCCGAAACAAAAGTTGATAAGGAAGATACAACCAACCGAGTGATTAATTTTTAATAATAAATATATTATGAGTTTATTTGAACAGATCAACGAGGACCTTAAGGCTGCAATGAAAGCCAAAGACAAGCTATCCTTACAAGTACTACGCACAATTAAGAAGAATTTTCTGGAGGCAAAAACAGCACCTGGAGCACACAACGAGCTTAGCGATGCCGATGCCCTGAGAATCATTCAGAAGTTAATTAAGCAAGGGAAAGATTCTGCTTCAATCTATGCCGAGCAGAACAGACAAGATCTAGCGGATGAAGAATTAGCTCAAGTAGAAGTTTTAGAGAAATACCAACCTCAACAACTCAGCCAAGAGGAACTTACCTCAAAAATAAAAGAAATTGTAGAGCGTGTAGGCGCTTCGACAATGAAGGACATGGGTAAAGTCATGGGGCTTGCCACTACAGAGCTAGCAGGCAAAGCTGAAGGAAAAGCTATTTCGAATAAGGTTAAAGAGTTATTGGGATAAGACCCAAGAAGAATATTTTAAAAGGCGTACCAAACTAAACAGGTACGCTTTTTTTATGTCCTAACCCCAAGTCATAAATTAAAATGAGTTATTCGCAGCCATATAACCACTAGCTTGCCTCTAGCCAACCACCTACTCACATAAACCCCAAAAAACAACTCAAGAGTTTAGCCGTTAACCTAAAAGGCTTAATCCTCAAATAGCTCTTTTAAAACATCGAGTGACTTTAGATCTGGAAAGTTAGGAATATGTATTTTGTAGAAATCATTTAGGATATGAAGAATTCGAGCACGATCGTGTCGTGAGAATTTGAATAAGTGCATAGAATCGTAATTCATACGCATGAGTTTGAGTATGAAGACAGATTCATCACCCTTTAAGAAGCGAGGATGCAGAGGCTGAGAAGAGCAAAAACAAGCATTAAGCAAGTCAAAATAATCCCCTCTATGATAATCGGAGTAATTGGGATAAAGACCTAAAAACCGAGATAACCTTATCAAAAAGACCAAATGGAAATTTGCGTAACCTACCTCACAGCTATCTAGCCAACGCATAGAATGGTCTAAATAATCGAACAAGGGCTTATTAATGTTTTCATCACGCACGGCATAGTATAAGAATTCAGCAATGTAAAAGGCCAATGCGGACTTTACAGGGTGAAAAGGTATGGACTGAAACGTATAGCTCAACTTGACATCTTTGAGCCTATATAGCGAGGACTTATTTGTTTTGGATAAGTTCAAATCCAAAATCGACAGGGGTTGAAAAAGATTACTTTTAAGCTTAGACTTGGTTGATTTGGAGATATTAACCAACACAGCACACCGTCCAAGCTCTTGAGAGTATAGATCTACAATATGAGAACGGTCGTTATATTTAATAATACGTAGTACTATTCCGTCAGTTTTTATATCCATAAAGAGTCAATAAAAGTAACCATATTTAAGGTTGCAAAAGTTTATCCAAAGATAAAGATTAATCCCATACAAGGATATTAAGTAATAAAAACTTTATTATTGCAATCTATGCATTAAAGCAACAACCATTTGTTTATAAGCCAATTATGCATAGACTCAAAAATAAAACCACAAAAACGACAATATATTTTACATAAAATGTTTTGAAGTTTAAAAACTTTGTGATACATTTGCATCGCATTAGAGCGAAACAGATAAGAAAAGCGAAAGCAACTCTGTTTTAATGGCCCGTTCGTCTATCGGTTAGGACGCCAGGTTTTCATCCTGGAAAGAGGAGTTCGACTCTCCTACGGGCTACATTTTAAAGATAACTTAAATTAAAAGATTAGTCAAAATGGCAAATCATAAATCATCAATAAAGAGAATCCGTCAGGATCAAAAGAAAAGACTTCAAAACAGATATTATGGTAGAACCATGAGAAATGCTGTTAGAACAATTCGCTTGACTACGGATAAAAAGGAAGCTGAAGAAATGTTTCCAAAGGTTGCAAAGATGGTTGATAAGTTAGCTAAGAAAAACTTTATCCACTGGAAAAAAGCAGCTAATTTAAAATCAAAGATTGCTAAGCACATCAATAGCCTTTAATTAATTTCTTTTAAAAAGAAATACAAAATATTTAATGGCTGGACTTTAAATTGTTCAGCCTTTATTATGTAAAGCAAAAGCCTATTGAGAGATAAGCATTTTTAGTGAAAACATTTCATCTGATTTGTTTTGTAGTCTAAAAAAAACACTTTACATTTGCAAAAGATACTAGCGAAAGTTAGGCAATGCATAAAATGGCCCGTTCGTCTATCGGTTAGGACGCCAGGTTTTCATCCTGGAAAGAGGAGTTCGACTCTCCTACGGGCTACATTATAAACAAAATTAAAAGATTAGTCTAAAAAGATGGCAAATCATAAATCATCAATAAAAAGAATCCGTCAGGATCAAAAGAAAAGACTTCAGAATAGATATTATGGTAGAACCATGAGAAATTCTGTTAGAACAATTCGTACTACTACTAACAAGCAAGAAGCAGAAGAGCTATTTCCTCGTGTTGCTAAGATGATTGATAAGCTAGCTAAGAAGAATTTTATCCACTGGAAAAAAGCAGCTAATCTTAAATCAAAGATTGCGAAACACATCAACGCTCTAGAAGCATAAGATCAAAATCGTGATCGTTTAAGAAACGATACAAACATAAGTCAATATAGATTAAAACTCAAACTATTTATTAGTTTGAGTTTTTTTGTCATTACGCCCCTCACTAAACGTTCCAGAGTCGCATAAGACCATTTAAAATAACAGGCAACAAATCCAATCATTAGACAGTAGATAATAAGCGAATTAGACCCCAAATATGGAGTATTTTCACTATCTTTGTTTAGATAAATACAAGAGAATTTATAATTATGACCGAAGAACAGATTCAAGCTAATAAGGGTTCCTACCAAGCGGATAGTATTCAGGTACTAGAAGGACTTGAAGCAGTTAGGAAACGCCCTGCGATGTATATTGGTGACATTAGTGTTAAAGGTTTACATCACTTGGTATATGAAGTGGTGGATAACTCTATTGATGAAGCCTTAGCTGGGTATTGCGACCATATAGAGGTTACTATAAACGAAGATAATTCTATTACCGTAAGCGACAACGGACGTGGTATCCCCACAGATTTTCATGAGAAAGAACAACGCTCAGCACTAGAAGTTGTAATGACTGTACTACATGCTGGCGGTAAGTTCGATAAGGGCTCATACAAGGTTTCGGGTGGACTACACGGTGTAGGTGTATCGTGTGTGAATGCACTTTCATCTAAAATGATTACAGAGGTAAGCCGTAACGGCATTATATACCGTCAAGAATACGCTTGTGGTAAACCTCAGTACGATGTTAAAGAAGTTGGTACAACTCAAGAAACAGGTACACAACAAACATTTTGGCCAGACCTAAGCATTTTTACCGTATCTGAGTATAAGTATGAAATACTTGCCACTCGTATGCGCGAATTAGCTTTCTTAAATGCAGGTATTAGAATTACCTTGACCGACATGCGTGTCAAAAACGAAGACAACTCGTTTAAGAGCGAAGTTTTCGAATCTAAAGATGGACTAAGAGAGTTCGTTAGATACGTCGATTCTGCTAGAGAAAGCTTAGTGAACGACGTAATATATCTAAACACTGAAAAACAAGGCATCCCGATTGAGGTTGCTATTATGTATAACACTTCTTATGCTGAAAACATTCACTCCTATGTGAATAACATCAACACCATTGAAGGAGGTACTCACTTGGCGGGTTTTAGACGTGCACTTACACGTACACTCAAAAAATACGCTGAAGACAATAGCCTTTTTGGTAAAGTTAAGATAGAAGTTGCTGGTGACGACTTTAGAGAGGGTTTAACGGCTGTTATCTCAATAAAGGTAGCTGAGCCTCAATTTGAGGGTCAAACTAAAACTAAGCTGGGTAACAGTGAAGTTATGGGCGCCGTAGACCAAGCTGTAGGTGAAGCTTTAAATAACTACCTCGAAGAACATCCTAAAGAGGCTAAAATCATTGTTGATAAGGTTATCCTTGCTGCCACGGCGCGTCATGCTGCACGTAAAGCAAGAGAGCTTGTTCAACGTAAATCACCACTTTCGGGTGGCGGATTACCTGGTAAATTAGCAGACTGCTCTGAAAAAAACCCTGAGATCTGTGAGCTATTCCTTGTCGAAGGGGATTCGGCGGGTGGTACTGCAAAACAAGGACGTGATCGTGCTTTCCAAGCTATTTTGCCACTACGTGGTAAGATTCTAAACGTGGAAAAAGCCATGTATCACAAGGCTTTCGAAAGCGATGAAATTCGCAATATCTATACTGCACTAGGTGTTACTATCGGTATGGAAGAAGACAGCAAAGCAGCTAACCTTGATAAGCTACGTTATCACAAGATTATAATCATGACCGATGCTGACGTCGATGGATCACATATCGACACACTTATCATGACTTTCTTCTTTAGATATATGCCTCAGATTATCCAAAACGGATATTTATATATTGCTACTCCACCTTTATACCTCTGCAAAAAAGGTAAAGTTGAGGAGTACTGTTGGACAGAAGAACAACGCTTATTATTTATTGATAAATATGGAGGCGGTTCTGAAAATGCTGTACATATCCAACGTTATAAAGGTCTTGGAGAGATGAACGCACATCAGCTATGGGATACAACTATGAATCCTGAGCACAGATTGCTTAAACAAATTACAATAGATAGTCTATCGGATACAGACCGTACGTTCTCCATGCTAATGGGTGAAGATGTTGCTCCGAGAAGACAATTTATCGAAGACAATGCTACTTATGCAAATATTGATGCATAAGAGCCTTTATTTATAAATCCGACCTCTCATCTTACAAAAGAGAAAGCGGGTAATGAGACAAACTCATTACCCGCTTATTATTTATATCAATAGTGGTTATTTTTGCGGAATATAACCTGCATTCTTCAACTCCTCAACAGCAACTTCTAGTTGCTCGTACCAAGCTTCACCAAATTTGCGAATGAGTGGTGTCTTAAGAAATTTATAAATGGGTAGATTCTCTTTTTCTCCCAAAAGAACTGCCGCCTTACATATTTCCCAGCGATGGTAGCCCACCGACTTATAGGTACCATAGTTCCCAACCCTAATGGGATAGAGATGACAAGAGATCGGTTTATAGAAATCAGTTTTACCCTCACGGTGCGCTTTTTCGATAGCACAAGAACAAAGTCCACTCTGGTCATAACAAGTAAAGACACAGTCTTTACCATTAACGATAGAAGTAACAATGTCACCATCTTCATCGGTATAAACCACACCTTGCTGGTCAATTACGGCTTTAGCCGAATCGGATAAGTCATCCCAAACAATAGGTAAAACCTCTTGAAGTTTACTAACCTCATCATTTTCGACAGGAGCTCCTGCGTCACCTTCAATACAGCAAGCACCTTTACAAACGCCTAAATCGCAAATAAACTTATCACGCAGAACATCTAGCGAAATAACTACATCATCAATTTGAATCATAAATACACTACTTTATCTTATAAAAATACCCTTGCTCAGCACAAGGGTATTTCCTATTAAGACTTATCAAATTAAGATTAGTCTTTAATTAATATTTTACCATTCATCTCCTTAGGAGCTTCTAGACCCATAATATGAAGCATGGTTGGAGCTACGTCAGCTAAGATACCATCAGCAACCTTCGCGTCTTTGTTTTCAGTAACGTAAATACAAGGAACTGGGTTAAGTGAGTGAGCAGTGTTTGGTGAATTGTCTTCATTCATTGCGTGATCGGCATTACCGTGATCAGCAATAATTATTGACTCATAGCCAGCTGCATTAGCTGCTTCAATAGTCTCTTTGAGGCACTCATCAACTGCTACGATAGCCTTTTGGATAGCCTTATAAACACCAGTATGACCTACCATATCGCCATTAGCATAGTTAACAACAATAAAGTCATATTTATCTTCTTTGATAGCTGCAACTAATTTATCCTTAATCTCGTATGCACTCATTTCAGGCTTAAGATCATAAGTAGCCACCTTGGGAGAAGGTACTAATATTCTATCTTCAGCACTGTAAGGTTGTTCACGACCACCGTTAAAGAAGAAGGTAACGTGAGCATATTTTTCTGTTTCAGCAATATGTAGTTGAGTTAGACCCTTCGCATCGATATATTCACCCAATGTATTTTCAACATTGTCTTTATCGAATAATATACTTACATTTTTGAATGAAGCATCGTAAGGAGTCATACAGAAGTACTGAAGATTAGGAACTGTTTTCATTCCAGCCTCTGGCATATCTGTTTGAGAAAGAACGATAGTCAACTCTTTAGCCCTATCGTTACGATAGTTAAAGAAGATAACAACATCACCCTCATTGATTTTACCGTCAACATTAGCATTAACGATTGGCTTAATGAATTCGTCAGTTACACCCTCATCGTACGAAGCTTGCACAGCATCAGAGAGAGAAGTAACTTTTTCGCCTTTTCCGTCAACAAGCAGGTCATAAGCCTCTTTTACTCTTTCCCAACGTTTGTCACGGTCCATCGCATAGTAGCGTCCGATAAGCGTAGCTATTTTACCTGTAGTTTTAGCACACTCAGCTTCTATAGCCTCAATGAAGCCCTTTCCACTCTTAGGATCAGTATCACGACCGTCCATAAAGCAATGAATTAGCGTATCTTGAACACCGTAATCGTTAGCAGTTTCGCAAAGTTTATAAAGGTGATCTAAAGAACTATGAACTCCACCATCTGAAGCCAATCCCATAAGATGAACACGTTTATTGTTCTCTTTAGCATAAGTAAATGCTTTTTTTACTGCAGGGTTTTCTTTGATGCTATTGTCAGCACAAGCACGATTAATCTTAACCAAGTCTTGAAAAACAATTCTACCAGCACCAATATTAAGGTGACCTACCTCAGAATTACCCATCTGACCTTTTGGTAAACCAACGTCCTCGCCACTAGCTTGAAGCTGAGAATGTGGGTAAGTTTTTACTAACTCATCCCAATAAGGAGTTGGTGTATTAGATATAACATCTGCTTTACCTTTATTACCTATACCCCATCCATCAAGGATTACCAATAGAGCTTTCTTTCTCATAAGAATATTTTTTAATTATTTTGTTATCCATTATTTCAATGCACCACAAAGGTACAAAAAACAGAATTTATTAAATACTTCTTTATCATCAATTAATAGTAAAAGAGGTATGTTCTAAAGAGTTTACTCATTTTTATAATATCGACATCTACAATGTCTTAGCGGAGTAGGCATGAAAATTAAGGGCCCTTAATTAATAAAGACCCTTATACTTAATTTTGATTATAAATCTATTTATTCAATGCCGATCCTGCACAATTGCATAGCTCACCACGGAAACGACGTTCCACCAATTGGTGTAAATGCTCCTTGAGTGGATCAATATTAATTTTGTCAATCACTTCGTTTACAAAGGCAAACATCAGAAGTAAACGAGCCTCATCCCTATTTATACCACGTGCCTGCATATAAAACAATGCCTTTTCGTCTAGTTGGCCTACAGTTGCACCGTGCCCACAACGCACATCATCAGCATAAATTTCGAGCTGGGGCCGAGCATACATACGTGCCTCTTTGGTAAGGCAAATGCTTCTGTTAGTCTGCTCCGAGTTGGTATGTTGTGCATCAGGGCGTACTAAAATCATTCCTGTAAATGCTCCAACTGCCTTATCGTCTAAAACATATTTAAAAAGCTCATGACTTGTACAATGAGGTACGGCATGATCAATGAGTGTGATATTGTCGATATGTTGCTCTTTGTCAGAGATTGTCATTCCGTTACAATCGGCATGTGCACCCTGACCTGCCAAGTGGAAGTTCGTATTATTGCACGATACCCCATTCATGAGTGTCATCGTATTCACTTGAACCACACTATTGGCTGCCTGATGTACAAACGTACTATTAAAACGATGTGTACGACTATGAGTCTCTTCAATTTCATAGAAATTGATATGCGCATTCTCACCTGCAAATATTTCGGTAACACCTGTCTGCAGAAAATCCACAGCCGAGACTGCGTGATTACACATCAAGATATTTACTTGCGCATTTTCTTCGGCCATAATCAGAAGCCTACGATTAACTAAGGTGGATTGATCTCCTGATAATATATTAATTAGCTGAATAGGTACATCAACAACCGTGTTCTTTGGTATATAGATAAATACACCGTCTTGAACTAAAGCTGTATTGAGGGCAACTAAGGCATCTTCTCGGGTATTGGCTATCTTGCCGTAATACTTAGCAAACCACTCAATAAAACGATCTGCCATCTGGCTTAAACTACCCACAGTAACTCCCTTAGGCAATAGCTCTTTTTTGTCAATAGTGGGATAGAAAGAGTCATTAAGCAAAAAAGCTTGAACTGTATTCAGATTAGGAACCTCACACTTGAAAACCTCACTTGGCTCGTAGTTGATTGGTTTCCGATCGAAATTGGTCAAGAAGTCGCCTTCAAAATATTTTTGAACATCAGTATATTTATACTTCTCGAGCTTTCGGCTAGGAAGTCCTAGCTTCTTAAAGTTAAGCATAGCGTCGGTTCGGAGCCCATTAATGATTTCCGAACTGTTACTCTGAATAACCTCTCTTTCCCGAGTATATAGATCAATGAAATTTTTAGTCGCTGTATTCATTATTTACCTCCCTCTTGTTTAATCCAGTCGTATCCTCTAGATTCTAGTTCCAAGGCCAATTCTGGACCACCAGACTTGACAATTCTTCCACCTAGAAGCACATGCACAAAGTCGGGCTTAATATAATCGAGCAGTCGTTGATAATGTGTAATGATAATTTGACTTCTTTCGGGTGAGCTCAATTGATTGACTCCATCGGCTACAATGCGCAAAGCATCAATATCAAGACCCGAGTCGGTCTCGTCCATAATGGCTAAGGTTGGTTCTAAAACAGCCATTTGAAATATCTCATTACGTTTTTTCTCACCACCTGAGAATCCTTCATTCACCGAACGACTCAGCAGTTTAGAGTCAAGCTTTACCATTTCTCTTTTTTCTTTGACAAGCTTCAAGAAGTCACTGGCTGACAAGGGCTCTAACCCCTTATAAGTACGGTGTTGATTTAAGGCTGCACGCATAAATTTAGTCATGCTTACACCAGGAATTTCAACAGGATATTGAAAGCTCAAGAATAGCCCTTCACACGAACGTGCCTCAGGGTCGAGTTCCAAAAGATTCTTTCCCAGATACTCAACACTTCCTTGAGTAACTTCATAATTGGGGTTGCCAACTAGAACATTGCCCAATGTACTCTTACCCGAGCCATTTGGCCCCATAATAGCATGTGTCTCACCTTTCTTAATTTCTAAATTGATACCTTTTAGTATCTCATGCCCATCAACATTAGCATGTAAGTCTTTTATCTTTAGCATAGTAATAATCTTTATTAAATTTGAGATAATCTGCACTGCAAACTAGATATCAGTATCTAGCCCACACTACCTTCAAGAGTTATGGCCAATAGTTTTTGAGCTTCAACAGCAAACTCCATAGGAAGTTTATTGAGGACTTCTTTGGCATACCCGTTGACAATTAAACTTATAGCTTCCTCCGTATCAAGTCCACGTTGGTTACAATAGAAAATCTGATCCTCATTAATTTTGCTGGTAGTAGCTTCATGCTCAATAACAGCAGTATTATTGTGAACATCCATATAGGGGAATGTATGGGCTCCACATTTATCACCGATCAATAGTGAGTCGCACTCACTAAAGTTTCGGGCATTATCGGCATTGGGTGTTATACGCACCAAACCACGATAGGAGTTTTCACTTTTACCCGCAGAAATCCCTTTACTTATAATAGTACTACTTGTGTTCTTACCAAGATGTATCATTTTAGTTCCAGTATCGGCTTGTTGGTGGTGATTGGTTACGGCTACACTGTAGAATTCAGCGGTTGAATTATCTCCCTTAAGTATACAAGAAGGATATTTCCATGTGATTGCTGAACCAGTCTCAACTTGAGTCCAAGAGAGCTTACTACCCTCACCCTCACAGATACCTCGCTTAGTTACAAAGTTAAATACCCCTCCTTTTCCTTCGGAATCTCCAGGGAACCAGTTTTGAACGGTACTGTATTTTACTTCAGCTCTATTCTTTACGATAATCTCTACAATAGCGGCATGCAGTTGGTTTTCATCACGCATAGGCGCTGTACAACCCTCTAGATAAGAAACATAAGAGTCATCTTCAGCTACGATAAGCGTTCTTTCGAACTGGCCCGTATTGATCGCATTAATTCTAAAATAAGTAGATAACTCCATAGGGCATCGAACACCCTTTGGAATATAGACAAATGAGCCATCGGAAAAGACAGCTGAGTTTAGCGCAGCAAAGAAATTATCTTTATAACCTACCACACTCCCCATATATTTTTTGATAAGCTCGGGATGTTCCTGAACAGCTTCACTGAAAGAACAAAATATAATGCCCTTCTCGCGCAAAGTCTCCTTAAAAGTAGTCTTCACCGACACAGAGTCCATCACTGCATCAACGGCAAAACCAGCTAAAGCATTGTGCTCGTTTAAGGGAATCCCTAAGCGCTCAAATGTCTTCAACAGCTCTGGATCTATTTCACCATCTTTTTTCTTAGCAGTAGGATCTGCATAATAGGAAATTCCTTGAAAGTCAATTTCAGGAATTCGCAGATGTGCCCAAGTTGGTATTGACAAAGTTAACCAATGTCTAAAAGCACCTAATCTATATTCTAGTAGCCACTCGGGCTCATTCTTTTTAGCAGATATTAAACGAACAACATCTTCGTTCAATCCTTTCTCGATTACCTCAGTATGTACGTCGGTTGTAAAACCAAACTTATACTTTTCCTGGGTAAATTCTTTTACGTATTTATTCGCCTCTTCCATTCTTCATTATAATCAATTAATAACACAAAGTTGACCACCACAAAAGTAGCAGTCAAAACTTACTCATAATCAATTGACTGATATACAAATCAGCACTAAGACTATAACCTTTAGTAAGAATGAAATACAGGGCTAGATTGTTCTAGCTATTTAGAATAAATCTATATAAAATTGCCTAAAAGATATTTTAGTGAGGTAAGAGATGCGTGTAAGGACAGATTAATCAAAAATAGATAACTGTTTGTCTGCAATCAACCGAAAACTAAGCCTATGTATAGGAGTTACACCATGCGCTTGGATAGCATCACGATGCTTGGCCGTAGGATAGCCTTTATTATGATCCCAATCGTATTGCGGGAACAGTTTATGTTGCTCAAGCATATAATCATCCCGATAGGTTTTAGCCAAAATAGAGGCTGCGGCGATAGACAGATAAGTCGCATCACCTTTAATAATTGTAGTATGAGGTATCCCAGGATAGGGAGTGAATCGATTCCCATCGATTAAAAGATGTTCAGGTTGGATATTTAGCCCATCAACCGCACGATGCATAGCCAAAAATGAAGCATTAAGAATATTTATCTTATCTATTTCGGAGGCAATAACTATGCCTACAGCAAAAGCTAAGGCTTGCTCCTGAATAATATCTCGCAGCTTATACCGCTTGGTCTCAGATAATTGTTTGGAGTCATTGAGTATCTCATTTTCGAAATCGGATGGTAAGATTACAGCAGCAGCAAAAACAGGTCCTGCCAAACATCCTCGTCCAGCTTCATCACATCCAGCTTCCACTCTACCCTTTTCTAAATACGGCTTAAGCATAACTATTATTTAAATTCCTCCAAAGTTATAAATATTAGTCGACTCTGAAGGCATAAAAAAACCTTAGTAAGTCTAAATTCAACTTACTAAGGTCATATTAATTTAATTGGAATCACTTATTAGAACATCGATTTCACACGATCAATTCCTTTTACAAGTATATCAACTTCTTCTTTGGTGTTGTACATACCAAACGAAGCTCTGACTGTACCCTCAATACCAAGTCTATTCATCAAGGGCTGAGCACAGTGGTGACCAGTACGCACCGCAATACCTAGACGATCGAGCAAGGTACCCATATCAAAGTGATGGATATCACCCACAAGGAAAGAGATAACACTCGTCTTATTTTCAGCTACACCAAAGAATCGTATGTCTTCTACCTGTGCCAACTGATTCATAGCATAGATCGTTAACTCACGTTCATGAGCTTCAATCTCATGCATGCCTATAGCATTCATGTAGTCGAGTGCAGCAGCAAATCCTGTTGTTCCTACAAAATCAGGTGTACCTGCTTCAAACTTGAAGGGTAGCTCATTGAAAGTAGTTTTCTCAAAGCTAACCGACTTAATCATTTCACCACCGCCTTGATAAGGAGGCATGCGATCAAGCCATTTTTCTTTGCCATACAAAACACCAAGACCCGTAGGTCCATAAGCTTTATGAGCTGAGAACACATAGAAATCAACATCTAAATCTTGAACATCAACTTTCATGTGAGGAACAGACTGAGCTCCATCAAGCAATACAGGAATATCTAAATCGTGAGCAGCTTTGATGATATCTTTAACGGGATTGACTGTTCCTAGAACATTGGATACATGAGTAATGCTTACTAGCTTAGTTTTACTCGACAACATCTCTTTATAGCTATCCATACAGAGTTCACCTGAATCGGTAATCGGTACGACCTTAAGGACAATACCTTTTCGTTCAGCTAAAAGTTGCCAAGGCACGATATTACTATGATGCTCCATCTCAGAAATAATTACTTCGTCACCTTGAGATAGAAAAGCTTCTCCAAAACTAAAAGCTACTAAGTTTATAGACTCCGTAGTACCCTTAGTGAAAATGACTTCATTGATAGAAGCTGCATTTATATGGTTGCAGACTGTCATACGAGCAGCCTCATGCAGCTCTGTAGCTTGCTGCGACAAATAATGAACTCCACGATGCACATTGGCATTGACCGTGAAATATTCGTCAGCCATAGCATCAACCATACATTTTGGTTTCTGTACAGTTGCACCATTATCTAGATAAACGAGTGGCTTGCCATATACTTCACGTGAAAGTATTGGAAAATCAGCACGTATTTTATTCATATCCATATCAAAATCATTTACAAATCGAACACTCAGAACATTTTTGAACCTCGCCTCTGAACCTTTGTTCTACAAGGGTATGCAAACGCTCTTTTAATGCATCAATTGAAATAGTATCTATCACTTCATTAACAAAGGCAAACATCAGAAGTAAACGAGCTTCACGCTCAGATATACCTCGTGCTTGCATATAGAATAAAGCTGTTTCGTCTAATTGCCCTACCGTAGCACCATGACCACAACGAACATCATCAGCATAAATCTCAAGTTGAGGTCTAGCATACATCTTCGCATCACGAGTTACACATAGAGCACGATTAGTCTGTTGAGAATTGGTTTGCTGAGCATCAGGACGAACTAAAATCATCCCAGTGAATGCTCCAACAGAGTGATCGTCTAAGACATATTTGAATAGCTCATTACTAGTACAATGGGCAACAGTGTGATCAATAAGCGTAGTGTTGTCTACATGCTGATTTTGATCTTCAACAGCCATACCATGGCAATCAATATGAGCCCCTTTACCTTTTAAAACAACTTCGGTTGAATTACGAGTTACACCATTATGCAATGTCATATTATTCAAGAGCACATTGCTATCGGCCTGCTGATGAACTGTTAGATTATTAAATCTTACGGTTTGTGTATGCGTTTCCTCAAGCTCATAAAAATCAAGCTGAGCATTAGCACCAACAAAGACCTCAGTTACACCTGTTTGAATAAAATTAACCTGATCAATAGTGTGATTACAAATCAACACTTTAGCTTGGGCACCCTCTTCTAAAACAATTAAGATACGACGGTTCGACATTAAGTCAACATCAGATCTCAATAAGTTAATAAGCTGAATAGGTTGCTCTATTATTGTATTCTTGGGTACGTAGAGTAATAAGCCATCTTGAGCAAAGGCTGTATTAAAAGAAACAATCGCATCTTTAGAATGGTTTGCTATTTTAGCATAATACTTCTCAACTAGCTCTGGGTGTGTTTCAGCTAGCTCTTTTAAACTACCCAATAGTACACCTTTTGGTAAGCCTTTTACTGCCTCTTGATGAAACAGATCATTCACAAGAAAAGCCTGTATCGAATCCATACCAGGAACATCGCAACTAAATAAGTCTCTAGGTTTAGATGGAATATCTAACCGGCTAAGATTTAGACCATACTCCTGTTCGAAGTATTTACTCACAGGAGTATATTTATATTCTTCTACCTTTTTTGAAGGGAACCCCAATCTCTCAAAGTTATCAAATGCTTCTTGACGATATTTATTCATCACTGGAGCACTGTTATTATCCAGTAGATCGCGAGACTCTTTAAATAGTGTTATATATTGCTGCTCAACCTTCATATTCATTCTCCCATCTCTTTCTTGATCCAGTCATAGCCTCTTTCTTCTAGTTCGAGAGCCAATTCAGGACCTGCAGTTTTTACAATTTTACCTTTGTAAAGTACATGCACAACGTCGGGTTTAATATAATCGAGCAAACGTTGGTAGTGAGTAATAAGAATATTGCTAGTCTCAGGTGTCTTTAGTTTGTTAACTCCATCTGCAACAATGCGTAATGCATCAATATCAAGACCTGAATCTGTTTCGTCTAGAATACTTAGTTTAGGCTCTAACATAGCCATCTGGAATATCTCGTTACGTTTCTTTTCACCACCAGAGAAACCTTCATTTACTGCTCTACTAGCCAACTTATTGTCAAGTTCAACTAGTTTTCTCTTTTCGCGCATCAACTTCAAAAAATCACTAGCCGATAATGCTGGTAAATTGTGGTATTTTCGCTTTTCGTTTACTGCTGCACGCATAAAGTTAACCATGCTTACACCAGGAATTTCTACTGGGTATTGGAAGCTTAAAAAAACTCCTTCATGACTTCTATCTTCGGGAGCTAAAGCCAATAAGTCCTTACCCATAAACTCAACACTGCCTTGAGTCACTTCAAACGAAGGGTTTCCAACTAGCACACTACTCAATGTACTTTTACCTGAACCATTTGGACCCATTATCGCATGGGTTTCTCCTGGTTTAACTGTCAAGTTAATGCCTTTTAATATTTCTTTACCATCAATGCTGGCGTGTAGGTCTTTTATTTTTAACATAGTCGTTGTTTTGAGTTTCTACTCTCTGCTCTAAAGAGAGTCTATCAAAATTATATATTAATTAATCTATCCAACACTTCCTTCGAGTGAAATAGATAGAAGTTTTTGTGCTTCAACAGCAAACTCCATAGGAAGTTTATTAATTACATCTTTTGCGTAACCATTGACAATTAAGCCAATTGCATCTTCGGTACTAATACCTCTCTGATTGCAATAAAATATCTGATCTTCATTAATTTTACTAGTCGTTGCCTCATGTTCAACAACTGCAGTATTATTATGAATATCAATATATGGGAAAGTATGAGCCCCACACTTGTCACCCAAAAGCAAAGAGTCACACTCACTATAATTACGAGCATTCTCAGCTTTCTCAGCAACTTTAACAAGCCCTCTATAAGAGTTCTGGCTAAATCCTGCCGAAATACCTTTGCTGATAATTGTGCTACTGGTATTTTTGCCAAGATGAATCATCTTAGTACCTGTATCAGCTTGTTGATAATTATTAGTTACGGCAACGCTATAAAATTCAGCAGTAGAATTATCACCACTTAAGATACACGAGGGGTATTTCCAAGTAATTGCTGAACCTGTTTCGACTTGAGTCCAAGACAACTTACTACTCTCACCTTTACAGATACCTCTTTTTGTTACGAAATTATAAACCCCACCCTTACCATTAGCATCTCCAGGATACCAATTTTGAACAGTGCTATATTTAACTTCAGCACGATCATTGACAATGATTTCGACTATAGCAGCATGAAGCTGATTTTCGTCTCGTTGAGGAGCTGTACAACCCTCAAGATAAGAAACGTACGAATCGTCTTCGGCAACAATAAGAGTTCTTTCAAACTGACCTGTATTAATTGCATTTATTCTAAAGTAAGTTGATAACTCCATAGGACATCTAACACCCTTAGGGATATAGACAAACGATCCATCAGAGAAAACAGCCGAATTTAGTGCAGCATAAAAGTTGTCTCTATAGCCAACCACAGAACCCATATATTTACGAACAAGTTCGGGATGTTCTCTGACAGCTTCACTAAACGAACAGAAGATAATTCCCTTTTCTCTAAGGCTCTCCTTGAAAGTGGTTTTAACAGAGACAGAGTCCATGACAGCATCAACAGCAATTCCACTTAACGCCAAACGCTCCTGAAGGGGAATACCCAATTTATCAAAAGTTTTGATGAGCTCTGGATCAACTTCATCCAAACTTTTGGGTCCATCCTTTTTCTTTGTAGGATCAGCATAGTAAGATATCGCCTGATAATCAATTTCAGGGATTCTTAGATGTGGCCAAGTTGGCATCTCTAATGTAAGCCAATGTCTAAAAGCTTTTAAACGAAACTCTAACATCCACTCTGGTTCTTCTTTCTTTTCAGAAATCAAGCGCACTACATCCTCATTTAGACCTTTTTCTATTACTTCTGTATGGATATCGGTCGTAAACCCATATTTATATTTCTCTTGGGTGAGCTGCTTTACATATTTATTAGCTTCTTCCATTATTTAATAACTCATTAAGTTTGATTATCAAAATTGATAATACATATATATAATGACCTACTTATGAAGATAAATAGGCTCCTTTAACCGTAAAAAACAAGAGTTTACCTACAACCATAATTGGTTTATAGAGCATTGACTCATTTTTGATTTCTTCACTCAACCACTTATGGTCGGCATCGAAATAATCAAGTGAACAAAGTAAAATACTCAGAAGTATAAAATATTTAATAGCTCCTAGTATTGCACCTAACAACTGATTTATGACACCTAAATAGATAGCATCAAAAAACCGAGTTAGCATTGACGATAAGATACCTAACACGATAAGTAGAATAAACCAAATACCAACGAAAGAAATGATATTTGCCAAAGACTGAGACTCCATATATACTGGATACAGTTTTTCTGCAAACTCAATATAGTAAGTCTTAGCAAGATAGAACCCCACTAAAATTCCTATTAAGGAGGCTATTTGGTTGAAAAATCCTTTCCTATACCCTGCAAATATACCTATTCCTATAAACAAAAGGATAAGAATATCTAATGGTTGCATTATTTTATATTTAAAAAATAAAAATGTGCCAATGAATCACCACAAAAAGCATCTAAACAATTTGTAAAAATTCATTGGCACATTCATTTTGGAATGCCGGTTAGGGCACTATTATAATTTTTGTTTTACCTCAATTTCCTCGTATGATTCAATTGTATCACCTGGTTGGATATCGGTGCAGTTTGTTAAACTCAAACCACATTCGAAGTTTGCTCCTACCTCTTTCACATCATCTTTAAATCGCTTTAGAGCAGTTATGTGACCAGAGTAGATTACAATACCATCACGTATCAAACGTACTTTATCGGCACGTTTGATCTTACCAGATTTCACCAAACAACCAGCAACAAGTCCTACTTTGGTAATATTGAATACCTCACGTACATCAACATTAGCAGTCACTTGTTCCTTAACTATAGGCTCAAGCATACCTTCCATTGCAGATTTAACCTCCTCGATAGCATCGTAGATAATTGAATATTTGCGGATATCAACTCCTTCTGCTTCAGCCATTCTCTCAGCTGTGGTAGATGGACGAACTTGGAAACCAATAATAATAGCATCCGAAGCTGCTGCAAGCGAAACATCAGATTCTGATATTTGTCCTACACCCTTATGGATTACATTTACTTGGATTTGCTCAGTTGAAAGCTTGATTAATGAGTCTGATAGTGCCTCTACAGAACCATCAAAGTCACCCTTAACAATGATATTCAATTCTTGGAAGTTACCAAGAGCAATACGTCTACCCACCTCATCAAGAGTTAATAGTTTCTGAGTACGGATACCTTGCTCTCTTTGAAGCTGTTTACGTTTTGTTGCAATTTCTCTAGCTTCTTGTTCTGTTTCTAAAACGTGGAAGCTATCACCTGCAGCAGGAGCACCGTCAAGACCAAGAATCAATACGGGTTCCGAAGGACCTGCTGATTCAATTCGCTGATTACGCTCGTTAAACATCGCTTTAATTCTACCAAAACTAGTTCCTGCTAGAACAATATCACCCATTTTAAGTGTACCGTTAGATACAAGTAATGTAGATACGAAACCACGACCTTTATCAAGAGTAGACTCAATTACAGATCCTGTTCCTGGTCGATCAGGGTTAGCTTGTAGGTCAAGAACCTCAGCTTCAAGAAGTACTTTTTCAAGCAATTCCGAAACGCCTAGACCTTGTTTAGCTGAAATATCTTGAGATTGGTATTTACCACCCCACTCTTCAACTAAATAGTTCATCTCAGCAAGTTCAGTTTTAACTTTGTCTGGGTTTGCTGTTGGTTTATCTATTTTATTAATTGCAAAAACAATAGGTACGCCTGCTGCCATAGCATGGTTTACAGCTTCCTTAGTTTGTGGCATGACGTTATCGTCAGCAGCAACAATAATAATAGCAATATCGGTAACCTTAGCTCCACGCGCACGCATCGCTGTAAAAGCCTCGTGACCTGGAGTATCTAAGAATGTTATTTTTTTGCCTTCTGGAAGAGTAACGTGATAAGCACCAATATGCTGAGTAATACCTCCAGCTTCACCAGCGATCACATTCTCCTTACGAATCCAGTCTAATAATGAAGTTTTACCGTGGTCAACGTGTCCCATAACGGTAATAATCGGAGCACGAGGTTCTAGATCCTCAACTGCATCTTCTACTTCCTCAATAGCTTGTGAAACATCTGCACTAACGTATTCAGTCTTAAAGCCAAATTCCTCAGCTACTAAGTTAATAGTTTCAGCATCCAAACGTTGATTAATCGAAACCATGATACCTACACTCATACAAGTTGAGATAACATTGATTGGTGCGATATCCATTAAACTAGCCAACTCACTAACGGTTACAAACTCTGTTAGCTTAATTGTCTTTTGTTCTGCTTGCTCTAGTTGCTCTTTTTGCTGAGCACGTACGTTAGCTTGCTCACGTTTATCTTTTCTATATCGAGACGAATTATTTCTTCCTTTAGAAGTTAGCCTTGCTAAAGTTTCTTTTACTTGACGTGCAACATCTTCTTCAGTAACCTCTTGTTTAAGAATAGGTTTTTTGATTCTCTTAGCTTTGAGTGTTTTTTTACGCTCAGGTCTAGCTATAGCCCCTGGTCTTGCAGCAGCTGGTGATTGATTAGACGCTTTGTCGATATCAACTTTTTCTTTAGTTATACGACGACGCTTTTTGATCTTCTTAGGGTCAGTTGATGTAGCTGTAGGGGTAGTACGGCCTTTATCCTCACGCTCTTTTTTGCGCTCTTCTTTACTCTTCTTTTTAGGACGAGTAGATTGATTTATTGCTTCTAAATCAATATGTCCTACAACGTTAATCTTTGTTTTTAACTCAGAAGAACTTAAAGTGAAGACTCCATCTTCTGATGACTCGGCTTCATTATCTTTATTTACTTCTTCAATAGCACCTTTAACCTCTTGTTTTGCAGTTGTTTTCGTGCTTGCCTTTTCGGATATTACATCCTTTGACTCCTGTTTTTTCACCTCTTTCACGTTCTCGCTCTCTTTCGCAGTTTTCTTTTCAGACTCCTTTTGACTCACTTGTAAGGGAGCTTCAATTGCTACTTCTTCTGGGGTAGTTTCTTGTGTAGCTACTGCTTTCTTTTTTTCTAAATTAGACTTTATGTTCTCTGAATTTGTTTCTGCATTTGCAGCAGTAGTAGATTTCACTTCTTTTTTCTCATCTACCTGACGACGAGGTTTGTCCAAATCAATTTTACCAACAGCTTTCACCTTAGGTCGCACCTCTTCTGGTACAACCGTTTCAATTACATCACTATTTTCAGCCTTTTCTACTGGTTGTTGGTCGGACTCGTAACCATCAATCGCAACAGAAGCCTTGTTGCGTTTCTTATCTTCTTGTCGTTCTTGAATAAAACGCTCAGATTTTATTCGAAGACTTTTGTCTGTACTAAACTCATCAACGAGCATATTATATTGCTCCTTTGAAATTTTTGAATTAGGGTTTTCGTCGATGTCGACACCCTTCTTTTTCAAAAAGTCCACTACAGTTGCAATACCGACATTTAAGTCTCTTGTTACTTTATTTAACCTTATCGTCATACTTAAAATTTAATGAATAAATGGAGAGAGAATGAAAATCTCTAATTTAACTATCCGTACTAGACGATCAAAGATTGAAATCTACTGCCTATTATCGTCTATTCATAAGTCTATTAGTTTTCATCTTCTTCAAACTCCGCTTTTAATATATTTAATACCTCGTCAACTGTCTCTTCCTCTAAGTCAGCATCTTCAATCAGTCGATTACGAGGTACTTCTAACACAGCCTTAGCTGTGTCAAGGCCTAAGCCTTTGATTGCTTCGATAACCCATCCTTCAATCTCATCTTTGAATTCATCTAAATAGATATCTTCGCTATCGGTTTCAGCTAACTCACGGAATACATCAATCGTGTATTCAGAAAGCATACTAGCTAATTTAATATTCAAACCACCCTTACCAATTGCCAATGAAACCTCATCAGGTTGTAAGAATATTTCGGCCTTGCGATCTTTTTCATTCAAACGAATAGAAGAAACTGTAGCAGGGCTTAATGAACGTTGAATAAATAATTGAATGTTAGATGTATAATTAATTACATCAATATTTTCATTGCAAAGCTCACGTACAATACCGTGAATACGGCTACCTTTCACTCCAACACAAGCACCAACAGGATCAATACGCTCATCGTAAGACTCCACAGCAACTTTTGCTCTTTCTCCAGGTATACGTGCAACTTTTTTGATTGTTATAAGACCATCGGTAATCTCAGGGACTTCCAACTCAAAAAGTCTTTCTAAGAAAACTGGTGATGTTCTAGACAACACAATTTTCGGATTATTATTTTTATTATCAACACGAGCAACTACTGCACGGATTGACTCTCCTTTACGGAAGAAATCTCTTGGTATTTGCTCAGACTTAGGCAAGATTAACTCGTTACCTTCGTCGTCAACCAATAGAATTTCTTTTTTCCATATCTGATAAACCTCAGCAGAGATTATCGTCCCTACACGCTCAATATACTTATTGTAAAGACTATCTTTCTCTAGTTCTAAGATTTTAGAAGCTAGGGTTTGACGAAGATTCAGAATAGCACGACGACCAAAGCTTTCAAAGAAAACCTTGTCTGTTACTTCTTCACCTATTTCGTAAGACTCGTCGGTCTTTCTAGCCTCAGATAATGAAATCTGCATATAATCGTCAGTTACGTCACCATCGGCAACAACTTCACGATTTCTCCAAATCTCAAAATCTCCTTGATCAGGATTTACGATTACATCGTAATTCTCATCAGTACCTACAATTTTAGCAATAACACTACGAAAAGATTCTTCAAGAACGCTTATCATAGTGGTTTTATCGATTTTCTTGTTGTCCTTAAACTCAGAGAATGTATCAATTAGGCTAATGGTATCTTCTTTCTTCGCCATAATTATTTAAAAGTAATTAAGTATTTAGTGTATTTTATATTTTCAAATGGAATAACTTCCTCAACGCTTGCTAGCTTGGGGCGTTTTTCTCCTTCCACTTTTACTTTTTTATCACATATAATTTTTATCTCAGTCTCATTAACGTCAATTAACTCACCTGTAAGTTTTATTCCCTTACGAGTAAGCACTTCAACCTCACGACCAATATGATTATAATATTGCTGGAGGACCTTGAACGGCTGACCCACACCAGCTGAGCCAACTTCAAGCTCATAATCGTCTTCTTCTCGATTTAATTTAGACTCGATAAAGCGACTTAAATCAACACAATCCTCTATCCACACACCTTCGGCGTGATCTATTTCAACCACAATTTTGTCATCAGAAGTTACAGAAACTTCAACTAAAAAGTATTCTTTATCTTCTAGCCACTCTTCAACTATCTGACAAACAGATCTTTTATCTATCATTAATCAATTATTAAGAACAAAAAAAGGAGCTTCTAGTGCCCCTCCTCAATCATCCATATCGCTCACAAAGATACAAATAATCTATTCGAATACAAAATATAATATATAAAAATGCATCTACTTAACTCATAATGAATTATTGGCAGATGCATTTAATATTTATCATGCTATAAAGGTATTTATATTCAGTCCAAAGATGTAAACTTAACACAAACGGGCTGATTTACAGAAATAGATTCATGCAGATTCAAGAAGCCCGTATTATCGTCAATTTGATAAATCTCTATCTGATTCTCATCTCTACAAGCAGCTAAAATAAATTTGCCATTTGGAGTAATCGCTAAATTACGAGGGTGTTGCCCCGTTTGCTGATAACCTATTGCTGACAAAACCCCATTATCTTGATCGATAGAGAAAATAGCTATGCCATCTCCTTGAAGTCGGTTAGATGCATAAAGGTATTTTCCATTGGGGCTTATCTGAATATCGGCAGAACCTCCTGCATGAAATTTATCGGCTAGAATAGTTTGAAACTCTTCCAGCACACCGTCGGTATAATTATATGCAATAACCTCTCCAGACAACTCAGTAATAGTATAAACCCATTCACCACTAGGGTGAAAGGAACTATGACGAGGTCCCGATCCTGGTTTTACAGAAAACTCCACAACTGAACTGTTATCCAAATTATCAGAGTAATCCATACGATATATCTTATCGGCGCCAAGATCGTTAGCAAAAAGATAGAGGCTATCTGGTGAAGGATAGATACAATGCAGATGGGATTGTTGTTGTCGAGATTTGTTTGGTCCCTCTCCCTGAAACTGAATTACATGTACTGCATTCTCAAACATCCCAAAATCATTTGTCTTGACCATGCTCAAACTTCCTCCATTATAGTTAGCAGTAACAAGCCACTTACCATCAAAACTGCTTACAACATAACACGGAGCTGCACCTTCAGTCAATACAGAGTCTAGAAGAGATAATTTTCCATTCTTCTTATCAAGTTGATAAGAGAAAACACCATCAACATCTACATCATCATTTTCACTAACCGCATAAACAATTTTACCATTGGGTGAGAAGGTTAAGTAAGATGGGTTATCTACTTTGGTTGTACTCACAAGAGAATACTCTCCTGTGTCACTATTAAATTTATAAACATAGATACCTTCACTATCCTGAGAAGTATAAGTTCCCACTAACATATATAATTCCGACATATCCACTTGCTTTTCTTGATTACAGGAATATAAAAAACAGAACACACTGGCTACACCTATTAATATACTCAATATATAATTACCTCTCATCTAAAAACCATTTAAAGTTAGTGTTACAGTAGGAATCAACAATAGAAAGCCTAGAATTACAAATATAATTAAATACTTAAAAAACCACTTCAACCACACTCCATAAGGAATCTTAGCCACCCCCAACACACCTAACAAGACAGCTGAAGTTGGGGTTACCATATTGGTAAATCCGTCACCGAATTGAAAAGCCAAAACTGTTGCTTGACGAGAGATACCAATAACATCGGAAAATGGAGCCATGATGGGCATTGTGAGCGCTGCTTTAGCTGTACCCGATGGAATAATTAAGTTTATAAGTGTTTGAATAATATACATGATAGTCAAAGAGAATAGCTTTCCTGTTTCTCCCAGAAGAGAAGCTAGACCATGCAAAATTGGATCAATTACAGAACCATCTTCAAGTATCTGAATAATTCCTCCGGCAAGACCTACAACAATAGCTACCGACAACATATCCTTTGCACCTTCCTGAAACTGCTTTATTAGTTCATTAGTTTTCAGACCAAAGGCAAAGCCTGCAGCAACCCCCATAGCTAAGAATATACCAGATATCTCAGGTAAATACCAATCATGAGCAATAACACCTACAACTAAAAACAGAATAGTAAAAGCAAGAATAACTAAAACAAAAAAGTGATTCGACTTTTTAAGACTTAAAAAACCAGTTACAGAAAATAAAACCGTCAAAATAGGTAGTAAATAAACCGTATTCGTGGATTGACCTAAGCTAAAAGTACTGTATGGATAATAAAAGGAAAATAGAACTAAAGCAACCAAAATCAAACCATAGACAAGCCATGCTGACTTTGTTGTCTTATAGGCCACCTCTATATCGTTTCGTTGGATTTGTTCACGTAATACAGCATCTAGCTCATACATAGGAGAAGCTTTAGGATTCTTCTTTACTTTAGCAGCATAACGCAGCACAAAAACGAACATAACAAAAGTTAGAACCACCCAGCAAAGTGAACGATATTCAATTCCAGAAAATAGCGGCAAGTCAGAGAACCCTTGAGCTATTCCTACAGTAAAAGGGTTTAACATAGCTCCAGAAAAACCAACATGAGCAGCTACGTAGACCATACAAACACCAACAATAGAGTCATAACCCATAGATATCGCAAGGGGCAAAATTATTATAGTAAAAGCAATAGTCTCTTCCGACATACCAAAAACAGCCCCAAAGAGACTAAAAAGCAACATTACAGAAACCAGAATAATGTTATTGACCCCTATTTTTTTAAATAACCAATACTTCTCTAAGTTTCGACTTGAGTTCAAGAAAGAGACAATCCCCACATGAATAGCCTGAGTGACATTGAGTATCTGAAAAGCTCCACCCATAATTAGCAGGAAAGCAATAATACCCGCTTGTCTTTCTATACCATAGAAAAGAGAGGTAAATACCTGCCAAGTCTGCGGACTTCGCTCAACCAAGTGAAAAGAACCTTCGACGATGACAGTTTTCTCTACTCCGTTAATCAATACAGTTTCTCTTTCGTACTGCCCAGCAGGAATCACCAAAGATAGAATAGCACAAAATAGAATCGCAAATACTATTATCGTATAGGCATGTGGGATTCGTTTAGTCATGATTATTTATGTGTTTTAGCACAAAACTATGTAATATTTATGTAATATGATAAGAATTTCAGCCCAACCGAAATAAAATCGAGTATCAAAAGCGAAAATACATGTTATAAAACATGGGTATTACAAAATAAGTCTTATCTTTGTAATTGAATTAAAAGAATAAAAAACCAGCTCTTCAAAACGTGGAGAGCAACAAAAGATGTCAATTATGAAAAAGAACGAAAATGAAATCGTTATGCTACAGTATCGAATCAAAAGATACCAAGCAATGGGAAACGGAATTATGACCCAAAAGTTAAACGGACAGTTGCAAAAACTCTTATCAAATAGAGCGTAACTATTTAACAACAAACCGTTAGTTAAGTATTAAAATTGAGAGGTGTTTGGATTTTCCAAGCTCCTTTTTTTATTTATACACCTTCACCCAACTCTATCCGAATTAAACTTATACATTGAAAGCAGCTCAACATGACTAGTCCTAAATAAGCGTTACAGTTTATTTATCAAATATAGTTTAATTATCCTATAGGAAGGCTGGCCTTCCTATAGGATTTATTTTTATAAGTTCTCATCTGTGATATGCTTTGTTTGTGCATCTGTTCAGGTGTTTGCATATAACATGACCAATGAGGTCTTTTTGTATTATATATTTTAACTGCATTAGCTACTAAATCCTTCAGCATAGGTAAGCTAAGTTTATATTCCTCCAACAAGAACTCTTGC
>NZ_AQWS01000015.1 GCF_000375405.1 Bacteroides propionicifaciens DSM 19291 = JCM 14649 | reverse complement strand
CCGATGATTCTGTGATGAAATCAGTATATTTAGCCGTTAGAGAGGCCACAAAGAAGTGGTCAATGCCTATCAGGGACTGGGGCATAATTTTAAATCAGTTCCTAATTATTTACAAAGAAAGGGTCAGGCTATAACAATAACCCAACCCAAGCCGATCATTTTAACTTACACACTTCCTGAGACAGTGTCTTTAAATCAGTTCCTAATTATTTACAAAGAAAGGGTCAGGCTATAACAATAACCCAACCCAAGCTTAATTTACTTACACACTTCCTGAGACAGTGTCTAGATTACTATTTTAGGGGCTTTGTCTTATCTGTATTTTAACATAGAGGATAAATTAGAAGTAGAATATTCTTCTGCGTTCGATGGATATAGCATCACCGTTATCACGTTCTACCTTTTCAATCCAATTGTTTTGCTCATCTACAAGATAAGTTGTTTCGATGTTTTTATCAACTGATCCATTCACTCCATAAATTACACGATCAATTTCCTTTCCATATTGATCGTAGTTAATCATATAAACAGGAATCAATTCATCACCATCTTCAAATTTTTCAAAAGCCTCAACCTTGAATAATTTTCCTTTAGTGTAATAAGTATAAAGCTCTCTTCGGATAGTGCTCTTTTCACGATCCTTATAGATAAGTTCTTTTATTGTACCGTCAACATTAAAGGTTGTAATTTGGTGTTCATGTGAATTGTGTAGTGAAGGATAAAAAGTCACTTTAGACTTGCCATCGCTATCGTATTCATAGTTTGTTTCAGAAACAACTGTACCATCAGCCTTAATCGTTTTGACATTTAGAAGTTGGCCCTTGTTGTCGTAATCGTAAGTCTCAACATACTCTTCACCACCCTCAAGTTTAAACTTAATAAAACTCAAACGAGAGTTATTATCATAACCATACTCTTTAGAGTTGATAATAGAGTTATTGCTATCGTAAAGAAAGGTTTTCAGTACATTCCCTTTAGAGTCAAAATGAGATTTAATATACGAAGTCAACTTTTGATTAGCTGTATAAGTCTTCATACTCAATATCTGACCGTTCTTATCAAGACGTCCACTCTCAGAAGTCATTAATTCGCCACCATCACTAAATCTTTTGTATTCAACATATTTACCGTTATCAAACGGTTGTATATTGGTACTATACAACACTTCATTATTACTACCACGAAGTATCTCTTCTATCATGTTTCCTTGAGCATCAAAAGCCATATAAGTACCTGTAAGCTTTGCACCAGGTACCCATTTCTTACCAGACTTTACAGGTTCATACTCGGTAATATCAATTGTTTTTACAGGACCTAACAAACTATTTTGAGATAAATCATTGGTTTGTGCTTGTGCGGAATTGAAACCACTAGCCACAAAGAAAGCAGCTAATGTCAGTAGAAAGCTCTTATTCATATACTAATTTATAATTTAAAAAACATGCCATGCTTATATATATATATATATATATATATAGAAGCATAAAAGTAGCTAATTAGTTTTTAAAGTTATACTTAATAGAAGAATAAATAAATCTACAATATTCTTGTTAATTGGTTAGTAAGTGAGACTTAAACGGAGGAATAAGCCATTTCTGCGTTGAGTTAAATCAGTATGAGCAGCAGACAAATCAGAAGCGAAAGACTCAATTGTGTAACGATAGAAGCTATAACCCAAAGAAGGTGCTAAAGTAAAATTGCCAATATCTACCAACTTATAGCCAATAAATATCTCTGAAAAAAGGCGAGGATCAATTTTACTCTGATTGTCAGCTAGAGCCGTACCAATATTAAAACCAATATAGAAGTTTTCATTGACCGCTGAAATTGGATGGTACCTAAAGTCTAGAAAAACAGAAATAAGATTAACTCGGGGGTCTGAATAGGTTGAAACACCAACTCCAGTACCAACAGATATTGTTTTAGTTATGTAGTAACCAAAGATACTTCTTAAATCAACGAATTGCATCCGAGCATTTTTACCAAATTTTTGTCGGAAGGCGTCCCCTTTGTCCGAAAGAGATAAACCATAGGCAAATTCAAATCCACCCCAAAATCCTTTCTGAAGGTACTGACCTTTGACCCCTACCGATACGACTAAAAACAGTAAGAGCAAAAATAAATTCTTTCTCATGTGCCATTTTATTTGATACGAATATAAGAAAACTATTAGCCATGTGCAGATTTAAAGCCAATAATTTAGATCAAAAACTAACTCCCCCATATTTCATACGTACTACATTTCAGTGCTGTTTATATTTCGATAGGTCTAAAATCCTTTGATTGGTGCTTCCTTTAAATGAGAGTGTAGGCAGGTATTTTGACTCAATAAAAGGACCATCTACTAAAACATCAATATAATCGAGAACAGCACAGCTGTCTGGTCGAAGCTTAAGATCTTCGTAAAGGTAACCCGTATAGCACCAAATAGAAAGACCAGTCTCAGCTTTGAGTCTTTTGATCACTGGAAGAATCCCCTTAGGGTCATAAAAAGGATCTCCACCCGACAGCGTAATGCCATCGAGCAGAGGATTATTATTAATTTCTGATATGATTTGTGTCAACATCTCATCGGTTAAAGGTTTACCAGCTTTGGGGTCTCTCCCACTAGGGTTGTGGCATCCCTTACAATTGTGGGGGCATCCTGCAAAATAGATTGAGTAACGGATCCCCTCACCATCGACAATCGTTTCAGAGTAGGTATAAAGTATATTCATTAGTGGTGTTTAACACGATCGTGCTCTTCTGCTTGTTTGGCTGAATTCCACGAACCTAAATCTCCAGTAAGGTAACCAGTAATCCGACGCATACGGAAAATAGCCTCACTGCTGCAAACAGGGCATTTATCGTATATAACGCCCTTGTACCCACACTTACGACAAGTATCTACAGGGTGATTTATTGAGCCATACCCTATACCTTCGTCGTGCATAACCTTTACGATTTTACTTATAGCTCGAATGTTTTTCTGTGCCTCACCATCAAGCTCCACATAAGTAATATGCCCACCTTTTGTTAGTGCATGGAACGGTGCCTCGCAACGAATCTTTTCAAGAATAGTAACAGGTTCCTTTACATCGACATGAAATGAGTTAACGTAATAATCACGATCAGTAACCCCAGGGATAGAACCGTACTTTTTACGATCCATCTTAGTAAAGCGACCAGACAGCCCTTCGGCAGGTGTAGCTAAAACGGAGAAGTTGAGGTTGTATTTTTCTTTCAGGCGCTCAGCAACTTCATTCATTACCCCTACGGCTTGATAAAGAGTATTCCAAGCTTCCTTATTTTTGGAATGTCCCTGACCATACAGGGCAACCATAGCATTATGACCACCAATAAAACCAATGCCCAAAGAACCATGCTTGAGCACATCCCCTACTTGATCATTGAGATCAAGCTCTCCTCCGCCTTTCCACACATCATTGGCCATCATAAATGGAAATTGACGAGCCAAAGCTGTACGTTGGTATTGATATCTTGCAAAAAGTTGCTCTCCAATAAGAGCTGCTTTGTCTCTAACATCGTCGAGAAAATACTTTTTGGCAAGAACGCTAACCTGACTACCTTCTCCTACCTCAGATTCGGCCTTTCGACGTGCTTCAATAGCAAGGCGAGGTAGATTCATGGTTGTGAAAGAGAGATTGCCTTTACCTAGAGAAGTTTTTTCACCATGTAAGTCTTCATAGACACGAGTTCGACAACCCATAGTTGCCAATTCATATTTGTAACGTTTAGGATCATCCGCACGCCATTTTTCATTAACATTAAATGGAGTATCCAAAAACATAAAGTTAGGGAACAACGCTTTAGCCGTAGTTTGGCAGGCTTGCAGGAAAAGATCAAAATTAGGAGCCTCGAACTCTATCTTACCCTCCAGTGCATCATCAAAGTTGAGCATTGCCTTTTGGTAATCCGATTCGGAATAGGTTACTCCATCTTTAACTTTAAATATTTGAATAGGGAATACAGGGATTTCTCCACGGGTCCCTAAGCCCTCAATGGTGCTTTTGAGTAGCTCTTCGACTACCATGCGGCCTTCGGGAGTTGTATCAGTACCGTAATTAATTGAGCTAAATACCACCTGATTACCCCCACGTGAGTGCATCGTATTCAGGTTGTGAATAAAGCCTTCCATAGCCTGATGCGTATCTTTTCGGGTTTGTGCATAAGCTTTCTTAATCACACGATTTAAATCTACCCTAGAGATTTCAATCCCTAGATCATCTAATGAACTTTCGAGCAAAGCAATCTTTTCGTCGGTACAAACTATACTATCGATAAGTTCACCAACAAGCTTTTTGACTTGCTTATCAAGTAACAACTCATCGTTATCGAGTGATATAAAGAAACTAATAAAGCCAACAAGGTGCTTGCGAAAAGACTTTAGGACGCCTTTAGCCATAAAAAAGTCGAAAGCTGGAATAGCTTGACCACCGTGTTGTTCATTTTGATTGGTCTGAAAAATAATTGTAGCCAACGTTGCATAGCTCTGAATGCTTTGAGGTGTACGTATACTTCCATTCTTAGTTCGAAACCCACGCTCGAAAAGATCATCTAAATCGTATTGAATACAAGTTGTGGTTTTGGTAGGATAGTAATCAAGGTCATGAATATGAATATCACCAATAATATGAGCTTCGGCATATTCTTGAGCCAAAAGGTATTTGTAGGTGTAGTCCTTGGTAACCTCGGAAGCAAAAGTCATCATTTGTCCTGCTGGTGTATGGCTACTCATATTAGCGTTACTTAGATTGATGTCATTTTTATCAATGGCAACTATGCCATCCATAATATGTTTCATCTTCGTCTTTTTCTCACGCTGAGTAGTTCGCCAATCTCTATATAAGATATATTTTTTGGCTACCTCGGGATAGCTTTTCATAAGCTCAGATTCCACTAAATCTTGAACTTGTTCGACAGAAACGGTATCCGTTTGAATCCGATCTACTACTCTATTAGTTATAATTGATGAAACCTCAAGTTCGAATTTCAGTCCACTAGCCATAAAGGCTTTATCCAAGGCATTTTGGATTTTAGAGAATGAAAAAGCTTCTTTTCCACCGTCTCTTTTAACAATTAACTTCACATCACTAGCCATGATTACAGTATGATTAGATTTACTTTTTGGATAACTCTATACAATTAAGTACTTCAAGACCTCATTATATAATTTAACATAACGAGATAGAGCACTAATACCAAGCCATTACAATATACCATCTATTACACTCATTACCAAACAAGTATATAATATATCAGTAATTCAACAACAAAGATAGTCAAAAACATTTTAGATAAATCGTCATTCAGCTGTTGATAAAAAAGATAATTAGTTCATATATATAATTATTTAAGTTATCCAAAATGAAGAACAAATAAAATCAATAAGCAGTGCTTATTTAACATCTAAAGGATAAACTAGACATACACAAACTGTTGACTTTTACACATCAAAAAGCCTGTATTAATCATAGCTATTATGATTAATACAGGCTTTAGACTTTGCTATTTTCAGAACTGATAGGTAAGTGCTATACCAAGCCGGTAAGGCAGCCACTCACCACTACCATTCCAACCTTTATACATCGTTCCATCAGAATTATAACCTTTATATTGACTGTTTTGCCAACCTGCTCCAGCATAAACATCTAGACCCCAAGTCTCATTGATTTGATAAGAATAACCTAGGCTCAAACCAAGGGCAAAACCTCTACCTTTCTGATATTTTCCTTGATTCCAGTAATTCCACTTCGTAATATCGAAGAATTGAAATGAGCCGTAACCACCCACATAAAACCCGTTAAAAACGCCTTTGGGATAAAATCTTACTTCCGGGATTATTTTAAGATACTCAAAGTGATTACCCTCAATACTTTTCCAAGGAGAATAGAGTAGCTCACCATTAAAACTCCACTGACGTGCAAGTTTTGTCTCTACTGATAAGTTGGGCATACCAATCATCCAAGCCACTAAATTAGCCTTTAATCGTGTTTGGGCTGCTGAATATTGACACATAAACAAAGACATGAGAATCAAGCCCATTAGTCTTTTAACCGATAGATTTTTCACAGGGTTTTATTTTATATTATTAGAAACAATAATGTCCATACTGACATTAAAGAGATGGCAAGTAAATATATATTTACTTGCCATCTTCTATCTTATTCTAAAGAAAAACTATTTAAGTCCTAATTTTTTTGCAATATGCTTAGGAAGAGCATCTTTATGAAGTACAATATTCATCGTTTTGTAACGAACAAAAGGTTTTGATGCATACCAAATACCGTTATATTTATTATCAGTACCCCATGAGTTTTTCACAAGAAAATACTCGTTACCTTCTTGATCTTTAGCAGTACCATAAATAAGCATGCCGTGATCGTCTGTTGTTTCCCAGTTGTCGAAAGCTGCTTGGCGCATCTCTTGGGTAGCTAAAAGCTCTGGTCCTGGTTTCGAAGTCGCCTCTTTGCTCTTATCTGCAGGAGTCATACCAGTCCAACGTGCCATATCCGATCCCGAAAGATCCGTACGCGCTAGATCGGGCATCACCGCAATTCCGTTACGTGTGAAGCCTGCTTCACTAACATCACTTCCCCAAGCAATTGTATAGCCTTTATCAACTGCATTGTCCATTACTTCCATCAATTCATCAATCGGAAGATTATAAGAATAACCACCTCTCCAATTATCTTGAATTTCCAAGATAAACTTGTCATAGAATGGATGATGAGTATAAGAGGTTAAAGAGATATAGTCGTCTGCTTTTAGATCCAATTCATCAGCAAATGATTTTGGTGTATATTCCTTGCCGTTGTAAGTAAAGTTTTCGGGACATTCACCCAAGTAAGTATCATAGATAGCTGTTAGGCCATCTTTCCATATAGGTGATAGTTTTTTATAATTGCCCTTAGCAATAGCATTCACATAAGCTCCAGCTACAGCGTCAACCTCGTTGTGGTTATGTGCAGACTCACCATATTTAATTCCTTCCATCGCTTCTTGAGGAACTAAACCCTGATCAGCCATAGTTGCAATAACGTCATAAAAACTTCCTCCTGGAGAAAAAGAGCCATCACCGTGCAAGCGCACATAAAGATTAGCACGATCTCTCATGGTGTTATGAACAATAAACATCTCTGACAAATCGAAGTCACCCTTACCCTTACGCAGTAATTCAGACTCAAGCAACGCAATGCCAGAAAAGCTCCAACAAGTACTTGAACGATTTTGATTCTTAACTGAAGTAATGGGGTTTTCTTTAATAGTTGTAAACTGAAATCCCTCTTCTTGCGGGCTCACTTCCTGAGCTTTAGTAGTGAAACCTAAAAGGCACGCAGCTACAGTTAGAAGTATTTTTTTCATATTGATTAATTTAGTTGATTATCATTCCTTAAAACACAAAGATAAATAAATCTCTAAGCCTACCCTATTATTAAGAAAGTAAATACGCATATTACGCTTGCTTTTTGCTCACAAAAAGAACGCAACCTCAAAATTATTGATATTATATATTAAGGTGTAAATAGAAATACCCACAGAGTCTATTATTTAATTACACTAAATATAATACTGAATATCAAGCATATAGACAACATAAGACTAAACTCTATTTGTGAGAACCCTCATTTTTTGTATCTTTGTAGATATTGTAATCGGAAAACCAACGCTTTACGCTCTGTTTTCCTCCACAATTTTACTGTTCGTTTTAGGAGTTTATCCACGTTATTCTTCTTCTTTGGCCCCGTTCAGTTACTATATTTAGAAATACATTTTTACAAACCAAAATAGGACATCGATTTTAAGTAGATGCCCCAGAATTGCAACTTTATGAACTATAAGGAAAGAATATGTTTTGCCTTTATTTTTTTAAATTTACTATTAACCACAACTATACTCGTAGCTCAGGACAAACCTGAATTTGAATTAGGCGGTGCGCTACGTTTTAATTATAATTACTCCGATTGGAAAACAGATAGTAAGAAAAAAGGAGGAGATTTTGGCTTTGACGTATTCAGACTTAACTTAAAGGGTAGCTACAAGAAGATAATCTTTGCAGCAGAATACCGTTTCTACGCTAAAAGTTCTGGAGGGAATATGCTTAAAGATGGTTGGTTCGGCTATAACTTTAACGAGAATCACCAAATTCAAGTAGGACTTACACAAGCACCATTTGGTATTCTACCAGCTACGGCAAACAACTTCTTTTTTAATATCAACTATTATATAGGACTTGAAGACGATTCTGATATGGGTATTAAATATAAGTTCCAAAAGAATAATTGGCGATTCTATGCAGCCTTTTTCAAAAACTCAGACCTACTAGACTTTGGAAATAAAACGGAGCTTTCACCCGACAGATATGCTTACGACGTTGGAGGAAGAGACAAAGAGGTTAACCAAGGGAATATTCAAGTAGCATATAACTGGGGAAATGAATTCAAACAAGAGGTTGGAGCTTCTGGAATGATCGGTGGACTCTATAATATTGACACCGAAGAAATGGGTTTTCGCAAAGCTTTTGCTTTCCATTACACTGCAAATTACAAAAACTGGGATCTAAAAGCACAATACTCATCTTATTCAATGAGTCCTAAGAAAGGAGTCGATGAAAACGGAAACTCTTTAAGCCGCGACTTTGTTAGCATGGGAGCCTACGGTGCAAACTATAATGTTGCATCAAAAGGCGAAACGTTCTTAATATCCTTAGCCTATGATATTCCCATCAATAAAGGCATACTCGACAATATCAGAATCTACAATGATTTCAGTATGCTCCATAAGCGAATAGAAGGATATAATAACAGTTATCAAAATGTATCTGGTGTCTTAGTAACAACCGGACCAATATATACCTATATCGATTATGCACTGGGTAAAAACCACGCATGGCTAGGCAACGAGTGGAACGAAAGCTTTGCCTCAGGTGACCCATCAGGTAAGTGGAATGCCCGATTTAACATCAATATGGGCTATTACTTTTAAACAATTATAAATATAAACTTATAGCATATTATATATGAGTAAAATAGAAATTAAAGACTTATTCCTCATTTTTGGAGCCGAAAAGACTAAAGCTTTTAATCAACTTCAAAAAGGCAAAAGTAAATCGGACATTCTAAAGCATACAGGCTGTACAATTGCTGTACAAAACGCAAACCTGACCATTAATGACGGCGAGATTTTCGTGATCATGGGTCTATCTGGTAGTGGTAAATCATCACTGCTACGCTGCATCAATCGCCTAGTTGACCCTACACACGGAGAGGTTGTCATCAACGGGACTGATATATCAAAAGCCAACGACAAGCAACTACTTGAAGTACGTCGTAAAGTTATGGCCATGGTTTTCCAAAACTTTGGTTTGCTTCCACACAAGACCGTACTCGAGAACATTGGTTTTGGTCTAGAGCTTCAAGGTGTAGACAAAAGCCAAAGAGACGAAAAAGCTCTCTACTCGATGGAGCTTGTTGGTCTAAAAGGTTATGAAGACCAAATGGTATCGGAGCTCTCGGGAGGAATGCAACAACGTGTCGGACTAGCACGTGCCCTTGCTAACGACCCAGAAGTACTGTTGATGGATGAAGCCTTCTCTGCTTTAGATCCACTGATTCGAGCACAAATGCAAGATGAATTATTGGCACTTCAGGCTAAAATGAAGAAGACCATTGTATTTATTACCCACGACTTAGACGAAGCTATTAAGCTAGGTGACCGCATTGCCATCATGAAAGACGGGGTTATAGTACAAGTAGGTACATCTGAGGAGATATTAACAGAGCCAGCCGACGATTATGTCGCTAGTTTCGTTGAAAATGTTGACAGAAGTAAAATTATAACAGCTTCATCAATCTCGCTCAAAGATCCTATTGTTGCACGATTCAAGAAGGAAGGACCTGAGGTTATCATCCGTAAGATGAGAAAACGAAATCTAACACTTCTGCCCGTTGTAGATGAAGAGAACAAACTAATTGGTGAGGTTTATCTAAAAGACCTGCTCCAACTCAGAAAACAAAACGAGAAACATATCGACTCGATCATCAGACAATATTCACATACCGTTCATGAGGACACGATTATTGAAGATATCATTCCACTGATGACCAAAACAAACTCTCCTATTTGGGTAGTTGATGAAAATAAAGAGTTCAAAGGAATTGTGCCTTTATCGTCATTGGTATTTGAGGTTACAGGAAAAGATAAAGAAGAAATTGATCAGTTGGTTCAAAACGCACAAGATTTATGATTGAAAGAATTAATATAGGAAAATACATAGAGGTAGCCATCAATTGGCTCACAGAAAACTTTGCTTCATTTTTTGATGCCCTTAATACGGGTGTGGGAGGTTTTATTGAGGGATTGCAGTTTGTACTAAACATCGTCCCTTTCTGGGTTATGATTATTCTGATTGCTCTCCTTGCTTGGAGAAAATCGGGAATAGGCATAGGAATATTTAGTGTCCTAGGACTACTTTTGATTTGGGGAATGGGATTTTGGGAAGCTACGATGGAGACTTTAGCACTAGTGCTTTCTTCGACCTTTATAGCTCTGCTCATCGGGATTCCACTAGGAGTTTGGACTGCATATAGTGATCGTGCTCATACGGTTCTACGCCCAATACTTGACTTTATGCAAACCATGCCAGCTTTCGTTTATCTGATTCCGGCTGTACTATTTTTTGGTTTAGGACCAGTCCCTGGAGCTTTTGCTACAGTGATTTTTGCCATGCCTCCTGTAGTTCGTCTTACCGGACTTGGGATTCGTCAGGTACCCGAAAGTATTGTCGAAGCAACAACTTCACTTGGAGCAACTCGCTCACAACTACTTTTCAAGGTACAACTACCATTAGCACTACCGACAATCCTTACGGGTATTAATCAAACCATTATGATGTCGTTGTCAATGGTTGTTATTGCCGCAATGATTGCAGCTGGAGGTCTTGGAGAGATTGTACTCAAAGGTATTACACAGATGAAAATCGGTTTAGGGTTTGAAGGTGGTATCGCCGTGGTTATTTTAGCCATCATACTTGACCGTATTACGCAAGGACTTGCCAACAACAAGAACAAAAAGAAGAAGAAATAATAACATTATTAAAATATAAAGATGACTCAAATGAAACATTTCAAGAAGGCCATACTACTCCTTGTCGCTACATTAATTTTAGCTTCATGTGGTAATATGGGAAATAAGAAAAAGATAAGCATCGCATATGTAAACTGGGCTGAAGGTATTTCGATGACCTATCTAGCCAAGGCTATATTAGAAGAGCAAGGTTATAAGGTACAACTCAAAAATGCCGATGTAGCTCCTGTTTTTGCAGCATTAGCTAAAAAAGATGCCGACGTATTCTTAGATGCCTGGTTACCGGTAACTCATCAAGACTACTTCGAGAGATACGGAGACAAGATTGAAGTTGGTGGTGACCTATTTACTGAAGCTAGTATTGGCTTAGTGGTTCCAACTTATGTGAACATTAACTCAATAGAAGAATTAAACGCCAACAAAGATAAGTTTGACCAAGAGATTGTAGGTATCGATGCAGGGGCAGGTATTATGACTGTCACTGATATTGCTATAAAAGATTACAAGCTAGACTTAAATCTACTTTCGGCTACAGGACCTATGATGACGGCTTCGCTTCAGAAAGCTATACCCGACAATAAATGGGTAGTAGTTACAGGCTGGAAACCTCACTGGATGTTTAGCCGCTTCGACCTTAAATTCCTTGAAGACCCCAAAGGTGTTTATGGAAAAGCAGAGGTTATTAAAAGCGTATTCAGAAAAGGCTTTAAAGAAGATGATCCATTTGCAGCAGAGCTTATCAGCAATATGAATTTTACTAGCCAGCAAATAAGCAGTCTTATGGATGAGGTAGACAATGCTCCAACCGAAGCGATGGGAGCTAAAACATGGATTAAGAATAACCAAGAACTTGTAAACAGCTGGATTCCTGAAAAGGTAGAAGCTCAAGCAGAATAATCTTAGGATTAAAAAGATATATCTAGAATAAACAAAGCCACTAAAGTGTTTAAATACGTTAGTGGCTTTGTTTATAAGTAAAGATCAAAAAAACCTTATCGTTTAAAAGCTGAAATTCGTGCAACCTTACGTGAGATAACAAGATAACTAAACACTAGTATGGCAATAAACACCAGTGCACTAGAGATCCAAGTCGAAAGGTCAACTCCTTTGGAGACGGTCTGGCTTGTAACTTTATCAATCAAAGGAAGATATGCTTGTTGCCCAAGATAAGTCACGAGCAAAGCTAATAGCGTGGTCAGCGTAACAAGTATAAACGTTATACAGAAGTAGGGTCGTACAATAGCTTTATTTGGATAACCCAAGAGAACTAAGTTTTCGAGACTATTTATATTCTTTTCAAGCAATAGGTAAATACTTAAAATTAGCACGTAACAAGCCAAAACACTAATCAAGATTCCAATAAACAAGACAATTCCAACACTGATATTCAAGAAATAGCGTGCCCTACCAGTATCGAGCTGATTACCATCAACCATATAGCCATTCTTCTTAATAAACTGAGCCAACTCAGGATCAGAGCTATTCTTGACTTTAATAATCACACGAAGCGGTTGTACCTCGGTGTTATTACTAAATTCTTTGTTTGCATCTACTAAGAAAGACTCAGGAACTAAAATTGTATTCAATCGTTTGGAGAAACCTACAATACGACCTTTATAAGATTCAAACTTACCATTACCCGAAAGCTGAATATCTAGCAATATAGAGCTGATCAAGCCTTCTGATATTTTGGGTAAGCTCTTGCCTGAAGCAAAACCGAAATTATAGAGGTCAAGATACGATCTGGGAATAATAATTGGAATTTCAGTATCACCAGCTTTGTAGTTCCACTCTTTAGGGTTTATATCTACAAAATCATTGGGTACCGACTCAAAGAACATATCGGTAGCAATACCAAACTGCTTACCAACAAAACTGATATTTGCTCTTACATTAAAATGTGAAGCTTCAAAGAGACCAACCTTCTCGATAAACGACTGATCATAAAGCCTCTCAATCTCCTGCTTAGAAAATGAAGGAGACTTACCGGTGAAGGTATTGAGCGTGCTCACATTCTTGGTAAGGATAATATACTCATCTTGAATAAACGAGTCTTTACTAGACAAAACAGGATTCAAGTCGGAATAAATTTGAACTCCTAGAAGAATAATACTTAGCCCCACCAAGTTGGCAATTGCAAAGCCAAAGAGTTGATTCTTACTTATCTTATGTTTGAGTAATTTAAAGACCATAATTTACAGTTTATAGTGGTTAGAATAAGGCAACTCCAACTCATAACCAAGAGAAGTTACAATAATACCTGCACCTTGTGCTGAAGCCTCTTCAAAAAGTAAATCAGATAAAACCTTGCTATTGGCAACATCTAAATGACTAATAGGCTCATCGAGCAGAATAAACTGATAAGGTTGGCACAAGGCTCTAATAAAGGCTACACGTTGACGTTGTCCAAAAGAGAGTGTGGCAACAGGTGAATTGAGCTTTTCAGCAATTCCTAAGCGCTCAAATAACTCTATAATCTTCTTTTTGGACTTGAAATGTGTTAGCTTGTTTTTAATCAGGACATTGTCAATGGCGGATAACTCTTCAAAAAGTCGGAGCTCTTGGAACATAATACTTAATTCTTTTTGGCGAATACTGTTCCAACGCTTTAAGTCAAGCTGCCTGATATTAGTATCGTCAAAAAATATCATGCCTTGGTAATCTTTACGATAGCCAAATATATAGCTCAACAAAGAGCTTTTGCCTGTACCCGACGAAGCTTTAATGAGTGATATTGAATCACGACTAAAAGCTAGTTCTTGGTGCCAAATATCAGACTGGACCCATTCTCCTTTAGCGAATACCTCTGGTAGTGCTTGTTTGAGTATTATCTTCTCCATCTTAGAAATGCTAATTAATAAATAAAATCCAGTACGAATATAACTTATTTAATGCTTTATTTGGCATATTTCGAAGCCTTTAATATGACATCCATCAATAGTTTCAGTGTATTATCTGCCTTACTGGTCATAAGCATCTCTGTAAGATTAGAGGACGGAGAACCTGAAATTCTTAAATAATCCAGATCTTCAAATAACTTATCAAAACCAGTTTCTTTATATTGGGGAACGCCCGACATAACCAGCTGCATTATCGGATTAGAAAATATCTGCTTAAAATCTATTATAAAATTGATATCAATTGATTTCCTCCCGACATAACGGGCACTTGAAATATTCTCAACTTTAGGAAGCATTGAGCTTTCAGATAATCCATCCTTATTAGATATGATAAGACCTTTATCTGTTCGCGTAATAAACAGCACTAAATCTTTATCACCAAAGGTCAGTTTATCTGGTTGACTCTCAATAATGAGTGAACTTAACGAACTTTCTTTTAATTCTTCAAGAATGATATCAAGCAACTCTGGAGTTGACTCTACAAATGCACTGAAATTAAAGTCTGGTTTATACAGGTTAAACTCAAGTGAATTCATGGATAAAACAAGATCACCATTTACCGAAGATAGCGCAGCCTTTAGTCTGGATGCGGTAGATTCACCCATACCCATAAAAATACGAGTTATTTGAGGTATATCATTTAAGAAGTTATGCAATTGATCCCCCTTTATCCCCGCTTCTAAATAAAAAAGAGGATTAACGGGTAGATATGAATTCCATGTGCCACGAGTCTTGGTTAAACCAGCATCGAGATTGTCAATATAGGTCTTTGCCTGCTCATCTTGACCATACAGATTTTGAGCAAGCGAAACTTTACCCTTCTCAAAATTCAAGCTCGAACTTGCATAAAGAGAGTTTGCGCAGCAGGTATCATATTTAGAAGAGCAAAATCTGGATTTATAAGACTAAAGGTATTAACTAGCTTTTGAAAGTTTGCCATGTTATAAACCACAACGATATCGTTCTTGGGCTTTAAAACTCCCGACCACACATGGCTCATAAGAGAAGCTTTAGGCTTGGTTATACGATCAATATCAGAACTCGAGGTTAAAACTAAAATATCTTTGTTTACAAATAGATTTGCATTTTTCATCGTTCCCTTATAAAAACGAAAGCCACCCAAATGGGCTACACTATCTGTTTGCTCGTCAAAGATTTCACTTGCCGATAGAGACGCTATTAGTTTTTTATAATCTTTTACTGCGCCATAAAGACTAAACCGTTCTGACGATTTAGATTCTCCATCGACAATAAAGTATAAGGGTTTAGAATAATCCAATCCTGACTGCCAGGGATAATAGAAAAAGGGATTTATAATTGGTCCACTCAGCTTGTTTAGGCCTAACTGACTAAGTACTTTATCTTGAATCTCTTGAGAAGCCAATTTTTTATACTCAGACTTATCCAACATCTGATTGATATTCACACCAACAAGCAGGGTGCTTGATTCAACACCTATAAGAGATTCGTATTTTTGAGAGGCACATGAACTCAGAAGAGCAATAGTTATAATCAGAAAAGATAATCTGATACTTAATTTTGATTTTTTCATTTACGGATTATGGTTTAAAATACTTGTTTTATTGGCTTTACACAAAACAAGAAGCCACTGCTAATATAGTTATTAGCAGTGGCTGAAATACATTATCCTTGCAATATTATTTTACAAATGAGCTAAACTCTTTAGTAATGCAGTTATAAGTTTCAAAGAGTTGTCTTCTTTATTCTTTAAAACAATCTTGGTTTGGGTAGCAGTAGCTGTACCCGAGGCCTCACCATAATCTAGCGTAGAGATGAAGTCAGCTACACCTGGATATTTGTCGGTAGACAAACTAGACAAAGCCATTTGAACCATTGGTATATTTAATATCTTCTGGATATCAAGAACAATGAACATTTCTTCTGATTGCTTATTGTAGTAACGTGATTTGCTAAAATCAGATTCCATCTTCATAGATGGGTTTTCGGAAAGCGCCTGATCTGTAGTTAGAATTATGTGATCACCAGCATTAACTAAATAGACCGTAAAACCACGTTCGGATAGTGTCAAAATATTTTCTGTTTCAAACTGAATAGCAGACATACCATAGTTGGACTCCTTGATTAGTTTTACCAGGAAAGGATAAAGGCTTGGCTTAGCCTCACAAAAAACACTAAAATCAACTGAAGGCTTTAAAAAGTTTATATTTATATCACTTACAGCAAACGTAAATTCACCATCAACACCATCTAAACCCTCTTTAAGTTTATCCAAACTGTCTTCACCAAGTTTATCAGCACTAAGTATACCTGGTAAAACCATCTCTAAATAGCTAAGGATCTTATCTCCATGAACAGATGTATTAATATACATAAAAGGATCCGCCGCAATATTAGAAACAAACTTATCTGATGATTTGCCAAATACAGCTGCACTTGCATCTAGGATTTTTTGAGCTTCGGCCGATTCAGACAACATCTTTTGAGAGTAAACAACCTGACCTTTTTCAAAGTTTAAGTTAAAGGATTGGTATAACCCATCAGGGAGATTGACCATACCAGAGAGATTATTGGTTGGATAACCAGCGATTAAGGTTGTAAAAAACTGAGAGATATTTTGAATAAAGTTCGACTGGGCTACCAAAGTAAAATCATCACTATTATTAAAGCTATCCGACCATTTATAAGCTGTCAGGGTTTTACTTGATTCAGTTTTCGATTTTAGATCGTCACTAGAAGTAAGCATAAAAATATCTTTGTTGTACAAAACATTTAGTGGCTGTCCTGAAACATTAGCTACCGCATGGTTGTAATTACCCACTTTCTCAGATTGTAGCTCATACATTGAGTTACTAGCTATATATTTATTGAGTTTACTCAAATCATCAACAGAAAGGTAAATACCCAAATCAAAATCATCTGTCTGGGTTTGACTTAGCACAACATAGGTGTTATTATCACAGTTAAGTCCTGTCTTGCCTGCATCATTAATTAAATCAGCAACAAAGTTCCGGAGTCCTTCTTCTTGGATAGCTCCATATAGCAGTTGAGCTCGAGTGTCTTCTGGTAATAGAGTTTTAATATCAGATTTTGTTAACACCTGATTAAGTTTTATACCAGCCACAAGGCTTTTCTCATTCACCGGGATTAATGTCTCATAGATCGACTTCTTTGATGAGCATGAGGCAAACACACCCACACACAACAGTAGACATAAAGTCTTAAATGAAAGAAATTCTTTTTTCATTGATAACAAGTTATTGGTTTAAAATATTGATCATACTACAGGCGAAAACAGCAGCTGTTTCTGTACGAAGCCTACTATCCCCTAGGCTTATGGGTTGAAAGTCGTACTTGAGAGCCAAGTCAATTTCCTCAGGGCTGAAATCACCTTCAGGTCCTATAAGAATTAAAGCATTGGATCCTGGTTTATAAGCATTTTTTAGGAGTAGTTCATTGCCGTCATAGCAGTGTGCTATAAACTTCTGACCATCAAAAGGCTGACTTATAAACTCTTTAAAACTCAGCATCCCATGAAGTTTAGGTAAATGAGCACGCTTGGACTGTTTCATAGCCGAAACTAGAATCTTCTCTACTCGATCGTCTTTGATTACCTTTCGCTCAGAGAATCGACAGTTTAGGAATGTTAGTTCCGATAAGCCAATCTCGGTACATTTCTCGGCAACCCATTCGTTGCGATCCATATTTTTAGTAGGCCCCATCGCCAAATGAATAGATACAGTAGAGGGTGGAACCTCAGTAGTCTTTAAAATATTAAACAGGCATTTTTTAGGACTTGACAGTGCTATCTCGGCCTCGTATAAGCCTCCTAACCCATCGACTAAATCAATTCGATCTCTTTCAACCAGGCGTAGAACCCTAGAACAATGACGAGCTTCCTCTAGAGGAAGCTCATTACTTTTTAATATATCGGGTGTATAAAATATTGGCATAAAAATTTATTCTAATTCGGCTATTTGGTCTCTCAAAACAGACGCCAACTCATAATCTTCCTGACTGATGGCCTTGTCTAACTGATTTTGAAGGTCTTCTTTTGATGGAGTAAGAGGTTTTGGCTCATCAGTGAGCATAACCTTATCAACATCAAGAACAACTTCAATACTCTCAGCCTCTAAGATTTCCTGATCTATATAAATAGGAACATTAAAACGTAGGGCTAAGGCTATCGCATCAGAAGTTCGTGAATCAACTCGCGTAAACTGATTTTCCTTATTTAGATAAATATGCGAAAAATAGATTCCACCTTCTACCTTATAAATCACAACACGAGTCAAGTTTCCATCCAAAAACTGAATGCAAGTAGTCATCAAGTCGTGAGTCAAAGGGCGTAAGTTAGGAATACCATTAAGTGCACAAGAGATGGAATAAGCTTCTTTCTCACCCACAATAATGGGTATTTGTTGTTTATCCGTATCATCTAATTTCTCCAATAGTAGCACGTAGGCTCCCACTTTAGATTGGCTTTCAAAAACCTGTTTTACTTTTAACTCAACTTCGTTCATCTCAAATTTTAATTTTTTCTGGGTTGTGTTTATATTTAAAGAACATAGCAAATAGCACGGTTACTACTAAAGCGTATGCGGCAAATACAAACCATGAATTTGGCCATCCAATATAATCTACAACAGCCCCTGCAGCATATGATCCTAAAAATGCACCAAAACCGTTGGTCATAATCATAAATAAACCCTGAGCACTCGAGCGAATGGAGTGATCCGTTTCGTTGTCAATAAATAGAGAACCAGATATATTAAAGAAGTCAAAAGCAACTCCATAAACTAACATCGAAAGTACCAACATCCACACACCTTCTCCTGGGTTTCCTGTACCTAAAAGGCCGAAACGTAATACCCAAGCAAACATACTTATCAACATAACATTTTTTATTCCAAATCGTTTAAGGAAAAATGGAATTAACAAAATACAGAGTGTCTCAGAAACCTGAGATAGTGATATTAATGTATTGGCATGGGTTACACCAAAAGTGTCTTTATAGGCAGCTATACCGCCAAAATGTTGTGTTAGGTAGTCGTTTGCAAAAGCATTGGTAATCTGAAGAGATACACCAAGTAGCATACAGAAGATAAAGAATATAGCCATTCTCTTTTGCTTAAACAGCGAGAATGCTTTTAAGCCAAAAGCCTCAACCCAGCTCTGTTGCTCAGAGGGTTTAACCGTTTCACAGTTGGGTAAGGTAAAGGAGTAAACAGCCAGTATTAAGCCAAAAGTAGCGGCAACATAAAGTTGCTTATATGTACTCGTATAGCCTAAAAATTCGACTAAGTTCATTGATATTACAAACCCTACAGTTCCCCAAACCCGAATAGGTGGGAAATGTTTGACCGTATCGAGTCCCGACTTGGCCAAGGAAGCATAAGCTACGGAGTTGGACAGTGCAATGGTCGGCATATAAAAAAACACCGATAAAAGAACATAAGTATACAAGGGGGTATACGTCGTTTCTTGGGCTGCCATAATAAGCAAGACCGCACTTATCAAGTGACTGATCCCAAGCATCTTTTGTGCAGGGATCCAACGATCAGCAATAATCCCAACTATAGCGGGCATAAATAACGATGCTATACCCATGGTGGCATAAAAGCTACCAATCTCTCTACCTGTAAAACCTAATGTTCCACTAAGGTATCCTCCAAACGAAATTAGCCACGAACCCCAAATTGCATATTGCAAAAAGTTCATGATTATCAAGCGATGCTTTATACTCATAGATGCGTTTTTTAGACAAAAATTAGACCTTATGTATAGCTACAAATGTAACCAAATATTTTTTAAGTAAATAGATCTTTCAATATCTATTTTAACTTTCCTTTAAAGTAGTAAAAACTTAGTTATAGGTCAAGTTATCGCTATTTATTTGTGTATTATCGCATTGACATACATCGGCATAATGAATCTGAAAATAGAATGGAGGTTTAAAACAAACGAGCTAGTCGCAGCCTTGCTCCGACTTACTGGTAAGAAGCAAGGGAGTAAGTTCTTTAGAATTCGCAACTTGGAAGAAACAGAAGTTGCTTTGGGGTAGGTACAAAAAAAAAATTGATTGTCTCACGACAACCAATCTTTGTTAACCTTAAATCTAATACCATGAAAAACACAGTACAAATATAAAGATATATGCTTTATAACACAAGTTTGTGCTTGTTTTTACCAACTTATTTAACCTGACTTAACGGGTTTTACAGTTTATATAATAAATCACTCAACATAAAGAACCAAACCCTTAAGATATTCTCCCTCGGGATGATAAACACTTACGGGGTGATCTGCAGGTTGAGTCAACTGGTGCAAAACTCTTACCTTACGTTTTGAGATAGCCGCTGCTGAGAAAATCATAGTTCTAAAATCATCTTTAGAGACAACTTGAGAACAAGAGAAAGTGAAAACAATTCCACCTGGGCGAATTTTCTCAAAAGCTTTAGCGTTTATCTTTCTGTATCCTTGAAGCGCATTACGAAGTGCACTACGGTGTTTAGCAAAAGCTGGAGGGTCGAGAACGATCAAATCGTATTCACTACCCATTCGGTCTAGATATCTGAAGGCATCTTCAGAAAAGGCTTCGTGACGAGGGTCTTGACCAAAATTTAATGCAATGTTCTCATTAGTTAAGTCTATGGCTTTAGCCGAACTGTCAACTGAATGAACCAATTCAGCTCCACCACGCATAGCGTAGAACGAGAATCCTCCTGTATAACAGAACATGTTTAAGACTGCATGACCAGCTGCATATTTTTCAAGCAATGCACGGTTGTCTCTTTGATCAATAAAGAACCCTGTTTTTTGTCCTTTTAGCCAGTCGACATGAAACTTTAATCCGTTTTCCACAGCAACGTTATTTTCATCACCGCCAAGCAAAAAGCCATCAGTTGGATCAAGCTCTGCTTTAAAAGGAAGAGTTGTTTCTGATTTATAATAGACATTCTTCACAACACCATCGGTTGCTTTAAGAATAGACTCAGCTAGGATATTACGCATAAAGTGCATCCCTACTGAATGGGCTTGCAAAACTGCAGTCTCACCATAGACATCAACAATCAGACCAGGAAGGAAATCGCCCTCACCATGAATCAAACGGAACGTATTATTGACTGGATTATCAGCCAAGCCAATTGTTTTACGAAGCTCATAAGCTGCTTTAATACGTGTAAGCCAAAAGTTATCATCAATAGGCTCATCATCAAAACTTAAAACTCGAATAGCAATACTTCCTATCTGATAATGACCTTTTGCTATAAATTCGTTCGAGGCGGTATAAACATCAACTAAGTCTCCCTCGTCTGGCTTGCCGTCAATTTTGGCAATTGCCCCTGAAAATATCCAAGGGTGGAAACGTTGTAATGACTGTTCTTTCTTGGGTTTTAAAAACACTTTATGTGTGGTCATAATTCTATATAATAGATAAAAAAGTAATTATTTATTTGTATTTAGCTCGGTTTGAACCTCAGGAGCTAGCGTATAGTTACCTTTGGCTTTGAGTTCTTCGAGGAGTTTATAGATACGCAGACAGCTCCAAGCATCCATTGCAGCATAACGCTTTTGAGCTTCAGAAAGCTCGGGTGCCTCCCAATTGGATAAACGCTGAGCCTTAGATATTCGCTCTCCAAACAGTATTGCGTAAAGCTTTTGGAGACTCTTGTCTTTAATACCGAAAGGCTTAATAAACTCCTGAAGATCAATACAACTAGCTTGTTTAAAAGGTGCTCGTTTGCGCAACATTAAAAAATCGTCACGAAGCGATAGCCCAATTTTCTTAATCCTAGGATTTTCTAGAAGTTCTACGAGTTCGGGCATTAATCCAAGACTGTTTAGTCTAAACAGAAAGCAGGTTGATTCAGAAGAGATTTGAAGTAGAGCTACCTTATGCGAAATACCTTTAACAAAAGCTGGGCGTGTTTCACTGTCAATCCCCAATAATGGCTGCTCATTGAGGTGTTTTAGAGCCGAAACAGCATCAGCTTTAGTCTGGACAACCTCGATTGCTACAGAGAATTTAGCTTCGGGAAGTTGCTTCATTTGTTCTTTTGAAATGCTTCTGTGTAATATCATTTTATTATTTTCAATAGTTAAAATAGAAGATCATCTTCGAAGGGTTCTTCGTTATAAAGATCTTCATCATCACCCTCTGGGTTAGTTGTATTATACTTGATGTCGTGCAAAGCTCTTAGTGAATTAACTAAGCGTTGCCCCCAGTATTCAGCAAAATTATTCTTGCATCTTACCAATGCATCGTGCATGGTTTGGTTAAAGCCAAGCTGAAAGATAAACACAAAATTCTTTAGATCTTGATAAATATCGGCTAAGTCTTCCGAAACATTTTTCTTGATTGGAGTATCACTATAACGCATTTCGGGAAGAAACACCTCAAGATAGTCATCCTTGTCCGCCAAAACCGAAGCTATATTTATTCGAATAATCTCATAAACCTCTTCGGATACGAAGTGTTCCAAATCTTCTTCTTCAATAGCTACACAAGGGGGTAAGAGATTGGCCTTAAGATAGAGTAGAGGCAACATTTTTAACGAAGTATCTACAAACTCGTCTTTGCTTAAAGTCTCGGTTCTCTCAAGAAAACCACAGGTTTCAGCAGCAACAGTGACAAACTCGATCACGTTTTTATCAAAAATAACAAGGCTATCTTTTTCCATTAGGTAATTGTAATTATTTGGACAAAGGTAAGAAAAACTAATGATAGCTAATAAAAAGGTACAGCCTTTAACTATACTTAGAAGATAGTTTTAGACGAAGTTTTATGACTCAAGGGTTTTAGATTTAATCCAAACCCAACCCTGAATTGCAATATTCAGATTATATTTGTATTGTTTAATATAAAGATTGTATCTTAAATAATTACTACTTTTGCACAAAGTAAATCAAATAAAAATCAGGCAATGGCAAACTCCATATCCGACGACAATACAACAGAATCAACCTCTTGGATCAAAAGAATAAAGGCTTTTTTAGGCAATGAAATTGTACATTTCATTTTCGGCCTATTCTTAATTATGTTTACGTTATACATGCTCATAACTTACCTCTCTTTTTTTATAACTGGGGGGGCAGATCAGAGCATACTCGAAAACTTAAATGAAGCGGGTTTAAATGCTGCTGACAAAGAAGTTAATAATGCTGGAGGTGAAAAAGGTGCACAACTAGCCAATTGGCTAACTAATGGAACATTTGGTGCAGCTTCGATTTTTATTATCGCATTTACGGCTGCTGCAGGTATTCGCCTGATGAAAGTTAGAGCATTAAACATGTGGAGGTGGTTTATTGGCAGCAGCATGTTGCTTATTTGGTTTTCAATATTTCTGGGTTACTATTTCTTTGACCTCTATAAAGACACTTATTTCTATTTAGGAGGTAAGCACGGCTATCACACCAGTGAATGGCTTAGCGCTCAAATTGGAGCTAGTGGATTAACTATCCTTTTGGTGATTACAGCACTCTACATGATAATATTCTTCAACAAAAAGTTTATTCATCAGATTCGAGATTTCTTCAAGGGCAAGTACTTCCCAAAAATGAAGAGAAACCAAGACAAGAAGAACGAAGACAAACAGGATACCTTAGCCGATGACGGTGGATTTACACCAGAAGACGATGAGAGCAGTTCTGCAAACTTCATTCAAGAGTTTACACCAGCAGCGAAGACTGAGCCAACTTCAACTTTACCAAAAACACAAGAAAAAGAAGAGGACAAGCCAACTTGCAATAACGAAATAGAACTAACCCTAAATCCTCAAAAGAAACCAAACAAGCCGCAAACTGGCGAAGTGAGTTTTGAGGTATCGGGAACCACTACTCCACATCAGGAACCTGCCCCTACTCAAGATGGCCCCTCATTTGAGGTTGAAGCCAAACAAGACGATTTGGTGGGTTCTCTTAACCAACCCTACAACCCCAAACTCGACCTAGAACATTACAAATTCCCTACGCTCGACATGATGAAGTTCTTCGAAAATAACGAACCAACCGTTAATATGGAAGAGCAGAATATGAATAAAAATAAGATTATCAATACACTCCGAAGTTTTGGTATTGAGATTACGACCATAAAAGCCACAGTCGGCCCTACAGTGACCCTCTACGAAATTACACCAGAACAAGGGGTGCGTATTTCTAAAATCAGAGGGCTTGAAGACGATATTGCCTTAAGCTTAGCAGCACTAGGGATACGTATTATTGCACCAATTCCAGGCAAGGGAACCATCGGTATTGAGGTACCAAACGAGAACCCAAAAATCGTATCGGGACAATCCATTATCGGTAGCAAAAAATTTCAATCCTGTACCTACGACCTACCCATTGCATTCGGAAAGACTATTACAAACGAGGTATTTGTGGTCGACTTATGCAAGATGCCTCACGTGCTAGTAGCTGGAGCAACGGGGCAAGGTAAATCAGTAGGGCTAAATACGATCATTACTTCCCTACTCTACAAGAAACATCCTGCCGAATTGAAGTTTGTCTTGATTGACCCTAAAAAGGTTGAGTTTAGTATTTACTCGGCCATTAAGCACCACTACCTAGCGCAACTACCAGACGCTCAAGACCCTATCATTACAGATGTTACCAAAGTGGTCCAAACACTTAACTCGGTTTGTATTGAGATGGATAGTCGTTACGACTTGCTAAAGATTGCAAAGGTGCGTAACATTAAAGAGTACAATGAGAAGTTTATCAACAGAACATTGAACCCTGAGAAAGGACATAAATTCATGCCATACATCGTGGTAATCATTGATGAGTTTGGTGATTTAATTATGACTGCTGGTAAAGAGATAGAGTTACCAATTGCACGTATTGCACAGCTGGCTCGTGCAGTAGGTATCCATATGGTTATAGCGACACAACGTCCTACAACAAATATTATTACAGGAACAATTAAAGCTAACTTCCCGGCTCGTGTAGCCTTTAGGGTATCGTCAATGATGGACTCAAGAACCATTTTAGACCGCCCAGGGGCCAATCAACTTATTGGTAAAGGTGATATGCTATTCCTACAAGGAGCAGATCCCATTCGTGTACAATGTGCCTTTATTGATACCCCCGAGGTCGAAAATATCACGAAGAATATTGCTCAACAACAGGGTTACACCACTCCTTTCTATCTGCCTGAATACACCTCCGAAGAGAGTAAAGCAGCACTCGGAGAGGTTGATCCAAGCCGCTTAGACCCCTTATTCGAAGAGGCTGCTCGAATGATTGTTATACATCAGCAAGGTTCAACCTCACTGATTCAACGAAAATTCTCTATTGGCTATAACCGAGCAGGTCGAATAATGGACCAGTTAGAGAAGATGGGAATCGTTGGTCCAAGTGAAGGCAGTAAAGCACGCCAAGTTTTCTGTCAAGATGAGATGGATTTGGAGCAACGTTTGAACAATTAACAATTAGAATCGTTATAAGTAAGCATATGAAAACATGGGTAACACTGGGGTTAATTATCTTGTCATTTACGACAGGGTTCTCACAAAAAGACAAAGAAGCTAAAAACCTCCTCGACAGAACAACAGCACTGTTTACGGAAGATAAAGGAGTGGAAGTTTCTTTTAATACGTCAAGTTATCAACAGGGTGTACTTAAAGGTAAAACCGAAGGCAAACTCTATCTAAAGAAAGAGAGCTTTGTGATTCAGACCACTGAGATGCAAACTTGGTATGATGGAAAAACCCAATGGAGTTTAATCTTTGAGATGGAAGAGGTTAATGTATCGAACCCAACCGAAGAAGAGCTCCAACAGATCAACCCTTATCGACTCTTAAATTTATATCGTAAAGGATACTCCTACCAACTAGGGGAGAAAATTGCAGATCGTCAAGAGGTTGTGCTTAAGGCTCAAGACAAGAATAAAGAGTTTCAAACCATTACCGTGTGGGTAAACACCAAACTCTATGAACCTAGTTCGTTCGAGGTTGTTCTAAAAGATGGTACGGTCAATAAAGTGGGAATTAAACAAATCAAAAAAAACTTGATACTAAAGGATGGTCTCTTCAAGTTCCACGAATCACAGTACCCCGATGCTGAAATTATTGATTTACGTTAAACAAAATATAAAGAAAAGATATGGCAAACATAGAAAAAGTGAGATGCTTAATTATTGGTTCTGGCCCTGCAGGGTACACTGCTGCTATTTATGCAGGTCGTGCTAATATTGCACCTGTGATGTACGAAGGACTTCAACCAGGTGGACAATTAACTACTACTACTGAAGTTGAAAACTTCCCTGGATATCCAGAAGGAATTACTGGCCCAGAACTAATGGAAGATCTTAAAAAACAAGCTGAACGCTTTGGAGCAGATATTCGTTTTGGTCTAGCTACTAAAACAGATTTATCTAAGGCTCCTTACAAAGTTACTATTGATGATGACAAAGTAATCGAAGCTGATTCTATTATTATTGCAACAGGTGCGACTGCAAAATACCTCGGACTTGAGGATGAAAAGAAATACATGGGTATGGGCGTTAGTGCTTGTGCTACTTGTGATGGTTTCTTCTACCGAAAGAAAACAGTTGCTGTTGTCGGTGGTGGAGACACAGCTTGCGAAGAGGCACTTTACTTAGCAGGACTTGCAGATAAAGTATATTTAGTTGTTCGTAAGCCTTTCTTACGCGCATCTAAGATAGTACAAGAACGTGTAAGCAATAATCCTAAGATTGAACTATTGCTCGAACACAACGCTGTTGGACTCTATGGAGACAAAGGTGTTGAAGGTGTTCACTTGGTAAAAAGAATGGGCGAAACAGACGAAGAGCGCTACGATTTACCTATTGATGGCTTCTTCCTTGCAATTGGTCATAAACCCAATTCAGATATCTTCAAACCATTCATCGAGACAGATGAAATTGGCTATATCAAAACAATTGACAAATCACCTAAGACTACTGTACCTGGTGTATTTGCTGCTGGTGATGTTGCTGACCCACATTACCGCCAAGCTATTACTGCAGCAGGCACAGGTTGTCAAGCAGCGTTAGAGGTTGAAAGATACTTATCAGAAAAAGGTTTGTAGGTCTAACATATAGACTTTACTTCTAAATAATAAAACCCCCGTTCATTGAACTCCTAGAGTTTAGATGAACGGGGGTTTTATTATAGTAACCTAAACCAGTTGGTCTTTAGGGTAATTAATCAGATAAAGATTTTCTGTCGATCGAGTAAATGCTGTATATAGCCAACGCAGATAATCGGATGTCAATCCATCGGGGTTAACATAACCTTGATCCAAAAACACATTCTTCCACTGCCCACCTTGCGCTTTATGCCCCGTAATGGCATAAGCATATTTTACTTGCAAAGCATTAAAATGGGGATCATCTTTGATCTTTTTATAGCGCTCACGTTTTAACGAAATATCTTGATAGTCTTCGAGCACAGCATGAAAAAGTTTTTCTTGTTCAGCTCTTGAAAGAGCAGCTGTTTCGGTATGCAAAGCGTCAAGTAGAAGTTTCACATCCATCTCATAATTATTTTGATCGGGAAAAGAGACCGTAGCATCGGCAAATCGAAAACCATACAACTCATAAGTTCCGCGAAGTCGAACAATCTCAATAATCTCACCATTGGCGATAAACTCCATACCTTTATGCTCTTTAGCCCAAAAGTAATTGTTCTTATTGACCATCAATAAGTCGCCTGTGTTGAGTTCATCTTCACGGTAAAGCACGGTAGAACGAATTCCTTTATTGTACAAATTAGCTCTTTTGTTCGACCGACAAATCACGATAGACTCCCCCATTCCATCTCGACTATAAGCGGAGTTTATCTCTTCTATCAAATCCATCCCTGAGATGTTTTTAATATCTGTAAAGTCGTGCAAGTCAATCTTCGGAAGCTCAAGACTATCTTCTGAGGCCAATTGATTTCGAAGCTGAGTTGCATTAAACAAAATACCCGAATCGCGATCTTGACGAACAACATCAGTGAGCTCAAACTCTGTAATATCTAAATTGTAACTCTCGAGCTGCGAGGCCGATAGAGCAGGGCTTTGCTCCTCTCCAACAGGAGGAAGCTGAGCCGTATCACCCATCAAGATCAACCGACAATTCGTTCCACTATAAACATAGCTAATCAGGTCATCAAGTAACCTACCCGAACCAAATGAAACACCCCCATAACCTTGATTAGCAATCATCGAAGCTTCATCAACGATAAAAACTGTATGCCCGTGAAGATTAGGAGATAACTCAAAGTTACTCTCATCACTACCAAACTGTTTTTCACGATAAATCTTTTTATGAATTGTGAAAGCAGGATAATCTGCATAGAGGGAAAAGACTTTAGCAGCTCTACCTGTAGGTGCTAAGAGGACAACCTTTTGCTTAAGCTCCAACAAGGTCTTTACTAATGCTCCAACCAGCGAAGTCTTACCAGTACCGGCATAACCTCTAAGTAAAAACAGCTGATTTAATTTCACGCTCGTTAAATACTGTGAGAATAACGTGATTAACTGATCTTGCTGGGAAGTTGGAGTATGTTCAAAGTTTTCTTTTATTTTTTTAGAGAAAAAAGTATATATCATCATATTAGCTAGAAAAAGTTTTTCCTTTCTATCGTTTTATCGATTAATTTATTCTAAATTTGCACATACGAATATAAACTAAAAATAATACATATCATGAAGAAAGTAACCAATGTCGTATTAGCGGTATGTGCGGTAGTTTTACTTTACATGTGCTATTCGAGTATCATGGGACCAATTAATTTCGAGAAGGAAAAAGCCAAAAGAGAGAAAGCGGTTGTTGCTCGATTAATCGATATTAGAGAAGCACAGCTTGAATACCGCAAGCAATTTAATCATTATGCTAATGAATTCGATAGTTTAATTGATTTTATTCAGAATGGTTACCTACACACCGTAGTTAAAGAAGGTGAATTAACAGACGTACAGAGAGAAGCTGGTATTACTGAAACTAAAGCTGTTGCAATGATCAACAAAGCTAAGAAAACTGGCGACTGGAAGGAAGTTGAGAAAAACGGCTTAACAAACTTCAGACGTGATACAATCAACGTTCCTGTATTGAGCAGTTTATTCCCTAAAAACTTTAAAGCAGACTCAATTCAATATGTACCTTTCACTGAAGGTGCTAAATTCGAGCTTTCGGCTAAAGTTGATACAATACAATCTGGTCCTGCTAGATTCTTCCAAGCACAAACTCCTTACCAAGTTTACCTAAAAGGTCTTGACGAGCAAGAAATCAATAACATGATTTACATGCGTCAACAACTTGACAGATACCCTGGATTACGTGTTGGATCTATGGAAGAGCCTATCACAACAGGAAACTGGGAGTCTCTATAGTCATAGAGTACAATATAACGCTGCTTAAGCGAGCAGTTTAAACTTTAAGATATGTCTCCATTAACTACTATTCAAAAAGTGGATTTTAGCAAATCGGAACAATATACATTATCCATCCGTATTAATACGGATGGATTTTCTTTTTCTATATTTAATCCCATAGCAGAGAATCCTTATACTTTATTTAAATTAAGCATTAATCCCAAACAACCCCTAATTGCTAACTTCAAGGATAAAGTCACTAACTACCCCTTCCTTAGTCAACTGTATAAACGAGTAAATATTGTCATTGGCGACACTAAAGCAATAGTACACCCAACAGCCTTATTTACATCGGAGATAGCTGAAGAACTTTATTTTTATGGACAGAAGGTATTGTCTCCCAATACCAAAATAGTTTATAACAATATCGAGACGAGCAAATTAACAGTCATTTACGGCATCAATAAAGGGTTGTATAAGTTTCTTAACGAACACTTTAGAAACCCACGTTTCTTCTCACAAACGACACCTTTACTGGCCTACTTTGCTCAAAGAAGCAAAGAAAGTGCGACCTTAAAGATGTTCGTGCAATTCCAACGCGATGCCATACATATATTTTGCCTCAACAGAGGTAAACTAACATTAACAAACTCATTTAACACCTCAGAAATTAGCAATCAAGTCTATTATATACTCTATATATGGAAACAACTAAACTACGAGCAACAGCGTGATGAGTTATATCTTTCGGGTGCACTAGGCGATAAAGAAGAGCTCATCAAACAGCTAGAAAAGTATATACAACATCTATCAATCATAGATACACCCGATTTTATCGATTTAAAAGCAATAAATTTATGCGAGTTATAAGCGGTCTTTACAAACGTAAAATGTTTACAGTCCCTAAAAATTTCAAGGCAAGACCTACAACAGATTTTGCCAAAGAAAACCTATTTAATGTGCTAGTGAACAACTATATTGACTTCGATTCCGAGAACATTACTGCCTTAGATTTATTTGCAGGCACAGGAAGTATCAGCATTGAGTTATTATCTCGTGGGTGTCAACAAGTAGTAAGTGTTGAGAAAGATCCCAAACACTTAGCCTTTATTCGTAAAGTTATGGATGAGGTTAAAACAGACAAATGCATTCCTATTCGAGCTGATGTATTCAAGTTTATTGGCAAATCACACCAAGCATTTGATTTTATATTTGCTGACCCTCCTTACGAGCTCAAAGAGATGGAGACAATCCCTCAACGAATATTCGATGCTGGTATGCTTAAGAAAGGTGCAATACTAGTATTTGAGCACGGAAAAGATCACGACTTTTCACAACATCCATTCTTCATTGACCACCGAATCTATGGAAGTGTTAACTTCTCTATATTCAGAGAGCAAGAATAGAGAAGATTAAAGCATCGGGGAAAGAATACGAACAATAGATTCGAGTACCCGAACTCTTAATGGGCGCTTTGCCCAGTTTTTGTAGAATATCTCTTCACAGTGGTGCTGATCTTGCAGAAATATATTCTTAAGCTCTATAGCCGCCTTCTTATCATACATAAAGGCATTAACCTCGAAATTATGTTCAAAGCTCCTAAAGTCGATATTTGTAGTGCCTACACTAGCCAATAAGTCGTCTGATACAAGAGTTTTAGCATGCAAGAATCCTGGTTCATAGAGATAGCAGCGTACACCAGCCTTCAACATATCATCAAGAAAAGATCTTGAACCCAAATAAGTCAACTTACTATCCCCTCGCTTGGGAATCATCAACCGAACATCCACACCAGCAAGTGCTGCTGTTTTTAGAGCAACCTGCACAGGTTCTGTTGGTAAGAAATAGGGGGTTTGGATATAGAAGTACTCCTTTGCCTGCCCAATGGCCAAAATCATACCTTGCATAATTTCACGCCAAAGCCCAATGGGTTCACTCGTCACAATCTGACAAAGTGTAGTACCTGCATTATCAATATGCGGGAAGAACTTAGCCGAAGACAGTAATGTATGGTCAACAAAATACCAGTCGACCAAGAAAGCAGTCTGAAGACCATGAACAGCCTTACCTTTGATCATAATGTGAGCATCTTTCCAAGTTCCACCCCACTTTAGACCTTTAATATAGCGATCGGCAATATTCATTCCTCCCACAAACCCTACTTGTCCATCAATTACCACAATCTTGCGATGGTTACGATAATTGACCTTACTTGTAAATAGTGGAAAGCGAACTTTAAGATAGGCGCGCACCTCAATGCCTGCATAGCGCATTTCATCAAAAAACTTATTGGGTACGCTCCAACAACCCACATCATCATAGATCACACGAACGGTAACACCTTCTTTGGCCTTATCAATTAAGACATCACGTATCAAATGCCCCAAAGCATCATTTTCAAAAATATAATAGTTTAGGTGGATATGTTCTTTAGCCTTGTAGAGCTCCCTTATCAGGCTTTGAAATTTATCAGCTCCATTGGTATAAAAAGAGATCGCATTGCCCTCATAAGGAAAAGACTGGTTAATTCGTTTGAATAAAGAGACCAACGTCTGATAAGAGGTTGGCAGTTCAATGGATTCTTGAGCCAAGTACTGACCTCTGGGCTTTTTGAGAAGGTTACCATAGCTCTTATTATTTATGATGCGCTCTCGTCGCTGATCTTGTCCAAAAAAGAAGTAGATAATCAGCCCTATAAAAGGAACGAAAATAAGCACAAGCAACCACGCAATTGTTTTAAGGGGATTACGGTTATCTAGTATCAAAACAAAGATAGTCCCCAAAATAATTGTGAAGTAAATGATATTAAATAAAGTCCCTGCTAAATTAACAAAGGCAAAATTCCACTCAATCATATCTGTACAGCTTATAAACAAATGTAAATAAAAAAGCGACTGAAACAACTATAAGTTAACAGATATTATACCTCTGATCAGTAGTGTCGTACTCTTCTGGGACCCCCTCTACCAGGTCGACCTCCCTCGTTTGGCTGCTTTCCCCCTCCAAAGGTGTTGAGTTTGTAGATAAAGTGCACCATAAAGAAGTTGGTAATTTCGTTGTACTCCGTGTCTTGACGCATACTAGCCGATATAGAACGAGAAAGGTTACTACGTTGTTTCAAAATATCGAACATTTGTACACTAATCGTTGCCTGTTTACTCTTTAAGAAGTTCTTAGAAAGCTCTATGTTCCAGATTAACTCGTTACGGTCTAAACCCTGACTATATCCCGACTTGATAGCATAAGTTGCATCGGTCGAAAAGCTAAGATCCCAAGGGATTTTGATGTTAGAGTTAACCATAAAATTGTAGTCAAATGTCTCCCTATCACTTTGCGATTGCATTGTATTGGATATTTTAGAATATCGCACACCAGGATTAAGCCCCATTTCGAACCAATCGTTACGGAAGTTCAAATTCAAGTTTTGATTAAGCCTCAGGTTTCGCGTGCTGTTCTTTTCGGCTTCACTCTTAGGATCAAGCGACATATAACCAACAATATTATTGTAGTTAAGTCGAGAGTTCGTAGCAAAAGTAAACTTTTTGTTTTTAAATGGTGTGGTAAAGTTAAATGAACCACCTGCACTCCAGTTGCCGTTAATGTTTTCGGGACGAGTTGTTTTCCCCCCAGTTTCGGGATCATAAACTACCATTGTACTCACGCTATTCATCGTGTTTCTAAAATAAGCGTGAGCAGAAATACTACGTTGAGACTTAGAGAAATAGGTATTGTAAAAAGCCATAAAGTAATTGACGTAACCGGGTTTTAAACCAGGATTACCCTCACGAATATTCAGAGGATTCGTAACGTCTTTAATCGGAATCAGGTCGAGCATACTGGGTTGCTGTGTATTACCTCGATATATAACCCTCAAGAAACTTTGCTTGTGAAACTGATACTTCAAATTAAAGGTTGGAGTAAAGTTGACTACCGTACGCACTGTATCAATTAGCTTTTTAGACTGATCGTACTGAAGTCTGTTTTTTTGAGGTTGAAGAGTGAAACCAATATTATAGTTATACTTCTCACGAACCGTATTAAACTTCAAGCTAACCTCATGGTTGTCGTAATAGTTGCGAGCAAGTTTACTCAAGTCAGGATCAAAGTAGTCAGTAATATCATCACCCTCGAGATAGTTCTCCAGCCGGTAACTCCTACGATCTGACTTATTATAAGTCTTATTATAGCTATAAGAGAATTGTAAAAAACGCTGTGTAAATATAGGTTCCGAATAATTAACTTCAACCTTATAACTGTAGTTATCATTAGTGTTTTTAGTCAAGAGATCACGTTCATTACGCTTATCTGTCTTATAATATTCAATCAGCGAATAGTCGTTTCCATCGGTCTTGATATCTCCATAAGAGAAGTTTAAGTTTACACCTATATTTCTTCCTTTATCGCTAAGCCTTCTATTGACAAGCATATTGGTACCAAAACCCAGGTTATCACCTTTACTGTTCGAGTAGGTTGTACTTTTGTTTATAGCCTGACCGTCTTGAAGCATTTGCTCCCAATGCTCAAAATTGTCAATATCTCCAGTTAGTGTCTCTCCATCACCATGACGCTTAGTCTTAGAATAATTAACCCATGGAAGAAACATAATATTCGTCATTGAGTCGGGCTTCCACTCCACACGAAAATTAGAGCTAAACCGTTTATCACGATTTATGTCGTTAGAATAGCCCTTCGAATAAGACGATCCACTTTGGAGAAAGGTCTCTGCAGTAGTTTGTGACTGTGTGTCGCGCTCAGAGTCTCTAAAATCAACACTTCCACCAAGCTCAACTTTCTTTCGTGTAAGACTAAAGTTAATACCTCCCGACTTTGTATCCTCCATTCCTCCACCACCATACCAGCGACGTCCACCTCCAACAGAGGCATCACGTACGTTGTTAAAGTTAAAGACTCCCGTTAGTTGGTCTCCATCAACAAACCTATTAAGCATTCCCTTAGCAGTATATCGGTCGTGATTACCTGCTGCAATATCAGCATTACCAAACCAACCTTGGTTCTTACCCTTCTTAACGGTTAGGTCTAAAACAGTTTCTTCTTCTCCGTCATCAATCCCTGTAATTCGAGTTTTGTCACTCTTTTTATTATAAGATTTAATATTGTCAATAATATCAACTGGTAAGTTTTTCAACGCTAAATCGGGATCTTTGGTAAAAAACTCTTTACCATCAACCATAATTTTGGTTATTTCTTGACCATTAATAGTGATTTTACCCTCATCATCGACCTGTGCTCCTGGTAATTTCTTAACAAGCTCCTCAAGCATCGCATTTTGGGATACACGATATGCAGAGGTGTTAAAAACCAATGTATCTGCCGATACTGTAACCTGCGGAGCTTCTGCAGTAACTTCTGCTCCAGCTAAGAGAATGGCATCAGAGTTCATTTTTATCTTACCCAAGTTCGTTTTTTCTTTTAAAGTCGACTTGGATACCGACTGTGTATAAGGTTTATACCCTACATAAGACACCTTAACTAAGTAATTTGCGGCATTTAATCCAGGCAAGAAAAACTTACCGTTGGAATCCGTCATCACTCCCTTAACAAAGGTACTATCAGGTAGAGTCAAAAGTTGCACAGTAGCACCTTCAACCATCTCATCAAACTCTTCATCAATGACTTGACCGTAGATTTCATATTTCCTCGACTGACCAAAAACAGAGAAACTCAGAGATAAGAAAGCCGCAAAGAGCAAAATTTTATTTATGGAAATCATAAATTAGGGTATATCTAGTTAGTAACGTTTGTCTATTAGACTTGCATTAACTTAAAAGGTTTAAAAGATGTTCTGTTATTTATCGCTTAGAGATCGTAAAATACTCAAAACAAGCATTGCTTAAGATCAAAAATACAAGAAAGGAAGATCCGTCAGTATAAGTCAAATCTTGTGATATAATGTGCAGAAACATATCGGCAAAGAGATAAATAGTTGTAAGGATAAGACCAAATACAATTGATTTTTCTCTATACACACTCATAGAGGTTTTATTGTTGCGTTTGGCAAAAAGCATTAATAGCGCTCCAAAAATCAAAACCAACTTTACTGAAACCTTCACCAACAATAGGTTATCGTCTGTTAAGACATTTAGATAAAATAAGAGTAACGGAAATGACAAAGCAAAGATTAAAACTAAATAGCCCAAAGCTCTGCAATAGGATGGAAATAAAGCTCTCATAGATTCTGTTTATAAGTCGTTAGTCTTAACAAAGATAGCAAAAGGCCATATAAAACTCTGGGAAGAGAAGATTAATGCCGAGGAAACTCTTATTTTCAAAGCATAATTTCAATAATAAAGCTGTAAAACATATCTTTGTTATATTACTAAGAATTATTTTAAACCTCATGGAACGTCAATCTCTAATTATAACTACCAATCTTCGAGAAGATTTAACTCGTCAAATCGAAAGAATCAATCCTGATAAGATTTTTATTCTTACCGATACGAATACATACAAGCACTGTTTGCCTGCCATACAAGATCACCCACTTCTGCAAGAAGCGAATATCAGTACAATCCCCTCGGGCGATAATAATAAGACAATTCAGTCGCTAATGTTCGTATGGAAGAATCTTAGCTCACAGGGAGCTTCGAGAAGATCTTTGCTGATTAATATTGGAGGAGGGATGATTTCGGACTTAGGTGCTTTTGGTGCAGCGACCTTTAAGAGAGGAATGCATTGTATTAATATCCCAACAACCTTGTTATCCATGGTAGATGCTTCACTAGGTGGCAAGACGGGCATCAACTTCAATGGTTTAAAGAACGAAGTGGGTGCATTTTACGATGCCGATGCTGTTCTTATTGACATGCAGTTTTTAAAGAGCTTGGATAAAGAAAACAACTTATCAGGCTATGCCGAAATGCTAAAGCACGGACTTATCTATAAGGTGGAACACTATGACCAATTAATTAATTTTAGCTTCGATGCTCCTATTGATTATGAAACTCTGGCTATGCTGGTCGAAGAGTCAATTGCGGTTAAAGAGTTCTATGTAACACAAGACCCTCACGAAAAAGGATTACGAAAAATCTTAAACTTAGGTCATACAATAGGTCATGCTTTTGAGAGCCATGCCCTACATACCGACCGTCCAATATTACATGGTTATGCAATAGCGTGGGGCTTAATCTGCGAGCTTTATATAGCACATAAACAATGTGGTTTCCCACGTGAGGAACTAAAGCCAATCATCGACTTAATAAAATCCCGATACGGAGCCTTCTTTATTGAGTGCAAGGAGTACGAACAGCTTTATGAGTATATATTGCACGACAAAAAGAATACGAAAGGTGAAGGTATCATCAATATGCCACTACTCAAAAGCAGAGGTGAGGTTTCGCTTGATGAGGTAGTCGAAAAGGAACTTATTTTTGAGAGCTTCGACTTCTACAGAGACTTCATGGGGATATAATATACTTGTAATGAATAGCTTACTTAGCAAAAGAAATTATTTGTCAATCATAGTTTGTTATTCATTATTAAATGCATTAATTTCGCAATCGCAATACGAAAGTATAGCGGGGTGTGGCTCAGCCCGGTTAGAGTGCGCGTCTGGGGGGCGCGAGGTCGCTGGTTCGAATCCAGTCACCCCGACCATACAAAAACGGCAGTTAGATTAGTTTCTACCTGCCGTTTTTGTTAATATATAATTCTTAGCTTTCCGCTTCTCTACACAGGTATAGATCACAGATAATTTATTCAGCTAACAGTGAAATCGAATACATACATGTATGCCCCCTCTCCATCGGGACTATTAAATAAAAAACAATATTCTCCATTAGCTATAGGTTTATCAAAATATACTTTGTAAACTCCATCACGAACTTCCTCAAATTCAACCGCAGCATCTACATCATCTGCAGTTCCCATAGTCATCCCTGAATAAGCATTAATTTTACCAACTGAGAGTTCTCTTGTCTTTTTCTTCTTTTTAAACTTAGCCAAAATAATATCACTAGGGGTATCGGATGCGTAGAACATATAATATTTTATTTCTTGGCTCAACTTGACTTCATCCTGATAATAAAAGTAAAACACAGGTGTATTACTTACAACATTAGACGATGTTGCACCAGGATATATTTTTCTAATTGATGTACTAGCTATACCCATACTAAATGCTGACCCAAGTGTATTGACTTTAGTTTTAGTGTAGCGTATAGGTTCTATTTTCTTAAGCCCTAAATCTGTTTCATAATATACTCCGATACTGTCTCTTTGTGCATATCCAATTAATGGAATGAGTATTGCTAGTGCAAATAATAGCGTTTTTTTCATAATCTTTATTTTTGTATATATTACTATGAGCTTACTTTAAGAAAAACAAGCAACAAACAGCATTAAATATAAACAAAGTAACACTATGAATCATAATATAAACACTAAACTTTCCTCCTTACTCCCACTAACCAAACGACTTACTCATTTGTCCTAAACCACCCTTTGGTTTTAACATAGATCAAGGACTTCTTGAATTAGGCCAATTAAAGGGCTTCTAAGCTATTGTTATTCAGTCGAAGTTTGTACTTTTGCAAAATCTAAAAAAATGAATTGAGTTATGAACAAGGGGTTATTAGCCTTAGCTTTTGGGACTTTAGGGTTGGGAATTACAGAATTTGTAATGATGGGAATCCTTACGGATGTCGCTACTAACTTCAATATCGACATAAATACTGCAGGGAACCTCATCTCAGCCTATGCATTGGGAGTATGTTTTGGAGCTCCTATCCTTATTTTAGCAAGAAAAAACCCACTCAAACATATTCTACTTGCATTGGTGTCTATTATGGTAGTGGGAAATATAGCAGCTACTTTCGCACCCAATTACGAAACGTTATTAATTGCCCGTTTTTTCTCTGGCTTGCCTCATGGAGCCTATTTTGGAGTCGGATCTATTGTGGCCTCTAGCCTTGCACCCGAAGGTAAAAAGTCACTAGCAGTTGCCATAATGATTGCTGGCATGACTGTTGCTAACCTTATTGGAGTGCCACTAGGCACACTCTTAAGCCTTCATTTTTCATGGCGAATTATCTTCTTTTTTGTTGCTATTTGGGGCATTTGGGTATTCTACAGCATTTGGAAATGGCTACCACACGTCAACAGTCTACCCGACACAGGGATTAAGGGGCAGTTTGCTTTCCTGAAATCGCCTGCTCCATGGCTTTTGATTTTGGCAACCATGGTAGGTAACGGTAGTATCTTCTGTTGGTATAGCTATGTTACCCCACTCTTTACAAATGTCGCCGGATTTTCGGCCAGCTCAATGACCTATATTATGATTCTTGCAGGGTTAGGTATGGTAATAGGCAACTTAATTAGTGGACGACTATCGGATATCTACACCCCAAGAAAAGTAGCTCTTTGCGTACAAGGGATGGTTGTTTTTATCTTAATAGGATTATTTCTCTTCGTATCTCAACCGTGGATAGCCGTAATTTTATTGTTCCTCTCAACATCGGCTCTCTTTGCACTCTCAAGCCCTCAGCAAATCCTACTCATTAAGTTTTCAAAAGGAGGCGAATTACTTGGGGCAGCGAGTGTCCAAATCGCATTTAACTTAGGCAACGCTCTAGGTGCTTACCTAGGTGGTACGAGTATTGGTTTGGGATATAGCTACGAATACACAGCCTTGTTTGGAATCCCATTAGCCCTGATAGGATTTCTGGCTTTAACTACATTTCGGAAACATTATGCTGGAACTAAATCTTAATTAAATTCAAATAAAACTGGAAGTTATATTACAGAGAAGTTATATCTTCGCTAAAAATAAACACAATATTACTATGCTACTCATTGCAATACTAGTTCCTTGGCTCTCTTTTTTTATGAGAGGAAAAATATTTGCAGGTCTACTCTGCCTCATACTACAAATAACCCTGATTGGGTGGTTGCCAGCTGCTATTTGGGCCGTATCATCGCGAGTACAAGCCAGAAATAGAGCAGATGTGGAAAGACTGGTTAGAGAACTTAACCGTCAAAAAACAAATTAAAATATTTATCGGTCTCTTGTTTTTAAAAAATAAGCCTTATATTGCCAAAATAAAGAATTAAAGTTATGGGATTTAAGAACCAAAATATGCAAGCTATCATGATGATGTGGAGATTACTCTTCGCAAGGCTTGCCTATTCCCCAAACTTAAATAACTGACAGAAATAAATTTAAGATACGGATTAAGGAGTTCTTGCGAAAGCAAGGGCTCCTTTTTTTGTACCCAATAATTAAACCCAATAAAACAAAACGTTATGAGCAATTTAAATTTTGAAACCAAAGCATTACACCAAGGTCACGACAGTAAAAACACACAAGGAAGCCAAGCTGTGCCAATTTATCAAACTACTTCGTACGTGTTCAACGATGCTGATCACGCTGCTGGTGCTTTTAATCTTTCAATCCCGACCTACATCTACACACGTCTTAACAACCCAACCAACGATGTATTAGAACAACGTTTAGCAGCACTCGAAGGTGGAATTGGAGCAGTAGTTACAGCATCTGGAGCTTCGGCTATCTCTACCACACTGTTAACTCTACTCAAACCAGGTGACCATATTATCTCTTCGAACAGCTTATACGGGGGTACATACAACCTACTCAATGTCACCTTAAGACGATTTAATATCGAAACAACTTTTGTTGACCCGAAAGATCCTCAGAACTTCAAAAATGCAATTCAACCTAACACACGTGCTATTTTTGTGGAGAGCTTGGGTAACCCTAAACTAGACGTAGTAGAACTCGAAGAGATTGGACGAATTTCGAACGAAGCCGATATTCCTTTTATTGTCGATAACACCGTAGCAACTCCATTCTTACTCAACCCTATCACTTACGGAGCAAATATTGTTATCCACTCGCTTACAAAATATATTTCGGGCAACGGAACTTCACTAGGTGGAGCAATCATCGATGCAGGAACTTACAACTGGGGCAATGGTAAATTCCCCGAATTCACCACACCTTCTGCTGGTTATCATGGATTAGTTTATCATGAGGCACTTGGTAATGCAGCCTTTATTGCAAAAATCCGTATCGAAGGACTTAGAGATTTGGGTGCAGCACTCAGCCCATTCAATGCATTCCAAATCATACAAGGACTTGAAACATTACCCCTACGTATAGAGAAACATTCTCAAAATGCTTTATTACTAGCTAAGTGGTTGCAAGAACAACCCGAAGTGGCTTGGGTAAACTATCCGGGGCTAGAGGGCAATGCCTATTATGAGTTGGCACAAAAATACCTACCCAACGGACAAAGTGGTGTAGTAACCTTCGGACTAAAAGGTGGATACGATGCCGCAAAAAAAGTAGTAGGCTCAACCAAATTGTTTGCTCTATTGGCCAATATTGGAGACTCGAAATCGTTGATAATTCATCCAGCCTCAACCACTCATGAACAGCTATCACCGCAGGAGCAGTTATCAACAGGTGTAACGCCCGATTTGATTCGTCTTTCTGTGGGACTAGAAAACATTGGGGACTTAAAAAACGACTTAAGAACAGTCTTCTATACATTATAAACTATGATTCCATCTGAAAACTATACACTACTAAGGGAGTTAATCCAAAACAAAACACTAGTACTCGACGGAGCTATGGGGACAATGATTCAAGCCCATAACCTAGTTGAGCAGGATTTTAGAGGCGAGCTATTTGCCGACTCTAAAATCCTACTAAAGGGTAATTATGACGTTCTTTCACTTACACGTCCCGACATCATTACTCAAATTCATGAAGCTTATTTGGAAGCTGGTGCCGATATTATTGAAACAAATACGTTCTCTTCGACCACAATAGCTCAAGCTGATTATGGTTTAAGCCAAGAGGTTGAGAAACTTAATTTCCAATCGGCACAACTGGCCAAAAAAGCTGCTAAAAAATTTAGTGCTTTAACACCAGACAAACCTCGATTTGTAGCAGGAGTACTAGGTCCGACCAATAAAACAGCGAGTCTTTCGCCCGACGTTAATCGTCCAGGTTATCGTGCGATTAGTTTTGAAGAACTACGAACTGCATATAAGCAGCAAGCAGAAGCACTCATAAAAGGAGGTGCCGACTTGCTAATGATCGAAACCATCTTCGATACACTAAACGCTAAAGCTGCACTCTTTGCAATCGATCAATTGAGCCAAGAGTGGAATCTTCAAATTCCGATTATGGTTTCGGGTACGATCACCGATGCTTCGGGGCGTATTCTATCGGGACAAACCCTAGAAGCTTTTATAACTTCAATCTCACATACTCCTCTGTTAAGCATTGGGTTAAATTGTGGATGGGGAGCAAAGCAACTCAAAACCTATGCCTTAGAGCTAGAACGAGTTAGCCCCTATCCCATCTCTATCCACCCAAATGCGGGATTACCCAACGAGTTTGGCTACTACGATCAAACCCCACAAATCATGGGTCAGGAAATTCAGTCGTTACTACAAAACCCTGCGATACGGATTGTGGGTGGATGTTGTGGAACTACTCCCGATCATATCCGAGTAATAAGTGAGTTAGCAAGTCAAGCAGACCAAACAAAGTCGACTTACATAGAAAAAACAAAACCTCGGGTTTTGGAGCTTTCTGGTTTAGAACCTTTCAAGTACAACGAGAATATTGCCTTTGTCAACGTGGGTGAACGCACCAACGTAACAGGCTCAAAGAAGTTTTTAAGACTCATCAAAGAGCAAAGTTATGAACAGGCTCTAGCTATAGCCAGAGAGCAAGTTGAAGGAGGTGCTCAAATCATTGATATCAATATGGATGAGGGGTTACTCGACGGTACCCAAGAGATGAAAACCTTCTTAAACCTAATTGCCTCTGAACCCGAAATAGCCAAAGTTCCCATTATGATTGACAGTTCTAAATGGGAGGTTATCGAAGCAGGACTGCAATGCCTGCAGGGTAAAGGTGTTGTCAACTCAATCAGTTTAAAATCGGGAGAAGCCGAGTTTATCCACCATGCCAAATTAATCAAGAGATATGGTGCAGCAGTTATTGTAATGGCATTTGATGAAAATGGACAAGCCGATAATTTGGAGCGACGTATCGAAATCTGTAGTCGTTCGTATAATATACTAACCGAACAAGTAGGTTTCCCAGCACAAGATATCATCTTCGACCCCAATGTATTTCCTGTAGCAACAGGAATGGAGGAACATCGTCGAAATGCACTCGATTTCTTCTTAGGCTCAAAATGGATTAAAGAGAACCTTCCGCTAGCTAATATTAGTGGTGGCATCAGCAATGTATCGTTTTCATTTAGAGGCAATAACCCCATTCGTGAAGCGATGCATTCAGCTTTTCTGTATCACGGAATCAAACACGGCTTAAGCATGGGAATTGTTAATCCAAGTTTACTGACGGTTTACGATGAAATTGAGCCAGAACTTTTAACCCGAATTGAAGATGTACTTTTCGATCGAACCGACGATGCTACGGGGAAACTATTAGAGTTTGCAGATAGCATTAAAGACATAAAAGAAGAGCACGCTCAAGTTATTGAGCAGTGGAGAACCACTGACCTACAAAGTCGACTTGATTATGCACTGGTTAAGGGAGTTTCCACACATATTGAAGAAGACATTGAAGAGGCACGATTGACAGCAAATCACCCCATAGAGGTAATAGAGGTTAATCTAATGCATGCCATGGGTATTGTCGGCAATTTATTTGGCGAAGGTAAAATGTTCCTTCCTCAAGTAGTGAAGTCTGCACGTGTAATGAAACAGGCAGTAGCCTATCTTCTACCCTATATTGAATCGACTAAAACAACTAAAAAATCCAGCAGTTCTCCAAAGATATTACTAGCTACAGTCAAAGGAGATGTTCACGATATAGGTAAAAATATTGTATCGGTAGTATTGGCTTGCAATAATTACGAAATTATTGATTTAGGGGTAATGGTACCTGCCGAAAAAATAATTGAAACAGCCATTCGTGAAAAAGTAGATATTATCGGTCTTAGTGGACTCATTACACCCTCACTTGACGAGATGATTCATGTGGTATCTGAACTCGAAAAAATAGACTGTAAGATACCCGTAATGGTGGGTGGTGCAACAACGACCAAACTACATACAGCAGTAAAGATAGCACCGCATTACAGTGGGGCAGTTGTGCAGGTCAAAGATGCTTCACGTGCAGTTACTGTTGTGAGCAACTTACTACAACCCGAAACTTCTCAGGAGTATATTCAGTCGATAAAAGACGATTATCAACAGACAAAAGAGAAGTACCTCAACAAGAGAGAAACACAGAGCTTATTATCAATTCAAGAAGCCAGAGTTAATAAGCTCGCCATCGAGTGGGATAATTATCAACCTACTAGGCCTAGAGAGTTGGGTGTCTATACAAAAGAGGTCGAAATTGGTGAACTCATTCCGTATATCGATTGGAGCCCATTCTTTAATGCTTGGGAGCTTTACGGCAAATTCCCTGAGATTCTGACCGATCCAGTAGTCGGAGAATCAGCATCACAATTATACAACGACGCAGTAGATTTGTTAGAGCAAGCTAAAAAAGAAGCGTGGTTTCAACCCAAAGCTATATACGGATTATTCGGAGCCAACCAGGTTCGAACCGATGACATCGAAGTATGTGCCCCCGATGGAAAACCGTTGACCACAATCTATACGCTTCGTCAGCAAATGGCAAAAAACAACGGTTTACCCAACTATGCCCTTTCCGATTTTGTGGCACCTAAAGAGAACGGCAAGACGGATTATATGGGCTTCTTCTGTGTAACGAGTGGATTGGGTATTGACTTAAAAGTACAGCGCTTCAAAAAATCGGGAGACGACTATACGGCATTACTACTGAGTTCACTTTCCGATCGATTGGCAGAGGCTTATGCTGAATACCTACACCGGTATGTTCGAAAAGAAGCTTGGGGATATGCTGAGCCTGAATCTTTAAGTTATCAACAGCTAATTGCTGAAGAGTATCAAGGCATTCGTCCTGCACCAGGTTATCCTGCGTGCCCCGACCACCAACAGAAGAAAACAATTTGGGAACTTTTGGAGATTGAACAAAAAATTGGAGTACGCATAACTTCAAGCTTTGCCATGTACCCAGCCTCATCGATTTCGGGATACTACTTTTCGCACCCGCAAAGCAAATACTTCTCAGTTGGAAGAATTGGGCTAGATCAGGCGGAAGACTATGCAGAGAGAAAAAATCAAAACATTGACCAGGTTAAGCAATGGCTTAAACCCTTATTATAAACAACAACTATTATTATGACAGTTACAGAGCACTTAGCACAACTCAACGGGAAACCAGCTTTCTCTATTGAAATACTTCCTCCACTGAAGGGAGCCAATATCAACGAAATATTCGACTCCCTAAACCCTATTATGGAGTTTGACCCAGCCTTTATTAATGTTACTTACCATAGGGAGGAGTTTGAATATAGAGAGCTAGATAACGGACTTTGGCAAAAAAGGATAATCCGCAAACGCCCAGGAACCGTAGGGATTTGTGCAGCTATTCAGAATAAATTTAAAGTTGATACCGTAGCACACGTACTTTGTGGAGGTTTTACACAAGAGGAAACCGAAAACTTATTGATTGATCTTAATTTCTTGGGAATAAACAATGTCGTAGCACTTCGAGGCGATGCAGTTAAGAGTGAAATCTATTTCAATGCAAAGAAAGAGGGACACCAATATGCTTCGCAACTTGTAAAGCAAATCAACAATCAAAATCAAGGAATCTACCTTGATGAGACCCTTGAAAATAAAACTAAAACTAATTTCTGCGTAGGCGTAGCAGGCTATCCAGAGAAACATTTTGAGTCACCCAACCTTGAGGCCGACATTGCCTATCTCAAAGAGAAGGTTGACAATGGAGCATCCTACATCACAACCCAACTCTTTTACGATAATCAGAAATTCTTCGACTTTGTGGATAAATGCCGAAAGGCGGGTATCACGGTACCGATAATTCCAGGGTTAAAACCCTTTGCAACCAAACGTCAACTCAATATCATTCCACAACGTTTCCATGTGGATATCCCACTCGACTTAGCCAATGAGGTTGTGAAGGCTGACTCAAAAGAGGCAGTCAGAGAGATTGGCACAGAGTGGATGATTACCCAATCAAAAGAGCTAATGGACGCAGGCTTCAATCTGATTCACTACTACACCATGGGAAATAACAAAGCAGTTTGTAAACTAGCCAATACCTTGCTCTAAAACGGAAGACCTTCGTGATTAATAAGCAATAAATTGGAGCCTTAAGACGATGGTCATTCTTATTATGCCTATATTTATCTTAACTTTGTGAAAGCAGCAAATCTTAATTAGTAATCATATTCTTATGAAATATTTAATAGAATATCCAAAGGAGTTGAATGCAAAAATTCAGCTTCCTGCCTCAAAAAGCATTAGTAATAGGGCTCTAATTATTTATGCCCTTACACAAAACGGCATTTTACCCCAAAACCTAGCCGATTGTGACGATACCTCAGTAATGATTAAAGCACTCAACTCGGCCGACGAGTTGGTCGATATAATGGCCGCAGGGACTTCTATGCGATTTCTTACTGCCTTCTATGCCACACAAGCAGGTACAAAAATAATGACAGGTACCGAGAGAATGCAGAATCGCCCAATTCACTTGCTTGTTGAAGCTCTTAGAAAACTTGGCGCAGATATCGAGTATCTCAAAAACGAAGGGTTTCCACCATTGAAGATTAACGGGAAGAAACTCCAAGGGGGAGATTTAAGTCTGGATGGTAGCATTAGTTCTCAATTTATTACAGCACTGCTACTAATCGGACCCACACTTGAAAAAGGATTAAACTTAGAACTCAAAGGTGAGATTGCATCCAAACCTTATATTGATATGACACTTGCCTTGATGAACCAATGTGGTGCTTCGGCCAAGTGGACAAGCCCTAACAAGCTTGAGGTGAAACCTCAACCGTATAAACCCACACCTGTTTTAGTAGAGTCTGATTGGAGTGCTGCATCTTATTGGTTTGAGATGGTTGCACTTATGGATAAGTCTGAGATTTTGCTCAAAGATGTAACGCTGCCAAGCCTTCAGGGCGACGCACAAGGAGCTGAACTCTTTAAGCTATTGGGTGTTGACTTTAAAGCAATAGATCGAGGATTATTGCTAACCAAGACCGATAATATTGCGGATAAGCTAGATATCGATTTCACTAAAATCCCAGACTTGGCTCAAACCTTTGTAGTTGCTGCGGCATTACTTAATATTCCGTTCCGATTTACTGGTCTTCAAACCTTAAGAATAAAGGAGACCGACCGTATCGCAGCACTGATCAATGAGCTCAAGAAACTAGGGTACAACATTAAAGATAAGGGTGATACCCAGATGTATTGGAATTTGGAAAAGACAACACCCCAAGCCAAACCAGTCATAGCAACCTACGAAGATCATCGAATGGCGATGGCCTTGGCACCTGCGGCAATAAAACACCCAAGTTTGATCGTCGACGAGCCTATGGTAGTGACCAAATCATACCCTACCTACTGGGAAGACCTTCAAGAAATTGGTGTTAAAGTGCTAAAAATATGAAACGATTCAATCATTAGCCCCAATATTACGTTAACTTTGTTGTATTAAACACAAGTAGATTATGTATGTACTTATAGCTTTTCTTATTGCTATTGCCTTATTTGCAATGATTGCAGGCTATATACGCAATAAGAATATTCAGAAAAAGATAGATCGTGGCGAACTCGATAAGTTTCCTGAACCCGAAGAGGTTGATGAAGAGTGTTGTGGACAACATTCAATCTGCGAAAAAGATAGCTTATTGGCGGCAGTGAGTAAAGAGGTGGTTTATTACGACGATGAAGAACTTGATCAGTTTATAGGCTACACCCCCGATGATTACGACAATAGAGAGGCCGATATGTTTCGAGATATCTTCTATACCATGCAAGACACAGATGTTGCTGGCTGGGTAAGAAGCCTTATGCTTAGAGGTATTAGCCTGCCGGAAGAAATTAAAGACGAAGTATTTTTAATAGTAGGCGAACGAAGAATTCACTAACAGACGAGCATGAATATATTTCAATTTGCCTTCTTTCAATATGCTATTATTGGCAGTTTACTAGCGAGTATAGCATGCGGTATTATTGGTACCTATATCGTTACTCGCCGTTTGGTATTTATCAGTGGTGGACTTACCCACGCCTCATTTGGAGGTATTGGTATTGGATTATACACAGGCATATCTCCACTCTTTTCTGCAGCAGTATTTGCTATACTCTCTGCTTTTGGCGTAGAGTGGCTAGCCAAGCGTAAAGAGACTCGAGAAGATTCTGCTATTGCTGTGTTTTGGACATTCGGGATGGCCATAGGAGTCATATTTACGTTCCTTGCACCAGGATTCACTCCAGAACTTTCGACCTACCTATTTGGCAATATCTTGACAATCAACAAAACGGATTTATATCTATTAAGTGGATTGGCCATTGCGCTTATCCTCTTCTTTTCGTTGTACATCCATCCTATTCTATCAATCGCATTCGACAGAGACTTTGCTCTTTCGCAGAAAATTCCAGTACAACTCTTCGAATACATACTGATGTTTTTTATCGCTTTGACCATTGTAGCATGCCTGCACATGGTGGGGATTGTTTTGGTAATTTCTCTACTAACCATTCCACAGATGACAGCCAACATCTTTACGAACAGCTTTAAGAAGATGATCTTTATCTCCATATTCATTGGCTTTACGGGTTGTTTAGGTGGCTTAGTGTTGTCGTATATCTTGCATGTACCATCGGGTGCTGCTATTATATTCTTCTCAATACTGATTTATACTACCTGCAAATTAATAAGAACTATACAATTAAAACTTCAAGCTAAATAAAAGCAAATGGAAATAACTATAAACTCACTAGACGATATACAACAGGCTGCCAAAGAATTTGTAGCAGCAATGGGTGAGAACTCAGTATTCGCATTCTATGGTAAAATGGGTGCTGGAAAAACCACCTTCATCAAAGCACTATGCCAAGAGCTAGGTGTAACAGATGAGATAACCTCACCAACCTTCTCAATTGTAAACGAATATCGTGCCGACGAATCAGGTGAACTCATTTATCATTTCGACTTCTACAGAATAAAAACACTAGAAGAGGTTTACGACATGGGTTATGAAGATTACTTCTACAGTGGAGCAATCTGCTTTATCGAATGGCCAGAACTAATTGAAGATGTATTACCTGGTGATGCAGTAACCGTTAAAATCGAGGAGTTGCCAGAAGGTGGTCAACGTAAGATAACAATTTAAGGAAATACCGTAATGAAAGAAGCCACAAGTCTAATTCCACACTACATTATGCTGGGGATATTCTTCCTCTCGGGTGCTGTTTGTTTTATCTCTGCACTGGCAAATGCCAAGTGGTTTTTTGACTCTCAAAGCTTAAACTTTTTCAAGAAACGCATAGAGCAGCGAATGACACTTCGCATAATATATGCAATCATCGGAATCCTCTTGATGTGCCTTGCTCTCTATTTTTATTATACTCTGCAACAGGCAATCATCAAATTACCACATTAAAAAAAGAGCAGTTAACAACAAAGTTAACTGCTCTTTTGATATATGCTTAACACATATAAAGTATCAATCTAGCTGTCCAAGCTATCTCCGTATTCCATTTCACCTTGTACAACAAACAGAAGTGCTTCTGGATCGAATTCTCCCATGTCGTCCTTTTTAGCCTCAGCTAAGATATAATCTACGATATCGTCTAAGTTCAGCTCGATGAAACCATCTGCATCAGTAGTACTATCTAAAACACCACTATCCATATAGTATTCGTCAATTAGATCCAAAAGATAAAATAGCTCATCATCGGAAAAGGTCTCTTTGAAATCTTGAGGCAAATAGCTTTTGATAAACTCTATTGTTTTATCGTCGTCAAGATCATCTAATAAAAAATCTTCGTTACTCATAACAGTTCAGATTGAGTGTATTTAATATTACATGTGTTTTTTAATAATCTCCTCGTAAGCGGATTTTGATGCTGCACCCACTTGTTTATCCACAACTTCACCGTTCTTAAAGAACAATACAGTAGGGATATTACGGATACCAAATTCTCCAGGTACATCGCTATTTTCGTCAACATCGCATTTGCCGATAACAACTTTACCTTCATAATCTTTAGCAAGCTCATCGATGATTGGGCCTACCATTTTACAAGGACCACACCATGGAGCCCAAAAATCTACTACTACTAATTGATCGCTATTAAGTAATTCTTTGAAATTACTGTCAGTAATGTTTAATGCCATTTTCTTATTCTTTTAAAATGTAATATTTAAGTGTTTCTAATTTATAGTAAACGTTAATCCAGCAGATTGGTTTAAAAAACTGACCAAATCCTTGCCAACACTCACTTTTAATTGCTTCGAAATAAACTCTAGCGAGTGATTGGATTCTCCGTCAGTAACTTTAAAATAAAGCTCTGCTGTTCCTCTTGAACGCTTAACCGTATCAGATAGTTCAGAGATAAAAGCTGAATTTAGGACTTCTAATGGAACCGAAATTGTTAGCTTTTGTACCAAATCATCTTTAACATCGGTAAGCAGCTCTATGCTAGTTATTTTAAGCTCAAGCTCATTGGGATTCCATTGTCTAGGCTGACACCTAGCTTTCATATATAATAACATTCCTTCGTTAATATAACCCTGGAACGTAATCCAATCTTTACCAAAGAACGGAATCTCGTACGAACCTGAATAATCCTCAATCTTAGCAATCCCATAAGGGTTGTTTGTACGGGTCATTCCCCTACGCACACTGGTTACAATGCCACCCATCGTGATTTCTCGCCCAACAAGTTCTTCTTTATCTTCGAGCTCACTTACTCTGGTGTTACAAACATAATTTAAAATCACGGAATAATCATCAAGTGGATGCGCCGAAAGATAAATTCCGACTAACTCACGCTCTTTGTTTAACAATTCTAAGTCACTCCATGAATCGGCTTCAGGAACCTCTGGCGTAGCAATATCAATAGCATTATCCCCTCCAAAAAGAGAATTCATACTCATCTCCTTATCGGCTTGATACTTGTTACCATAACGCATCAAAGCCTCGATAAAAGTTTCATCGCCAATATTCATTGGTGAAAAGTATTGCTCACGCTTGACGTGGAATTCATCAAAACCTCCAGCCAAAACAATGTTCTCCATGTTTTTCTTACTGCAAGCATTTAGGTTAACACGCTCAATAAAGTTAAAAAGAGAGGTGAAAGGACCGTTTTTAGTTCTTTCATCGACAATGGCTTTTACGGCATTTTCGCCTACACCCTTGATTGCACCCAATCCAAAACGAATATTACCATCCTTATTAACGGTGAACTTCAAATTACTTTCATTCACATCGGGCCCCATAACCTTTATCCCCATAGACTTGCATTCGTCCATGAACTTCGTGATTTCCGTTATATTGGAGATATTACGGCTCATGACTGCCGCCATATATTCTGATGGATAGTTCGCCTTTAGGTAAGCCGTCTGATAAGCAAGCCAAGAGTAGCAAGTAGCATGCGATTTATTGAACGCATACGATGCAAATTTCTCCCAGTCGGTCCAAATCTTTTCAAGCACCTTTGGCTCGTGACCATTACTCTTTCCTCCTGCAATAAATTTAGGTTTGAGGACGTCCAGTTGATCACGGAGTTTCTTACCCATTGCCTTACGGAGTGCATCAGACTCGCCACGAGTAAAGTTACCCAATAGACGAGACAGTAACATGACTTGCTCCTGATAAACCGTAATCCCGTAAGTCTCTTTCAGATACTTTTCCATGATAGGAATATCGTATTCGATAGGTTTACGGCCGTGTTTACGATCAATAAAGTCTGGAATATAATCCATAGGACCTGGCCTATAGAGCGCATTCATGGCAATTAAGTCTTCGAAAGTAGAGGGTTGGAGCTCTCTCAAGTACTTCTGCATCCCAGCAGACTCAAACTGGAAAGTACCTACGGTACGTCCATCACTGTATAGCTTATAAGTCTTCTCGTCTTCAAATGAGATTTTCTCTATATCAATCTCAACACCAACAGAGTCTTTTACATTAGCTACAGCTTCTTTAATAATAGAGAGGGTTTTTAGCCCCAAGAAGTCCATCTTGATTAGACCAGTATCTTCAATGAGCGAACCTTCGTATTGTGTTACTAAGATTTTCTCACCCGTATCTTTATCAACAGCCGTACTCACGGGCACCCAGTCGGTAATATCGTCACGACAGATTATCGTGCCACAAGCATGTACACCCGTACCACGAACATTACCCTCGAGCATTCGAGCATACTTTATGGTATCGCGAATCTGTGGATTGTCCGAAGCCTCGGCAGCCTGTAGTTCGGGAACATAAGCTATAGAGTTATGCAGGTTGATTTTCTTATCGGGAATTCTATCGGGAATTAATTTAGCCAATCGATCGGCTTCAGGCAAAGGTAATTTCTGCACACGTGCTACATCTCGGATAGCCATCTTCGTGGCCATTGTTCCGTAAGTGATAATATGTGCAACCTTGTCTAAACCATATTTCTCGGTTACCCAACGCAATACCTCACCACGACCATCATCGTCAAAATCGACGTCAATATCGGGAAGTGAAATACGATCGGGATTAAGGAAACGCTCAAACAGCAAATCAAAGCGAATAGGGTCAATCTTGGTAATTCCCAAGCAATAGGCTACGGCAGAACCTGCAGCAGATCCACGACCTGGCCCAACCGCAACACCCAACTCATTTTCAGCTGCAGCAATAAAATCTTGTACAATCAAGAAGTAACCAGGGAAACCCATGGTCTTCATAATGTAGAGCTCAAAGTTTAATCGCTCTTTCACCTCAGGCGAAAGTGGATCGCCATAAAACTTGACAGCACCCTCGTAGGTGAGTTTCTCAAGATAATCAGCTTCAAGCTTTACACGATATAATTTGTCGTACCCACCGAGTTGCTCAATTTTGGCTTCACCATCGGCTCGAGTTACAACAACCTCTCCATGCTCATTCTCGGTGAATTCATGATAAAGATCTTCATCAGTATAACGCTGACGATACGACTCTTCGGTACCAAACTCTTCGGGAATCTCAAAGGTTGGCATAATTGGTGCATGGTCTATGGAGTAGAGTTCGACCTTATCAAGAATCTCCTGAGTGTTAGCCAAAGCTTCGGGCAGGTCAGCAAAGATGACATTCATCTCTTGCTGAGTTTTCATCCACTCTTGCTTTGTATAAAGCATACGGTTGGGGTCATCAATATCTTTACCTGTACTCAAACAGATCAAGCGATCGTGCGCTTCTGCATGTGCCTCTTCAACAAAGTGAACATCGTTGGTTGCAATAAGCTTGACATCAAACTTCTTGCTATATTCTATCAAATGATTATTTACATTGACTTGTAGCGGATACGCCTCGTGATTCGCTCTGGGTTGTGTCGCCTTATGACGTTGAAGCTCAAGATAAAAATCATCACCAAAGGTCTTTTTAAACCATAGTATTGCCTCCTCAGCCTCAGCAAATTTGCCTTGTGTTATATTTTTTGGTATTTCTCCACCCAAGCAAGCCGTACTTACAATCAGCCCTTCTCTATATTTTTCGAGTTGCGCACGATCGGTACGAGGTCGCATATAAAAACCATCAGTCCAAGCTTGAGAGACAAGCTTAATCAGGTTGTGGTATCCTTTTTTATTCTTTGCCAAAACTACCAAGTGATAACCACTTTGGTCAATCCTACCCTCACGCATATGTACACCACGACGAGCAACGTACATTTCACATCCTATAATAGGTTTAAAAAGGCTTTGCTTTTTAGCTTCAATTTCTTGCTCTATTTCAAGGATAGCGGGGTCATCGTCCGCCTTACCCTCTTTCTTCAAACTCCTGATCTGTTTCTTAAGTGTTTTGATCTCACCATGGATTGGACCGTTCTTTTTCTTAACATAATTGTAAAACTCTTTAACTCCGAACATGCTTCCGTGGTCAGTTAATGAAATCCCTTTCATTCCATCAGCTAACGCCTTATCAACAAGCGCCTTGATGCTGGCTTGACCATCTAAGAGAGAGTATTGAGAGTGGACGTGTAAATGAGTATAGTTTTGCATATAATATGGATAGCTAAGATATTTATTACTAAGATAATAGGATTGTATATATTCTCAAGAGTGAAGACAATTGAAAGTGCGATGAAACACTACGAATAAGACAATATCCTACTAAATACAAAGGTATATATGACAAAGTTACCAACAAAACCATATTATAATCTCTTTTTTTTGCTGATATTTTAAATTAAGCCTACTTTTGCTAACAAATAGATTTTATTACATTTATGAATCGTTCAACAAGATTGAAAAAACTAAAAAAAGTGAGACTCCACCATGAGGGAATCTCAACATTAGTGGTAAGCTTTATTGCTTTTTTAATTATTAACCTCGTACTATACAAGTTTGTACCAAGTAGAATCCTATTCTATTTAGTATTAACAGTTAGTGCAGCAGTTTACTTGTTACTCATAAATTTCTTCAGATGTCCTATCAGACGTTTTGAAGGGGAAGTGGAAAAAACAGTAGTAGCCCCTGCAGACGGCAAAGTAGTTGTCGTTGAGGAAGTGTATGAAAATGAGTACTTCCATGAAAAGAGGCTAATGATCTCTATCTTCATGAGTGTATTAAATGTTCACGCCAACTGGTATCCAGTAGAAGGCACAGTGAAGAAAGTCGGTCATCAGAACGGCAAATTCATGAAAGCTTGGCTTCCTAAAGCTAGTACAGATAATGAGCGCTCAATGGTAGTTATAGAGACTCCAGAGGGACAAGAAGTTATGGCTCGTCAGATTGCTGGCGCTATGGCTCGACGCATCGTTACTTATGCTAAAGAAGGAGAAGAATGTTTTATCGATGAACATATGGGCTTTATTAAATTAGGCTCACGTGTTGATGTTTACTTACCTATTGGTTCAGAACCTCTCGTAAAGGTTGGCGACTTAACAACAGGTAACCAAACGATTATTGCAAACTTAAAATAGAAGAAATATGTCAAATGCCATTACTCGCCATATACCGAATACTGTTACATGTCTGAATTTATTTTCAGGGTGCATTGCATCTGTAATGGCCTTTGAATCAAAATACGAGCTAGCATTAGGCTTCATTATCCTGAGTGCCATATTCGATTTTTTCGACGGCATGCTGGCTCGTCTTCTTAATGCACATTCGCCCATAGGCAAAGAGCTCGACTCTTTGGCTGACGATGTTAGCTTTGGAGTTGCTCCAGCCCTAATTGTCTTCAGTTTTCTTAAAGAGTCAGGATTACATTATCCTGATTTTTTAACACCCATACAAAGCTATATTCCCTATTTAGCATTTATTATTGCCGTGTTTTCTGCCCTTCGCTTGGCAAAATTCAATGTTGATGAAAGACAAACCAGCTCATTTATTGGATTACCCACACCAGCCAACGCGCTATTTTGGGGTTCACTAATTGTAGGTGCTGGCGACTTATTACTTATGCATGTCAACGCTGTAGTTATAGTAGCATTAGTAATTGTGTTTTCATTATTATTAACTGCGGAAATCCCAATGTTCTCCCTAAAATTCAAGAATTTAGGATGGAAAGACAATAAAATAAGCTATATTTTTATTTTAGTGTCAATTCCTATGCTAATCATCTTTAAACTTAGTGGAATAGCAGCTGTAATTACGTGGTACATTATACTTTCGTTGTTGACACAGAAGGCAAATAAGTAAGATTGGCATAGATATTGTATCTACTTATACAAATTATCAAACTCATACCGTCATGCTAAAACTTCTTCTTATCCCCATAATTATCATTATCCTAATTGTATCCATGGTAGTGGGCTACCTAAAATACTTGATTCTTCTTTTTAGAGGAAAAGGTAAACAAACCTACCAACAATCAAAAGGTTATAGAGCGAGGAAAGAGGGCGAAACCTCTATCAATACCGAAGGAACAGCTCAACAGAAAAAAGTAATTGGTAAAGATGAGGGGGAATATGTAGATTATGAAGAAGTTGACGAGTAAGTACTACCTTCTTTTTGCAAAAAACTCCTGAATCAGTTCTGCCGATTTTTCATGCTGTACACCCCTTACAACTTCAGTCTTAGGGTGAAGCGCATTAGGTGCCAACAAACTATACCCTTTCTTGCTGTCTCCTGCACCAATCACTAAGCGACTTACTTGCGCCCAACCTATTGCACCCGCACACATAACGCAGGGCTCTAAGGTCACATAAAGCGTGCAATCTTTCAAATACTTACCTCCAAGCGAACTTGCTGCCATTGTTATGACCTGCATCTCTGCATGTGCTGTAACATCAGTAAGGCGTTCTGTCAGGTTGTGAGCTCGCGCTATGACAGTCCCGTTAGAAACCACAACAGCTCCAACAGGAATCTCTCCTGCAAACATGGCCTTTTCAGCCTCTTGGAGTGCCAAACCCATATAATAGGCATCATCTTTCAAATTATTCATCTTCGCATTTCATGTTCGTCAAAGAGTGTGGGATATTTGTTATCCAAATCCTTATGAATAAATAAAAGGATAGTCTCACGAAGCCACTTTGACCGATTAGCAATCTTATTGTTTTTCAAATAAGCATCAATAAAGGTCAGTTCTTCTTCACTCAGAAAGCAAGTCAAACGTTGATACCGTTTAACCTCCTGATTACTACCTATAGATTTATCCTTCTTTGTCATTATTTTACAAAAATACCGTTACTTATTGAATTGCAAAATAATAAATATTGTATTTTTACAATTAAGATGGCAAAACACAATATTTTAGGGCAAAAAGGAGAAGAAGAGGCGAAATTATATCTTGAAGCTCATGGATATAAAATTATAGAGTTGAACTGGACTTATCGACATCTGGAGATTGACATCATCGCACTAAAGTCGAACACACTCAGTTTTATAGAGGTCAAGACCCGAGAGAACAAACTCTACGGCGAGCCCTACCAGGCCTTCACGCTCAAAAAGCAAAAAAACATTCTTGTAGCGGCAAGTCACTACATCAAAAGCCATAAAATAGATTTTGAAATACGGTTCGATCTGATTACAATTATCACAAGCCAACCCACCGAATTTATCCATTACGAAGATGTCATACGACCTTTTATTTTTTGACTTATGAACAAGCAAACTCCCAATATTATCCGTCTTGAGCTTATAGACTCGACCAATAATTTTCTTAAGGCACTAAAGACTCAAGAGCAGCTCCCTGACTTCACGTACGTACAAGCAAACTTTCAAACTGCGGGCAAAGGTCAGAGAGGTAATTTCTGGGAAGCAGAAAATAATAAGAATCTACTTTTTAGCGTCTTACTAAGACCCACAGAGCTACCCATAGCCAAGCATTTTATACTCTCCGAAATTGTTTCTTTAGCGCTTATAGCTACACTAAGACAATTCAGCAAAGAGTTCAAAATAAAATGGCCCAACGATATTTATTGGAAGGAGAACAAAGTTGCAGGTATACTTATTGAAAACGACTTAGAGGGCATGCAAATCAAAGAGAGCGTTATTGGGATTGGTTTAAATGTGAATCAAGTCAAGTTTTCTCCCGCTGTGCCCAACCCTACATCCATCCATTCAATTACTTATAAGGAGCAAAACTCAGATGATATTCTACTGGAGTTTCACCAGCATCTGGAGCGATATCTTGAGATGCTTAAAGGCAAAGCCTACGATAAGATAGCGGAGGAGTATCAGTCTTTATTATTTAGAGCTGAGGGGTATCATCAGTTTAAAGATAAAGAAGGGGTCAAATTTAAAGCTAAGATAGAATCCGTAGCTCACGATGGAGCCTTAAACTTAGTGGATGATAAGGACAAAAAAAGAACCTACTTGTTTAAGGAGGTTCAGTTTGTAATTTAATGTAGAAGTATCAACAGGCTATTGACAAGATTAAAATCTTATAAAACCTCATCTTTGAGTTTATCAATATGGGCTAGCATTCTTCGAATTTCAACAGACTTAATTTTAGCATAAGCCTTTGTTAGATAAATATAAGCTTCACAATACGAAAAGGTATAAAGATCCTTTAGCTTATTACGATACTCCACATACTCCATATGAGTCGGCTTACGTTTACGCTCGTAATTAAACAATAATCTGCGACGCTCTTTTTCTGCACGCAGATAAATATAATTACCCAAAAAGAGGTTCGCATTCAGGTTGTTAGGATCTTGAGCGATGACTTGACGGTAAAGTTCTTGCGTAAGCCTCACCTCACCAATATCAGTTAGTCGTTGTGCCAAAACGAGTAGCTCGCTTACACTAAATGAGCTAGTGTTTTTACAATACTCTTTATAAAGACCCAACGACTTGTCGAGTTTACCCTTATGGAAGTAAATATCTGCTAGACTTACCAATAAAGTATCACTAAGAGCAGGTTTATCGGAGGCTCTTACCCAGTAAAACACCTCTGCATTTTCAGGGTCAAGATTAGCAAATTGATGAAACAAACCAATTACCTCGCCCCACTTCTCGTCCTCCAGCGAAATAAGCATTTTTGACATGATCGAATCTGGCATTTGAGATTGAGCCTGAGTCATCAGAGGAGTCAAAAACAAGAAAATAAGTAATAAAATTTTCATGAATAATTATTGAATAGATAAGCTAATTGGTTATATTAAACAGTTGTTATACAACTACAGTAATATATACAAAGATAACATCTTATTGTTTATCTAATTTTTATCATCTGCATTTTTTTACGTAAATTTGCCTAACAAATTGATATTTTATGGCAAGATATAAAAGAGTGCTTCTAAAGCTAAGTGGAGAAAGCTTAATGGGGCAAAAACAATACGGCATAGACGAGGCTCGATTAGCCGAGTATGCTGCACAAATCAAAGAAATCCACCAAATGGGTGTTCAAGTTGGTATCGTTATTGGTGGTGGTAACATTTTTAGAGGCCTTTCGGGTTCTCAAAAAGGATTTGACCGTGTCAAGGGCGACCAAATGGGAATGCTCGCAACCGTGATCAACAGTTTGGCTTTAAGTTCGGCTCTTGAGTCGGTTCAGGTTAAGACCAAAGTACTCACTGCGATTCGTATGGAACCAATTGGTGAATTTTACACCAAATGGAAAGCTATTGAAGCATTAGAGAATCAAGAGGTCGCTATTTTTTCGGCAGGCACAGGTAACCCATTTTTCACTACTGATACGGGCGCTTCTCTTCGAGGAATTGAGATTGAAGCAGACATTATGCTCAAAGGCACACGAGTAGACGGTATCTATACTGCAGACCCTGAAAAAGACCCTACTGCAACCAAGTTTACAGAAATCACGTACGACGAAGTATTTAGCAGAGGTCTTAAGGTTATGGATTTGACCGCTACGGCTATGTGCAAAGAGAATAATTTACCAATACTTGTTTTCGATATGGATACCGTGGGTAACCTTAAAAAAGTAATTCAAGGCGAAAATATCGGTACAACAGTTCACAATTAACATTAGATTCAAAAACCAATATATATTAAATATGATTGACGTCAATACTTGTATCAACGATGCAAAAGAAAGCATGGAAATGTCTCTAGAATATCTAGAAGAATCATTATCACATATCCGTGCAGGTAAAGCCAATCCAAAGCTATTGGACGGTATTCGTGTAGATTCTTATGGTAGCTCAATGCCTATCAGCAATGTAGCAGCAGTAACTACCCCAGACGCGCGTAGCATTATCATCAAACCATGGGATAAAAGTATGTTCCCCATCATCGAAAAAGCAATTATCAACTCTGACTTGGGTATCATGCCTGAGAACAACGGTGAGGTAATTCGTATTGGTATCCCTCCTCTTACTGAAGAAAGACGTATTCAGCTCACCAAACAATGTAGAGGTGAAGCAGAAACTGCTAAAATCAGTATCCGTAATGCACGTCGTGACGGTATCGATTGGTTGAAAAAAGCGGTAAAAGAGGGTCTTCCTGAAGACAATCAAAAAGCCACTGAAGACCAACTTCAAAAAATACACGATAAGTTTATCAAGAAAATTGAAGAGCGCTTAGAAGAGAAAGAAAAAGAAATTATGACTGTCTAACTCTATATAAGTGCACGGATTAGTTATAAAAAACACAGGTAGCTGGTATCACGTAAAAACGGATGATAACCAAGTTATACATTGCAAGCTTCGAGGGAATTTTAGGCTCAAAGATATCCAAAGTACAAATCCTATTGTAGTTGGAGACTATGTGCGTATTGATATAAACCCAGAAGGTACTGCCTTCATTACGGAGATAGAAGATCGCAAGAACTACATCGTTAGACGTTCTTCGAATCTTTCGAAACAATCGCATATATTAGCAGCCAATATAGACCATTGTCTACTGTTTGTTACGGTGAATTATCCCGAAACATCTACAGTGTTCATTGATCGTTTTTTGGCCTCTGCCGAAGCCTATCGCGTCCCAATCATTTTGCTATTCAATAAAATGGATGCTTATAACCAAGACGAACTAAGCTATGTAGACGGGTTAATTAACCTTTACAATACTATAGGTTACACCTGCATGAAATCGTCTATGATTACTGGTCAGGGTACTGAGGAGCTACTAAAGGTTTTGACTGGTAAGGTGACACTCTTATCTGGGCACTCTGGAGTAGGTAAAAGTTCATTTATCAACAAATTCATTCCCGACTCGGGCATGAAAGTTGGTGATATTTCATCGTACCACAACACAGGAATTCATACCACTACCTATTCGGAGATGTTAGAATTACCTCAAGGAGGTTATATCATCGACACTCCCGGAATTAAAGGTTTTGGCACATTTAATATGGATAAAGAAGAAATCTGTCACTTCTTCCCTGAGATCTTTAAGATCTCAAAGAAATGCCGATTTAGCAACTGTATCCACATGCACGAGCCTGGCTGTGCTGTACTCGAAGCCGTTAAGAATCATTACATCAGCGAATCAAGATATCACTCTTATTTAAGCATGATGGACGATGATTTTGAACAAAAATATCGTTCTTCTCTTTAGTCTAAGCCAAGACCTAAAGAAGATTTAATATAACCCAACTAAAAAGGGATTGCCTGTTAATAACAAGCAATCCCTTTTCTATTTTAATAACTATCTTGAGCAAGACTCAAGATAGTTTAAATCATTATTTATTCAAATCACAACCTTTGCAGCGAGGTTTTAACTGTTTGAAGAAGTCGTTACCCTTATCATCAACTAAGATAAATGCAGGGAAGTCTACTACTTCAATTTTATAAATAGCCTCCATACCCAATTCTGGATATTCAACACACTCGATACTCTTGATGTTGTTTTGTGCTAGAATAGCAGCAGGACCACCAATACTACCAAGATAGAAACCTCCAAACTCAGCACAAGCATCAGTAACTTGTTTGTCGCGATTACCTTTGGCTAGCATTACCAAGCTTCCTCCGTGACTTTGGAAAAGTTTCACATAAGGATCCATACGACCAGCAGTTGTAGGGCCTAGCGAACCACAAGGCATTCCTTGAGGAGTCTTTGCAGGACCTGCATAATAGATAGGATGATTCTTGATATATTCTGGCAAGCCTTCACCTTTGTCTAGACGTTCTTTAAGTTTAGCATGAGCAATATCTCTACCTACTATAATAGTTCCGTTAAGAGATAAACGAGTAGCAACAGGATACTTTGATAATTCTTTTAAGATCTCTGGCATCGGAAGATTCAAATCAATACGAACAGACTCACCTTCACCAGCTTCGCGGAGTTCTTTAGGGATCAAACGTCCTGGGTTATCATCTAGTTTCTCAATCCAAATACCATCCTTGTTAATCTTAGCTTTTATATTTCTATCAGCCGAACAAGAAACACCCATACCCACTGGGCAAGATGCACCGTGACGAGGCATACGGATGATACGAATATCGTGTGCAAGATACTTACCACCAAACTGAGCACCTAAGCCAATGTTTTGAGCCTCTTCGAGCACTTTGTTTTCCAACTCAATATCACGGAATGCTTGACCACCCTCGTTGCCATGGGTAGGCAAGTTGTCGTAATATTTAGCCGAAGCGAGTTTGACAGTTTTAAGATTGGTTTCAGCAGAAGTACCACCAATCACAAAAGCAATATGATAAGGAGGACAAGCTGCAGTTCCCAAAGTTTTGATTTTCTCAACAAGAAAAGGAACTAGTTTCTCTGGAGTTAGTAGAGCTTTAGTTTCCTGATATAAGTAAGTTTTATTGGCAGAACCACCTCCCTTAGCAACACATAAGAAATTATACTCACCCCCGTCAACTGATAGTAAATCAATTTGAGCAGGAAGATTACAACCTGTGTTCTTCTCATTATACATATCTAAAGGCACGTTTTGAGAATAGCGTAAGTTTTCTTCGGTATAGGTCTTATAAACCCCTTTCGATAGAGCTTCCTCATCACCACCACCAGTCCAAACGTTTTGACCTTTTTTACCAAGTATAATAGCAGTACCCGTATCTTGACAAACAGGTAATTGACCTTTAGCTGCAATTTCTGCATTACGCAAGAAGGTTAAAGCAACATACTTGTCGTTCTCGCTAGCCTCGGGATCAGACAAAATCTTAGCCACTTGCTCGTTATGAGCAGGACGAAGCATAAAAGCCACATCTTTGAAGGCATGGTTGGCCAAAGTAGTAAGTGCTTCAGGCTCTACTTTAAGGATTTCCTGTCCTTCGAACTGAGCCGTAGAAACGTAATCTTTAGTAAGTAAATAATATTCTGTTGTATCTTTACCCATTGGAAATGGGGCTTGATACTTAAATGGAGGTGTTGCCATAATTATTTATTTTAAATGTGTTATTTGAATATTAGCTACCTACAAAGTTAACTTTTTTCGATTCAAAACCATAGATTAGGGAAATTAATCTTTATTCAACCTCATCTTCCTCAGATTCGTCTGATTCTACTATGTTATCCCAGTCAACATCGTCGTAAATAGGGTATAAGAAATCATTATAAGGAAAACGTTGAACGTGAAGTTCACGGATTCTATCGTAGATTTCTTTACGGAACTCTTCGAGGTTGGTTTTCTCTAGTGCAGAGATAAAGATGCAGTCTTGCGCCTTAGCCATCCAGGTGTTCATTAATTCTTCTAAAGTACGGTTTTCAACTGTTGCAGGAGTCAAGTCATCTTCATCTTTCTTAATGAATGAGTAAGCATCAATCTTGTTAAATACCAAGAATACGGGTTTGTCAGAGCAATCAATATCAGCCAAAGTCTGTTCTACCACACGAATATGATCTTCAAAGCTAGGGTGAGAGATATCAACCACATGAATTAATAAATCGGCTTCACGAACCTCGTCAAGGGTAGATTTAAACGAATCGACCAAGTCGGTTGGGAGTTTACGAATAAACCCTACGGTATCCGACAAAAGGAAAGGAAGGTTACCCACTACTACTTTTCGTACTGTAGTGTCAAGCGTAGCAAAGAGCTTGTTCTCAGCAAACACCTCACTCTTAGCAAGCATATTCATGATCGTTGACTTACCCACATTGGTATATCCTACCAAAGCTACACGAATCATACGACCCCTGTTTTGACGTTGAGTAGCTTTTTGTCTATCAATCTTCTCCAATTGTTTTTTAAGGAAAGAGATACGATCACCAATAATACGTTTGTCAATCTCAAGCTGAGTCTCACCAGGTCCACGAAGACCTACTGAACCACCAGTCCCTGTTCCCGAACCACCACCTTGGCGTTCCAAGTGAGTCCAAAGTCGAGTCAATCGAGGCAACATATATTGGTACTGTGCCAACTCTACTTGAGTCTTAGCACTAGCAGTCTGTGCACGCATGGCAAAGATGTCGAGGATTAAAGAAGTTCTATCAAGAATCTTTACTTCGAGTACCTTCTCAATATTTCTTATTTGTTTGGCCGAAAGTTCATCATCGAAGATGACCATCCCAACCTCATGTTCTTCAACAAAATCACGGATCTCTTGGAGCTTACCAGTACCCACATAAGTTGTAGGGTTTTGTTTATCTAAGCGCTGAGTAAATTGGCCTACAATAACAGCACCAGCTGTTTCGGTCAAAAACTCAAGCTCAGCTAGATATTCATTTGTTTTGGTTTCATCTTGCTCTTGAGTAATCAACCCCACCAATACGGCCGTTTCTTGTTGTACTTCGGATATTATAAAATCTTTCATTCTGTACTTTTAAATTTCTACTAACAAATATAACAAATAACTGCAAGGCTTGATCATTTTAAAGCCATTTAAAATGCATTAGTATGCGCTGAATAACAATTATAACGAATATTAAAGTATCAATTAAATAAACGAAAGTAGGCTAGATTAGCTTTTAATAGCAACCTAGCCTACTTACATTTATTACGATATAATTTTTAGTTATCAGAACAAATTAATATCCTGGGTTCTGTTGTGCACGGATTGGTGCATTAACGTTTGTCTCACTTAGTGGTATAGGAAGAAGAGTTCTAAAGTAAGTTCTATTAAAACTACGAGATACATCATCTAAAGATGGATGGAAACCTCTATCCTCTTCATTGGTGTAACGAGTAATAGTTTCATCATTACGCATTGCATCAAAGAAACGACTACCCTCACCAATAAGCTCTTTACGTCTTTCTAAGATAACGCGTTCTAAAGTTGCTTCAGCAGCAGTTATATCTGCAGCCTTAGGGTTTGCACGCTTATGAATTACATTTAAGTAATCAGCAGCTTTCTGAGAATTACCCAGCTTAGCAGCTGCCTCAGCAGCAAACAAGTAAATTTCAGATAAACGCATTGCGGGTAAGCTGTTTAAACGCCACTCTCCAGTTTCATCAGCCGGGTATTTATTGACAAAAACTGTAGCATCACCATATAGTTTTATAGAACCAGACTGAACACTCTTTACCAAAACTTTATTGCGAATATCGTCTGGAGTTTTAGCTAGCATATCGATAAAGGATTTAGTCGCAATAGCTGCAGCATAGCCATAAGGGCTCATTATATTTGCGATACCCTCTTTGTCTGTCCAGCTATCGGTACTAAAATTCACAATCTCGAAAAGCATCTCTTTACGTCCTTTATCAGTAGTTTGCCAACCATCAACATATTCTTCGTTAGTCCACAACTCATAAGGAGAGTCATTGATTACTTCTTCTGAATACTGAAGTGCTTTATCATTATCACCCTTATAAAGATGAACCTTAGCCAAAAGCCCTTTAACAAACCAATAGTTAACATATCCATAATACTTATCCTTAGTCAATCCACCAATCTCTATAGATTTTTCAAGATCTTTAATCACTTGCTCATAAACTTCAGCTACAGTATTTCGAGTTTCTTGAGAAGCAACGGGTAATGTGTTTAAAACAATAGGAATACCGTATGAGGCACCGTTATTAACATTATAAGGAGCACCATAAATGCGGCATAAGTCAAAATGAACTAAAGCACGAATAGCTACAGCTTGAGATTTCATTGCATCTAACTGAGCAGGAGTAGCATCTCCTATTTTATTTGAATCAATAGCTTCGATTAATCTATTAACCCTAAGTATAACATTATAAGGAATGCTCCAGATGCTAGGTGCATCATTTGCTGTATATTTCATGGAATAGAAAGGAGCACCACGACTAGACAATAAAGAAGATTGCATGTCTTCACCTCTAACATCACCATAAAGCCACATGCTAGTACCATAATAGGTCGTTTTGCTCGAAGTTCCTTGTAGACCATTATAAATACCTGTTAGTGCTACATCAGCAGACTTATAATCTACGATAGCTTTTTCTGTTGGTATATTTGTACTAGATTCTAGATCTAGCCAGCTATTCCCACATGAAGAGAGCATAATTAAAGCTACTCCCCAAACGAATGATTTGTATATATTTCTCATTTAATTGCTACTTTTTTATTAGAAACCTACTTCAATACCAAATGTCACTGTTCTAAGTGCTGGAGTTTCAAACATAACCAGACCATTTGCAGGGACTTCTGGATCAACGTATAAATCTTTTGATTTAATAGTAAATAAATTACTTGCAGAAGCATAAACTCTCACCTTGCTAAGCCCTGCCTTACGAATGATATTCCTAGGTAAGCTATAACCCAAAGTAATATTTTTCAAACGTACATGGCTTGTTGACATCATCCAACGAGACGACTCCACCTGAACATTATTATAAGCGAATTGAGGAAGTTTAGCGTGATCACCTGGTTTTTGCCACATATCACCTATTTTATAATAAGAAGGTATATTACCATCGTAGTGATCAGTACCACCATTTGAATGCAACCATCTTGCTCTATCATATGCTTTACCTCCAAAAGAGTAAGTAAAGGTAAAGTTAAGATCGATATCTTTCCAACTTACAGAGTTTGTCAAACCACCTGACACTTTAGGTTCAGCACTACCAATTATTCCCTTTTTAGCTTCGGTAATGCTAGTGGTGGTATTTCTGCTATTTTCAGAACCGTCATTTATATAGTACGATTCTTTACCTGTTGCTGGATCAACACCTGCATATTCGTAGCCGTAGAATGAATAGTAAGGTTGACCAACTTTATTAATTGTCACACTACCAATGATTTCTTGCTGAAAACCGTCTAATTTAGTTAATGTATTCTTGTTATGGCCAAGATTTAAAGAAGTGCTCCAAAACCAATCATTCTTATCAATGTTTGTGGATTTAATTTCGAATTCAAAACCTCGATTTCTCATCGATCCCACATTCTTTAAGATTGAACCAATACCCGTAATTTGCGAGATTGGTTGATCTAATAATAAATCTTTTGTGTCGCGATTATACCAATCAAAACTTACGGTCAATCTATTCCAAAGAGACACATCGAAACCAATATTCGTTGCATAGTTCTTTTCCCAAGACAAGTCGGGATTGTAGAAACTAGTTTCAGAGGCACCAGGCTTACCATTATAGTTTGCACCATAACTATAAACACCCATATATCCATAATAATCTGAAGGCTGGGTTCCATTAACACCATACGATGCACGAATCTTAACATCAGTAAGAATATCGCGATAATCTTCCATAAAGGCTTCTTCAGTCATTCTCCATGACCCTGAAACAGACCAAAAATTACCCCAACGGCTATCTCTAGCTAAACGTGAGCTACCATCTCTACGGTAACTACCACTTAAATAATATTTATTATCATAGGTGTAATTCAAACGACCTAACATCGAGGTCATACGATATTGAGATTTTGAACTACTTGATCTTGATGTACCAGCATTAGCTATTTCAGGTAGATAACCAGGATAGTTACTACCGTTAGCATAAACATAGTCTAACTTATAATCTTCAGTCTCGAATCCTAGTAAAGCATCAATAGCATGTTTTTCAGCAATAACTTTATCGTAAGTCAACTGAGTTTGGCTACTCCATTTACTACGGTTCATCATGCAACGTTGATAAACTCCATGAGAGTCTTTACCATCCTGGGTACGAGGATCCCACCAGACTCTGTTATTTGCCTGGTTGAAATCAAAGTTAAACACTTCTTTTATGCGTAAATTATCCCAAATATTCCAAGAAACAGAAGCTGTACTCATAGATCGGAAAACAGAGTTTCTATCGTAGTTGTACTTCATTGTCTGAACAATATTAGCACCATTTAAAGCGGGGAAATCTGTACTAAAAGAGCCATCTTCGTTATATGGATAGTTTGAAGGGGATCCAGTCATAGTAGCAACCATTATCGGACTACCATAACTTGTTCCTTCAGCCACTTGGTTCTGATTAGAATAAGAAACCATTGAGTTAAAATCCAATTTTATACGATCAGCAGTATGGTTAATATTAGCAGATCCAGTCATACGTTCGAAACCAGAATTGCTTGTTATACCGTCTTGCTTAGTATAAGACATTGAAGAGTAAAACTTTGTTTTCTCACTACCTCCTTGAGCACTAAACTCATAGTTCTGGTGAGAGCCATTTTTGAATAATAAGTCTTTCCAATCAGTATATCCAGACCAAGGTCTCGCTGCATACTTATCAATATTCTTATCAGCATAAGCTAATGAGCTTTCTGGTGTAGCATTTTCACCATTAGCCATAAAATAATTTGAAAGCCCAAGATGCAATAACTCTCTTCTAGCTTCTCCGTTCAATACTGGCCGATAATTAATCGCCATATCGGAAAAACCAAAGCTCGACTTGAAATTAAAACTAGTCTTACCAGCAGTACCTTTTTTAGTTGTAATTACAATCACACCATTGGCTGCACGAGAACCGTATAAAGAAGCTGCAGCAGCATCTTTGATTACAGTCATAGACTCAATATCATTGCTATTAATAGTAGACAATAAACTTGTACCCCCTTGAGAATAACCGAAAGAGTCTTTATTTTACCATAAAGATATGCCATGTATCCATATTCTTATCCAAAGAGCTACAGAGAAGCACAAAAACTAACACTATGCTACTATTTAACAATCAATACACAGTGAAGAATAATTTTTGTAATTGTTAATAAAGCAAGTTAGACTACTGTGTAATAAACCTTTACATAGCTACAATTACACAAATAAAAAAGCAAAGCAGATTATCAGAATAAACTGAATAATCTGCTTTACTTAGCATTTAGTTATGAATTTTGATAGAAAGTTTTATTTAGCTACCATAACCAGGATTTTGTTGCCCTCTTAAATTTGGATTAACATTAACCTCATCTATAGGAATCGGAAATAGCGTTCTAAAATAAGTTCGATCAAACTTTTGAGACTCGGGAATCAAGGTATAATGTAGTTGCATATCATTTTGGTTGGTATAACGAACTATTGTTTCATTATTACGCATAGCATCAAAGAAGCGTTGTCCCTCACCTACTAGCTCCTTTCTTCTCTCTACACTAATACGATCTAGTGTTGCATCTGCCTGACTAACTGGAGAAGCTGCCGGATTTGCACGAAGATGGATTATATTCAAATACTCTGCAGCTTTATCGCTTTTTCCAAGCTTTGCAGCAGCCTCGGCAGCAATCAAGTAAACTTCAGATAAACGCATCATCGGCAAACTGTTTAAACGTACATCTCCATTAGCTGGGGGAAACTTATTAACAAAAATCGGAGTTTTACCGTATTGCTCAATAAGGTCTTCATTGATTTGAGGCGCTATCAAAATACCATTACGTACATCATTGGGGTCAGCACCTAACATATCTATAAAAGATTTTGTCGCAATAAGGTCTGCATAACCGTCTTCATACATTAAATAAGCTATCCCCTCACGGTCGGCCCAATCACTAGAATTTTTATTTATGATCTCAAAAAGCATTTCTTTCCTACCAGTATCGTTAGTATTCCAACCGTCAATATACTCTTCGGCTGTCCAAAGCACATAAGGAGAGTTTTTCAAAACATCTTCAGCCAATGCTAATGCCTGAGCATTATCTTCTTTATACAAATAAACCTTAGATAGTAATGCTTTCACATACCAAGAGTTTACATATCCATAGTTCTTTGTGGTTTTTAGACCTCCCAAGTCCAATGACTCTTTAAGATCTGAGATCACTTGTGCATAAACCTCTGCAATCGTACTTCTTTTTGGAAGAGCATTCACCCCAATCGGCTCTATGACAATAGGTACACCCAAAGATGCCCCATTGTCAACACTATAGGGTACACCGTATAATTTACAAAGATCAAAGTGAACCAAAGCTCTAATAGCTAGTGCCTCAGATTTCAAACTATTAAGTTGTTCTGCTGTAGCATCAGCCACCTTACCATTCTCAATAGCTTGAAGGATATTGTTTGATCTCCGAATAACATTATAAGGAATAGCCCAAATAACTGGAGCATTATCTTGTGTATACCTCATCTCATAGGTAGAAGATGAACGCATTCCTTGCGTTCTAGCCTGCATATCATCGCCACGAACATCTCCTGTATAAAACATACGAGCGGCATAATATGATACTCTACTAGAACTTCCTTGAATTCCGTCATAGAGACCATTCAACGCTACCGTAGCTGAATAATAATCAACAATAGCTTTATCTGAGGATGTCGAAGTACTAGGATCTAGATTCAACCAACTGTTTCCACAAGCAGACAAAGCTACCAGCATTATCCCAAGTGTTATAGATTTATATATTTTTCTCATTCTATTTCTTCCTTTAAAATTAAAAACTAATTTCCAAGCCAAAAGTCACGGTTCTCAATGCTGGAGTTTCAAAAGTTACCAAGCCATCAACTGGCACCTCTGGATCAACATAGAGATTTTTTGACTTAAATGTCAATAAATTATTAGCTGAAGCATATGCACGTAATTTATTAATTCCCCAGGTTTTAGTTATACGTTTAGGCAAGCTATATCCTAAAGTGATATTTTTTAAACGAACATGGTCAGTAGATTTCACCCAACGTGAAGAAGTAGTTGCACTATTACCAAAAGCAAACTGAGGTAATTTAGCATGATCACCAGGCTTTTGCCACATATCACCAATCTTATAGTAAGATGGAATGTTACCATTATAATGATAGGCTCCACCATTAGAATGCAACCAACTTGCAGTATCCATTAAGTTGCCACCAAACGAATATGTGAAGGTGAAGTTCAAGTCAATATCTCTCCAGCTAATAAAGTTCGTTAATCCACCTTGTACTTTAGGGTTGGCATTGCCCAGGATAACCTTCTTAGCATCCGCAGAATTAGTAGTAGTCTCACGTGAATTTGCACTACCGTTATTTATATAAAAAGACTCTTTACCAGTTTCAGGATCAACACCTGCATATTCATAACCATAGAAAGAATAATATGGCTCACCAACTCGGTGTATAAGTCTACCATTAATTATTTCAGACTGATCTCCATCAAGCTTAGTTAGTTTATTTTTATTATGACCAAGATTTAACGATGTAGTCCAATACCAGTCATCATTCGCTATATTAGTTGATTTAATTTCGAACTCAAATCCTCTGTTACGCATCGAACCAATATTTTTCAACATAGTAGTCATACCAGTGGTTTGAGAAATAGGTTGATCAAGGAGTAAGTCTTTTGTATCGCGATTATACCAATCGAATCCAATAGACAATCTTTCCCACAACGTAATATCAAGTCCTATGTTGGTAGCATAGTTTTTCTCCCACTTCAAGTCAGGATTGAAGAGTCCAGTTTCAGAAGATCCTGGTTGTCCATCATAGTTGGCACCGTAACTATAAACACCGATATAACCATAGTAGTCACTAGGTTGTGTACCATTAATTCCATAAGAAGCTCTTATCTTCGCATCAGTTATCACATCACGAACATTGTCCATGAAGTTTTCTTGTGTTAACCTCCACGACCCTGAAACCGACCAAAAGTCTCCCCAACGACTATCTGTTGATAATCTTGAGCTACCATCACGACGATAACTTACGCTAGCGTAATATTTATTATCATAATTATAGTTCAAACGACCTAGCATAGAAACCATTCTTGATTCTGATTTTGAGCTACTCGATTCTGTCTCGGCTGCATTACCAATTTCCTCCAAATAACCAGGATAATTACTGCCGCTAGCAAAGACATAGTCAAGCTTGTATGACTCAGTTTCAAAACCAGCCAACACATCAATCGCATGTTTCTCAGCTATAACCTTATTGTAGGTAAGCTGTGTTTGCGAAGTCCACTTGCTACGGTTCATCATATAGCGTTGATAAACTCCCTTAGAGGAACGTCCATTGTTTGATCTTGGATCCCACCACACACGATTATTAGCCTGATTAAAGTCATAGTTAAAAATCTCTTTAAGACGTAGATTATCCCAAATATTCCAAGTCGCTGAAGCGGTACTTAATGAACGAACTACAGAGTTTCTGTCGTAGTTGTATTTCATCGTCTGCACAATATTTGCATTATTCAAAGCAGGAAAATAGGTACTAAATGAACCGTCTTCGTTATAAGGATAAGAAGAGGGAGAAGCAGTCATAGTAGCCACCATAATAGGACTAGCANACGAAGTACCTTCCGACATCTGATTTTGATTTGCATTCGAGATCATCGTATTGAAATCTAGAATTACACGATTAGCTGTATGAGAAATATTGGCCATACCTGTCATTCGCTCAAAACC
>NZ_AQWS01000014.1 GCF_000375405.1 Bacteroides propionicifaciens DSM 19291 = JCM 14649 | reverse complement strand
TCCTGCAGCACGTGAGGCAGTTGATACTCCTATCTATGGCATGCCTGTGTTGAATGTGGATGAGGCTAAGCAGGTAATCATCTGTAATTTTGATATGCAACCTGGTTATGCTGGTGTTGATAATCCACTCTATAAAGATGGAAAAACTATTTTATTATTGGGTGATGCTAAAGAATCACTTCAAAAACTTTTAGATAACTAATACCTACCTTAACTGTGTTTCAAGGGCTAGAGGATTTATGCAAATAAATAATCTAGCCCTTATTTTATTATAAACAAGGTTTAAAACCCTTGTTTACTCTATATTTCTAACTTACTTTGTAAATAAAAGATGAGCTCAACACTCCAAAATGATAAAGGTATCTCTAGTCACTTGCTTTGGATAATAACACTTACCACAGGGTTATCCATTGCTAATCTCTATTATTGTCAACCCCTGCTGGGCTTAATCCAGCATGAGTTTAATATTTCGGAACTCCTTACTAATACTATTTCTATAGTCTCTCAAGCTGGTTATGCATTGGGATTACTTTTTATTATTCCTCTAGGGGACATGTTAAAGAGAAGGAATATTATTCTTGCCAATTTCGGTCTACTTGTCTTTTCACTGTTGGTTATAGCCTTTTCGCCCAATATTTATGTCCTTTTGGTTGCCTCTTTTATTACAGGTGTTTGTGCAGTCACCCCTCAGCTCTTCTTACCACTTGTGTCGCAGTTCTCAACTCCTGAAACAAAGAATACGAATGTTGGGATTGTAGTTTCTGGTTTGCTCACAGGAATCTTGGCTTCTCGTGTTGTGAGTGGCTTTATTGGTGAGCTTTATGGGTGGCGTACCATGTATATTATTGCTGCTCTGATTATGGTAGCATGTTTTTTGGTGCTTTATTCTCAGTTTCCTTTTGTTCTACCCAACTTTACAGGTAAGTACAGCAAACTCATGAAGTCTGTTTTAGCTATAGCACGCGAAGAACCCAAACTTCGATTTGCAGCTACCAAATCAGGTTTAGCATTTGGTTCTTTCTTATCACTTTGGGCTATGCTGGCTTTCAAAATGGCTGAGCCTCCATTTTATGCGGGTGGTACTGTTGTCGGACTGCTAGGGCTTTGCGGTGCTTCAGGTGCTGTAGCTGCTTCTATTATTGGTAAATATGTCAGTAGGATAGGGCTGTATCGCATCAATTTTATGGGAACATTACTGATTTTTGCGGCATGGGTTAACCTCTATGTTTTTCAAAACTTCTATACAGGAATAATACTAGGTATCATTGTTTTAGATGTAGGGATGCAGTGCATCCAGCTAGGCAATCAAACGGTAGTATTGACATTAAGACCCTCAGCAGTGAATCGTGTAAACACGGTTTTTATGACTACCTATTTTGTGGGTGGTGCTTTGGGAACAACACTTACAGGCTTTGCATGGAGCCTTTGGCGTTGGGAAGGAGTAGTGCTGGTAGGGCTAATCTTAATCACATTTTCATTTGTAATTAATTTATACCAATACCTGACTAATAAAGAATTAAAATAGGTTCTTTGTTTTTTTTGACTAATTTTGCTTTCACTGTTAGGGGTGCTCATGACTTTCAAAAGTTTGGGCTGAGACGATACCCTTGAACCTGATGTGTGTAATTACAACGTAGGTAAACGGATGCAAGACTATAATTATTTTATATAAATCAGAGTAGGGCCGTTTCAACTAGTTGAAACGGCCCTTTATTATTTAAATGATATGAAAAAACAAAAATTTGATGAGTTAGCAAAGAAATACGACTATTGGTTTCTCCAAAATAAAAATATGCTCTACTCTGAGGTTAAACTTGTAGCAAAGGTACTCAAGGAAGGTGGAGATATCTATTCAGTGGGTTGTGGTAGTGGTCTATTTGAAAAAATACTACGTGAAGAGTTTGATATCCATGTTAACTATGGTCTTGAACCCTCTAGCGATATGGCTAGCATAGCTACTTCAAGGGGGTTGAAAGTGGACGTCACAACTGCTGAAGTGGCAACCTATGGAGGTAAAACTTACGATACAATCATTTATAACGGTTCTCCTAGCTACATTACCGATTTAGAAGAGTGTGTTAGACGCAGCTATAAAGCACTCAGAAAAGGTGGAAAGATTATTTTAATTGATGTTCCTAAAGAGAGCTCGTACGGTCTGCTTTATAATTTGGCAATGAGTGTGGGTAGCTGGGATGATAAATTAGTTCAAGGGGTTTATCCACGCAATCCATACCCCATTGAAATGGTACGTTCGGCCAATTGGCGTACAACACAAGAGAAGATCGATGTCTTGGAGAAAGTAGGATTCTCCAATTTAACTTTTGCTCAAACCCTTACCAAACATCCGCTTTATTCTGACAACATAATAGAAGAACCTATCGAAGGTTACGATTCGGGTGACTATGTAGCTGTTTGTGCTTATAAATTCGACTAATATGAAATGGACCCAAGAAGCTTGGTTGAGCATTCAACCTCAATTTGATCGAATAACCCAGCATCCCTTTGTTCAAGAACTAATGAATGGAACTCTTCCTAGCGAAAAATTCATTTTCTATATTGAGCAAGACGGTTTGTACTTATCAGATTATGGGCGACTGTTAACGGGGATTGCAACTCAGCTCAATGATCCTTTCCATAGAAAAGAGTTTATTTCATTTGCAGGTGAGAATATGGATCAGGAGCGGGAGTTGCATGCAGCTTTTGTTGACCAAATCAACCCCAATATTGAACCAACTCCTGCTTGTTTGCTTTATACATCTCATCTGTTAAAGCATTTGGCAATCTCACCCATTGAGGTAACACTGGCTGCCGTTATGCCCTGTTTTAGGGTATATCAAGAGGTTGGACTTTATATTTCAAAGCATCAGCACCGAATAAACAACCCTTATCAACTTTGGATTGATACCTATTCGGATGGTGAACATATTGATTCTGTGCAGCGTGTTGAGGCAATTTGTAATACTCTTGCCCAGCAAACAACCCCGGCTATCCGAGCTCAAATGCTAAAAGAGTATCAAACCTCTGTTAAGCTAGAATATCTCTTTTGGGATAGTGCTTATAAACGTGAAAAGTGGGTATTGTAGTAGCCTATTTAATAACCAACGCTAATACAGTTTTAGTGTTGGTTATTTTCTTTTTAATTGTATCTAATAATTAAATAGTGTATTAACTATTTGATAGCACTTGTCAATATTATCAGAGTATAATCGATGTGTATACTGAAATAAACCTCTATTTATCATGCTGAATATTAATATATGTATGTGAATAGTAATTAATATAGTCCATTTTCTAGGCCTACAAGCTTATTATTGTATATATTTGCGACTTAATAGTTTCTTAATAATCTTATATACTCACGAATGATACTAATTGCTGAAAGTAGTTCTACACGAACTGAATGGGCTGTTGTGGATAGACATCAAGTTGTAAATCACATTTATACTGAAGGTATAAATCCATTCTTTCAATCTCGTAGAGAAATCAGTCGTAGTATACGTTTGAACCTTCCTGAAGAGTACTTTCGCAAGAAATTTGAAACTGTTTACTTCTATGGTGCAGGATGTAATTCTAAAGACAAATCTCAAATTGTTGAAGCTTCGCTAGTTGCTCAATTTAAAACTCCTGTTGAAGTAGAAAGTGATCTTTTGGCTGCTGCCCGTGGGCTCTTTTTGGATAATCCTGGGATTGCCTGTATTTTGGGTACGGGTTCAAACTCATGTTTTTATGATGGTAATAAAATAGTTAAGAATGTTACTTCTGGTGGCTATATTCTTGGCGACGAGGGTAGTGGAGCTGTTCTGGGTAAGTATTTCCTATCGGATGTTCTCAAAGAAGTTGCACCGAAAGAACTTATAGAATTGTTTTATGATACTTTCCGTATAACTCCTGCTATGGCTATGGAGTCTGTATATCAGATGCCATTCCCTAATAGATTCTTAGCTACTGTAGCCTATTTCCTTTCCGAACATATGGATGATGATTATGTGTATAATATGGTTGAGTGCAATCTTGAACGTTTTTTTGAACGGAACATTACGCAGTATGATTATCAAGCCTATCCTATTCGTATGATGGGATCATCTGCAGTACTTTTTCGTGCAGTTATTAATAATATTGCAGAGAAGTTTGGTGCTAAAGTTGATAAGATTGATGAGAGTGCAATCCATGGTCTAGTGGAGTATCACTCCTAATTATTAGTCAATTAGCATCATTTTGTTGGTAGGTGTAAAATAAGCTTAAAAAGTTTCTCTAATCCAAAAATTATACTTATCCTTGTGTAGTGAAATAACGCATATCAAATCTTGCTCTCATTTGTTAAAACTATTAAAATTATAAACCTAATCATTAATAAAGAGCATTGTTTGTAGTTTCCAAACTTTAAAACCTAATACATATGTATGAAAAACACAAGTGTCGAGGAAGTAGGCGTAAGCTAGTTCTCGCAGCATTTTTCGCTATTAGTTGTTTGTTTTATAGCGATTATGCATTTGCAAATAAAGAAGATGCTTCTATGATTGCCCATGCTACTCAGCAAAAAGTTACTATCAAAGGTTCCGTGAAAGACATTGATGGTGAGCCAATCATTGGTGCTAGTATCTTAGAAAAGGGTACTTCAAATGGTACCATTACCGATATTAATGGTGATTTTTCTATTAACACTCTACCAAATGCCACTCTACAATTTAGTTATGTAGGTTTTAAGCCAGTTGAGCTTAAGGCAAAAAACAACCTAAGGGTTACGCTTCATGAAGATAGCGAATTACTTGATGAGGTTGTTATTGTTGGTTATGGTAGTCAAAAGAAAGAGAACCTAACAGGAGCTGTTTCTTCGGTTCGTATAGATGATACTCTAGGCAGTAGACCTATCGCTGACGTAGGACGTGGGCTACAAGGAGCTGTATCAGGTTTAACGATTACAGTACCAAGTGGTGAAGTCGGGTCTGATCCAATAATGAAAATTAGAGGGCAAATTGCTTCGATAGAGGGCTCTAGTAATCCTTTGATCTTAGTGGATAACGTTGAGATTCCTAGTATTCAGATGATTAATCCTGATGATATTGAGTCAATATCTGTACTGAAAGATGCTGCTTCAGCATCTATTTATGGTGCTAAAGCTGCCTTTGGTGTAATTTTGATTACAACAAAAAAAGGTTCTAAAACCGAGAAGTTTGAAATTTCTTACTCAAATAACTTTTCATGGCAAAATCCGACTAAGCGAATTAAAATGGCTGGAATAGAAGGATTAGAATATACAGTTGATGCTCAAAAGAATCGTGGTGCAGCTATGCCTGCTGGAGGTTTCTGGCGAGTGGATGAGCAAAGTCTTGAAAAAATTAGAGAATGGGAAAACACTTATGGTGGTGTAGTAAAAGCTGGAGATCCTGTTGTGTATGGTCGTGACTGGTATTATGATGGAGTTAATAAATACGGTTATCGTCTTTACGATGGAACAAAAGCGATGATTAATGAGTGGACTCCCTCACAGACACATAATTTATCAGTAAATGGTAAATCAGGTAAGACCTCTTATAATATTGGACTAGGCTACTTAAAGCAAAAAGGTTTAATGAAGCCAGCAAAGCATGATGATTTCCAAAGACATAATGCTTCTATCAGCTTAACCTCTGAATTAAATAAATATTTAACAGTTCGCGGTGGAGCTATTTACTCTGATAGAAATAAACGTTATCCTGAATTTGGTACTACTGTTGCTGACCCTTGGCTATATCTTTACAGATGGAGTAGACTGTTTCCTATTGGTGTAACAGAAAGAGGAATGCCTTTGCGTACTCCTGATTATGAAGTAGCAAACACATTTACCTCTAATCGTCAAAATAAATACTATAGTGTAAATTTAGGTGCGACTGTTACTCCTATTAAAGATTGGGATATTCGTTTTGATTATACTTACTCAAGTGAACAGAATATAACCAATGCTGCAAGACCTACGTTGAGTGGTGGAGATATATGGTACACACCAATTATGTGGAGAGATGCTGCCGGTGAACAAATTTATGTAAATGATGCAGGAGTCCCAACTGACGTTGGTGGAATGCCAGCCTATCAGTTTCCTCAAACTATGTATCAAGATCAAAGCTGGATTTCCAGAAACTCAGGTACCGTTAACCAACATGTATATAACGTCTATACTACATACGATTTGAAGCTAGGTTCTGAGCAAGAGCATAGATTCCGTTTTATGGTTGGGTCTAATATTGTAAAAAGGAACTGGGCTAGTAACTTTTCTAAACGCATGGATCTTATTGATTTAACAAATCCTCAATTCGATTTTGCTATTGGTACTGAAACTGTAGGTGCTACTAATAATTGGGAAGCACAACTTGGTTACTTTGGACGTATTAACTATTCGTATATGGATCGATATTTATTAGAGGTTAATATGCGCTATGACGGTACATCTAGATTCCCTTCTAATGAGCGTTGGAGAGCTTTCCCTTCTTTTTCTCTGGGTTGGGTTCTTACAAACGAAACCTTTATGCAGCCAATAGAGCAAGTCTTAAGCTTTGCTAAGATTAGGGGATCGTGGGGTATTATTGGTGATCAAACTGTACCAAACTCTCTTTACTTTCCTCGAATGAACTCTTATAAAACCTCTTGGTTAGGTAGTGATGGTGTTCCCATGTGGGCATATACTACGCCTAATGCAATATCTCGTGATATTACATGGCAAGATATTGAGACCCTAAACTTGGGTGTTGATTTACGTTTTTATAAAAATATATTTGGCGTAACATTTGATTGGTTCCAAAGAGATACTAAGAATATGATTTTACCTGGTGATGCTTTACCAGAAACTCACGGTACACCAGCTCCAAAAGGGAATTATGGTAATCTTAGAACTCGTGGTTGGGAGCTAGCTTTTGATTTCAATTACAGATTTGACAATGGTCTTGGTATAAATGGTATGGCTTCAGTTTCTGATGCAACTACTACAATTACAAAAGGAGCCGACCATATGGTGAATCCTAATGACCGCTTAATTTCTAATGGTTATTCTACAGGAAGAAGATATGGCGACATTTATGGATATGTTACTGATCGACTGTACCAAAAGAGCGACTTTGTTTATAATGATGATGGAACAATAAAAAAGACAGTCATTATTATTGATGGTAATGCTAAGGAAACCAATATGTTGAGTGGTGATAATCCTGTTTATCAAACCTATCTTGAAGATGGAAAGGGGACTATAATTTTTAGTCCAGGTGATGTGATATATAAAGACTTGAATGGTGATGGTTATATTACACCCGGTGATGGTACCTATGGTAATCCAGGTGATAGAAAGGTTATTGGTAATACAACACCGAGATATGAATATGGTATTCGTTTAGGTGCTGATTATAAGGGAGTTGATGTTTCGATCTTTTTACAAGGTGTTGGTAAGCGTCAAATATGGGGTTCAGGACAATTAGCTATTGCAGGTTATAACGCTAAGGAAGGTGCTATGCCAACTGCAATTGCTGATAATTACTGGACAGAGAATCGCACTGATGCTTTTTATCCTAGAGCTTGGGATAACGGAGGAGCTAATACAAGTTATAGCATGCAAGTACAATCTAAATATCTGTTAGATATGTCTTACTTGCGTATTAAGAATATGACTATTGGTTACTCGTTTCCCTCAGAATGGCTTCGTAAGGCACTTTTGAGTAGAGCTCGGGTTTATTTGTCTCTAGAAAACTTTGTGACATTTGATAATCTGCGTGGTTTACCAATTGATCCTGAGGCAATATCTGGATATTCCATGTTTGATAATAATTACAATCTTGGAAGAACAGGTACAGGTGCTCCTGTCTTTAAATCAGCATCATTTGGAGTTCAATTAACCTTTTAATAACTGTCTCTATGAAATTAAAATATATATTGTTATCTGCTACACTTGCATTTGCAGTTATAGGTTGTAGCGATATCTTAGATAGGCCATCTAAGACGGACCAAAATGATGATACATTTTGGGTTAGCGAAATAAATGTGAGGTCTTATACTAATGAATTCTATGCTAAAACATTTGTAGGATATGGTGTAAATTATAGCTCGGAGTACTCCGCTTTACTTGGTTATGAGTTTAGTGATGATATTCTTCATCAAAGTAACCAAACTGAGTTTGAGCGTGTAGTACCTAGTTCGAAGGGTAGTACATCAATGGATGAAAAAAGTCAACCATGGCAATCCACTTACTCGGGTCCTACTTGGAATTTTGCTTGGATACGTTCTGCAAATATCCTGGTAAGCCGTGTGACAGAAAGAATGAAAGATATTCTTTCTGAAGAAGCTTATAATCATTGGATTGGTATTGGTCGTTTTTTTCGTTCGATAGAATATGCTAATTTGGCTCGTGTCTTTGGCGATGTTCCATATTACGATTACATCGTTGCTGATACTGATGTTGCTGATATGTACAAACCCCGTACTCCTCGAAACGAAGTAATGGATAATGTTTACGAGGATTGGAAATTTGCCTTATCCAATGTTCGTCTTAATGATGGAGATCAACAAGTCAATCGTTATGTTGTAGCATCTTTAGTGAGTCGATATGCTTTATTTGAAGGTACTACTCAGAAATACTACTATAAGGATAATGAGCAGGCCAAGAAGTTTCTAAATTTAGCTGTTGAAGCTGCTGATATTGTACGTAACAGTTCTAAATTCGATATTGTTACGGATTTTAGATCGCTATTTGGCTCTGAAGACTTGAAGGGTAATAAAGACTGTATTCTGTATCGACATTACGATGAATCACATCAAGTTACCCACTCTGTAGCAACTTACTGTAATTTAGCTGAATCTAGAAGTGCTGGACCAACATTAGATCTGATTAAATCATTCATTTGTAACGATGGGATGGATTATACCTCGTCTGCAGTAACAAATGCAAAAGATTTTGATATCTCTAATTTAATTCAAACCAGAGACCCACGCTTTGAGGCTACGTTTTGGCACAAGCCAACCCCTCGTTCTAAAGCTTCATACTTATACATTGTGAAGTTTATTGATAGGCAAGGTCCTGAGTACACAGATGCAGGTGAAGCTGTTCCTACAAAATACACATCTTCATTAAATACGAATGACTATCCTGTATTGAGATATTCAGAGGTTTTATTGAATTGGATTGAAGCAAAGGCTGAATTATCTACTTTAGGAGATGTTGCCATAACGCAAGCTGATATAGATTTATCAATCAATAAGATAAGGAGTAGACCCCTAGACGAGGTTGCTATATCACGAGGAGTTAAGCAAACGGCTGCTATGGAATTATCTAATTTGCCAGATGATCCAAATAGAGATCCTGATGTTTCTAGATTGATTTGGGAAATACGAAGAGAGCGTCGTATGGAATTTGCCTTTGAATTCTCTCGTATTGCTGACTTACGTAGATGGGGTAAACTTGAGTATATGAATACGATTGAGAATCCCGACCTTCTTACTGGTACTTGGGTGAATTTCTTACAAGAGTTACCAGATGAATTAACAGCAAAAAATATCGGAATTTTATCAGTGGTTAACAAAGATGGTCATCAAATTGCTTTTGATGGACAGAATACAAAAGATATGGTTGGTTTTTTTAGGAATTTAGATATTAAAGATCGTCTGCCAATCCTTAATGTTCCGGGCGTTAACCCATACTTATCTCCTGTGGGAAGGAATAATATAATTTTCTATAAGAATAAGGGATATAAACTTGACCAAACTCAGGGTTGGGCATCAGATAACTAAAGATTAAGTAACGAATAATATTAATCACTATGATAAACATAAATAAAATATCATGGCTAATTGTATTCATATCAACCTTCTCGTTTATTGCTTGTAGTAGCGATGACGAGGGGATGAATACATCGCAGTATTACACCGATATTAAAGAAATCAGTATTGTGAATGCTGGTGCTCAAGGAAACGAAGTTGTTTCCGGTGTAATAGATGAGGATCTTAAAACGATTTCTTTTCCAAGAATAGATGCTAATACAGATTTGTCTGCTATACGGTTTGAAACTGTTCTTTCAGATGGAGCTAGATTAGATAAAGAGAGTTATAAATATTCAATACCGGAGGGTGATTCGGAAGATACACAGGTGTTGAAGGTAATAAATCACACACGCTATAGAGAGTATTTTGCGAAAATAAGATTGCTAGTACCTGTGTTTGGTGGTGATTTTGATAAAGCAATTGCTTATCACAATTCTGCTGTTGGTGGCAATACCTATTCGCACTTTGGTGTAGGGGTAACGCGAGGAACAGATTTTAATGGAGAATATGCTCTGATTGTATCTCGAAAAGATGGTCTGGCTCCTCATCTTTTAAGCCGTGAGGATATTATAGCTGGTAAATTGGATCAGCCAATAATGTTAAATACCGAAGGTATTGTAGGTGGTACATTCCCCATTAGTGGGGGCCGCTTGGTTCAGGACAAAATTTATATCGCAAATATGGCTAGTTCTTTAGTTAAGGTTTATATGTGGGATACCCCAACATCAAAACCCCAGCTTATTTTTGAACAAGACCTTCTAGAGGCGGGTGAAGGTGGTCGATTCGGTGATAGTATGGATATGTATTTGGATGAGTCAGGAAATGGTTTTATCTTTTTCGAGAATAACTCATCTTCCAAGATCCGCCGAATTCAGATATCCAATTTTACAACCGTTGATAAGGTTGATGTTATAAATCCTAAAGCCTCTACGGGTTCTGCTGGAGGACAATACTTCTCATATACTAAGGTTGAAGGAACTCCTTATTACCTGTATACTGGATTTAGTGCCCCACTGATGCTTGTTGATGAAGGAGGAAATATGGTCACTAAAATCACTTCAACGCCTGAACGTATCAATCAAGCACGTATCGTAAACTTCAATGAAAAACGATATTTGGTTGGTGTTACTGCAGCACGTTATCCTGGGGACTCTGGTCAATCGATTTACGTGTATGATATAACTCGAGGTAATAACGTTGTTGATGCACTAAATCTGCTTGAAGTTGAAAACTATAAGCCCGTGTTCAATAAAGCTTTTGGGGTTGATGTTACAACTTCTCCAGGTACCAATTGTGGAGCTGCTGTTGTAGATGATAAACTGTATATTTTTGGAGCTGCAGATGGACAAGGTTTTGTTATGTATGAAGTCCCAGAAGCTAGTTTAGAAGACTAATACTCATAATATGAAAAAGATAAAATTAATAATAACGTTGTGTTTCTTGGTTTTCTTAGCTGCTTGTAGTAGTGATGACGACAGTAGCACAAAAGTTGATAATACTAAACAGGAAATCATACTGCCTAAAGACTTGCGGGCAGTGTGGTTTACCACAGTTTGGCAGAGAGATTGGCCTCAAAATCAATTCGATGTAAGTGTCCAAAAGAAAATGTATACTGACTATCTTGATAAAATGGTTGAGTTAAACTTCAATTCTATTTTTGTACAGGTACGTTCGATGGCAGATGCATTTTATAAATCTAAATATGAACCTTGGAGTGCTAACATAACAGGAGTCAGAGGTCAAGACCCAGGCTATGATGTGATGAGGTTTATGGTTGAAGAGGCACATAAAAGAGGATTAGAATTCCATGCTTGGATAAATCCTTATCGTATCTCTACTCGTGCTAAGGTTGCGGATTCTTTTGCCCCATTAAAAATGGAGCTTGAAGAGAATATGTATGTTGATTGTCAAAAGATTCGAGTTTATAATCCTGCTCTTCCTGAGGTTCGTCAACGACTAGCTGATATCGTTTTAGAAATTATCAATAATTACGATGTTGATGGAATCGTTATGGATGACTATTTTTATCCATCTTTAGAGCCAGGTGAGGAATTCCCTGATGCTAAAGATTACTCTGAACTTGCTGAGGTGGGGCAAACCAAAGATCAGTTTAGATTTTCAAATGTTGATAAGACTATAAAACTATTGCATGAAAGTATAGTTGCTGCACGTCCTGAGGTTAGCTTTACGGTAAGTCCTCAAGGAAATGCTGATAACAATAAGAAAATTTATGCGGATGTAGAGAGTTGGACTAAAGAAAAATGGGTTGATTTCGTAATGCCTCAACTCTACTATGATGAGCCAAACTTTTCCAAGTGGGCGAATCATTGGTCAAGATATAGTTGGTATTCAGTTCCCATGATTGCTTATGGACTTTATAAAGTTGAAGATGGTAGTTTTAATGTTGCGCAAATTCAGCGTCAATTTGAAGTTGCTGACCGTTACCCTCGCTATATGGGCACTACCTTCTACTCTGCCAAAGCTTTGTTTAGTGGTAATGGAGAAGTAGACGATCTTATAAAATCTCGTTTTGCTAACCCTGCATTGATCCCTCATAACGGAAGAAAAGTTCTTCCTGAGCCCACTGCTCCCGTAGGAGTGAGTTTATCGGGGTCTGTATTAAGTTGGGATTCAAATAACTCTGATGTCATTTTTGCAGTATATAGAGTGGCCCCTTCATTCTATGATAGTGATAAGGCGAGAGCAGAGTTGGTTGTTTTAACCAAAGAAAAAACGACAGAAGTAAATAGTAGTGGTCGTTATTACATTACTGCTGTAAATAAGCGGAATCATGAAAGTAATTTAAGTCTATATGTTGAGAAGAAATAATTTCTTCAGTATGCAATCATAACTAATTAAGGAGAGCCTTTATAGATATATAATATATCCTTAAAGGCTCTTTTTATTAGCTTCTTACTCAGTGTTAATTGCAAGTTACTGTACTGTATAAACTTATCAGGTTAATTATTTAAATATAGTTCTCAATACTTAATAAATCTAATTAAAAGTTTGTAACACCAAAATATGAGTTATATTTGTTTTAGTAACTTCTTAAATCTATACCAATGAGAAAACTATCTATTCTGATTGTTTTACTGTTTATAACCAAGGGGTTATTGGCCTACAATATCACTATCGAAATTGGTGCTAAGCAGTACGATAAATATATTCATTTATTAACAAATAAAAGAGTTGCTCTATACTCCAATCATACAGGTATGGTTGAGAAAGATCAGCACCTTCTTGATATTTTACTTGCTAAAGGTATAAATGTTTCTGCTATATTTTCACCCGAACATGGCTTTCGAGGTACAGCTGATGCTGGTGAACATGTGTCCAATACGAATGATGCTAAAACAGGTGTACCTATTCTTTCATTATACGATGGTAAAGATTCAAAGCCTAGCCCAGAATCGATGGCTAAATTTGATGTTTTGGTGGTCGATATTCAGGATGTTGGTTTGCGATTTTATACTTACTATATTACCATGTTACGTTTGATGGAAGCTTGTGCCGATAGTGATAAACAAATTATTATTCTCGACAGACCTAACCCTAATGGCTACTATGTAGATGGTCCGATTCTTGATATGAAATATCAGTCAGGTATTGGAGGCTTGCCTGTCCCTGTAGTTCATGGGATGACTTTAGCTGAGCTAGCATTGATGAGTGTCGGCGAGCATTGGTTAAAGACCAATAGCAAACTAGACTTAGTGGTTGTTCCTTGCCAGAACTATACGCATGCGATGTACTACGAGTTGCCAATAGCTCCTTCGCCTAACTTGCCTAATATGTTATCAATCTACTTATACCCTTCGGTATGTTTGTTTGAGGGTACTCCAGTTAGCCTTGGCCGTGGTACTGAAATGCCTTTTCAGGTGTACGGACATCCAAGCATGAAAGATAAATACCGTTTTGAGTTTACACCTAAGAGTATGTTTGGATCAAAGAATCCTCCATTGCTCGACCAACTCTGTTATGGAGTGGATCTGCGCGAGGTTTCTATAAGTAGAGCTCGACAGACAAAATTTAGTCTTGATTATTTGATTGATGCCTACCGCACTTTAGATATCGGAAAAGAGTTTTTTACACCTTTCTTTGTCAAACTTGTCGGCGTGAAATATATCGAGGAGATGATACTTGATGATAAGTCAGCCTGTGAAATTGAGTCCATGTGGAGAGATGATGTGGAAAATTTTAAAGTGCAGCGTCGTCCCTACTTATTATATCCAGAAAACTAATAGCAAACTCTTAACACAAGAACCTTATGACTCCATTTTTAGTCATTCTAACCATAGCTATTTATTTCATAGTTCTATTTGGTATATCTTATCTATCTGGTCGAAATGCAGATAGTGAAGGATTTTTTGTGGGCAATAGAAAGTCCTCTTGGTATTTGGTCGCTATTGCTATGATTGGTTCGAGTATATCAGGTGTGACTTTTGTCTCTGTTCCAGGAATGGTTGGGGCGAGTAGCTTCTCTTATCTACAGATGGTCTTGGGTTTTGTGGTTGGGCAATTCATTATCGCTTTTGTTTTGATACCCTTATTCTATAAACTCAATGTTGTTTCAATCTATGAATACCTAGAAAATAGATTTGGTGTATCCAGTTATAAGACTGGAGCATGGTTCTTCTTTATTTCCAAGATGCTAGGTGCTTCCGTTCGCCTATTCCTAGTTTGTATAACTCTACAGCTTTTGGTATTCGAACCTTTAAACCTTCCTTTTGCTCTTAATGCAGCCTTGACTGTTTTACTTGTTTGGCTTTACACCTTTAAGGGTGGAGTTAAAACCTTAATATGGACGGATGCTTTTAAGACTTTTTGTTTAGTTATATCGGTTGTTCTCTGTATCTATTATATTGCTTCCGACTTGAATCTCAACTTTAGCTCTTTAGTGGTTATTATTAAGGAAAGCAGCATGTCAAAGATGTTTTTCTTCGACGATATTAATGATAAACGTTACTTTTTTAAGCAGTTTCTAGCAGGGATATTCACGATGATTGCTACTACAGGTTTAGACCAGGATATGATGCAGCGAAATCTGAGTTGTAAGAATTCTCGCGATTCTCAGAAGAACATGATTACAAGCGGAATTTCGCAATTCTTTATCATTGCACTGTTTCTGATGTTAGGTGTATTGCTCTATACCTATGCTAGTGCCAATGGAATTGCTCTACCCGAATCTAGTGATCAATTATTTCCGTTAATTGCTACAGCGGGATACTTCCCAATTATAGTTGGTGTCTTATTTATTATAGGGCTTATTTCGGCAGCTTATGCAGCTGCAGGGTCTGCACTTACTGCATTAACCACCTCATTTACGGTTGATATCTTGCACGATAGATTCAAAGAGAACGAAGTTCAACTCACTCGTACCCGTAAGAAAGTTCATGTTTCGATGAGCATAATGATGACTCTTGTTATAATTGTTATTAATGCACTGAATAACACAAGTGTAATTGATGCTGTATATATCCTTGCAAGTTATACCTATGGGCCGATCCTTGGAATGTTTGCTTATGGAATATTTTCTAAACGACAAATACACGATCGCTTCATTCCCTTGGTTGCTATTCTTGCTCCTATCTTATGTTACATACTTCAAACTAATTCTGCCGCTTGGTTTAATGGGTATGAATTTAGTTATGAGATCCTGATCTTTAATGCGCTTTTTACTGCTATTGGCTTTGCTATTTGTAGTAAGAAAGTGACTGCAAACAAAACGAATTGATTAAGTCATGATGAAATTTAAATTTAAATATATAGCGCTTATTATTAGTTTATTAACCTTGTCTTTCTGCAAGGTTGAAGCTCAGGTGAGTCAAGATATTAAACATCGTTTGGAGCAGTTAGTCGATTCTGTTGTGAGGCTAGAAATCTCTGTTGGCCGTGTTTCAATAGATAGTATCATTGAGAATAAATCTGTTCGAGTTTACTTTAATAATAATCTCTCTTATTATCCTATGAGACCTAAATCTATTGCTTTGCTTAAAGACTTGGCTGTAGAGTTGTTTTCTAGTGCTGATATTTCTAATAAGAATGTCGAATTTTATACCGATGGACAGAAGATAGATCAGCTCATACCTCTTTTTTATACCAATAAGAAGTCGAAAAGCAATGAGCGATTCTTCTTTAAACATAAAGCACCACACGTGAAGAATATCACAAAACCATTTGCGATAGGTAGAGGGCTTAGCAATCGTCATATTGCACTTTGGCAGAGCCATGGTTATTATTATGAGCCTAAGCTGTCGCGATGGGAATGGCAAAGGGCACGCATTTTCCAGACTGTTGAAGATCTCTATACACAAAGTTATGTTCTTCCGTTCTTAGTTCCCATGTTGGAATCTGCAGGAGCTCAGGTTTTTTTACCCCGAGAAAGGGATACTCAAAAGCATGAAGAAATCATTGATAACGATGGATTCAATTCAGAGGGTACTTACTTGGAGTATTCAGGAAGCAAGAGCTGGCAAGAGGGTCAAGTTAGCGGATTTGCCCATACCAAAGCCAGTTACAAAGACAATGAAAACCCATTCGAGCAGGGAACTTTTCGCCAAGTCGAAACTATCACTAAGGGAGTGGAGAGTTATGCTCAATGGATCCCTAGTCTTGATGAGTCGGGTAGATATGCTGTGTATGTATCTTATCATACACTTCCTCAAAGTACTGCTACAGCACATTATACGGTACATCATCGTGGAGGTAAAACAGAGTTCTTAGTTAATCAACAAATGGGTGGTGGAACATGGATATATCTTGGAACCTTCGACTTTTCTGCACGTGATGGCGGCCAGAACAAGGTGGTTTTATCCAATCGTACAGCCAAAAAAGGAGAATGGGTTACTGCCGATGCGGTGAAAATAGGTGGTGGAATGGGTAACATTGCTCGTTCGGCTGAAGCTATAATTTATCCTTATGAAATAAGTGGATATCCTCGTTTTACTGAAGCAGCTAGATATTGGTTGCAGTGGGCTGGTATGCCGAGTTCAATTTATTCACCCAGTGAAGGTTTAAACGATTACACTGATGATTATCAATCGCGTGGGTTGTGGGTAAACTATCTTTCGGGAGGTTCAAGTGCCAATCCTGATGAAGCAGGTTTAGGTATCCCTATTGATTTGGCTTTTGCTTTCCATACCGATGCGGGAACTACCTTTAACGATTCAATTATTGGGACACTTGGGATATTCTATACCGATTCTTACCAGGGAAAGTACGCTACAGGTGCTTCTCGCTATATAGCTCGCGACTTGAATGATTTAATCCAATCTCAAATTGTCGATGATATCCGAAATCTTTATCATCCCGACTGGACACGTCGAGGGATGTGGAATAAAGCCTATAGTGAAGCTTCAACGCCGCGAGTTCCTACGATGTTACTTGAGCTTCTGTCTCATCAGAATTTTGCGGACATGCAGTATGGGCTTGATCCTCGATTTCGCTTTACAGTCAGTCGTTCGATCTATAAGGGTATGTTGAAGTTTTTGGCCTCACAATATCAAGTGCCTTATGTTGTACAGCCTTTACCAGTAGGTAATATGGCAGCACAATTTATATCTCAAAATGAGGTTAAACTGTCATGGGATGCAGTTTTAGATCCTCTAGAGAGTACTGCAAATCCAACATCTTATGTGGTTTACACAAGAGTAGGCAATGGTGTGTTTGATCAAGGTCGAGTAGTGAAGAATAATCAATTTATACTTGATGTACCTAGGGGAGTTGTCTATAGCTTTAAGGTTACAGCATTAAATGATGGTGGAGAGAGTTTTCCCTCTGAGATACTATCAGTTGGTAGAGCTCTAAATGAACAGGGCACCGCATTAATTGTGAATGGGTTTACTCGTATCAGTGCACCCGATGATTTTGTTGTTTCTGCTGATTCTCTTGCTGGCTTCCTTGACTTGTACGACTCAGGTGTGCCTTACTTAAATGATATAAGTTATATCGGGGCAATGAAAGAATTTCGCAGAACGATCCCTTGGATGGATGATGATGCTTCAGGTTTTGGTGATAGTTATTCCGATTTTGAAACTGAGGTAATAGCTGGTAACAGTTTTGATTATCCCTCAGTGCATGGAGCTTCAATGCTAAAAGCAGGATTTAGCTTTGCTTCAGCGAGTCTTGAAGCTCTAGAACGTGAGGAGTTGTCTTTAGCTGACTATGATATTGTAGATCTGATTTTAGGTAAACAGAAACAGACAAAGCTGGGGGCTCTTGGAATAGATAAACTTATGTTTAAAACATTTCCTAGTCATTTACAAAAGCAAATTAGTAAGTATTGTTTAGCTGGGGGGGCTTTATTTGTTTCAGGCTCTTATATTGCTACCGATTTAATAGATAACCCATTGGTTGCTAGTCAAGACTCTGATAAAAAGTTTCTTGAGGATGTTTTGAAGTTGAAATGGAGAGTTAATCGTGCGGCAAAGAAGGGAGAGGTTAAGGGAGTGGTTTCTCCCTTGAGTGAAGATCGTTCGTCTTATCAGTTTAATCAAATCTTAAACTCAGAAACCTATGCTGTCGAATCACCTGACGCTATCGAGCCAGCCCATAAAGATGCGTTTACAATAATGCGTTACGGAGAAAACAATTTAAGTGCTGCAGTTGCCTATGATGGCGATTATAAAGTAGTTGCTTTAGGATTTCCATTTGAAACAATTCAATCTCCAAGTCAGAGAGATGAACTGATGAGTAATATCCTAAGAATTTTAAAGAATAATAAAGAATAAAATATTATGAGAAAGTTAACATTATTGCTGTTTATGCTCTTTGGTAGTTTGAATTTTATATCAGCACAGGATATGACATTCGCACTACTTACTGATACTCATATTTCAAAAAACAACAAGGCGCCTGCTCAGGCTCTAATTGAGGTAATCAAGGAGGTTAATGCTAATGAAGCAATTGAATTTGTATTGGTTACAGGAGATATTTCAGAAGAGGGTGACTTTGTGTCTTTAACGGCTGCAAAAGAGCTCTTAGATCAGCTAAATAAACCTTATTATGTGATTCCTGGTAATCACGAAACCAAGTGGACAGAGTCTGGGATGATCGATTTTGGTAAGATATTTGGTTACGAAAGGTTTAAGTTTCAGCACAAAGGAGTTCTTTTTTTAGGATTCAATACCGGTCCACTTATTCGTATGGCCGATGGGCATGTTGCCCCTCAAGATATCACTTGGCTAAATGACGAGTTATCAAAGGCTGCTAAAAATCAGCCCGTGTTTTTGGTTACTCATTATCCTCTGCTACCTGGAGATGTCGATAATTGGTACGAAGTAACCGATGTGGTCCGTAGCTACAATATCAAATCATTTTTAGGTGGACATTATCACCGTAATTTGTTATTTGATTATGACGGTATACCTGGAGTTATTAATCGCTCTACACAAAAAGACAAAGAGGGTTATCCAGGTTATAGTTTGATAGAAATTGCTAACGACTCCATTTATGTAGCTGAAAAGAGAGTAAGTCTAGAGCCTCGTCCTTGGGCTCAGCTATCCATGGTTAAGTCTTATGCGATAGAGCCTGATGCGAGTAGGAAACCCGACTTTGGGGTAAACTCAGCATATCCTGAGGTAAAACCTATTTGGTTAAATCGTACAGGAGTAGGTATTTATAGTTCGCCTGTACTTTACAAACAGAGCCTATTTGTGGCCGATGATCTTGGTTATCTAACAAGTTATAATGCGAAAAATGGTAAGTTACAGTGGAAAACTCAGGTTGGTCACCGCATCCTTGGAACGCCAGACGCAGCCAACGATGTCATTGTTTTTGGTTCTGCAGATAGTTTCATCTATGGTCTAGGTACTAAAAAAGGAGAGATATTATGGAAGGTTAAAGCAAATGCTCCTGTATTGGGAGCTGTGACTATCCACAATGGTGTAGCTTTTATTGGTGCTAGTGACGGATGCTTTAGAGCAATAGATATAAAAACAGGAAACCTGATTTGGAATTACGATAAGGTGAAAGGATATGTCGAAACCAAACCTCTAGTTGCCGATGGAAAAGTGATTTTTGGGGCTTGGGACAATACGCTTTATGCCTTAAATGAAAAAGATGGTACTCCAGAGTGGTTATGGACTGGTGGGATTCGCGGAATGCACTTTTCGCCAGCAGCAGTTTGGCCTGTAGCTGCTCATGGAAAAGTATTTATTACTGATCCCAAGAGAGCAATGACCGCTATTGATATTACAAACGGTAAAACTTTGTGGCGGACTGCTGAATCAATGGTTCGTGAAACCGTTGGCTTGTCTGAAGATCAAACTCGAGTTTTTAGTAAAACTATGAACGATAGCATTGTATGTTACTCAGCCTTATCTGATACTCCTGAAAAGATATGGTCATCTGATGTTGGTTTTGGCTATGAACATGCTCCATCAATGCAAGCAGAAAAAGATGGGGTAATGTATGGCAGCACAAAGAATGGTTTAATGTTTGCCCTTGATGGTAGAACAGGAGAGGTTCTTTGGAAACACAAAATAGGAAACTCACTTATAAGTACACTTGTACCAATTAATGATAAAGAGGTCTTTTTTACTGCTACTGGTGGTGAAGTAGGCTTACTAAAATGGAAAAAATAACCCTAATAACAAATAACAGTATGAAAACTAAAATGAATTGCTTTATCCCTTTTATTGATCAGGCTCAAGCAAAAACCACAATTGAGAATTTAAAGGACTCGGATAGTAATATAAATATTTTTCTTTTAAGTACACAAGACTCTGCGGCTGCTTCAGTTATGGGCTGCCAAGTGTTAAAAGTACCTGCGTTGAACTCATCGGAGACGATGCGACAAATTGCAAAACATGCTGATGCAGACTATATTTTGTTGTATACCAAATACTCTACATTGGAGTTAGGGTACTTTGCCCTTGAGCGTATGGTTAGTATAGCTTCAGATACTTGTGCCGGAATGATTTATGCCGACCATTACCAAGTAATTGGTGAAGATAGAAAAGCCGCACCCGTTATTGACTATCAAAAAGGAAGTCTTCGTGACGACTTTAACTTTGGTTCGGTTTTACTTTTTAAGGGCTCAGCTTTCAAAGATTCGGTAAGTAGAATGAAAGAAACCTACGATGCAGCAGGTCTTTATGATTTAAGACTAAAACTTAGTCAGAAATATAAATTGGAGCATATCAATGAGTTTTTATACTCTGAGGTCGAAAATGACACACGCAAGAGTGGAGAGAAAATATTCGACTATGTAGATCCTAAAAATAGAGCAGTTCAGATAGAAATGGAAAAAGCCTGTACTGAGCATCTTAAAGAAATCGGAGGATACCTTGAGCCTAAGTTTGATAAGATTAAGTTTGATGCAAATCATTTTGAGTTTGAGGCATCTGTAATTATACCTGTTCGTAATCGTATTAAGACCGTAAAAGATGCAATCGCATCGGTTCTAAAACAAAAGACGAACTTTAAGTTTAATCTTATTATTGTCGATAATCACTCTACCGATGGAACATCTGAAGCCATTGAGTCATTTGCATCAGACGAGCGGCTCATTCATGTCAAACCAAAGCGTCACGACCTTGGTATTGGTGGCTGCTGGAATGTAGGTGTTCATCATCCCAAATGTGGCAAATTCTCAGTTCAACTAGATAGCGATGACGTTTACAGTGATGCAAACACATTGCAAACTATGGTTGATGCGTTTTATGCACAAAACTGTGCTATGGTTGTAGGTACTTATATGATGACCGACTTTAACATGAACATGATTGCTCCGGGTATTATTGATCATAAAGAGTGGACTCCTGATAATGGTCGAAATAATGCTTTGCGTATCAATGGTCTTGGTGCTCCAAGAGCATTTTACACACCAGTTCTTCGTGAGGTTAAAGTTCCAAATACTAGTTATGGTGAAGATTATGCATTGGGGCTTAATTTCTCTCGTAACTATCAAATAGGACGTGTTTATGATGTGGTTTATTTATGTCGTCGTTGGGAAGACAACTCTGATGCTTCTCTGGATATCGTAAAAATGAATGCACACAACACCTACAAAGATCGAATCCGCACTTGGGAGCTCGAAGCTCGTCTTCAGTTAAATAAAAAATAAATGATGAAAGAACAAGTTGAAAAACTAATCCAAGAGCAGCTTATTGAATGGCCATTGGTCAGTCAAAACTTTGCTGCTCTAGGCAAAGTACAATCCAAAGATATAACGGTTGGTCATGTTGAGTATCGAGCTCAATTCAATCCTGCACGTATTGTTTCTTCTGCAGCTAAGGTAGATACGAAATCTATCCAAGAGCGTAAATGTTTTCTTTGTGCCCAGAATAGGCCAAAAGAGCAAAAAGGAGTTCGATATAAGCAGTATGAGATATTGATTAACCCTTTTCCTATATTTCCTCGGCATCTTACTATTCCTGATATTAATCATGTCGATCAGAAAATATCCAATAGAATTGCCGACATGCTAGATTTAGCTAGAGAATTGGATGATTATGTAATCTTCTATAATGGACCCAAATGTGGAGCGTCTGCACCCGATCATATGCATTTTCAAGCTGGTAACAAAGGCTTTATGGGGATTGAGACTGATGTTAAATCGCATACAGGCCAATTGATATTCAAGTATAAGGATGCATCACTTCATCTTTTGGATGATGCTCCTCGAAATGCCTTGGTATTTACCTCAAAGAATATTCCCGACTTAACAAATTCATTTGAATTGTTATACAAACTTTTGCCCATTCACGCGGGCGAAGTAGAACCTATGATGAATCTGCTGGCTTGGTATGATGGACTAGAGTGGGTATTGGTTGTGTTGCTTCGAAGCAAGCATAGGCCAAGCTGCTATTTTGCCGAAGGAGAAGAGAAGATGACTATTAGTCCAGCTTCGGTTGACTTGGGAGGTGTTTTTATTACCCCGATCGAATCGGACTTCAAACGTATAGACTCTAGGGTTATTCAAGATATACTAAGTGAGGTATCTATGTCAAAATCAGAGATATTAGAACTTTTATCACCACTAAAACAATGATATTATGAAAACACCACAAGTTAGCGTAGGCATCATGTCGAGTCAAGTGATAGAATTTACTTTAAATTCTCATTACTTAGTTAAAGGGCAAGAGGTTGCCGGCTTGCAGTCGGTACAAATTCAGAATGGACAAATTGTTTGGAATAATATCCTATATGATGAGCTTATTTTTATACCGATAGATACTGATAAGGGTTCCTTCGAATTAAAAGATGTAACCATAGGCGTTAATTTCCATTGGGAACGCAAAGAAAATCAGACTTTTAGAGGTTCATTACTTTTTTCAATAGACAATAATGAGATTGCAGCAATTAATATTCTTCCTGTTGAAGAGTATTTGATATCTGTGATTTCGTCAGAAATGAGTGCAAATGCTTCTTTAGAATTATTAAAGGCACACGCCGTAATTTCGAGGAGTTGGTTATTGGCACAGATTCAGAAGAACAAAGACGCTGTAGATTCTAAAGCAGAGCCCTTTGAGTCTCCCACACTAACCCCTGAGGAGCGAATCATTTGGTATGATCGTGAAGATCACCTCCTTTTTGATGTTTGCGCTGATGACCATTGCCAACGTTATCAAGGGATTACTCGTGCTACAAATGCTTTGGTGCGCCAAGCTGTTTTAGCTACAGAGCGTGAAGTACTTACTTATAACAACAGAATTTGTGATGCACGCTACTCCAAATGCTGTGGTGGCATGCTTGAGGAGTTTTCAACCTGTTGGGAAAAATCATCTCATCCTTATCTTGTCAAGAAGAGAGATTGGACTGACAACGAAAATAGTCCCAACCTTAAAGATGAAGATCAAGCTCAGAAGTGGATTCTTGGCTCACCCGATGCTTTCTGTAACACCAAGGACAAAGTAATACTGCGTCAGGTACTTAATAATTATGATCAAGAGACCACAGACTTTTATCGATGGGAGATTTCTTACTCACAAGACGAAATAAGAGCTTTGATCGAAAAAAACCTTGGAATGGAGTTTGGTGATATTATCGACCTTGAACCAGTTGCCAGAGGGGTTTCGAGTAGGTTATATAAGCTGCGTATTGTAGGATCCCAAAAAACACTTGTGCTTGGAAAAGAACTAGAGATACGCAGGGTGCTTTCGAACTCTCACCTATATAGCTCTGCTTTTGTAGTTGAGAGGAAGAATTTAAGCAATCAAATACCCCAAGAATTCGTCTTAAAAGGAGCGGGTTGGGGACATGGAGTAGGGTTATGTCAAATTGGTGCTGCTGTGATGGGAGAGAAGGGTTATTCGTATGACGAAATTTTGCTTCACTACTATGTAAGTGCTCAGATTGACAAACATTACTAAACAGATATGAAAACAGATACTATGAATACACAAAAAACAAGATCCCCTTGGGCATGGGTACCAACCTTATACTTTGCCCAAGGTTTACCCTATGTTGCAGTGATGACCATTGCTGTTATAATGTATAAGCGACTTGGATTATCCAATACTGAAATAGCCCTTTATACCTCTTGGTTATATTTGCCTTGGGTTATAAAACCACTTTGGAGTCCGTTTGTCGACTTAGTTAAGACAAAGCGTGCTTGGGTTGTAGCCATGCAAGGGTTGATAGCCGCAGGTTTTGCAGGGGTAGCATTTTTTATTCCAACGACCTATTTTGTGCAAATGTCACTGGCTTTCTTTTGGCTTTTAGCTTTTAGTTCGGCTACACATGATATTGCTGCCGATGGTTTCTACATGTTGGGGTTAAGTACGGGAGATCAGTCTCTGTTTGTGGGTATTCGTAACACGGCTTATCGTTTGGCTACGGTCTTTGGACAAGGTGTCTTAGTTATGTTTGCTGGAGCACTTGAGAGTGGGCTGATTTTCCCCTCTATAAAAGGGAATATTCCTGTGGCTTGGAGTATAACTTTTTACTTACTAGCAGGTATTTTTGTGGCTTTAGCACTTTACCATAACTGGATTTTACCTCATGCTGCAGCAGATGTAAAGCGACCAAACCTAAGTGCGGATCGTATTTTTAAAGACTTTGCATTGACCTTTGTCTCATTCTTTAAAAAGAAGAACTTGGGTTTGATGTTTTTCTTTATTCTAACGTATCGATTGGGTGAGTCACAACTCGTTAAGATCGCATCTCCTTTCTTATTAGATGCAGGAGATAAGGGAGGTTTAGGGCTGACTACCTCTTCGGTAGGTATGATATATGGAACTATTGGTGTTGTAGCCTTATTGGTTGGCGGGATTATCGGTGGTTTTCTAATCTCTAGAAACGGTTTTAAGGCTTGGATTATCCCTATGGCTATAGCCATTAATGTACCCGACTTACTTTATGTTTGGCTCGCTTGGGCAACTCCAGATAATATTTGGTTAATCAGTACAGCTGTTGCCATTGAGCAGATAGGATATGGTTTTGGGTTTACAGCCTATATGCTTTACCTGATCTATATTGCTGCTGGTGAGCACAAGACTGCTCATTATGCTATTGCTACAGGGTTTATGGCCTTGGGTATGATGCTTCCAGGAATGATAGCAGGGTGGATTCAAGAGACTTTAGGATATACTAACTTTTTTATTTGGGTGTGTGTTTGTACTATCCCAGGTATTCTAGCTTCTATATTAGTTAAGAAACAAATCGATCCAGAATTTGGACGTAAAAAATAAGAGAAGATGAAAAAACTTAAAATATTTGCAGCCTTTGTTTTGGTGGCTTTGGTTATGCCGTTATCAGCACAGACCATAAAAACAGGATTAGAAATGCTTAAATCGGATAACTTCAAAATCCTTGAAGGTAAACGTGTAGGTTTGATTACAAACCCTACGGGTGTGGATAATAATATGGTCTCGACTGTTGATATTTTGTTTGAGGCACCCAATGTCAACTTAGTAGCACTTTATGGACCTGAGCACGGGGTGCGTGGCGACATTCATGCAGGTGATAAGGTTGATAACTCCAAAGATGCTTCGACTGGTTTACCGGTTTATTCTCTTTATGGAGCTACTCGTAAACCGACTCCCGAAATGCTAAAAGATATTGATGTGTTAGTTTATGATATTCAAGACATCGGTTGTCGTTCATTTACTTATATCAGTACGATGGGAGTTGCTATGGAAGCAGCAGCCGAAAACGGCAAAGAATTTATTGTGCTTGATCGCCCTAACCCATTGGGTGGACACCGTGTAGAAGGTAATTTGGTTGAAGATGGTTTTATCTCATTCGTTAGCCAATTTAAAATACCCTATCTCTACGGACTTACTTGTGGGGAGCTGGCTCTTATGATTAATGATCAATTTATGGAGGGTAAAGCTTGTGACCTGAAAGTTGTTAAAATGAAAAAATGGAAACGTAAGATGACTTACGAAGACACTAAGCTTCAATGGGTACCTTCGTCACCACATATACCACATACAGGATCAGCCGTATTTTATCCGGTGTCAGGTATTTTAGGAGAGTTGGGCTATATGTCAATAGGAGTAGGCTATACTATTCCCTTTGAGATGTTTGCTGCCCCATGGATCAAGGCCGAAGAGTTTGCTGACAGTATGAATAGCTTGAATTTACCTGGACTTAAGTTTAGACCCATGTATCTCAAACCTTTCTATTCGGTAGATAAGGGAGAGCTTATTCAAGGAGTTCAAGTCCATATTATGGATTACAAGAAGGCTCAGTTGAGTGAAATTCAATTCTATATCATGCAGGAGGTAGCTCGTCTCTATCCTGATAGAGCTGTTTTTGATCACTGCAATAAAGACCGCTTCAATATGTTTGACAAAGTAAGTGGTAGCTCAAAGGTTAGAGAGTTGTTCTCTGAAAACAATTCCTGGGCAGATGTAAAACCTTTTTGGGATAAAGATGCCTCGGACTTCAAAAAAGCCTCTAAGAAATACTATTTATATAGATAGAGTCTTATAACAAGTAATGAATTTAAATTATGGATAAAATATCAAATAAACGCCTACTTGCTCTTGATGTACTTAGAGGAATCACCATTGCAGGGATGATTTTGGTTAATAATCCAGGTAGTTGGGGAGCTATTTATACACCATTAGGGCATGCCCAGTGGAATGGCTTGACTCCGACAGATTTAGTGTTTCCCTTTTTTATGTTTATTATGGGGATTTCAACCTATATGTCATTGCGTAAATATAATTTTACATTCTCTAAAGATGCAGGACTAAAGATATTGAAACGTACACTGATTATTTTTGCTATCGGATTGGCTATAGCTTGGTTTGGCTTGTCACTTCGTACTTGGAATAGTTTGGCTGGAGAAGATTTCGGCTTTGGACAGCGACTAATCAACTCAATCCTAGTCTTTGATCATTTGAGAATACTTGGTGTTATGCCTCGATTAGCCTTGACTTATGGAGCTACAGCAATCGTTGCTTTACTGGTCAAGCATCGTTATATTCCCTATATAATTATTGGGCTTTTGGTAGCTTATACTATTATTTTGCTAACAGGTAATGGCTACGCTTACAATGAAACGAACATACTTTCGATAGTAGATCGTGCAGTGCTCGGTGCAAACCACATGTATAAAGATAATGGAATAGATCCTGAAGGTTTATTAAGTACTATCCCTGCAATAGCACATGTCATGCTTGGGTTTTATATTGGTAAGTTATTTGTAGCTGCCAAAACGATTCAAGATAAGATTGAAATCCTGTTTATTTGGGGAGCTATACTAACATTTGCAGGTTTTCTATTATCATATGGCTTACCAATAAACAAGAAAATTTGGTCGCCAACATTTGTGATGGTTACTTGTGGATTAGCTTCCACCCTATTGGCATTGCTCGTATGGATTATCGATGTTAAAGACCATAAACGATGGGCAACGTTCTTTGTTTCATTTGGTGTAAACCCACTATTTATCTATGTCTTTGGAGCTTTTCTTTCTATTTGTTTTGGGAGTATATTATTTCCCTATGCAGGTGGTACTATAAGCATAAATGGATACATCTATGGGGTTGCTATAAAGCCTATTTTAGGGGCATACTTGGGGTCTTTGGTTTATGCCCTACTGTTTGTGGGCTTGAACTGGGTAGTGGGCTTCCAACTATTTAAACGAAAAATTTACATTAAAATATAATAATATGATTCTTATAGCAGATAGCGGTTCTACTGTGACCGACTGGACTCTGATTAATGACGATAAGTCTGTATCAAGATATTCAACAAAGGGGATGAATCCTTTTTTTCAAAGTCAAGAAGAAATCGAAACGGAAATAAAAGTAAACCTCCTTGATAAGTTGAAGAGTAAAAGTTTTGATGGAATTTACTTTTATGGAGCAGGTTGTATTTTTGGCAAGCAGGATATTGTAAAAAAGGCGCTTGAATCTTTCTTTACTTCACCTGTTATTGAAGTAAGTACCGATATGTTGGCAGCTGCTCATGCTCTTTGTGGCAATAAATCAGGTATCGCTTGTATTTTAGGTACAGGTTCTAACTCTTGCTTCTATAATGGTAGTGAAATTTTAGAGAATGTTTCTCCACTAGGTTTCATCTTAGGTGATGAAGGTAGTGGTGCAGTTATCGGTAAGCTTTTTATTGGTAGCTTATTAAAGAATCAGTTAAAGGAGGGTTTGAAGGAAACATTTCTGTCAGAATATAAGTTAGAACAAGGAGATATTATTGATAGAGTTTATCGGAAACCTTTCCCTAATCGCTTTTTAGCGAGCTTATCCCCATTTATTCTAAAGCATATTGAGGAACCCTCCATTAAGAATCTAGTACTTAATACTTTCAAGGATTTCTTCCAAAGAAATGTAATGCAGTATAAGTATCAAAACGAGAAAGTCCATTTTGTAGGCTCAATAGCTTATTATTTCAGAGAGATTCTTGAGCAAGCAGCCAAAGAGATGGGAGTGACTATAGGCACTATTGATAAAAGCCCTATGGAAGGTTTAATTAACTATCACATGAAATAAAATGAGTTTTATAAAGATATCCGAACAGTCATCTTTATACGATGATCTCGAAAAGAAGTCAGTACATGAATTGCTAGTAGATATTAATACCGAGGATCAGAAAATCGCTCTAGCCGTTCAGGAGTGTATCCCTCAAATTGAAAAACTCGTAACTCAGATCGTTCCCCGAATGAAAGAGGATGGTCGTATATTCTATATGGGTGCAGGTACCAGTGGGCGTTTGGGTGTACTAGATGCTTCCGAGATTCCTCCAACATTTGGCATGCCACCTTCTTACGTAATTGGCTTGATTGCTGGTGGTGATATTGCCTTACGTAACCCCGTAGAGAATGCTGAAGATGATGATCTTGTGGGTTGGAGAGAACTTCAGGATCATCATGTGAATCAGAATGATACTGTAATTGGAATTGCAGCTTCAGGAACTACCCCTTATGTAATTGGAGCCTTACGAGAAGCACAGAAGCATGGTATTCTGACTGCTAGCATTTGTAGTAATCCCAATTCGCCGATGTCAGCTTATGCTGATATCCCTATTGAAGTTATTGTTGGACCAGAATACGTTACAGGCAGTTCGCGGATGAAGTCGGGGACTGCTCAGAAAATGATCCTTAATATGATCACAACTTCTGTGATGATTAAGATGGGACGTGTAAAAGGTAACAAAATGGTTAATATGCAGTTGAGTAACAAAAAACTAGTTGACCGTGGTACTCGAATGATTATTGAGGAATTGGGCTTGCCTTATGATGAGGCTCAGGAATTGCTTCTGAAGTTTGGCTCCGTAAAAAAAGCAGTCTCAAGTTATCAACGCTAATATAATTTTATTATGAATAGAACAGGACTAATTGTATTACTCTGTTTGTTTTTGGGAGTAAAGCTGGGAGCACAATCGTTACCAGTTTTTATCCCAGAAGCTTTAGGGTTTAATACTTTGAAACTAAAGAATATAGACCGTTTAATGAATGAGGCCATTCTTGATAAGGGGCTTCCTGGAGGGGTAGTTGCTGTAGTCAAGAAAGATAAAATAGCCTATCTAAAGGCATTTGGCAATCAGCAGTTATATCCTGTCGTTACTGCTATGGATGTTCACACGGTATTTGACTTGGCTTCTTTAACTAAACCTTTAGCTACTGCAATTAGCGTTTTTGTTCTACTAGAACGAGGGGAGCTTTCACTTCAAGATCCTGTAAGTTTTTTTATTCCTGAGTTCGAGAATTCTTCAGAAGATATACACAAGAAACCTATTAGAGTAATTGATCTATTGATGCATACTTCGGGTTTACCTCCTTATGCTCCTGTTTCTAGCTTGATTAATGACCGTGTTGATTTAGATTACCCTAATCGTCTTAAAGAGTATATTAATCAACAGTCTGTTATCTCTGAGCCTAGTGAAGAGATGGTTTATAGCTGTTTAAACTACATCACGCTTCAATATATAATAGAGAAGATTGCAGGCGAAAGTTTAGATACTTTTGCTGATAAGAATATCTACAAGCCACTGAAGTTAACTTCCACTCAGTTTGTACCTAGCGGTAATCTGTTAAGGCGCTGTGCATCTACAGAAAATATAACAGAAACTCAGTGGTTACAGGGCGAGGTTCATGATCCACTAGCCCGTGTGATGAATTGTGGAGTTTCAGGGAATGCAGGGCTGTTTTCTACTGCAACTGAAGTAGCTACTCTAGCTTCTCTATTTCTGAATGAAGGTCAGGCAAGTGGGCAACAGATACTCAGCCCTGCGAGCATCCGTGTGATGTCTAGTTTGCCACTCGGGTTAGAGCAAATAGGTCGCACTCCTGGTTGGGATTTCGATACAGCTTATTCATGGAATCAGGGCGACTTATTACATGACAATAGTTTTGGACATACTGGTTTTACAGGGACATCGATCGTTATTGACCCTCAGGCAGAGTTGGCAATTATTATTCTCACCAATAAGCTACATAGTAAAGAGCCAATAGACATGGGCAGTCTATTTATGCGAATTGTGAATGTTGTTGCCTCGTCAGATGGAACAGCAACCAATCAAAATTACTTAATGCACTATGCGATGCGAATGGATCAGTTTAAAAAAGAATCTCCAATCAGTTCCAATGATATCGTAATACTTGGGGATAGCCAAGTTGAGAATGGGGGCGATTGGGCTAAGCGATTGGGCCGGAAGCATGTGGTCAATCGTGGAATTGTAGGAGATAATACTGAAGGTGTTCTTGGGCGACTAGATGATATAATTGCAGGAAGTCCTAAAGAGTTAATCTTGGCTATTGGTATAAATGATATCTCTCAAGGTCTAAATCATTATACCTTGGTTGAGAATATAAATAAAATCCTTCAACGCTTTAAAGCAGAATCACCTAAAACCAAACTCTATTTGCAGAGTGTACTACCCATCAACGAGCGAAAGAGCTTTTATAGTTTGCTCAAAGGGGAGTCCCAAACGATTGTAAAAGTAAACCAAGAGTTGGAAAAATTGGCAGCAAAAGAGAACGTCGTATTCATTAATACATATCCCCATTTTCTAGAAGAAGGATCGGATCAGCTAAGGCCCGATTGGACGAACGATGGCTTGCATCTTAAAGAAGATGGTTATGTTATGTGGACATCCCTATTGACTGACAAGTTGAGGTAGGTATCTACTTCTGTTGGTATGTCCTCAGTTCAAACTTCTATGGTTAAGATACCATTATAGTTCCTAACAACAACTATTATAAATATATGCGTAGTTAACCGATAAACTATCAGTTAAACTACGCATATAATCATTATACAGTAGGTCTTTGTACCATGCGCTCAGCTTTTTTACCTCTCCTTTATTTTTTCATTTCTATTGATGTAGCTTCCTGAAGCTTCAAGCTAAGGCTAGCCTTTTTGCTTGATGGGAACCAGTTTAATGTATTGTACCTGATGTAGGGTAACTCGCAGGCTTCATCTCCACGAACATTTAGTACTTCAACTAGAGATGAACTGAAATCAGAATAACTTTCATTTACTCTATAAGCATCAATATTCCATGTTCCTATATGCGAATTCACAAACATGAATGTTATATCTGTATAGGGTTGATCATCAAAGGTGAAGGTCTTTAGCTGGCTATTGTTGATTGTTATATTATTACTTCCTGAGACCATGAGCTCTAGTGTGTTGATATTGAGGCTATCTAAATAGACATCAAAATCTAGTTCATTGACAATATGCATGTTATTTTGCTCAGGAAGATAAATCTTTGCTCCGTGAGCGTTGGGGTAGCCGTATAATATTGACTTAGAATTTTCTTTACCTTTCAGCTCTAACATGTCGAGGATCTGACTGTCATCTATATTTATGAATAGTGTGTCATTGCGTACATCCATGCGGGTGTATTGCACAAGATCCTTATTTAATAGAACTTTATCTGGATTTTCTTTATGATTTAAGATTGCTCCTTCAAGACTTAACTCAGCTTCTCCTCTATTAAGGGATACAACGCTGTAGGGAGCAGGAATCGAAATTGCTTCTGTTACTTTCTCAAACTCATGTTCTTTTCTGAGCGTATCAAGATGTAATGAGGTAATCTCTCTTGTCTTAAGATAAAACATAAAAATGAGTATCAAGGATAAGACACTTGCCAGGAATCCGATGAATATTTTAGTAGTTAATCTCATAGTGATTATTCTTTGTTTTGTTGTTTTACATACTCTTTGTATTGAGCCACAATCTTCTCAATGGGGATCTCTAAAAGATATATTTGGTGAAAGAAGTCTGTTAGATGTTCATCAATGAATGCTTCTTTCTGTGTATTATATATCTTCTCCTTAGCGCCAGGTGATACAAAATAACCTATTCCACGTTTGTTGAAAATGATATCTCGTTGCTGAAGGTAATCATACGATCTCATCATTGTGTTTACGTTGACTTCCATCTCTGCTGCGTACTCTCTTACTGAGGGAATGCGTTCTTCCTCTGGATATTTATCAAGTAAAATCTCATGACTTAACCGTTCGGCTATTTGAAGATATATTGCTTTGTTTTCTTTAAAATCCATAGTTTACCATCTTTCTATTAACTCAGCTTCTTTGAACCTGTAGTATGCGAGTACATAAATGAATACTGTACATACAAAAGTGATTGCGGTTGCTATGTAATATAATATGTCTTGTGTTCCTTGGCTTAATTTTGGTAGATCAATTTGTGATTCTGGTGTGAACAGTGTTGCTGCTACCCCGAAAATTATCAAAACACCTGTAACGGCTATGGCACCTAGAGCCACAGTAGTCTTCACAAAGCCGCTTTTTTGCCAAAATGTGCTTCCTAGTGCATATAGAGAGAGTACAAATAAATATATCGCACTGAGTAATGCCATTGGCTTGTTATCTTTTTCATCAAATAACTCTCCCAATAATCTAATGGATCTTACTTCAAAATTACTCTCAGGTAAGCTATAGATTATTATGCGTATTAGATCAGCTAAATATACTGATGCTAAAAAAACAAGAATAAATCCCACGACATGAATTATCAGCTTAGACAGGTATTTTTCGAGACTCGAACACGGAAAGGTCAAGTAATGAATTCGTTTTTGTTTGTTGCGTATAGAATCCATCATCTGTGATAAGAAAACAGCATACGCTCCTGTAAATATTATGAAACAGATGATTACTAATTGCCCATTAATCATATCATAGCCATAAGATATCAAATAGTCTCCATTTGAATGGCTGTATTTATTTAATGACTGAAAGATGAAGCAGACTAAGATGATGCTAAATAGAGTCAAGGCTTGTAGCATGTATTTTCTCCAGTTCTCAAAAAAATCCTTTTTGAGTAGTAGTCCAAAGCGTTTGATATCAAAAGTGTTATTCATGGTTTTTAGGTACTTTAGGGTTGAACAATGTCTTGAAAGCCTTGCCGTTATGTAAGATGGCATTGTAGAGCAGTTCTAAGTTTAGTGGTGTTTCTTCTCCGGTGGTATTAAGTTTCAATATGCTATTGCCACTAACTGTTGGAAGTGAAAATATACTATCCGCTGCATTAGTCCTCAGATCGCCTGAAGCTTAATTTGTCGGTTATCTCTGATACAGGCTGATTAAGCATTATCTCGTTTTGATTGATAATTAAAATATGCTCTAGCATTTTATCTACATCTTGCACTTGGTGCGTAGAGATGATAATCGTTTTTTCCTCTGTCATACCCAACGCCATAAACTTACGGAACTGGCTTTTGCTTGGAATGTCTAGCCCGTTGGTAGGCTCATCCATCAATAGTAAAGAGGTATTGGTTGCTAGGGCAAAGCTCATAAATACCTTTTTCTTTTGTCCCATAGATAATGCTCCTAAGTGGATATCGGTTGGCATATCAAAGCACTTGAGGTATTCATACATCATCTTTTTGTCAAATTTGGGATAGAAAGGACTGTTGATTCTTACATATTTCTCTATTGAGATGTCGGGAAGTTCAAACTCCTCAGGTACAATAAACACATCCTGCAATACAGAAGGTAGTCGTTTAGAAACAGCTTGTCCCGAATACTTGACCTCACCTTTCTGGGGGAAGAGTAAGCCCGAAAGGGAATATAGTAGGGTTGATTTACCAGTTCCATTTTGACCAAGAAGTCCATAAACTTTTCCTTGCTCTAGTTCCAAGGAGAAGTTTGAGAAGATTGGTTTCTTCTTTTTATACCCGAAGGTAATGTTTTCGATTTCTATCATGTTATTTTGGCTTTAGTGTTATAGTTTACTATTACACCGTGAAGATGATATTAAGTTTCCAGTCCACCAACTAATACTTTGATTATTTAAAATATTAGTTGTAAATACTTGGTGGGGTATATTGCTGCGAACTGTCGGTTGGTTAGCCTTAAACTTACTTTAAAGTTGGTAGAAGATTAATTACCCTCTTGTTCTGTAGTTTCTTCCGAGAATGTTCTTGCTCTTTTTTGAGCCTCTAGTCGGGCTTTACGACGTAGTTTTATATTATTCCAAAAGAGTAACTCTTTCCAGTAAATGAAATCACGACGAAACATTATGCCTATTCCTTGTGTGGTTAGGTTTATGCGTGATAGGTAACGATCGTTTGTCTTACTGTAGGCTCTAAGACGAATATTGCCAGTGGAGTTGAGTAATAGTTCTGCTTCGAAGTCTCCAATAAAATTACTATTGGTTAACGGGTTTTCTCGGTAGCCCAAGTTGCCGTTTATCAATAATCGGTTATTCAGTAGTTGTGCCGAAAGCATACCTTCTACCTCTACATCAGTCCAACCCTTGTTACCTGTACTGACATTAGTACCAATGCTCCAATTATTGTTATTTATCATTTGAGATAATAGGTTGTTGAGCTGCCCAGACAATGTTGAGGAGAGAACAGATGACATCATATCCGAGCTTTGATTACCATTATCGGTGGTATAAAACTTACCTATACCTAGGAGGTAAAGTACCTGCATATTCATCTGCTCTTCAGTGCTTATGTAGTTTTTTACAAGTGTACGCACCTCATCGCTTTCGCTTGGTAAATCCAAGTTGAACGTAATATTGGAGTTTGTGAGTTGGCCCGATAGGTTCATCAGGCAGTTTACCTTGATATGTGGTTGACTTGTGATTAGGCTCTCTTGAGGTATTAGGTCATTTAGAGAAACAGAGTTAACCGTGTATTGAGTGCGTATATCGAGTACAGCTTCTCGTGGATTTCCGTTAAAGGTAATATTACTGCCTTGTTTTATCGTAAAGTCTTTACGAATAACCTCTTGTAAGCTAAATTTATAGAGTCCTTTAGTAATTTCATAATTACCGAATAACCTGACATCTCCCTTATTATAATAGTCTAATCGAATATTACCATTTCCATTTGCGCTCATATAATCACCAGCTACAGGGTCAATGATGATTTTAATATTAGCATTGGGTGTTGCATCTATTTGAAGGTTCAGGCGAATATCAATATTCGAATCGATGGCATCCTTTTCGTTTTGGCTCAACATATGTTCTTCTAGACCCATAAAGATTGTGTCTTGGTAGTGACGATGGGGAGTTACATCGTTGAAATGAATAAACTGATTACTTGCAGCCGATGCTGTGGCATTGGTTATAAAAGTAAACTGAGTGTTCTTATCTGTTCGAACAGCTGCATTGACATTTAACCCTGCTTGATTGCCTGATATTGTGGTATTTCCACTGGCATGAATCTTACCAAAGAATGGCATGTCTGCACTCTCTTGGGTATTCATCACAAGAAGATTATAGGCATTGATATCAAAATGATAGCTTAGTTTCTTGAAGTGTTGATAATAAAGTTCGCCATTTAGCTTTCCCGATTGACTCTCAGGGTCTGTAAGCTGAATATCTTTAAAACTCATACCATTTTTAGTAAATCTTAGTGTATCGTTGATAGCAAAAGAGGTGTTTAATATACCAATTCGCAGAGAGGCATCAGTTAAAAGGCTTCCTTCGAGGTTTAGTGCTTTGAAAGGGCCGTGTAGTCTGACGCTACCATAAGCTCTACCATTCACATCCGTGGCAATTCCCTTCATATACTCTTCGAGGAACTTAACATTTGTTCCTTTGCCTGTAATCTTAAGATCTAGTCCACCCTTGGGTGCTATAGGGTAGATAAAACCTGTGACATTGGTAAGTCCTAGGTCATTCTCGTTCATATCAGCATCCAGAAATATACCTTTCTGTTTGTTGTCCCAAAAACTATATATCCCCATATCTCCAAGTGGTCCATTATTAAATGTAAAGTCGTTAACATGAAGGTTAGCTTGCATTTGAGGCTCACTGAAAAGCTGGCTTGCTGTGGCGTATCCTGTGGCTTTTCCTTTAAAATCCACATCACTAGAAATCCCAGTCAAGTCGAATATATAGCCCAGATCAATATCGTTCAACTCTAAAGCTAATGTGTCTTGGGGTGAAGCTGAAATCTTACCGTTGATTTGTGCAAACTGAAGATCATTACTGAACAAGAAATTATTGACCTCAACAAGTTGGTCGCCTATATGAACGCTTGATGGGTGGACTCTCCAAGTAGTATCGTTGAGTATAATATTGCTTGGTTTAATCTCTATGTCTGTTTGTAGATAACGTTTTCTTTTTTCGTTTTTTAATACCTCGAAATGGGTTAGGGCATTAAACTTTCCACTATAGGTGTTAACTCCATCATTTCCCCAGTTTAATGATACATCTATCTTATCATTTTTGGCTTCAGCCAAAAGTGCTACGTTTACTGCTCCATGTTTCTTTTGTTGCGTAAAACGTATTTGGGCTATTAATTCGTCACCGGGATTCTCAAACAAAAGCATAGCCGATTCGTAGAAGGTGTTACCGTATCGTAACTTAGGAAAATAGCCTTTGATATGTACTTTCTGGTGCTCGTCATTAAAATAGCCACTCAACTGAGAACTGGTATAGGTTTGGAATGGTATATTAAGAAAGTGCGTGAGGATCTTAGTGTCTATTAACTCTACTTCAAAGTTAAAGTTGTTCTTACTCTTTTTAGGTTCTTTGAGTGACGAGGTAAGTGAGGGTAGGTATGTCTTACTGATATTGTAAATACTACCCCAAAGTGTTTGATAAGAATATTGTCCGTTGATTTTAGCCTTCAAGAAATTGGAATCAATAATTAAATTGTTCTCTTGATCGGTATGTTCAGCTTTGATTTTAAAGTTGTCTAAGCTGTAACTTAAATCACTTGTGTTGTATAATAAGTTGTTGATATTAATCTCTCCATTGAGTAGGTCGATAGAGTTACCCGTAAAGTCGGCAACTACATCGACAGAGAATATTGCATCTTCGTCTCTCTTGCTAATATGTAGAGGATAAGGTCTGAAACGATCGACGGAGGCTTTAAAGTTGAATTCGGGTATGGTCTTGGTAAAGTTGAAACTTCCTAAGAGCGATACTAAGGCATTTTCGTCATCCAATAAGAACTGCCCATCAAATCCTCCATTTTTGTAGAGGCCATCAATGGTCATCTCATCGTAGTTGTATCCCCTAAAATCGAAATTACTAATCTTGCCTAGCAACTTAACATTAGGGAAGTTCTGATTTTGATTTCTTTGTCCTACGACATCGAAGTTGAAATCAATATCGCCAAAGTCGGGATTGCCAGTTAGTACATCGAGATCGAATTTTTCTGCTCGCAGTCGTCCACTATAGTTTAGGCCCTTATCTTGGTCAGAAGAAAATTTAATATCTGTTCGTACAGTACCCGCTTTGGAGCGTAATATCCCGTAGGTTACAAAATCGTTGAAATAACCAGAGAGCTCACCATTAAATGCTATTGTTTCTAAACGTTCAAGGATAGGAGGCACTCCTGTAAATTCACTACTAAAATTACGTATTAAAAAAGCCATACCTTCTTGATCTATTGAAAGCCGCGATAGCTTGGTAAATAGATAGGCCTCCTTGGGGTTTGATAAGCCATCAATATTAGCATTACCTTGTATATAAAGGTGTTCGTCAGCATTCACGTTGATGTTTGTAAAGCTGAGTTGATTGATAGTACCTTTGAGTGCAAGTCCAAAATCAACTCGCTCCTTGAAGTTTTTAAAGCCAGGAACAAATGCACTCAAGTCGCCAAGTGAGATGTGAGAAGGAAGAGTTTGTAGAGAAAACTCGACTTGGTCTGCAAATTCATCAAATGAAGTAACTCCTGCATATCTCAAATTCATCGTGTCGATTTCAAGCTTGGATTGAGGTAAATTTACCTCGAAGTTTTGAAGTTGCATCTGCTCGCGATTTCCTACAACTTTCAAAGAGAGTTTTTTAAGCTCTATACCAGACGATTCGGTTACGCTTAAGCGTTTGATTGAAGCATTTATAGAGTCGTTTTGTAGAGCTTTAAGAGAAATATTAGCAATGATGTTATTAAATTGAAGATGTGAAGTATTGAATTTTCCCTGGGTCGTTGGCGCATCAAGTACATCGTAAGAGAGTTTTCCTCTTCTGACCAAAAGTGAATTTACCCTCAGGTTTATACGAGTTGGCTCATCTGACTGCGGCTTCGAAAAAGCATCAATAATAAACTGCATGTTGAGTCTATCGTCAGCGGATTGTTTGTTGAGCTTGAGATCGAAACCAAAGAGTTGAACACTATTTATCGAAATCTTCCCTTTGAGGAGTTCCCAAATATCAAATCGAGCTGAAAGCCGTGCTACTTTTAATAAATCTTGCTGATCTTGGTCTTGAATATTCAGATCTTCAATGATTATCCGATTGAGCATACCCATGTTAATTTTGCCGATAGAGAGTTCCGTCTGGAGCTTTGACCTCAATTCGCTGGCCACAACTTCAGTGAGCTGATTTTGAACTACAGGGATATTGAGTAGCCCAATCAGCAGTATATAGATTAAGAGTATTCCTCCTAATATCCAACGAACAAGATTTTTTAGGGTTTTGATAAAACAGAAGGTTTAAAGTATTCAGAACAAAAATATAAAATTTAATATTACGAATACTACTTTTATGCTTACTTTTGTGCAAGATATAAGATAGTTTAGATATTATGAGTACAATTATATTAGGTATCGAATCTTCTTGTGATGATACTTCCGCAGCCGTAATCAAAGATGGCTTTTTATTATCCAATGTTGTAGCCAATCAAGCTGTTCACGAATCGTATGGTGGAGTAGTACCCGAATTGGCTTCTAGAGCTCATCAACAAAACATAGTTCCTGTGGTTCACGAAGCTCTAAAAAGAGCAGGAGTGTCCAAAGAAGAATTAAGCGCCGTAGCTTTTACCCGTGGTCCTGGACTAATGGGTTCCTTGCTTGTGGGTGTCTCTTTTGCTAAGGGGTTTGCTCGTTCGCTTGGTGTTCCTATGATTGATGTAAACCACTTGGTAGGTCATGTTTTGGCACATTTTATTAAGGCTGAAGGTGATGAAAATAAGCACCCTAGTCTGCCTTTTTTGTGTTTACTCGTTTCAGGAGGTAACTCTCAAATTATATTGGTCAAGTCGCATAGTCAGATGGAAATCATTGGGCAGACTATTGACGATGCTGCCGGTGAAGCTATAGATAAATGTTCAAAAGTTATGGGTTTGGGTTATCCTGGAGGCCCGATAATCGATAAATTGGCCCGTCAAGGCAATCCCGAAGCTTTTAAGTTTAATAAACCTCATATTCAGGGGTATGATTATAGCTTTAGTGGGCTAAAAACCTCTTTTCTCTATTCTCTTAAAGACTGGATTAAAGAAGATCTGAACTTTATCGAGAATAATATTAACGATTTGGCTGCCTCACTCGAAAAAACAGTCGTTGATATTTTGATGGATAAACTCAAGAAAGCCGCAAAAGCATACGGTATTAAAGATGTTGCTGTCGCAGGAGGAGTTTCGGCCAATACAGGATTGCGTAATGCTTTTTTAGATCATGCTAAACGCTTTGGTTGGAATGTCTTCATTCCTAAGTTTGCTTACACTACAGATAATGCAGCGATGATTGCTATGTCGGGGTATTTGAAATACCAAGACAATGATTTTGCTACCATTGATATGCCAGCCTATTCTCGAGTTTCTTTGAAATAGACTAGTCAAAATGTTTTATATTTAACCTTCAAAGAGTTTCTGCTAGGTTGCTTAACTGGTGCGAGTAGCTCGTTTGATGCTTGGGACTTACTAAGAGCACTAAAACGAGTAGCTCGTTTTTTGTAGTCAAGTTGAGGCTATTTACAAGAGAGCTTCTTATCTTTGGGTTAAGATTAAACGTTAAGAAGTATGAGAGTAGTAGCAGAAATAATTACGATTGGTGATGAACTCCTTATCGGACAGGTTATTGATACCAATTCCGCTTGGATGGGTCAGCAGCTCAGTAAACTGGGGATTAATGTGGGGCGAATTGTCTCAGTGAGTGATCAAGCCTCGGAGATTACTCAAGCCATCGATTCGGCTCTTTCTCGAGCTGACATAGTGTTGCTCACTGGAGGTTTAGGACCAACTAAAGATGATATAACAAAGCTAACCCTTTGTTCTTATTTTAAGACCGAATTGATTTATGACCACTCGGTCTACGAGAATATGAGACGAGGTCTTTCTGAGCGTGTGATGTTGAGTAAATTAAACGAGACTCAAGCCTACGTGCCCAAGGGGTGTAAGGTTATCCAGAACAGGGTAGGTAGTGCACCGATCACTTGGTTTGATGTGAATCAAAAAGTGCTTGTTTCGCTTCCTGGGGTACCCGACGAAATGAAGGCTGCAATGCAATATGATGTATTGCCCCGATTGCAAAAACAGTTTGAAACCGATACCATAATCCATAGAACTTATTTGGTTAAGAACTATCCCGAATCATTGCTTGCGGAAACGCTCGAAGACTGGGAGTCAGCATTGCCTCAAGGCATAAGCCTGGCTTATTTGCCTAAGCCCGGAATGGTTCGCTTGCGTATTACAGCACAAGGTGAAGAGTCAACGAAATTACAAACTCAAGTTTCTTTGGAAGAAAAGAAGCTTTTAAAACTCTTAAAATCGGATATTTCACTAGAAAGTGAAGGTTCTTTGGAAGAACAACTTGGATATTGGCTAAAAAGACTTAAATTTACAGTTGCTACAGCCGAAAGTTGTACTGGAGGTAGAATGGCAGCAAAAATTGCCTCAATACCCGGATGCTCGGACTACTTTAACGGTTCTATCGTAGCTTATCAAAATAGTGTGAAGATTGCGCAATTAGGCGTAGATAAGGAAATACTTAATAATCATGGTGCTGTAAGTCAGGAGACTGCTTTGGCTATGGTAGATGGGATTTGCAAGGTTATGGGTACCGATTGTGGTATTGCTACAACAGGTATAGCCGGACCTACAGGTGCAGTCCCTAATAAACCAGTCGGAACAGTTTGGATAGCAGTCAAATGCGGATTAGTAACAAGAACTTCAATGTTGTGCCGAGATAGTGGCAGAGAAATGAACATTGAGAGGGCTTGTAACAAAGGTTTATTTATGCTTTTGGAACTACTCCAAGAATGTAAATAGTCTTATGCACCAGTGAATTATTTTAAAAAAGCCTTGTTTTATAACAAGAAAAGTACTTTCTTTGCACTCTGTTTGAAATAAGTAGAGAGAAAAAATTAAAAATAAGATAGAAATGTCGAAGATTTGTCAAATTACCGGAAAGAAAGCCATGGTTGGCAACAACGTCTCACACTCAAAAAGAAGAACTAAGAGAACTTTTGACGTGAACTTGTTTAGCAAAAAGTTCTACTATGTAGAGCAAGATTGTTGGATCAGCTTAAGCATTAGTGCTGCTGGTTTACGTACAGTTAATAAGGTTGGATTAGAAGCTGCTCTACGTCAAGCTGTAGAAAAAGGCTTTTGCAACTGGAATGATATTAAAGTAATCGGATAAACAGGAGAACTGAGTAATGGGAAAAAAATCAAAAGGTAATAGAGTGCAAGTTATCCTAGAATGCACAGAGCACAAAGATAGTGGAATGCCAGGTACCTCTCGCTACATCACTACAAAGAACAGAAAAAATACAACTGAAAGAGTAGAGTTGAAAAAATACAACCCTATCTTGAAGAAAGTAACAGTACATAAAGAAATTAAATAATATAACTCATGGCAAAGAAACCTGTTGCGCGTACACATGAAGGTCAAGACCGCGCATATATAAAAGCTATCAAAATGGTTAAGTCTCCTAAAACTGGAGCTTACATGTTTGATGAAAAGATTCTTCACAAAGATCAACTTAATGATTTCTTTAAAAAATAAGGAATTATATTAGATACTTAAAAAGCGTCCATATTTCACATTGAAGTATGGACGCTTTTATTTAGTTGATGCTATTGCTTTTCTGGGTATTGAATTTCGTTGCCGTGATCGTAACTGGCAAAGCGTTTATCCTCTTTTGAGTTTACAGGGTCGGTTTGTTCCCATGGCCATCCTCCAAACTGGGTTTCTTCATAGTCTTTAAAGGCTTGGATAATTTCCTCTCTACTGTTCATCACGTAAGGTCCGTGAGCCGATATGGGTTCATTAATTGGCTCGCCTTCGAGCAAAAGTAGCTGGATAGGTCTGCCACTCGTGTTTTTGATTTCAATATCTTCGTCTCCTTTGAGTTGAGCATAGTGACCCTCTTTGAGTATTGTCCCTTCGATATCTACTTTTGCACCATTTTTAGAATAAGCGTATAGCATTCGGCTGATGGTTGACGATACAGCATTTAGAGTTAATGAGGCAGACTGCTCTAATTCGATAAGTAAGATTCTTACATTATTCTTGCGATCGTGCGCCCAAGAGTGTGGGGTAGGATCGAGTGAGATAACTCCGTCAAACTCGCCAGCTAAGATCTTGACTAGAGCCTTACCGTGTCCGTTGTTTATTTCCACCAAGGGGATGTCTTCGCTCCAAAGCATTTTGTAGCTTGGTTCAACCATCTTGCTCTTTCGTGGCAGATTGAGCCAAATTTGAAATAGTTCGAGATGATTTTCCTTGTCTTCATGGATTAGCGGAAACATCTCAGAGTGCTGGATACCTTTGCCTGCTGTCATCCATTGCACATCACCTTGTCCATATCTTCCTTTAGAGCCTTTTGAATCGAAGTGGTCGGCATAACCGCTGGTTACTACTGTTATTGTTTCGAAGCCTCGGTGTGGGTGAACAGGAAATCCTGGTATTTTATCGCCATAATACATACGCCAATCTGCCTCTAAGTCAAAATCTCCATTAAGGTTTCTGCTCGGCAGGTATTCTATGGGGCTCATGTCAGGCTTTCCTTTAGGAAACAAGTCGTTATGATGGAAGCAAATAATATAAGGATTTAAAACATCTAAACGGAAACTCATGGGTTCAATTCTGATAATCTTCATCTTTTATTAGTTTTAAAGTATACTTGTTTAAATAACAATATAAATGGATATTTAGTTGCTATAAGTAGTATGATGGTTGCTTATTCAAGGCGTATAAATGTCAGTCAAATCCTATTTAATTATTATCTTTGTATACTCAAAAGAGGTATGTACTAAACTAATTCGCGAAATATGGGATTTTTTAATTTTTTCTCCAGAGAAAAGAAGGAGACTTTAGATAAAGGTCTAGAGAAAACAAAAGAGAGTGTTTTTAGCAAAATAGCTCGTGTTGTTGCTGGAAAATCGAAAGTCGATGATATCGTTCTCGATGATTTAGAAGAAATATTAATTACTTCTGATGTTGGAGTTGATACTACTCTGAAAATTATAGAGCGTATTGAATCGCGTGCAGCTAAGGATAAATACGTTAACACAAAAGAGTTAAATACCATTCTTCGTGATGAGATTTCAAGTCTGCTTCTTGAAAACACAGCTTCTAGTGCTGGTTTTGAGTTAGAGGAGAAAGCTCGCCCCTATGTGATTATGGTAGTGGGGGTTAATGGTGTGGGTAAAACTACGACAATAGGCAAAATTGCAAATCAATATAAAGCTGCAGGTAAATCTGTTTACCTAGGTGCCGCAGATACATTCCGTGCTGCTGCCGTTGAGCAACTTGAGATTTGGGGACAGCGCGTAGGTGTTCCTGTCATAAAACAAAAAATGGGTGCTGACCCAGCTTCTGTTGCTTTTGATACATTAAGCTCAGCTGTGGCAAATAATGCCGATGTTGTTATTATTGATACAGCAGGTCGTCTTCACAATAAAGTCAACTTAATGAATGAGTTGTCGAAGATCAAGAATGTGATGAAGAAAGTATTACCCGATGCTCCTCACGAAGTATTACTTGTTTTGGATGGCTCTACGGGTCAAAATGCTTTTGAGCAGGCTAAACAATTTACGCTTGCTACTGAGGTCAATGCACTGGCTATAACAAAACTCGATGGAACAGCAAAAGGTGGGGTAGTGATCGGTATATCCGATCAATTTCAGATCCCAGTTAAATATATAGGTTTAGGAGAAGGTATTGAAGACCTACAGGTCTTTGATAAAAAAGAGTTTGTAGATTCGCTATTTGGAAGCAAAGAATGAGAAAAACAATAGACATTATTACATTAGGATGTTCTAAGAATCTTGTCGATTCAGAACAACTAAAACGTCAGCTTGAGGCTGCAGGATACAGCGTAACCCACGATTCAGAGAGCCCGAAAGGTGAAATTGCAGTAATTAATACTTGCGGTTTTATTGGTGATGCAAAAGAGGAGTCAATTAATATGATTCTTGAGTTTGCGCAAGCTAAGGAAGAGGGTGATTTAGAGAAATTATACGTTATGGGTTGCTTATCTGAGCGTTACCTCAAAGAACTGGCTCTTGAAATACCACAAGTCGATAAGTTTTACGGTAAGTTTGATTGGAAAACTTTAATGGCCGACTTAGGTCAAAACTACGATCCCAAATTGCACTTGGAACGTAGCTTAACTACCCCCGATCATTATGCATACCTTAAGATATCAGAAGGTTGTGATCGTACCTGTTCGTATTGTGCAATTCCTATTATTACAGGAAAACATGTTTCTCGCCCTATCGAAGAAATCTTAGAAGAGGTTGAGCTACTGGTTAGTCAGGGTGTAAAAGAGTTCCAAGTGATAGCTCAAGAGTTGACCTACTATGGTGTCGATTTGTATAAACAACAACGTCTGCCTGAGCTTATTGAGCGTATGGCTGCTATTCCTGGTGTAGAGTGGATTCGTTTGCACTATGCTTATCCAGCCCATTTCCCATTTGACCTTTTGCGTGTAATGCGTGAAAATGATAATGTGTGTAAATACATGGATATAGCACTTCAACATATATCGGACTCTATGCTAACTTTGATGCGTCGTAATGTGTCTAAGGCCGAAACCTTAGAGCTGATTCGTCGTATGCGAGCTGAGGTTCCGGGCATCCACATTCGTACTACTTTGATGGTGGGTCATGCAGGTGAGACTGAGGCTGACTTCGAAGAGTTAAAAGAGTTTGTAAAGACAGCTAAATTCGAACGTATGGGAGCTTTTGCTTACTCTGAGGAGGAAGGCACTTATGCTGCTCAGAATTACGAAGATTTAGTTCCTCTCGAACTCAAACATGCTCGTCTTGATGAGTTGATGGACCTACAACAATCTGTATCTGCTGAAGTAGCACATGCAAAAGTAGGAACAATCCAACGCGTTATTATTGATCGCCTTGAAGGAGAATATTATATTGGTAGAACTCAATTTGACTCTCCAGAAGTAGATCCTGAGGTATTGATTAAGAATGAAGAAAATATAAATCTAGTAGTAGGTGACTTCTATACTGCAAAGATTATTGATGCAGACGATTTTGATTTATACGCTACTATTATTTAAACAAAGATATTGTGGAGATTCCATTCATAAAACAACTTGCTTTAAAGCAAAATATTAATTTAGCAGAGGTTTCAATTTATGTTGAAACCTTTGTTTTAGGCTTTTCTGCCGAATTACAAGCTAGTGGTAGAGCTAGCTTCGATCCTTTTGGTGTTTTTGAAGTTACCAAAGAGCTTGAATATATTAAAGAAGAAGACGGCTGCAAATTGTTGATTCCTCCTCGACTTCGAGCTTCTTTCTGTTCCTCGGCTATCTTGGGTGTGCTATCAACTGATGAGGATCCGCTGGCTAGTCCTCTTTACGACTTATTTAATGAACGACACGAGTGGGAGCCTGAGGGCGTGACTTTATTTATAGCTCAAATCAAGTCTGTAGTTAAGTCGGCTTTGCTCAAAGAAAAGAAGTGTTTCATTCCAGGTTTTGGTAGTTTTGAGGGTGAACTCGGAGGAGAAATTAATTTTATTTTCTCCGATTCGTTTGAGGAGTTAATCAATAAGCCTTTTTCTCATTTTAAACCTGTTGAGCTTAGTTGTTCCGAAAGAGATCTCAAATCTGCCGATAATTCTTCTTCTGCGCCATCTATAAATGAGCCTAAAGAAGAGGCGAAACTTGAACTACCTGATAATTCGAAAGTGGTGGAAGAGCCTGTTCAGCCTAAAGAAGAAGAGGTTGTTGTTAGCCAAATTCAAAAATTGGAAAACTCGTCTGAGCCTGTTTCTTTGGAAGGTTCTAATTCTTTTGAAAAGATTCAACTTAAATTAGAAGACTATGATAAACGAATTCTTCTAATCGAAAAGCAGCTTACAGATAAAAATAAATTAGTTAGGCTCTTGAAATGGACAACCGCATTGCTATCGATTATTATTATTGTATTTCTGATTTTAGCATTTTTTTATCACGCACCTTCTACTAATAATGAAGTTGTTGTCGTTGAGCCAAAGGAGAGTGAACAGGTTGATTTAGTGACTTCGAATGAGAAAACATTCGCTGAATTAGAGGAAGAGTATCTGCAACAAATTAACACAGAGTCAGATTTGCCAACTGACTCTGCAAACTCCGTTATATCAGACTCTTTAGTTGTTGCTAAAGACTCAATTTTGCCTTCGAACTCTTTAGAGCCTGCTGTGGCTGATTTTAAGAATCATACGCTAAAATCAGGTGAGACACTTCGTTCGCTTGCTCTTTTATATTATAACGATAAAGAAAAATGGACCGTAATAGTTCAGGCGAATTCTGACATTATAACAGATCCCAACCATATTCCAATTGGTACTACACTTCGTATACCTAATTAGTGATTTACCACATACCGTAGGGGTTGGATTTGCGCTGTACTTCGACTCGAAAGCTAAATCCTTTGGATGATTTGAGTTCAAAAGCTCCTCTAAAATCGTTCTTCTCCCAAGGCAGTGCCGAAGGAATCCTACGCTTGTAGCCATCTGCATCATAATCTCCTTGTGTGTTGATTCTCCAATTATCATTAAGTCTGAAGCTGGCTGTATTAAGTGGCGCATCAACACCTGAGTACATGGATGTACCGTGATATCTCCAGGAGTTATTAAACCCGAAGTTACTGGCATCAGCTTTGCCGTAGATCACTTTACTAAAATCGAAATTGAGTCGTTCTAGCCAATTGATGTAAGGGTCGGTTGACTTGTTTAAGAGTTTAAATTCAGGAAACACGGCAGGGGAGGCTAGGGCTTCGGTCAGATCTAATATAAATCCGCCATATTCCTTATAAGTTGCCATTTGCTCTCTTTCTGTCTCGATCTGAATGCTCTGCTCCTCTTGCTGAGCTTTGGCCGTACCGAGTGTCGAAAATATAATGATGAGTATAAAAGTGAACTTTTTCATAACCAAACAAGTTATCAGTCTATAAGCAAATATACTTAAGTTTGCGCTTGCTGTCAACTGTTTGCCTAAAAAGGATACCGATTTAACAAAAATCAGCAACTGCACGTTAAGTTCTGTTTTTATTCGTAAATTTGAACTTTAGTATTATACAACCTTTTAATATACTCCTCATGATGAAAACGGATATTGAAATTGCGCGTAGCATTACTCTTCAGGACATTAAGCAAGTTGCTAAAAATGCTGGAATTCCTGAAGATCAGATCGAAAACTATGGGCATTATATCGCCAAACTCCCCATCAATTTAATTGATGATAAAAAAGTAAAACAAAATAACTTGATTCTCGTTACTGCCATTACAGCTACTAAGACTGGAATTGGTAAAACTACGGTGTCAATTGGTTTGGCTCTAGGCCTTGAGAAACTTGGCAAGAAAGCTTTTGTTGCGCTTAGAGAGCCATCACTTGGCCCTTGCTTTGGAATGAAAGGTGGAGCTGCTGGTGGTGGTTATGCTCAGGTTTTACCTATGGAGAAGATTAATCTTCATTTCACGGGTGATTTCCACGCTATAACTTCTGCTCATAATATGATATCGGCTCTACTTGATAATTATTTGTACCAAAATCAAGACTCTGGCTTCGGACTTAAAGAAAATCTATGGCGTAGAGTGTTAGACGTGAACGACCGCTCACTACGTAATATTGTGGTTGGACTTGGTGCTAAAACTAATGGTATTACTCAAGAGGCTGGTTTTGACATTACGGCTGCTTCAGAGATAATGGCGATCCTCTGCTTAGCAACAGACGAAGAAGATTTACGTCGCCGTATCGAAAATATATTGCTTGGTTTCACCTACGATAATAAACCTTTCACGGTTAAAGATTTGGGTGTTGCTGGTGCGATAACAGTTTTATTGCGTGAAGCTCTATTCCCTAACTTAGTTCAGACAACAGAGCATACACCTGCACTTATTCACGGAGGTCCTTTTGCTAATATTGCTCACGGTTGTAACTCAATCCTTGCTACAAAGATGGCGATGACTTTTGGTGATTACACTATTACTGAGGCTGGCTTTGGTGCTGATCTAGGTGCTGAAAAGTTTTATGACATAAAATGTCGTAAGGCAGGTCTAGAGCCAAAGTTAACTGTAATTGTTGCTACTGCTCAAGGTTTGAAGATGCACGGCGGTATTGCACTCGATAAGATTAAAGAGCCAAGTATTGAAGGTCTTAAAAAAGGTTTTGCTAATATCGATAAGCATATTCGTAATCTACAGTCCTTTGGTCAAACCGTAGTGGTGGCATTTAATCGATTTGCTAGTGATACGGATGAAGAAGTTGCTGTAATCAAAGCACACTGTGAGGCTAAAGGCATTGGTTTTGCTATTAATAATGCTTTTGCCCTAGGAGGTGAAGGTGCAGTTGAACTTGCTCAGTTAGTAGTAGATACAATTGCCAATAACCCTTCCAAACCCCTTCAATTTGCATACGAAGAAAATGATAGTGTTGAGACAAAAGTTGAAAAACTAGCAAAGAATCTTTATGGAGCGAAATCGGTTCAATTTACGGGCAAAGCTAAAAAGATGATTAAGCTGATAAACGAGCTTGGTGTTTCGCATTACCCTGTTTGTATTGCTAAAACACAATACTCATTCTCTGCTGATCCTACTGCCTATGGTGCAGCCGATGGCTTTGAGTTTGAAATTAGTGATTTAGTAATTAATAATGGTGCCGAAATGTTGGTTGCTGTTGCTGGTAGCATGATGCGTATGCCAGGATTACCAAAATCTCCTCAGGCACTTCGAATTGACATAGTTGATGGAAATATTGAAGGTTTAAGCTAAACCTTATGATAAATATATAGGTCTAGGTCGCTTGACCTAAACGACCTATTCGTCCAAAAGATCCTAGTTGTACATCTGTACGACTAGGATCTTTCTTAATTTTAGCCCGTTCATAAATCATTCTACTACTGCTATATTTTTTTTAACTCTGTAGCTTTTAATATCTTTACAAATCGCAGTAGTAAAATCAGCAAAACATAAATTACATGGCAAATCTTAAAGGTGATCTAACGCGTGGCGGTATAACGAAAACCCTACTTTATTTTACGCTCCCCATGATGCTGGGTTCATTCCTGCAACAATGTTATAATATTGCAGATACATTAATTGTAGGTCAATACATTGGATCGGGCGCATTAGCAGCAGTGGGATCGGCTTATACATTGATGATTTTTCTTATCTCCATTTTGTTGGGCTTATCTTTGGGTAGTGGCACCGTCTTCTCTTTATTATTTGGAGAGGGCAATTTACCTGCTCTTAGGCGTAGTATTTTTGTTTCTTTGGTATTGATAGGAGGAGTAACATTAATTCTTAATCTGGCTGTTTTTACTTGGATTGACCCCATTCTGAGGCTTTTGCAGATTCCTGCAGATATATACGATATGATGCGTAGCTATCTGTGGATCATATTTTATGGAATAGTTTTTACCTTCATCTATAATTTTTATGCAGCTCTTCTTCGTGCTGTAGGTGACTCAGTCTCTCCTCTTTGGTTTTTAGCTGTGTCAGTAGTAATCAATATTATACTTGACCTTTACTTTATCTTATCACTAGGTTGGGGCATTGAGGGTGCTGCATGGGCAACTGTTATAGCTCAGGGTATTTCTGCAGTAGGTTTGCTCATCTTTACTTACTTGAAGCGTCCCGAACTTCGTCTGACTAAGGCCGATTTGTGCTTTGATTGGGTTACCCTAAAAGAGATTACTTCGTATTCTTCTCTAACTTGCGTTCAACAATCTGTCATGAATTTTGGAATTTTAATGATCCAAGGATTGGTTAATAGTTTTGGTACGGCTGTGATGGCAGCTTTTGCTGCAGCTATTAAAATTGATGCTTTTGCTTATATGCCAGTTCAAGAATTTGGTAACGCATTCTCTACATTCATAGCTCAGAATTTCGGGGCTGAAAAGTTTGATCGGATAAAAAGAGGGGTTAAAATTGCTGTAATTACTACTGTTGTTTTTTCACTTGTTGTGTCAGTACTGGTGTTTTATTTTGCAGAATCTTTAATGCTGATTTTTGTGCGTCCTGAGGAGACTGAAATTTTGGCAATAGGGATAGAATATCTGCGTATTGAAGGAGCATTCTATATTGGTATAGGTGTCTTGTTCTTGCTTTATGGTTATTATCGTGCTATACGTAACCCAGGTATGTCTGTGGTCTTGACTGTGTTGTCTCTTGGGGTGCGCGTGGCGTTGTCTTATTGGTTAGCATCTATACCTTCGATAGGGGTTGTTGGCATTTGGTGGTCTATTCCAATAGGTTGGTTTGTCGCGGATATTGTAGGGATAATCTACTACCGTATGAAGCGACTGCCTAGCAATTAGCAGTAAAATTAGTCATTAATTTAACTTATCAGTGTATAATAGTTTTCTTAGGAAAGTATTATGCACTGATTTTTTTATGCCTTTATTTTAATTAATCATGTTCTACTGCTTCTAACCCTTCAACACAAGTTATTGATGGTACGGGTAAATGGTTAATGCCAGGTTTAATAGATGCACATTGGCATGCTTATATGTCGTGTAATACGCTTATGAATATTCTAGCTACTGATATTTCGTTTACCCACCATGTAGCTGGAAGAGAAGCTAACAACACGCTGATGCGTGGTTTCACCACACTTCGTGATGCTGGTGGGCCTGTTTATGGATTAAAAGAAGCTATTGATGCTCACGTAATCAATGGTCCTAGAATTTACCCTAGTGGTGCTATGATTTCTCAAACTGCGGGGCATGGTGACTTTAGAACTGTTCACGATCATGCACAAACAGGTTGTGGTTGTGGAGCACTTGCTTTTACAGAAGAAATTGGTGCCTCACGCATTGTTGATGGTGTTGATGCTGTGATGATGGTAACCCGTGAGAATTTAAGACAAGGTTCATCACAAATTAAACTTCTTGTAGGGGGTGGTGCAGCTTCTTTGTATGATCCGTTGGATGTTACAGAGTTTTTTGAAGAAGAGATTCAAGCAGCAGTTCGTGCTGCAGAAGATTGGGGAACTTACGTAATGGTGCATGTTTATAACCCTAAGGGTATTACTCGCGCTGTTAAAGCTGGTGTAAAGAGTATTGAGCATGGTCATCTTATTGACGAAGAAACTATGAAACTACTTGCTGATAGTGGTACTTGGTTATGTTTACAACCTTTTACGGTTGAAGACAATACCTATCCTTCACCGATTCAGCAAGCCAAACATATCGAAATTTGTAACGGTACAGATAGAGCATATAACTTGGCGAAAAAATACAATGTAAATCTAGCTTGGGGAACTGACCTATTATTTAACCCAGCCAATACTAAAAACCAAAATCACGGAATTATAAAGCTTCAGAAATGGTTTACTAACTTCGAAATTTTGAAGATGGTTACTCACGATAATGCACAAATTGTAGCTCTTTCGGGTTTGAGAAATCCTTATCCAAAGAAACTAGGTGTAATTGAGGCTGGAGCTTATGCCGATTTATTACTGGTTAATGGCAATCCTATGGAAAACTTGGAACTCTTACAGGATCCAGAAAATAGTTTTGCTGTGATAATGAAAGATGGTATAATATATAAAAATACGCTATAACTCAGGTTTTAGTCTTGAGGAGGTAATTTGGTTTCCTCTATTTCCTGTGAGTTTTAAAAGTTTAGTATACATAATAGTATAGAATATGTTTAAGAGAATAGTTGTGTTTGGTATGGCCTTAGTGGCTCTTTTAAATTCGAGTAATTCGTTTGCTCAAAAGAGTGAGGTCAGACTTAGTTTGCAGCAAGCAATGCAACTCATGCACAATGATAATAACAGTTTGAAAATAGCCAGCGAACAGCTTAAGTGGGCTAAAACCGAGCGTCAACGACTCAATGCGTTTTGGTACCCACAGATTTCTGCTGCAGGTGCTTATATGCATACTTCCAATAAAATAGAAGTTAAAGAGTCATTATCCCAGTTTACCGATCCTGCGGTTGAGCATATTCATGCATTAGATCCAGGAGAGAAGATCATAACCTCTGTTCTTGATCGTATTGGTAAGGCTTCATTTAGTGTTCCATTGATTCCAAGAAATACTACGAGTATAGATGCGGTTGCAACATTACCGATATTTACGGGAGGTAAGCGTATCTACGCTAGTAAGATAGGTAAGCTTATGATTGATATGGCTCAGACGAATAAAGAGCGAGTTGGTGCAGATCAACAAGTTTTATTGGTCGAAACTTATTATAGTTTGAGACTAGGGCAGGAAATTGTTGCTGTACGTCAGGAGACTTACTATGCTATGGAGCGACACTATCAAGATGCTTTAAAGCTAGAGGCTAATGGTCTTATAAATAAGGCTGAAAGACTTTATTTCCAAGTTAATAGAGACGAGGCTAAGCGAGAGTTACAGGCTGCAGTAAAGGATTTATCCGTTGCGCAAAGTGCTTTTAAAACTCTGGTTAAAATGGAACCCTCAGAAAGTGTTCGACCCATATCAACACTTTTTATAAACGAGAGTTTACCCGCTATTGACTACTTCAAGAACCTGATTAATAACCATAACTATTTAGTTAATGGAATCCGAATTCAGCATGCTATCCAAAACAAAGAGCTTCAAATCGCAAGATCGGGTTATCTACCCAATATTGAGGTTTTTGGCAAGCAGACACTCTATAGTGATGGAGTTCCCAAAAATCTGTTGCCACGTACAATGGTAGGAGTGGGATTTGCTTGGAATTTATTTGATGGTCTTGATCGTGAAAAAAAGATTAGTCAAGCAAAAATAAATCGTTATATCCTGGATATTCAGAAGGATAAGCTAGTTGAAGACTTGGGCTTAGCAGTTGATAAGTTTTATAATCAAACTCAAGTTGCACTCGATAATGTTACTGCTCTTCACACTACAATTGAAATGAGTCAAGAGCTTGTAAGAACACGCCAGAGAGCTTTCTCTGAAGGTATGGCAACTTCGCTCGAGGTCATCGATGCTGAGTTGATTTTGTCTAAAGTTCGAATTGCAGCACTTCTAGCTTACTTTGAATTTGATTCTGGACTAATTAATTTATTGGCAGTCTGTGGTATTCCTGAAGCTTTTCAAGATTACCGTCTGTCAGGAAAAGGTGAAACTAATTTATAAAACATACTCTAACGCAGATAATATTAAGATATGAGCAATAGTAAAAAATCTCTAGCCGTGGCATTTCTTGTGGTGCTGGTTGTAGTCGTTATCGTATCGACTATAGGCATCCTAGCTCTAGGCAATAAACCCGAAATTTTGCAGGGACAGATTGAATCTACAGAAGTTAGGATTTCAGGAAAGATACCAGGACGTATTGATAAGTTCCTTGTGGAGGAGGGGCAAAACGTTCTTAAAGGTGATACTTTAGTTGTTATAAATAGCCCCGAACTTTGGGCGAAGTTTGCTCAGATCAATGCACTGAGCGATGTAGCGGTTTATGAAAATCAAAAAGTACAAGAGGGTACTCGTAAACAAATAATTGCAACAGTTAATCAATTATGGAATAAAACTAAGTCTGATTTAGACTTAGCAAAAGTGACCTACGATAGAATAAATACGTTATACAAAGATAGCGTTGTACCTGCTCAGCGTAAGGATGAGGTAGAGGCTATTTATCGTGCTGCGCAAGCTGCAGAAAGAGCTGCATACCAAGAGTATCAAATGGCTGTTGACGGTGCTCGAAAACAAGATCGTGAAAGTTCAAAATCTATGGTTTCTGCAGCCAAAAGCACTATAGACGAAATGGCGTTCTTACTTGAAGATACTAAACTAGTAGCTACCGAATCCGGTCAAATTTCTGTTATTTACCCCAAGAGAGGTGAGCTGGTTGGTCCAGGTACTCCAATAATGTCTTTAGTGGTTTTAGAAGACTCGCATGCTGTATTAAACATCCGAGAAGACCTAATGCCTCATTTTAAGATGGGTGGGCAATTTAAGGGAGATGTCCCTGCGCTAGCTCTAAAAGATATTGTTTTTGAAATTTATTATGTAAGCCCATTGGGTAGTTATGCTACTTGGAAGTCGACCAAGCAAGTTGGTTCTTACGATATGAGAACTTTTGAAATCAAGGCTAAGCCTATTAATCCAATGCCTGAACTTCGTCCAGGAATGTCAGTTTTGGTTGATTTATCAAAATAAGAAGTAGATATTAATATGAATAAATCTATCAAACATACGGCTTTTTATGCTACGCTAAAGCGAGAGCTTACACGCATGGTATCCCGAAGACTCTATTTCGGGGTGTGCATCGTATTGCCTTTGTTTTGTATAGTGTTTATGAGTACAATCTTTGGTACTGGTGGTATGGAAAACATTCCTATCGGTATTGTCGATTTAGATCAGACTGCTACCTCCAGAGAGATTACCCGAACATTGGGGACTGTCTCGACCTGTGATGTGCAAGAACTTTTTTCTGATGCTAAAGCTGCTCGTGAGGCTGTTCTAAAGCGAGAGATTTATGCCTATGTTGTAATACCAAATAATTTTGAGTCTGATCTGATTGGAGGTCGAAATGCAAGTATTCCATATTATATTCATTATGCCCTCTTAAGTGTCGGTATCGAGGTTGAGGCAGCTTTGGAGACAGTATTTGCCGAGATAGCTTTAGCTCCTGTTGTGGCCTATGGTTCAGTATTTGGGACAGAAACCAGTGAGATTGAAAGTTTTTTATTGCCTGTCAACTTTGAAGCTCATCCACTTTTTAATGCTTCGCTTGATTACTCTACCTATCTGACGAATCCCTTTTTCTTTGTCTTATTTCAGGTGTTAATCTTGCTGACTACATCTTATGTAATAGGTAGTGAAATCAAATTTAAGACTTGGCAGAGTTGGCTAGACGCAGCTAATGGGAATATATTTATAGCAGTTGCTGCTAAGCTTTTACCCTACACTATCATCTATATTATTATGGGGATATTTGGGAACTTTGTAATCTTTGACTTGCTGCATATACCGATGAATACAGGATTTTTGTCTATTAACACGGCTACGATTCTATTTGTTATCGCTAGTCAGGCTTTGGCCGTTTTTGTATTCTCTTTATTTCCTGCCTTGAGTATAATGATTAGTATTCTTTCGATGATGGGTTCACTTGGTGCAACGCTTGGAGGAGTAACCTTCCCTATGCCATACATGCACCCTTCAATTGATTACTTATCTCATTTATTTCCGATTAGGCATTTTGTTAATGTTATTCAAAATATATTATATGGTGATTATGGCTTCCCCTATGTATGGGAAGATACAGTAATACTAATTGTTTTTTTAATCCCTGCACTACTTATTTTACCTCATTTAAAGCGTGCAATCTTAAGTCGAAAGTATGAAGACATTGAATAATAGAAATAATTATCTAAAGATCATAGCCGACTATATCGCCCGTGAGTTTAAAACGATTGGTACGAGTTATTCGATTCTGCTAGTTATGATTGGTGGTGTGTTTGTATATGGTTTGTTATACAACTATATGTACCAGCCTAACCTGATTCGTAAGGCTCCAGTAGTTGTTGCTGATCTCTCACAATCGTCGCTTAGCCGAGAATATGTAAGGCTTTTGAGTGCTTCATCTCAGGTAGAAGTTTACAGCCATGCCAATAATATTCTTGAGGCCAAAGAGTTGATGAAAACAAGAGAGGTAGTAGGTATTGTTTATATACCTAGAGACTTTGAACGCAGGGTAGGCCGTGGAGATCAGTCTGTATTTTTAGCAATGGTCAATACAAGTGCGTTCTTAAACTTCGCAGCAATACAAGAAGCTACTTCAGGTGCCATGGTTGAGCTTGACGGTCGACATCGTTCCGATATGATTACGTTTCTGCCCTTACCTACGCTCTATGCCATGTCTCAGGCTCAGCCTATAAATGTGGTGGGGACGGCCTTATTTAATCATACGGAAGGGTATGGTAGCTATTTGATTCCTGTGGTGCTAATACTTATCATTTTCCAAACTCTAATGATGGTTATTGGTATGATTAGTGGAGGGGAGCGTTATAAGAAGACCATTCTATATTATAAAAAGAATGGGCTGGGTTTTGGTAATATGATGGCTATTGTATTGAGTAAGACCTTTGTGTATAGTGTTTTGTATGCAATATTTGCCTACTTTTTAATAGGGCTTTTGCCTCAGATATTTAGTATTCCCAATATCGGAGATACGATGGATATCATTACGCTTCTTATTCCGTTTTTTATGGCGTCTTGCTTTTTTGGATTTACTTGTTCGCTAGTATATGCTGATTCGGAAAGCCCAATTTTGATGATTGCTTTTTTCTCTGTGGGGTTAGTTTTTCTCTCTGGAATATCTTATCCACTCGAGTTAATACCTTGGTATTGGAAAGTATTCCATTATATAATTCCTGCTCCACCTGCTGTGCTTGGCTATGTAAAAGTCAACTCCATGGGGGCCTCTATTGCTGATATTAAGACAGAATACATCACGTTGTGGATCCAATGTTTGGTCTACTTTTTAACCGCGTGCTTTGTATATCGATATAATATAAAAAAAGAAAGTGCTGCTATTAAAGAAGCAGCCAATTTTTAACTTAAACTTGTCTCGTCCTAATATAGCGTTACACAATACATGTAATGTTATGGAAGAGTCTAAAGATCCTTTAGCAGTACGTGATTTGCTTATCGATGAGCTATTACTTGATGGGAATGCAAAACAGAACCTGACTACTTTTTGTCAAACTAACCTAGACTCTAATATCCACTTCTTGATGGATAAGTGTTTAGATAAGAACATGATTGACAAAGACGAGTATCCTCAAACTGCTGAAATCGAGAACCGCTGTGTTCATATTTTAGCTGATTTATGGAATTCTCCTGAAAGTGAAACAACTCTTGGTTGTTCAACCACAGGTTCTAGTGAAGCTGCGATGTTGGGCGGGTTAGCGTTGAAATGGAAATGGAGAGAAAAAAGAATTAAAGAGGGTAAATCAACTGATAAACCCAACATAATTACTGGTCCAGTTCAGATCTGTTGGCATAAATTTGCGCGCTATTTTGATGTTGAAATCCGTGAGATTCCAATGGAATATGGCCGTCTATTAATGAATGCTGAAGAGGTTCTTAAGCGTGTTGATGAAAACACAATTGGAGTTGTTCCAACGCTAGGTGTTACTTTTACGCTACAATTTGAAGATGTAAAAGCCATTAGTGATGCTTTGTACAAACTTCAAAAAGACACAGGTCTAGATATTCCAATTCACGTTGACGGAGCTAGTGGTGGTTTCTTAGCACCATTTATTCACAAAGAAGTAGTTTGGGATTTCCAATTACCTCGTGTTAAATCAATCAACACTTCAGGTCATAAATTTGGTCTTTCACCTCTAGGTGTGGGTTGGGTTGTTTGGCGTACAAAAGAAGATTTACCAGAAGGTCTTATCTTCAATGTTAACTACTTAGGTGGTAATATGCCAACTTTTGCACTTAACTTCTCACGTCCAGGTGGCCAAATTATTTGTCAATACTATAACTTCATTCGTTTAGGCCGTGAAGGTTATACTCGAGTTCAACAAGCATGTTTGGATCACGGTATCTATATTGCTGAGGAAATTGAGAAAATGGGACTATTTGACATCCTTTATGATGGAAAGTCGGGTGTACCAGGAGCTGCATGGATGCTTAAAAAAGGAGTTGATCCAGGTTTTGACCTATACGATCTTTCTGATAGAATGCGTTCTCGCGGTTGGCAAATTGCATCTTATACTTTGCCTAACAACTGTGAAGATATGGTGATTCAACGTGTATTAATTCGTCATGGATTTAGCCACGATATGGCTGAGTTGATGCTTGAAGACTTAAAGCGTTGTATTGACTACTTGAAGAAACATCAAATGGTTAAGAAAGGCCCTTCAACTGATGAGCAGCCTCAAAGCTTCCATCACTAATTATATTAATTGAATAATATTTTACTATGGATTGGATAATTAAAACCATCCAAAATTCACCAGAGCTAGGGATCTTTTTGACCCTAGCTTTAGGTGTTTGGATTGGTAAGATCAAAATAAAAAGCTTCTCTTTAGGCTCTGTCACGGGTGTTCTTTTGATGGGTGTTTTGGTTGGACAATTAGATTTAACCATCTCTCCTGTAGTCAAATCTGCATTCTTCTTGATATTCCTGTTTGCTGTGGGCTACAGTGTAGGACCTCAGTTCGTTCAAAGTTTAAGAAAAGGAGGAATTCCTCAAATACTATTTGCTTGTTTAGTCTGTTTGATGTGTCTGATTGTGCCTTGGGTAGCAGCATTAATTGCTGGTTTTGACATAGGTAACACTGTTGGTCTGCTTTCGGGAGCTAACACTATATCGGCCGTTATTGGGGTAGCAGGTGATACAATTAACGAACTTGGGATTAGCTCTGCAGAGAAAACTGAAATGATAAATCAGATCCCTGTAGCTTATGCTGTGACTTATATCTTTGGTACTGCGGGTACAGCTTGGTTCTTGGCTACGATTGGGCCTAAGATGCTAGGTGGTAACGTAATGCAGATGACTAAAGATTACGAAAAAACATTGGGTGGTTCACTTCATGCAGACGAACTTGGTATGGAATATGCTTACGATGGTGCTACTTTTAGGGTAGTTCAAGTAACAAGTACAGACTTTGATGCAGGAAAATCTGTTGATGATATTGAGAAAATGCTTGAAGCATCTAACGGTTGGCCCGTTTACATCGAGAGAATTAGAACAGCTAAAGGTGATATTATAGAAGATCCTACACTGGATTACATGGTTCAAAAAGGAGATAGCTTGGTGCTTAATGGTCCGTTGGGAGCAGTGCTTTCTGACGAAGAACTATTGGGTAAAGAGGTTGCCGATGTTGAGCTACTGGGTTTTCAAGTTGAGGTACTACGTGTAATAATTGCCAATAAAAAATTAAAAGGTAAAACTCTTCAAGACCTTAAAGTAGATAAAAATCGTCACGGTGTAATTTTACGTCACATTAATCGCGGGCAAGCTACTTTGCCACTACTTAAGAATGTTGAAGTTCAGATGGGTGATGTATTTGAAATCGAAGGACGCAAATCGGATGTTGATCGCTTTGCTAAGTATTTAGGTTATGCGGATCGTCCAACAAATGTTACCGACTTACTCTATGTTGGCCTTGGTATATTCTTAGGAGGTATCTTTGGTTCTTTAGCACTACGAATCGGTAGTGTTCCTGTAAGCCTTAGTGCCAGTGGAGGTGTACTTATTATGGGAATTGTTTTTGGTTGGTTTAGATCAACTCGTCCCACATTTGGTGCAGTGCCCGAGCCAGCAGTATGGCTGATGAATAACTTAGGGCTGAATGTCTTTATTGCTATTGTAGGTATATCTGCAGGACCTGATTTTGTCTCCGGACTTAAGGCCGCAGGTGTTAGCTTATTTGTTGCAGGTATTTTTGTGAGCTTGGTTCCTATGATCTTCGGTATTTATTTAGGGAAATATGTCTTTAAATTTCACCCTGCAATTACGCTTGGTGCATGTGCTGGTTCAAGAACAACTACTGCAGCTCTAGGGCAGCTTGAAGATACATTGGATAGTAAAGTTCCAGCTCTGTCTTATACGACAACCTATGCAATAGGAAATACGCTGCTCATTATTTGGGGAGTCGTCATTGTCTTATTGATGAGTTAGTATTTTGAAAGATAAAAAAGAATGTTATTATGGATATATCTAAACTTAGTGTTACGCGTCGTCGTCAACACGAATTAGAACAATTAAGCCCCTTCGAGCTAAAAGACAATTTGATAAAGTTGGCTACTGAGGAGCAACAAAAATCAACAAAGACCATGCTTAATGCTGGTCGTGGAAACCCAAACTGGGTTGCTACAACTCCTAGAGAGGCTTTCTTTACCTTAGGATCATTTTCTCTAGCAGAATGCAGAAGAGTAATGGACAACCCCGTAGGCATGGCTGGAATACCTCAAAAAGAGGGTATTGCTGCACGATTCGAACTCTTCCTTAAAGATAACCAAGGTAAGCCTGGTGTTGAACTCCTAGAGAAAGTTTATAAGTATGGTCTCGAAAAACACAACTTCAATCCCGATGATTGGGTAATGGAGATGGCTGAAGGCGCCTTGGGCGATCAGTATCCAGATCCTGTTCGTATGCTTAAGCACGCTGAAGTTATTGTACACGACTATTTAGTACAAGAGATGTGTGGTACAAATCCCCACTACAAAGGTAAATATGATTTATTTGCTGTCGAAGGTGGTACTGCTGCCATGTGCTATGTATTTGATTCGTTGTTCCACAATGGGTTGCTAAATAAAGGGGATCATATTGCACTTGGTGTGCCCGCATTTACTCCTTATCTTGAGATTCCTCATCTTGCTCGTTACAATTTTAAAGTAACTTATGTGCAAGGTTCAGGAAAAGATAAAGATGGTAACGAAAACTTCCAATACCCCAACGAAGAGTTAGATAAGCTGGGCAATAAAGAGATTAAAGCTTTCTTTGTTATTAATCCTAGCAACCCGACATCTGTCAAACTATCCGATGTCAGTATGAAGTATCTATCTAAAGTGGTTAAAAGCTTAAACCCTAACCTAATGATCCTTACCGATGACGTGTACGGAACTTTTGTTAAAGGTTTTAGTTCGCTTATGAACGAATTACCACATAATACGATGTGTGTTTATTCCTTCTCTAAATACTTTGGAGCCACAGGTTGGCGCTTGGGTGTTATTGCGATTGCCGAAGATAATATATACGATAAAATGCTCGCAGCAGCTCCACAAAAGGAGAAGGACCGTATGGCTAAACTATATGAGAGCTTGAGTTTACATCCCAATAAACTTAAATTTATCGACCGGATGGTGGCAGATAGCCGTCAGGTAGCACTCAACCATACTGCAGGATCTTCGCTTCCTCAACAAACTCAGATGATGCTTTTTGCCGCCTATGCTGTACTTGACACGGCGAATGTCTATAAAGAGGCTTGTATTAATTTAATACACAATAGATATCACTTACTGTGGGAGGGATTAGAAATTCCTGTAATTGCAGATAAAGAACGTGCTGGATATTATTGTGAGATTGATATTCACGAGTGGGCTGCGAAGAATTATGGTAAAGAGTTCGTTGGCTTCTTAGAAAAAAACTTCGAACCAGTTGATATCGTATTTCGTTTAGCTGAAAAGACAGCTGTAGTATTGCTCAATGGTGGAGGTTTTGATGGACCCGAGTGGTCTGTTCGAGTTTCACTAGCCAATCTTAATGATGAAGATTATAAGACTATTGGTCAGAATCTTTCAGAGGTAATGAGTGAATACGTTAAGGCATGGAAAGCTAAATAGACTATCCTTGTTTAATAATACAATTTAAAGGGGGATGGTAACTATAATTATCATCCTCTTTTTTAATGCTATCTTACTGATGGTGTTCAAGAATAACAAAACGACTAGAACTTCGAATTACTAAATACTGTATCGTCATGTCAATAACTAGCTTAATTTTTATATTCTCCTCATCTTTTATGACTCTGTTTCCAGTAAATAACCCTATAGGAACAGGATTCATTGTCAACGGTTACTTTGCTGGTCTAACCAGTGAACAACGGAGTATAGCAATCAAAAGATTAATCATTAATTATATCATAATTGGTGTTGGTACCGTTGCAATAGGGCATCTATTCTTGATTCTTTTTGGCTTGGCAATACCTGTGATTCAGCTTGGCGGAGGATTCTTGATTTGTAGAGCGGCCTTGGGTTTACTTTCCGATGGGTCTTCGGCCGACAACACGAGCAATGCTGTGCCTACTGCAAATTGGGAAGAACTACAAGGAAAGATATTTTATCCAATCGTTTTCCCCATTAGTGTAGGGCCTGGCAGTATCTCAGTTATATTTACGTTGATGGCCAATGCTAGTGTCAAAAACAACTTTCTCCAAACTGGAGTCAATTATTTAGCAATTGCACTCGTGATTTTTTGTTTGGCAGGACTTCTATATTTGTTTTTAACTCAAGGAGAGGTAATTGTAAAGAAGTTAGGTACTAAAGGGAATATGGTTATTAATAAATTAGTGGCATTCTTTACTTTCTGTATTGGTATCCAAATTATGGTAGAAGGGATATCTAAGATTTTTCACCTCAGTATATTATAGGTTAGGACGGGTTTTAGAATAAAAATATTACTCTTCACCCCAAACTTATTTGTATTTTAGTGTCATTAAGTCAGCACTAAGAGGCTGATAATGTTGTAACGTAATTGTAGATAAAGAGTAATGAAAAAGAATTTGATATTTGGTTTTCTAGCGCTAGCGTTAGTGGTTGTCTTTACCTCTAGTTGTAAGACGACTACTTATTCTAAAGCTTCTATTGATGATGTAGCATTTATAAAGCTAATGAGTTCTTCTACCTTGGCTGGTAAGCAAGTACAAGTGACTATTAATGATGAGACTTCATTTTCAGCCAAAGTAAATAAGCTGCGAACTTCGCCTTTGAAACAAAAAACTTATCGGATAGCTTCAGGCCGTAAGAATATTAAGATTTACTCTAAAGGAAGGTTGTTGTGGAATCAAGATGTTTTTGTATCTCAACAATCTACCCGAGTTATAGTCTTATAAAAATGCTTATGTTATTGAGTACTTTAGTGTAGCCTATTCTATAATTTAGAGAGGTGTATAGATGATCTCGCGATGAGTCATTATAGAACGTAAATATCCCCAGAAGCTTATATAAGCTTCTGGGGATATTTGTATCATAAGGCTACTATGTAATAATAGCTTTAATCTGAATTTTAGTAAGCAAAGATTGGATATGCTTCCATCAATTTGTTTACAGTAGCTTTTACTTCTTTAAGCTTAGCAGGATTGTCAACATTAGATAATGTTTCTTCAATTAGTTCTGCAATCTTAACCATCAAATCTTCTTTAGCACCTCTTGTTGTAATCGCTGGAGTACCCAAACGAATACCTGAAGTCTGGAAAGCCGAGCGGCTATCAAAAGGAACCATGTTTTTGTTGACTGTGATGTCAGCTTCTACTAAAGCTTTCTCAGCAACCTTACCTGTTAGTTCAGGATATTTTGAACGTAAGTCTACAAGCATTGAATGGTTTTCTGTTCCACCCGAAACGATATTAAAACCGCGTTTCATAAGCTCCTCAGCAAGCACTTTAGCATTCTTCTGTACTTGAGTTTGGTAAGTTTTGAATTCTGGTTGTAGGGCCTCACCAAAAGCTACAGCTTTCGCCGCAATAACGTGTTCCAATGGACCTCCTTGAGTTCCTGGGAATACTGCAGAATTCAGAATTTGAGACATCATTTTAACTTCGCCTTTACGAGTAGTTTCACCCCAAGGGTTAGGGAAGTCTTTGCCCATCATAATGATGCCACCACGAGGACCTCTTAAAGTCTTATGTGTCGTAGAAGTAACAATATGAGCATGTTTAACGGGGTTATCGAGCAAACCAGCAGCAATTAGACCTGCAGGGTGAGCCATATCAATCATTAAGATAGCACCAACCTTGTCTGCGATCTCACGCATACGTTTATAGTCCCACTCTCTTGAGTAAGCAGAACCTCCACCGACAATAAGTTTAGGCTTTTCAGCAAGTGCTTTCTCTTCCATCTCATCGTAGTCGATTAAACCTGTTTCTTGGTTTAGATTGTAGGCTACTGGTGTGTACATAATACCTGAGAAGTTTACTGCTGAACCATGAGAAAGATGACCACCGTGGTCAAGGTTAAGCCCCATAAATTTATCTCCTGGCTTAAGCAAAGCAAAGAATACTGCAGTATTGGCTTGTGCGCCTGAGTGAGGTTGAACGTTCGACCATTCCGCACCAAATAGTTTGTTAAGACGATCAATAGCTAATTGTTCGCTCATGTCAACAAATTGACATCCACCATAATATCTTTTACCAGGGTAGCCTTCGGCATACTTATTTGTTAGACAAGAACCCATAGCTTCCATTACCTGATCGCTCACAAAGTTTTCAGAGGCTATTAACTCGATGCCATGCAGCTGACGCTGGTGTTCTTTCTCAATAATCTCAAAAATTTCAGTGTCTCTTTTCATTTTGTTAAGTATAAAATAGTAATACGAATAAGTTTATGTTTAAATGCTTCTTAGAACATGAAGCCTAATGAGAAACTTAAGACGTGATCTCTACGGTGCAATCTTAAGTTCTTTTGATCTTCAACGGGAGTTAACTCCTTGTCGTATGATGCTTTTTTAGAGATATTCTGTAAAAACTGCTCATACCTGAAGTCAAAAAATATTTTGGATAGATAAACAGCAACACCTCCAGTAAATCCAAGGTTGAATCTGTGGAATCTTTCTGTTATACCCTTCTGGTCGAAATTGCTATAATCCATATCGCTTTGTCCCTCTAAAATATATCTAATCTTTGGGCCAATAAAGAATGACATGCCATAGATATCTTCTTTTATGAAGTTGTATCCGTAGAGAATGGGAATGTCTATGCTGTGAAGCTCTGATCTGAGTGTAGAAAACTCTTTTCCTGTGCCCTGCTTGAAGTCTGGTTTCTCAAAATAGACCTCGCAACGATTAATAGTATATGCTATTTCTGGTTGAATATAGTGAGCTTTGAAGTTGTACCTCATAAAAAGACTCCCAGTATAACCTACCTTATAGTTATTCTGAGCTTTTACGATTCTTGTTCCATCAATATCGAAATGAGTAGTCAGATAGATTGCTGATGTAAAACCAATCTTAGCTCCAAAATTGAACTTCTTATAAGGAATTTCTAAGCCCGACAAATCTTGTCCTTTTATAAAAGGATGGACTGCAAAGAGCATAAATAACAGAAATATTTTTTTCATAAAGTTGTTATGGATTTGTCAACTAACCAAAAATACCGATTAACAAATAGAAAGCAAAATATTTTGCTTTCTATTACTGTGAAATAACTTATTCTATTATCGTAAAATCCTCTTTAGTTTGCTCTTTTTCACAATAGTGACATTTTATGGTACACTTTTCTTTGTCAATCACATGAAAGTTAGTTGTCATAGGTTCGTTATTAGTGATACATTTGGGATTTGCACATTTCACGATGCCTAAAAGTTGATTGGGCATATCAACTTCTCGCTTTTCAACCACTTCGTAGTTTCGGATTATATTTAGACGTATATGTGGAGCTACAATTGAAATTTTATTGATCTCGTCACTATCAAAGAACTTGTTTGCAAGTTTTATGATTCCTTTTTTTCCAAGCTTTGAGCTTACTAGGTTATTTCCGATAGTTATTTTGGTCTCTAACTTGTCTAGTTTTAAAAGATGGACAACTGTAAATAATTGGTCGGAGGGGATGTGGTCAATAACTGTTCCGTTTTCTAGTGCGGCAACCAGTAGTCTTTGTTTATTTTCTTTCATAGTTATCGATATCTTCAATAGTAATTCCTAAAACATCGCATAAGATTGCTTCACGAGCATACAAACCATTTTTCGCTTGTTCGAAATAGTAGGCTTTTGGGTTGTTGTCAACATCGTATGAAATTTCATTTACTCGTGGCAGTGGATGTAGAATTCTCATGTTTGGTCGTGTGCCTTCGAGCATGCTATTGTGCAGAGTATAGGCATTTTTAACTCGTTCATATTCCAACATATCAGTAAACCTTTCCGACTGAACACGCGTGATGTATAGAATATCTGTATCAGCAATTACCCTTTCGTTAAAAACGGTACTTTCTTCGAATGGAATGCCTTGCTGTCTACAAAACACCTTATACTCATTCGGCATTTTTAATTCTTCAGGGGAGATAAAACGAAAGTTTGGATTGAAATGGCGCATTGCAGTGAGAAGGGAGTGAACGGTTCGTCCGTATTTGAGATCGCCTACAAGGGTGATATTGAGGTTTTCGAGCGTACCCTGTGTTTTTTGGATAGAATATAAATCAAGCATGGTTTGTGATGGATGTTGATTAGCTCCATCTCCGGCATTAACTATCGGTACGGGGGATATTTCAGCTGCATACCTTGCCGCACCTTCGAGATGGTGTCTCATCACTATAATGTCGGCATAATTGGCTACCATGGTTATGGTATCTTTTAGGGTTTCTCCTTTTGCTGAACTGGAAGATTTGGGGTCGGTAAAACCGATGATTCTTGCACTAAGCCGATTGGCTGCTGTTTCAAAACTGAGTCGCGTTCGAGTAGAGGGCTCAAAAAATAGTGTTGCTACAACTTTATTCTCTAACAAACGACGGTTGGGGTTTTCTTCAAAACGTTTTGCCATATCCAAGAGGTAGAGAAGCTTCTCTTTAGAGTGTTGGGCAAGACTGACTAAACTTCTATTGTCCATAAATGATCTTTAAAAAGTAAAATACCATTGTTTGGATTGTAAAGGTATGTAAAAACAGGTGGACTACCAACGTGGAAAGCCTTAAGTTTTTCTATATCTAGTAAGGAGTCAATCATTATTTTGTTAAAGAAAAAGTTTTATTCTAATTTTGCAGGAAAGTGTTCATTTAGAACCATCTTTGGTTTAATTAAGAAATAACATATGAAAAAGTTCATTATTGGACTGTGGGTGCTCTTCCTTCTTGGTGTAGCTGCAGTTTTTGGTCTGTTTTATGCTATATCTCACGGCTCTATAGGCTATATGCCTGCTGTTGAAGATTTAGAAAACCCAAACTATAAATTTGCTACACAAATTATATCTGAAGAAGGCGAAGTACTTGGTACTTGGTCTTTGAGTACCGAAAACCGTGTGTTTACAACATATGATGAATTACCAGAGAATGTGATTGACGCTCTAATTGCTACTGAAGATATTCGTTTTCGCCAGCATTCAGGCATTGATCTTAAAGCCTTACTTCGTGCCGTGATAAAACGCGGTGTTTTACAGCAAAAAAATGCTGGAGGGGGTAGTACTATTACGCAACAGTTGTCCAAACAACTTTTTTCACCTAGAGCTGATAATGTGATGGAACGCTTGTTCCAAAAACCTATTGAGTGGGTTATAGCTGTTCAACTGGAAAGATATTATACCAAAGAAGAGATATTAACGATGTATCTCAATAAGTTCGACTTCTTAAATAATGCAGTTGGTATTAAGACTGCAGCCCAAACCTACTTTGGATCAGACTTAAGTAACTTGAGTACTGAGCAAGCCGCTACGCTAGTTGGAATGTGTAAGAACCCTTCATACTACAATCCGCTACGCTTCAATGAGCGTTCTCGTAATAGAAGAAATACGGTATTGGAGCAAATGGAAAAAGCTGGTTATATTTCGACAGCTGTTTGCGATTCATTGCAAGCACTTCCGTTAACTTTGAATTACCATAGAGTTGACCATAAAGAGGGGCTAGCGACATACTTTAGAGAGTATCTTCGTGGTGTAATGTCGGCTAAGAAGCCTGTTAAATCTAATTACAGAGGTTGGCAAATGCAGAAGTTCTATGAAGATTCTGTGGCTTGGGATACTGACCCGCTTTACGGATGGTGCCTAAAGAACCAGAAACGTAATGGCGACAACTACAATATTTATACCGACGGGCTGAAGATTTATACGACCATTAATGCTACAATGCAGACATTTGCCGAGGAAGCCGTTAAAGAACATATTGATGATTATCTACAGCCCAACTTTTTTAAAGAGAAGAAAGGTCGTCGCAAGGCTCCATATTCAAATAAATTAGAGCAGGAGGATATTGATCGTATCTTACAGCGTGCTATACGTCAAACTGAGCGCTATCGTTTGATGAAAAATTCGGGTGCAACCGAAGCTGAAATTCAAAAAGCATTCAATACCCCTGAGAAGATGTCAGTTTACACACTCAATGGTGAACGTGATACTACACTTACTCCCCTTGACTCAATCCGATATTATAAACATTTCTTGCGTACAGGATTCATGGCTATGGATCCCTATAACGGGCATGTTAAGGCATACGTTGGGGGTACTAATTATACTTATTTCCAATACGATATGGCCATGGTAGGGCGTCGTCAGATTGGTTCTACGCTGAAACCTTTCCTTTATGCTTTGGCGATGGAAAATGGCTTCACTCCTTGTGATGAGACTCGAAATGTTCAACAAACCTTGATGGACGAAAACGGAATTCCTTGGACTCCTCGAAACAGTACAAAAGGTAGAGAAGGAGAGATGGTAACACTCAAGTGGGGACTTGCCAACTCTAATAACTGGATTTCGGCTTATTTGATGAGTAAGCTCAATCCTTACGCTTTAGTTCGTCTGATTCATAATTTTGGGGTACTTAATCAAGACATACAACCTACGGTTTCACTTGCTTTAGGACCATGCGAAATCTCAATTGGTGAAATGGTGAGTGCTTATACAGCCTTTGCTAATAAAGGAATTCGTGTAGCTCCGCTGTTTGTTACTCGTATAGAAGATAGCGATGGTAATATCATTTCAAACTTCACTCCGGATATGGAGGAGGTTATAAGCTCTCATAGTGCTTATCAAATGTTGGATATGATGCGAGCAGTTATCAATGAAGGAACAGGTGGACGTGTACGCCGTTTGGGTTTTGAGGGTGATGCTGCTGGTAAAACAGGAACTTCAAACGATAACTCAGACGCATGGTTTATGGGTTTCACACCCTCAATTGTGGCTGGTGTATGGGTTGGTGGTGAAGACCGCGACATTCACTTCGATGGTATGTTCTACGGTCAAGGTGCTGCGGCAGCCTTGCCAGTGTGGGTTAAGTTTATGAATAAAGTCTATGGTGATAAATCCCTAGGTTATGACCCTGAAGAAAAATTTGAATTCCCTGAAGACTTCGATGCTTGTGCTACAAGTTCGGAAGCTGCTAGGGTAGAACATGTTGAAGAAGAATCGAACCGTAGTGAGCTCGACGACTTGTTTTATTAATATTTAGCTAGATGAATCCTGAACATAAAATCTGTATTGTCTCTCTTGGGAGCAATACAGATTCTTTATATACCATAAATAAGGCCATTGAGGAATTAACTCTGACTTGGCCTAATATAGAGTTTTCTACCAAAGTTTATACCCAACCCATAGGTTTGCCAAAATCTGGCCCTTTTCTTAACCTAGTTGGACAATTTAGAAGTACCTTAGTTCCTTCAATCATTATAGCAACTTGCAAAGAGATTGAAACTAAGTTAGGACGTGATAGAAAAGACCCCAACCATATTGTTCTTGACATTGATTTAATTCAGTGGGGCAACGAAGTTCTAAAACCAAAAGACTTCGAGTATGAGCATATTCGTGAGGGGATTAAAGAATTAAATAATAAGAACATGAAATTTATAGGTATTATACCAGCGAGATACGCTTCTACTCGTTTTCCCGCAAAGCCACTAGCTATTTTGGGTGGTAAACCCGTTATTCAACGTGTTTATGAGCAGGTAGCATCTGTTTTGGATGCTGTATATGTTGCAACAGATGATGTTAGAATCCAAGATGCTGTACTGGCTTTTGGTGGTAAAGTTGTAATGACTTCACCCGATCATCAATCGGGTACCGATCGTTGTTATGAGGCTTATCTAAACATTGATCAAGAGTATGATGTAGTTATTAATATTCAAGGAGATGAACCATTTATCCAGAAAAGCCAGATAGAAGCATTAATGTCATGTTTTAAGGGAGACGACTCTACTGATATTGCAACATTAGTCAAGCCCTTTGGGTCTACAAATAGCTTAGAAGAGCTAGAAAACCCTAATTCACCAAAAGTGGTTTTGGGTGTAAATAATAGAGCGCTCTATTTCAGTCGATCAGTTATCCCATATTTGCGAAATATCGACAAATCGAACTGGTTAATGTCTCACCGTTTCTTCAAACATATCGGACTTTACGCCTATCGTTCAACAGTGCTTGCTGAAATTACTAAGCTTAAACAATCACCACTTGAACTAGCTGAGTCGTTGGAGCAATTGAGATGGTTGGAAAACGGTTATGCTATAAAAGTGGCTGAAACCTCAATCGAAACAATAGGTATTGATACTCCACACGATTTAGAGCGTGCAGAAGCTTTCTTGAAGAATAAAAACTAAACCCATATTTGATGAATAGAGCTATACAGCCAAAAATAGAACCTTTAAAATCATTAACCCTACCGTTACCTGAGCGCAAGACTCTTGAAAACGGAATTCCCATAACCCTAATAAATATGGGGAGTCAACAAGTAGTCCGGATCGATATCCTTTTTAAAGCTGGTACTTGGTGTCAAGACCAAAAGCTTCAAGCTCTATTTACCAATAGAATGCTACGTGAAGGTTCTAAGAAGTATAGTTCTAAAGAGATTGCTGAGCAATTAGACTTTTATGGAGCTTGGTTAGACTTGTCTTGTGGTGCAGCCTATTCTTGTATTACTCTTTATTCTTTGACTCGCTGTTTTAAGGAGACTTTGACCATATTAGAATCCATTATTAAAGAACCTCTGTTTGATGCAGATCGTTTAGAGATTGTAAAGGATATGAATATCCAACAATTCTTGGTTAATGAGAGTCATGTTGACTTTTTGGCTCATCGTTCCTTACTAAATATGCTTCTAGGTGATTCGCATCCTTACGGTAAAAAGACGGTAAAAGAAGATTATAGTGCAATTACAACAGATTTGTTAAATAATTTCTTTGATGCTAATTTTCATTCAAGCAACTGTCATATCTTCTTAGCTGGTGATATTGATCAGGATATATTTGATGCTGTTCAATCAGCTTTTGGACTTGCCCCGTTTGGGCAGTATGAAAACACACCCACGGTTTGTCCTACTCCTATATTTACTCCCTCTGTTGATAATCAGCGTTTTATTGATAAAAAAGGTGCTTGCCAAAGCGCTATTTGTTTGGGTATGCCAACTCTGATGCGAAGCCATCCCGACTATCTTAAATTCCATGTAGTGCTTGCACTCTTTGGAGGATATTTTGGTAGTCGTTTAATTTCTAATGTTCGTGAAGACAAAGGTTATACCTACCATATTGGAGCCGATATGACACATTATCCATTCAGTAGCTTCTTGATGATTCATACCGAGTGTGATAACGAGTATGTGCGTCCGTTAATTGAACAGGTTCATTTTGAAATGGATCGTCTTCATTCTGAGTTAGTTAATGAAAAAGAATTGACCAAGCTTAAAAACTACATGCTAGGGGAGTCTTGTAGAAGCTATGAATCAGCTTTTTCTATAGCTGATGCTTGGATGTTTGCTTTTACATCGGGTTTAGATGATGATCATTTTTCGAAATCTTTTGAATCAATACAGTCGATTACCGCAGCTGAAATCCAAGATTTAGCAAGAAAACACCTCCGTAAAGAGAGTTTAAAAGAGGTAGTGGCAGGTGAAAAGTTATTATAATCTGTGTAATAATTTCTCTTGTTCTTTAAATTAATTATATATTTGAATTAAATACAGAAGTTGGTGAAAACTTGATAGTGCTAAGCTTCTTTAAATAGTAAATATGATGAAATTTCTATACCCATTTCTTTCACTATTCTTAATATTCTCTTCAACAGATACTAAAGCTCAGTCTTCAAGTTTCTTTGGAAAGCTGAGAGATAAGTTTAGAACTGAATCGACTGTAGCTTCTTACGTATTTAAGAATGGCGCAATCTATTTTGGAGATGTTAAGAGTGGTCGTCCTAACGGATGGGGTAAAACTATTTATAAAAATGGTGATACCTATGAAGGTGAATACAATCGAGGTAATCGTCAGGGATATGGCATATTAAAACTTGTTGATGGTGAAAAATATGAAGGTGAGTGGAAAGATAACCAAGAATCAGGTTGGGGTAATTTTTACTACTTAAACAATAACCACTACAGTGGAGAATGGAAAAATAACAGTCAAGATGGTGAGGGTACTATGTACTATCACAACGGTGATAAGTATGTTGGTACTTGGATAAAGAATAAAAGATCGGGTCGTGGGACTTATAGTTGGCTGAACGGTTCTCAATATACAGGAGAATGGAAAGACGATAAGAAAGATGGCTTTGGTACGATTAGATGGGACGATGGCTCGTCGTATGAAGGAACTTGGAAAAATGATGCACGTAATGGTAGAGGTTCATTTAACTATCTTCATGGCGATAAATATATTGGAGATTGGGTAAATGATGTACAGCACGGTAAAGGCATTTACGAGTTTCACAGTGGTGATCGCTATGAAGGTGCTTATCTTCAAGGTGAACGTACAGGCCAAGGTGTTTACTATTATGCTAACGGCGATAAATATGTCGGGCAATTCCGTAAAGGTGTGCAAGATGGTGAAGGTGTTTTTACTTGGCAGAATGGTTCTATCTATTCAGGTCAGTGGAAAGCTAATAATAGAGAAGGTAAAGGAAGCTATATATGGAGTAATGGTGATACCTACGAAGGGGATTGGGTTAACAATCAGCCAGAGGGTAAAGGAGTTTTAACTCTAACCAATGGTTCTGTTTATACTGGCGAATTCAAAGATGGTCTTGAGAACGGATATGGTATTCTAGTCGATGCTGATGGCAATAAGTTTGAAGGAACTTTCGCAGAGGGCAAAAAAGACGGTGAGTTTACCGAAACGGATAAAGCAGGTAAGGTTGTTAAAACCTCATATAGCAAGGGTAGACGTAAATAGAATTTGATTTAGTTCAATCATTATATATTAAAAGCGGACACTGTCTCAGGAAGTGTGTAAGTAAATTAAGCTTGGGTTGGGTTATTGTTATAGCCTGACCCTTTCTTTGTAAATAATTAGGAACTGATTTAAAATTATGCCCCAGTCCCTGATAGGCATTGCCACTTCTTTGTGGCCTCTCTAACGGCTAAATATACTGATTTCATCACAGAATCATCGATTGGGAACGATAATTTGTTCTTGGTGTACTTTCTAATCTTGCCATTAAGATTTTCGATTAAGTTAGTTGTATAG